>NZ_PEDL01000019.1 GCF_002735925.1 Sporanaerobium hydrogeniformans | reverse complement strand
GCTTATCACGTCCTTCATCGGCTCTCGGTGCCAAGGCATCCACTCTACGCTCTTAGTAGCTTGACCTAATCCGTTCAACTTACGTTGACGGTTTGTCATGTGCCTTGTTAATCAACTTTCGTTGAATACAAAGAATATAAATTATACCCTTTCGGGTATTATGAAACTCTAATCTTTGCCTAGTGGCAAAAATAAGACTTTCACTATCGGTTAAATTGTAGATTTTACACCCTGACAAACATTTTTGCATTATACAATGCGTGTACATTTATCGTTAGGCGCAAGTTATATTGCTATAACTTACAAATCTATAATTGTTGTAGTATTTGTTTTTCAAAGTACGATGATTACTTACTAAGTAATCTTTTATTATGTCGCTTTCGTTCCTTGCGACTTTTATAATCGTACACGATTACACTACATACGTCAACTACTTTTTTAGGTTTTAATTAAATTTAGCTGAAAAAATTAATTCTCATCCTTTTTAGAGTCTTATTTAAGCCTATTAATACCTATCCAATCTTTATAATACGATCTGCATATTCTATACTTGATAAACGGTGAGCAATCATAAGAGTAGTCCTTGTCTTGCTATAACTAGCCATTACTTCTCTCATTAACCTTTCAGATTCTGAATCTAACGCCGATGTAGCTTCATCTAATATAAGAATAGGAGCATCTTTTAGAATGGCTCTTGCAATCGCAATTCTTTGACATTGCCCTCCCGATAGCCTCATTCCTCTTTCACCAACAATGGTATCATAACCGTCTGCCTGTTCCTTAATAAATCTATGGGCATTAGCTGCCTTAGCTGCCGCTATAATCTGCTCATCTGTTGCCCCCGGATTGCCATAACGGATATTCTCTTTGATACTTGTATTAAAGAGCTGAGACTCTTGTGGCACATAGGCAATAAGTCCTCGTAGTTCATCCAGTGTCATTTCACCTATGCTTTTGCCACCTATCGAAATCCCACCTCTATTCGTTTGATAAAATCCCATAAGTAATTTAACTAAGGAGCTTTTACCACTTCCACTTTCACCTACAATGCCTATTGTTTCACCTTGCTGAATAGTCAAACTAAAGTCTCTTATGACTGCTTTATCTTCTGTATAACCAAAAGTAACATCTTTAAATTCTATGTATCCAGGCTGCTCAATGATCTCTGTCTTTCTTTGATTAGGCTCTTCTTCTAGCTCTAAAAACTCATAAACTCTCTCTGTTCCTGCAAGACTATTATAAAACATAGGGTAATACTGACCAAACTCTCTAAAGTTAGCATCTAGTGCTGTCTGCAAGCTCATGATTGCAATAATATTACCATAGGTCGTTAATCCCCACTTTACCATCAGGCTTCCTAGTAATACAAACACCATAATATTACACATAGAGATCATAAAGTTATACGCTGAAAGAAAAGCAACTATTCTATTATTCTTTAGATTATGTCTAGATACCTCCTCATTACTTTTTTTAAAGTTTTCTATCATCTGCTGTCCCTTTTGATACATTCTAATAATAGAAATGCCTCCAATGATATTTGTTATTATAACTGTCATGTTTGAAAGCTGATTTTGTACTTCTTTAGTTGTTAGTTTAAGTTTCTTAGAGATATTAGTATTCACTATAAGTGTAAGCAAATTTAAAATCAAAATAACACTTGTAATTCTATAATCAAACACAAACATTGGAATCAAATAAACAATAATTGTGGCAAAGGAGGCAATTGTTCTCCTAAAATGTCTCATAAAAATTCCAGCTACTACCCACGTATCATTTTCAAAAAGAGAAAGTGCATGTCCACTATGATTTTTTTCATAGTAATCAACGGGTAGCCTACTAAATTTATAATAAAGGGCTTTACATATATTAGCGAAGCCATATTTCGCTTGCCCATTGAACATAAATGTAAAAATAGGTAAAAGTATAACAACTATAATCATATATACAATGACTAATGCTAATAGTTTAAAAATCATATATAGGCTATGATTATCTCCAATGTCTAAAAGCCTCTTCAATAAGTACGATTCTACCAAGGCACTACTTGCATGCAAAAGTGTCATACCTATAATGCCACTAAAGTAAATAAGATAATGTCCCTTCAAAAAGACGAATGTATTTTTAAAATCCTTATAAAGTGTCTTCACTCGTAGCCATCTCCTTATAGCTTATTTGATTTTGTTGATTACTATAGAGTTTACTGTACATACCGCTCTTTGCTATAAGATCTTCATGACTTCCTTTTTCAATAACCTGTCCCTGATCAAGAACATATATCTCATCAGCTTGTCTAATTGTTGATAAGCGATGCGCAATTAAAATCACTGTTTTACTCTTGCTATATTCCTCTATAGCCTTCTGAATTAATTTTTCTGATTCTACATCTAGCGCAGATGTCATTTCATCTAATAGAAAGATAGGAGCATCCTTTAATAAAGCTCTTGCTATTCCTAACCTCTGTCTTTGCCCCCCAGACAAGTTGCTTCCTCTCTCTGATATGACTGTTTGATAGCCTTGTGGCATTGCCATAATAAACTCATTGGCATATGCTTTCTTGGCTGCTTCAATAATTTCTTCTAAAGTAGCTCCTTCTTTACCATAACCTATATTCTCAGCAACCGTCCCTTCAAACAAATAGGTATCTTGCGCAACATATGCCATCTGGCGTCTAGCTTTCTCTATATCCCAATCATTTAACGATCTTCCATACAAACAAACCTCCCCCTTTGTTGGCTTATGAAATCCCATGAGTAATTTAAACAAAGTACTTTTCCCACTACCACTTGCTCCTACTAAGGCGATAGCCTTTCCCTGAGAGATTTGCATATTAATATGAGATAAAATTTCCTTGTTTCCTTGCTCATCCGCTACATCATAGCTAAATGAAATATCTTTTAGCTCAAAAACTAAAGATTTTTCTTTTTCTTCTTCTTCACCGAAGGCTTCTTCCTTAACATCAACAATTTGCATCATACGATCCACTGAAACCATTGCCTCTTTAAACTCTGTCACATACCTAGTAAGCTCAGATAATGGTTTAGATACATTTTGTAAGAGAAGCACGAAGGCAATAAGCTCCCCACTTGTAATATTTCCTCTATAGCTATTATAAAAACCAATAAATATGCAAATAAGCATAGGCATGGCCTTAATAATATATTTGTACCCTCCTGCCTTAGCCACAAGCTTTTCATATTTAACATAATAAGCAGTAGCTTCATCTATATTCTTATCAAAATAATCTTTTCTTAAGTCCTGCAAACCATAAACCTTTTCAACCCTTACATTATGAATAGTATCCTGAGCAATCTCAATTACCTCATCTATCTTAGTCTCAAATTTTTCTATGGTATCATAAGTGGGCGATGCAACCTTCTTCGCAAGTATAACTGCCATAGGAATACAAATAGCACTTACCAAGGTCATAGCTAAATTAACCTTTAATAAATACATGAAGCAACAAGCAAATATAATTATATTAGTTAAAAACTCTGGCATTCCTCCAGACATATAATCTGCTACACAAGTCATATCACGAAGCATTCTATTACTTATACTCCCCGTTGTCTCCTTTTCATAAAATCCATATTCTGCATTAACTAGCTTAGCCGTTGTCATATTTCTTAGGCGCTCTATTAATAAAACAGAAAATCGTCCCTGACATATAACACTTCCATAGCTTAAGACAGTTCCTATTAATGTCAGTAAAACGAATTTTAGAATAGTAGTACTTATCTGTCCTCCTCCTATCCCTTGGTCTACAGCTTTTCTTGTAAAATCACTTACTGCAATCGTTATAAAGGCTAGACCTATATTCATCAAAACTTGAAACACAAATAAAGTCTTATGTTCTGCTAGTTTCCATATTCTCAACAGATTCATTATTCTTTCCTTATCATCTAAATATTTTTTATATTTATTTTATAATATAATTTTCTGTTTGAACACCTATTTTAATCTTAAACACAATTATAATCTCCTTTTAAATACTATTGAGATAACTTCTTTTCTGGCTTATCAATTAAAACAAAAAAGATGCATCTATCAATTCCTTAGAATTGTAGACGCATCTTACTCTTTATTTATCTTTTCTACTACTACGAACATTGAAAAATTATGTCTACACTTAATTCATGCGCTTTACAATCTTATAATAAGCCTTTGCTGTAAACAAATAACTACTAATATAAAGCATGGTAAATACAATGATTACTACACCACTACAAGTATAGATTAATATATCATTATATAAATTTAATACACCTAATAAGTTTTTGACTACTTGTAATCCAAAAATAATATGAATAATAGCAAAGATAAGAGGAAGGAAAAATACAATCAAAATCTGTCTTTTGATAGTAGCTTTTACTTCTTCATCACTCATTCCCACTTGCTGTAAGATTTCAAAGCTTTTCTTATCCTCAAAGCCTTCTGTAATTTGCTTATAATACATCATTTGAACAAGGCACACACTAAAAACAATACCAAAGAAAATACCTAAGAATATAAATCCACCATTCATAGACCTAGTTTCTTGTCTCCACTGCTCTATATAACCTGAAGAACGATGACCATAAGTTGTGTCTATATAAGTATTAATATCTTGAATGAGTAAATCTTTATTTTCCTTCGTTCCTTCTATATTAAAATGAATATTATATAATTCATCTTTTTGAGATAATGTACTAGATGATGTACTGAACTTGGCAGCTAAAGCATCGATTGTCTCCTGTTCCTTTAAAATAATATAGTAAGTCTCATCTACCATGTTTCTTTCTTCTTTAGCTTCAATGGTAAATACTTTAAGCTCTTTCTTTACTTTAAAACTCTTACCCTCTAAAATCACTTCATCATGAACAAAGTCTTTACCTTTACTAAAAATGAGAACCTCATTCTTTTCTAATGTCTGTTGTTCATGTTCTATGCGATTATAATCTGCTAAGGACATAAAACGGATATCAAAAACATCTTCTCTATTTTCCTCATATGACGCTACATTAAGAAACGCATTATCTTTTTTATAAGCTTTTATCTTTTGAAACGTAAACTCTTTATAGTCTGTTACCTTTACAGCTTTTAACTTAGCTATTTCTTCAACTTTTCCCTTGAAGCTTTCTTGTTTTTCTCGTGTATTAAAATCAGAGACCGAAAAGCGGTACTCAGCGTCCATAGGATAATTAAAGCGCACCGCCCCGTCTTCTCCTGTTAATACCGTCAAGGTGCAAATTAAAGTAATAATAATCATGGTGCTAAAAATACAAATATTAGCTAGCCCCTGTGCGTTTCTTTTCATGCGATAAAGCATCCCTGATATAGTAACAAAATTCTTCTTTTTATAGTAAATACTAGGCCTACTTTTCATCCATCTTAAAATAGCAATCGTACCTGTCTTAAAAATAGATCGTGTTCCCCATATGACTAACATTACTGCCAGGAAAAAGTGAATAAATATCATACTATCTAATTCTGTAATAAGAGCTATATAATATCCTAAGGCCAAAATAAGGAAACCTATAATTGCTTTAAACCCCAGAAATTTTACTTCTCTTTCTCCTTTCTTACTACTCTTAAGAAGTTCAATGGGTTTACTAATAAAGATTTGCCATAAGCTTACACCTAGGTTTACTAGACTAATCACACCAAAATAAATAATGGTAGCCTCATAGCTTCTAAGGCTCCCTACAAACTCCGTATCTACTGGAAGCCCTGAGATATTTAAAAGTAGCAAATAAATGAGTTTAGAAAAAATAGTCGCTACCAAAACGCCAAAAGCTGTTGTTGCTATATAAATGAATATGCTTTCTAAGCACATAATCATACTAATGTATTTTTGATCTAAACCTAATACATTATAAAGCCCCAATTCATTCTTTCTTTGTTTCACTAGAAATTCATGGGTAGAAAAAAGAATAGGTGCTAAAATAATTCCCAGAAGCACTCGTCCAACTTCCATAAGAATTATTACATACCCAGCATAAGGTAAATCATAAAGTATTTCATTATCACAAATAGCACTAAAGATAAAGAAAACAAAAACTGAAAAGGAAGTAATCAGCATATAGGGTACATAAACTGTACTATTTTGTTTAATACCGTTAATGCTTAGCTTGGGTAAAAGAACTGCTTTATTCATTGTCACCGCCTCCTGCTTGTAAAACTGTTAAGGTATTTGCAATATGACGATACATTTCCTTATCGTTCATTTCTCCTCTATAAATCTGATTAAATAAATTGCCATCTTTAATAAAAAGCACACGACTAGCATGACTTGCAGCTCTTGTACTATGAGTTACCATAACAATCGTTTGTCCCTCTTTGTTAATCTCATTAAACAGTTCTAGAAGCTGATTAGAAGCCTTAGAGTCTAGTGCCCCTGTAGGTTCATCTGCTAAAACAATTTTAGGCTGTGTAATAAGTGCCCTAGCTACAGCTGCTCTTTGTTTTTGTCCACCAGAAACTTCGTAAGGAAATTTAGGTAAAATCTCTTCAATATTTAACTGCCTAGCCAATATTTCTAATCTTTTTTGCATTACTTCATACTTTTCTCCCTGTAAAACCAGCGGCAATATAATATTATCTTTAATTGAAAAAGTATCTAATAAATTAAAGTCTTGAAAAACAAAACCTAAATGATCCCTACGAAAAGCACACCTTGCACTAGGCTTAATAGTGGCAAAAGATTTTCCTTCTAATAAAATCTCACCTTTAGTAGCTACATCTAAAGACGCTAAGAGATTGAGCAAGGTTGTTTTTCCTGAACCTGACTCACCCATAATGGCCACATATTCTCCCTTTTCTACTGAAAAACTAATGTTATCTAAAGCCTGAACTTGTGTACCTCCAAACCTAGTGGTATATATTTTGTTTAAATTTTTAACCTCTAATAGCGCCATCATTTTCTCTCCCTCTTATCTACACTTATTATCTTTTTAGTTCTACTGCCTAAGTTCTCATTTCATTATTTTTACTACTATAGCCTTTACCCACCTATTACCTATTGCCATAAAACTCTTTTAGTAAAAACTGTTTAAATCAAAACCCTATTCTCATGTATGTTGATAAACATGAGGCTCATTTCTCTTTTAGTATAGAAAAAAAAGAAATGCCTTGCCATTTCTTTGGCTTACATTTCTTTTTCAAACATGACATTTTTGTAAGTTTTATAGTTTTTTGTTTTTAAGGAATCCTAACGTCACTATTGTCCCCTGTCCAACGGTTGAAGTTACTTCTAAACTATGCGAAAGTCTAGTGGTGACCTGTTTGCAAAGGTATAAGCCTATCCCTGTAGATTTCTTATCCATTCTGCCATTATAGCCTGTAAACCCTCTTTCTCCAATTCTAGGTAAATCTTCTGGACTTATCCCAATCCCTGTATCTTTAATCATCAATTTTATTTCTTTATCCGTTTCTTCTATTGAAATAGTAATACTTCCTGTCTGTGTATATTTTAAGCTATTTGATAAAATTTGTTCGATTACAAAGCTAATCCACTTTTCATCTGTTAGTACTATTGCCTCAAAAGGTTGTAAATGAAGTGTAAGCTTCTTTCCAATAAAACTGATGGCATATTTCTTCACAGCTTGTCTTACAATATCTTGAAGTGCGTAAGGTTTTAAAACTAAATCTGCAGAAATACTTTCTAATCTTAAATACTGAAGTACCATTTCTACATACTGTTCTATTTTAAAAAGTTCTGTTTCTAGCATATAGCCATTTTGTTCTTCCTTGTGCTCTAGTAAAAGCTTCATCGCTGCAATAGGTGTTTTAATTTGGTGTGCCCACAAGGTGTAATAATTCGTCATTTCTGTTTTTTGTTCACCTAGTTGCATTTTTGCTGTTTGTTGATTGGCATAAAGTGCTTTTAAAATTTCTTGATAAGTTCCTTCAATAAAGCTTTGGGGTAAAGGAAGCTGTTCTAATGAAATCGTCCTATTTTCATAGACGTTTAATAAGGCATAGTATTTCTTAATATATTTTTGATAATCCCATAAACAAACCATAATGCCTACAAAACTAAAGACATACGTACTATATAAAATAGGCTCCATAGGGATCCTAGATAATGCTGCCACCATACAATAAAGAAACATTAATACTAAATAAAGCACTATACTCTTTATATGATCCTTTAACCATAAAATAGCTAAGTCCCCTAAACTCTTTTTCTTCATCTAAGTACTCCTTCTTCATTATTCATTCTCTAAAATATATCCCAAACCTTTTTTAGTTGTAATAAAATCTCTTAAGCCCATCTCTTCTAATTTTTTACGAACTCTTCCCATATTAACAGTCAAAGTATTATCATCGATAAAATAATCTGTGTCCCAGAGCTTCTTCATGATTTCCTCTCTAGCTACAACCTTTCCCTTATGTTCAAATAAGATTTGAAGCATTAAAAACTCATTTTTTGTCAGTTTTATTTTATCATTTCCTAAAACAAGTGTTGCATCAGCTAAATTTAAAATCACACCTCTATGCTCTAGTTCTGTACATTCTTCTATAAAGTCATAGGTTCTCCTAAGCATGGCTTGTACTTTAGCTGCAAGGACTTCTAACTCAAAAGGTTTCGTGATAAAATCATCTGCCCCCATATTCATCGCCATAACAATATTCATACTATCACTTGCTGATGATAAAAAGATAATAGGTACTTTAGATTTTTTTCTTATTTCCGTACACCAATAGTACCCATTAAAAAAAGGTAAGCCAATATCCATAAGTACAAGATGTGGCCCTATAACCAAAAATTCTTCCGTTACTTGAGTAAAATCTTTTACTTGATGAACCTCATATCCCCATTTCATCAAATGTTTTGTGACTTCTTCACCAATCACTCTATCATCTTCAACAATTAGTATCTTATACATGCCTTCACCTCACTACTAAGCCTTTGTTTATTTTTATATTATATACTTACTTTCCACTCTTGCCTATTTATATACATATTATGAGTTATTTTTACCAGCATTTAAAACCATATCAGTATTAGCTATTGTCACAAGTATTGATGCCCTAGCAGTAGGTATGACTTTTACATACTATTTATCCTGTTTTTTCATACAAACAAAGTCTATCATTTTTCCTTACTTTTGTTATACTAATAATATATACTTGATTATAAGGAGTGATTCGCATTGCATACCTTTGAAGAAATTCAAATACTGATTTCAAATAACGACTTAGTAACTGCTGAAACAACTTTAAATACACTTCATGAGAAGTCTGCCCACTGGCATTATTTATACAGTCTTATTGCGTTAAAAAAATCTTGGTTTGACTCTGCTCTTTCTCATTTAGAAACAGCTATTAGCCTTGCTCCAAGTGAAACATTTTATATAGAAACAAAAACTGCTCTGATGAGTCGTTACCATGGCTATAGTGATGATTATTATCACAGACCAAGACGTAGACGCAGTAGCTGTGATTGTTGCTGTTGTTGTGATGACTGTTGCTGTGAATTTAACTGTTGTGATCTGATTTGCCTAGACACCTGCTGTGAATGTATGGGCGGTGACTTAATCAGCTGTATTTAAAAGGAGCTTACTATGTTTGGTTATGTCACTCCATTAAAAGATGAACTTAAAATAAGAGAATACAAAGAATTTAAAAGCTACTATTGCGGTTTATGTTTTCATATCAAAAAACACTTTGGGAATCTTCCTCGAATGATTTTAAATTATGATATGACCTTTTTAGCCTTACTTTTAGATAGCTTAAATCCTCTAGAAACCCTTCCTACTTCTAAGGTTTGTATGACTAATCCCATTAAAAAGAAGCCTGTTTTACTTGATAATCAGGCTCTTTTCTATGCAGCAGCTATGAATGTTGCACTCGTTTATTTTAAACTTTTAGATGATGAACTTGATGATCACAGTTTAAAGAGTAAGACGCTGGCTACTTTCTTAAAACCTTATAAAAATAAATTTCCGGCGTCTATGAATGAGATTTATACTCTCATTGAAGAAAACCTAAATACCCTTAATAAGTTAGAAGAAAGTAAAAACTTCTCCTCTATAGATGAGATTGCAGAGCCTTTTAGCTTAATAGTTGCTCATATTTTTAAAGATTATCCTTTTGAAATTGTAGAGGATTTTCCTCATACACGTGAGCATCTCTTTCAGTTTGGATACTGCTTAGGGAAGTGGATTTATATTATTGATGCACTCGATGATCTAAAAAAAGATATGGAGAAAAATAAATTTAATCCTTTAGATTTTCTCTATAATAAGGAGCATCTAAGCTTTGAGGATTTTTTCCCTAAAATTAAAGAACGTGTTAGCTTTACTTTACTTAATTGTGGTTATTCAGTAAAAGAACATCTCAAAGGCCTCCCTCTTCAAAGGAATGAAGCCATTCTTTATAACATTATTTCTCTTGGTATGATGGAGCAGTATACTAAGGTGACGCATTACTGTAACTGCAAAAACAAAAAACAAAGGAGGAAGGATTAATGAAAGCAAGTTCTATTGCCTTTGGGGGTATTTTAACAGCTGTAAGCCTTATCTTACTCTATCTCACACGATTGCTACCTACTAATACCTTAACACTTTTAGCTCTTCTTTCCTTTATTCCTCCTATTGCACTCATGGAAAAAGGGCTTAAAACTGCCATACTGGTGTATATTTGTTCTAGTATGGGAAGCTTACTTTTTGCATCTCCTCATATTAGTTTGCTGTATATTCTTTTCTTTGGAATGTATGGCATTATAAAAGGCTTCATTGAACGCATAAATAAATCTTTTGTGGAAATTGTACTTAAGCTAGTCGTTTTTAATATGACTTTTTTAATAACTTTCTTTTTAGCCCAAGGAATACTAGGTATCGATTTAGAAACTATTTTTGCTACACTTTTATCACGTTTAGCTTCTTTAGGGCTTCATTCAACTTCTAGTTTTGTATTCATCTATTTGCTCTTACAACCTGCTTTCTTGATTTTTGATTATGCATTAACGCTTTTAGTGGGATACTATGATGATTATATTAAAAAATATATTAAGCGAGGTTTAATTAAATAAAAGTGTATGAGTAATTTTTCCAGGCTAATAGAATAAACCTTAGTGAAATGGTCACTAGGCAGTATCTAGAACTATTCTTGTAAATTTCATAAAAACACCTAGAACATAGCAGTTTTTAATCTTTTATGTTCTAGGTGTTTTCTATTATTTACTTAATTTATCTATTTCAGCTTTCTAAGATAGGTGATAGTATGTGATCATAATAAATATGAAGTAAATGCAATGCCCTTGTACAAGATACGTAAAGTACTTGCTTATCAACTGGTGTATAGTAATTTTTTTCATTCACACTTGGAATGAAAACCACATCAAACTCTAACCCTTTTGCTAAATAAGAGGTAGTAATAATAATTCCTGAAGTGAAAACAGTACTACTAGTAGTTAATAAAGTAACTTCTATATAAGGACTTAAGTCATTATAAACCTTTTTTGCTTCTGATAAGGTCTTGCATATAATAGCAACCGTTGTATATTGATTTAAGTCTAGCTCCTTTAAATCTACTAACATCTCTTCTAGCATCTTGCTATAAAAGGTACTCCCCTTTAATTGTGGTGCTTCTCCATGTCTCTCAAAAGGAATCATCTCTGTTTGATTAATAATCTTTTTACCAAAGGTGGCAATTTCAAAAGTAGAACGATAAGTTCGGTTCATTCTAATCAGCTCTGCTTCCTCAAATACCTCTTTTAATGTATCTAATACATTGGTTTCCTTTGGTTCTAATACTTGATAAATATCTCCTAAAATAGTCATCTTACAATTAAACAATCTCTTTAATATTTCAAACTCAACTCTTGTATAATCCTGCATTTCATCAATAACTAAATGTTTAATCTTATGATCTCCTGTATACCCACTTAAGGCATATTTAAGATAAATCATAGGAAAGACATCCTCATATGCTAGACATTCCTTATTCATTTCTAAAATAAAGGGTAGATTCCTTACCTCATTACACCAGCCTATAAAGCGCTCATAAATGCTTACTAGTTCTGTTTCTTTAAACATCCCCATAAGCTTAACTTTTATTTGCTTCCTCATAAGCTTTGTTATTTTTAACCCTTGATAGCCTTCTTTACTTTCTGCTAAATAGTTAGCAATATCTTCTGCTCTACTTAAAAGAGGTCGTCCGGTGAATCTATTACAAAAGTGATGTTTGATTTCTTCCTTGCTAAAACAAATCTCCTCTAAAGAAATATCTTTAAAAGCCATGAGTTGCTCCGGGAATTCTTCAACAAAATGTTGTAATAGCCCGAAAAATTCTTCACTCTGTTTATAATCTATATTTCTCTTACGATTAGAGCCTTCCATTTCTCTGCTTAATAAAAATTCTATTTGTTCAAATTTAGATTCTACCTTTACAATCTCTTTTAATTCATCTGCTATAAGCTCTTGTATGCTATACTGTCTGATGTTTTCTTCCCCTAATTCTGGCAAGACGTTTGAAATATAGTCTGAGAAGATAGGGTTAGGTGAAATGATTAAAATGTTATTTGAATTAAGTTCATGACGACTCTGATAAATTAAATAAGCAATGCGATGGAGCGCAATAGAGGTTTTTCCGGAACCTGCGATTCCTTGAACAATCATAATACGTGCTTTGTCATTACGCACAATAGCATTTTGCTCCTTTTGAATAGTCGCCACAATATTTTTCATTCGGTTATCGGCATTATGACTGAGCTCTTTTTGTAAAATTTCATCGGCTATTCTGATCTCGTTATCTAATACGTACACGAGTTGCCCATTTTTTACTTTATACTGTTTTTTCTTTGTAATCTCTCCGCACATGTCTCCTATAGGTGCCTGATAACTCGCAGGTCCTATTTCATAATCATAGTACATGCTACTAATAGGGGCACGCCAATCATAAACCAAGGTTTCCCTAAACTTGTCAGAAGTAAAATCTCCTAGACCAATATAATAGGCCTCTACATCCTCGCTAGCGTCACCTTCAAATAAAAAATCTATTCTTCCAAAGTAAGTATTATCTCTCATACGCTCTAACCTACTTTTGATTGCCGTACGCTTCTCTAAATTATCAATGTCGTTAGCAATTATTTTATTATTTGAGAAGATTTCCATGGCATCCATGTCTGTATGATTTTGAACCACATATTTATGCGCTTCAAAAATCTCTTTTTGTTTAGTCTTGGCTAATTCATCTAGTTGCTCTACCGTACTATTAATTTCATCTTGAACAAGTTGTAAATATTCCTTTTCATCTCTGCATAAATTAATATCCATTTTGTCCCTCCTTACCTCGTAGTCCTTTATTTTAAAACACAAAATAAGTCTGGTGTTATAATGGAGGGTTTATGGAAAAATTTTATCATTAAATTGTTGTCTCATTATCAATAGTTGCTGCTTCATTTGCAAAACATCTTGTTCTAATTCATCAAGAGATGATAGTAAATGATCACATACAGAAATAATTTCTTCTGTGGGCCCTGGTGTATCTATGACTTTTTTGATGTCAATTTGATTATTTTTCTCTAATGCCTCTAGCATACGTAAAATAGACATGAGAGAATAATTAGCACATCTTAAAGTACGAATAAGCTTTAATCTTTGAATATCCTTTTCATCATAAATACGGTAGCCATTTGCACTACGTTTAACAGTTAATAATCCGTTTAATTCCCAATTTCTAAGGGTATCTATACTTATTTCTAGATAATCGGCTGCCTCTTTTCTTGTTAAAGAAAGTCTTTGTTCTAGACCAACATTTCTAATCATCAACTCTGCCACCCGAATAGCTTCTTTTGCTTTTCCCTTTTCTAAAGCTATTTCGTTTAAATAACAGTCATTAAGCTGAAGGGCTTTCTCATAGTCTTGTTTTGCTGCTGCTTTTACAATTTCAATAGCACGCTTTCTTAAACCATTCTGTAGAACTTCTCCTCTTAAAGCTACCTTTAGTAAGCAAATCTGACTGATATGCTCATCCGTATAAATGCGATAACCATTAGCTTTTCTACTTGGTTTAGTAATAAGTTGCCACTCTTCATAAAGCCTTACTGTATTAGGATGAACCCCTACTAATTTGGCGACTTGTGACGTTTGATAATACTTAGACATAAGCTATGCTCCTTTAACTACAAAAGGTACTATAAAACCTTTACTCGTTTTATAGTACCCCTTTTCATTTTATCTTTTATGATTATACTTAAAATTCTTTTGCAAGTAAACTTGCCTTGCTAATGCCTTCTTCAATCTTTTCATCTACATTAACGCCGACTACGTCTACGTTTTCAATGGCTATAGTCTCTATGTCTGCTATCCCAAAGAAACCTAAAATCGTTCTAAGGTAACGGTCACCCATTTCATATGGTGCATTACCATATTCCCCACCTCTAGATACAATGTGGACTGCTTTTTTGCCTTGAAGAAGTCCTACTGGACCTTCTGCAGTATACTTAAATGTGATTCCTACCACACTGATATAGTCTATATAAGCTTTTAAAATAGCTGGGAAGCTTAAATTCCACATAGGTGCTGCAAATACATATTTATCTGCCTCTGCAAATTGATAAGCATACTTTAATAGTGGACTCTCTTTACTTGCCTCATCTTTAGGTCCAAAAATTTTTCCTAAATCATCTGGTCTTAAGAAATCTATATTCTCTTTATATAAATCCAGTTCAAAGACTTCATCTTGTGGGTTATTTTTCTTGTATTCTTCTATAAAACGATCAGATACTTTAAAAGTTCTTGATTGTCCTTCATTTTTAATGTTTGCTTTGATGTACAATACTTTATTCATAATTTCTTGCTCCTCTTTTTTGTAATATGGTTTTGGGTTAAAATATGTCTGTCCCAAATCTATTGTTTTCTAAGTCTTCATAGGCCTCGTAGATCTCTTCCCTTGTATTCATTACAAATGGACCATACGATACAACTGGTTCATCTATTGGCTCTCCGCTAAGAACGATAAATAGTGCTTCTTCACTTATAGCTTCGGCTAAAATACTACCCTCTATATTGTTAAATACAATAAAATCGCCTTCCTCATATATCTTATCTTCATTAAGTTTAATCTTACCTTTTAAAATAAGTATTCCTGTATTAAAAGTACTTGATTCATTTAACAAGACTTTTCCATTATTTCTTAGATTAACATTATATAAATTGATTTTGGTAAAAGTACTTGCTGGTCCTTTAACACTGTTATACTCACCAGCAATAATACTAATCTCACCTTGATTGTTTTCAAGCTCCACTTTTCCCATGTTCTCTTTTAATAAAGCTTGATATTTAGGCTCTGTTCTTTTTTTAGCTTTAGGTAGATTCACCCAAAGCTGAATCATATGCAAAATGCCACCTTGCTTACTAAACTGAGTTTCATGATATTCCTTATGCATAATGCCTGATGCAGCACTCATCCATTGCACATCTCCAGGTCCTATGATACCATGATTTCCTTTGTTGTCATGATGCTCAATTTTGCCTTCATAAGCAATGGTTACCGTTTCAAATCCTCGATGTGGATGAGCCCCAACACCACGATTAGTTAATGATGGCTCATAATAATAAGGGGGATGATAATCTAGTAATATAAATGGAGATAATCGCTTCATACCGTTGGTTCCAGCCGGTAAATACTGAGAGACTCTAAAACCATCTCCAACCATATGTACTTCCGGCCCTCTAAATACCTTCTCTATGGTTCTAAAATTTTTCATTGTTTTCCCTCCTTTCACTCGTTAACTATCACTAACTAGTGATAGTTGCTTAAAAAAATAGGGTTATATGTTTTTAAACTTTTTAAGAATCGTCTTTAAAGTTATTTTCTCTTCATCTGTTAAGGTATCAAAAATATGTCTTATATTTTCAATATGCCCTGGTAAAATATTTTCTATAACCTTCTTTCCTTTTTCTGTTAAGGATATGATACAAGACCTTTTATCGTTAGTGTCTAGATTTCTCTTTACTAAACCATCCTTTTCTAAGTTTTTTATGACTACAGTTATATTGCCAGATGTGGTTAATATTTTTTCTATTAACTCATAGATTCGTAAATCTCCTTTATTATACAGTGCTTCTAAAACTCCAAATTGAGCTGGTGTTAATCCGCTCTTTTTAATTGTTTCAAATTCCTTCTTATGAATGACACGCTCCGCTCTGGTAAAGACAACTAAAGTGGATAGTGCTAATTGATTTTCACTGATTAATTTTTTAACATTTTCCATAGATTAAATATATCACTAATTAGTGATATCGTCAATATACTTATTACCTACTTATTAAAAGTACTGTAGAATGCTTACTAAATAGCATCCTACAGTATTTAACAGAAGAAGAACTTATATTTTGAACTTCGAAACAACCTGTACTAATCGTTCTGATTTAGACCTAGCTGTCTCCGTTAGGCGTACAACATTGTCTGACTTAATAGTTATGCCACTAACCTCCTCGGCTATGTTGGTCGCACCTTGCGATTGTTCACCTGCTGCACTTGCTATTTCCTCTATGGCTCTTTCCATGTTATGTATAGAAGCTAAAAGCTCTTCTGAGGTAGCACTAAAATCTGTTACCATATCATTAATAACCCACGCATCTTTACTATAATTCTCACTTGTACTAACTAATGTATCATAATCTTTTAAAACCTTTTGATCAATAAATTTCATGATTTCTGCTGAACTAACAGAAAGGTTATTTACTGCTTCCAAAATGATCTTCGTGACATCTTGTATACTTATAGCAGACTGTTTAGAGCTCTCTGATAATTTTTTAATTTCCTCTGCAACAACTGCAAAACCTTTTCCAGCTTCACCTGCTCTTGCTGCCTCAATGGCTGCATTTAATGCTACCAAGTTAGTTTGTGCCGTAATCTCAAGGATGCAGCCAGAGAGTTCATCAATTTGATTGACAGCTTTTGATTTCTCAATGGCTGTTTGTAAATTCTCCTTTGTTTTTGTATATATGCTAATAGCATCTTCCTTTGAAGCCACAGCATTACTCTTCATATTTTTACTTGTGTTATTAATATTATTCACCGTTATTGCACCCGCTTGAGCTTTGGTTGCAATCGATTCAACTGCTTTTCCTATTTCTGATGATGTAGCACTCATTTCTTCACTAGATGCAGCTGTTTCTTCTGTTGCTGTAGAGAGTTCTTCTGTAGTCCCTGAAATCTCTTCTATACTTATATTCAGCTCTCCCATCTCTTTATTAATCGCAATAAGCCCCTGACTTATGTTAGTTGATTCACGCATAACTTCATATATCGTATCCTTTATAGATTGTTGCATACTCTTAACAGAATGAAAAAGAACTCCTACCTCATCTTTTCGATTAAGATCCTTTTCAGATATACTTCCTCTAAAATCTCCAGTTGCTACTTTTTCCAAGAAACTGGAGACTACCTTTATCGGATTAGCAATATTATTTGCAATTAATAATGTAAGTATAATGCTGATTACTAAAAAAAGAATTGAAATACCGAACATTGCTAGGCTAAGCTCAGAAACTTTGTGCATCACTTCATCTTTTGGTGCAACAGTGGCAAGAAACCAGTTAGTTCCTTGAACCTGAGCATATCCTGCATACCTCTCTTCCCCTTTAAAAGTATACTCTCTTGCACCTGTTTCTCCTTTAGTCATAAGTTCATGTAATTCTACTAATCCTTTTAAACTTGGATCTTTTTCTAAAGCTTCATTAACATTATACATGTCTCTGACCATAGACTTATCTTTATGTGCTACTAGGGTTCCTTCTTTATTAAGCATGAAGGTTTCACCTTTTTCTCCATAGGCCATACTATTGATAAAATCGCTCAGCACATTACCATCTCTAGCAATCACCAATACTTCCTTTACTGTTTTACCCTCCCTAATAGGTACTGCATAATATAGGGTTAAACTACCATCTATATTACTTATACTAGGGTCTGAAACGTTCCTCTCTCCTGCTAATGCTCTTTGGAAAAACGCTTTATCAGATACATTTCCCATTTGCCCTTTCGTATCTTTCGTATTCCCTTGTTTATCTGCAATGAACATACTTATATGGTTACTTCTACTCACTTCATCCTTCAATAAATCTAATCTTTCATCTACTGTCAGCGTACTATCTTTCATCCAATGACTTTCAGCCAAAGCCTCTAAAGTATTGAGTTGTAATTCTATTCCCATTTTAACCACGTTAGCGTCTCTTGTAGCAATTTCACTCAATGATACATCAATATTGGTAGTTATGGCATTAGCCGAAACCCTATAGGCTATAATGCTGAGTCCTATACAAATCCATACCAGTAAAATCCCAAAAGATAGGACTAACTTTGTTTTAATACTTTTTAAACTTAACATCTATCTCCCTCCACCCATTTAAATATTGTTTTTTGTTGTATGCTGCTAGATTGTATTCTATTCTGTCACATTGCAACTCTATAATATACTATTCCAGTAAATAGTGGGGTATCATAGAGTTCTTTGTCATGGACAGAGTTAGGACAGCGTTGTGACAGAGTTATGTAAATTTATATTTATTTATGGCACAATATGTTTTATAGTATTGTTAGGATATTTTTAGATTTTACTACTAAGGGAGAACCGACAACATGATTAAACACATGCTGTTTTCTGATTGTCTACGCACATTACTATCTATTTCAGGGATTAGTATTAATCGCCTATCTAGAGCTATCACTATAGATAACTCTCTTGTTAACCGTTGGGTTAATGGCAAAAGAATACCTCCTTATAATACGTTGTATATAGAACAAATAAGTGAATACATCTGTAAACATATTAAAAACTCATTTCAAGAAAAGCAGATTGATGAACTATTTTTTACTATGGATAAACCCGAAGATATTGGCTATAGTTTAGAGAAAAAAATTGAAATTATATTATTGGAAGCTCAAGGTTATTCTATTAAAAACAAAAAAAAAAGAACCTATTATGGTTCATGACATCTCAAAAGCTATAGATAATACGCTTATTCCTTCTGTGGATTTTTCTAGTGAAGATAAATTAATTTTAGGTTTTGAGAGTACTTTTTCTAGAGCTATCACTCTACTAGAGGTCGCTTCAAAACAAAAAAGCAAAAATAATGAAACAATTTATATTACCTATAACAATGATTTGAATATCTCCGACCATCATTATAAAAACCTTGGTCTTTATAGAGATATTTTATTTAAGGTTATAGCTAACGGATGGCATATACTTCTTTTAATTAATTTAAATAAAAACGTAGGTAAGATGATAAAATTTATACACTTTATCCTTCCACTTATCGTGACCGGAAAGTTTACTATACATTACACCTACAAATATGAAAATACTACACTCTTCGATGAAAATATTATAGTTCCCAACCTAGGAGCTTTATCTTTTATATCTATGAATGTGAGTTTAAAAAATAGTTATGCCTTTTATATACAAAATCCAGTTGCTATAAATATCTTACAAAAGCATTTTAAAGAATTTATTTCTCTTCATTCCAAACCTCTTTTAAATTACTATTCAAATCAAAAGAACATTAACTACGGCTATTATTTAGTAGAAACAGAAAAAAACTTGGGTAATCGTTTTCTCTATAAATATAGTTTTAGCGTATTAATGCTCCCTATTGATTTATACACAAAATTATTACAAAAAAAGGGGCTTTCACCTAATATTATACAAGATATTTTAAGCTTTTATCACCAGCGTTTAGATATCTTTAAAGCCAATGTAACTATTTATGAATATAATGATATTTATTTAGTTCCCTCTATTCACGATTTAATTAGACACCAAGAGTTTTATTTATACGACTATATGGGACTAGAGAAAATACATTTAGAAGTTCAAGAACTTATAGATTTCCTAGAGAATATCATCTATCTTTTACGAACCTTTAAAAATTTTAATATCGCTTTTATACCTCCTGATGCAGAAAATCTAATCAAGAACCATGATTTATTTTGTTTAGTTAAAGAAGGGCATTCTGTATTAATCGAAACCTTTGAGTTTTCTAAAATCATACCAAGAATGCGACTACGCATAGAAGAACCCACAGTTGTTAGGGCCTTTGAAGAGTACCTCAAGGATATTTGGGATAAGATTCCGCCCATTACTAAAGATAAAAAACAAGTTATCTCATGGCTATTACGCCAAATAGATTCTCTAAAAGCTAAATTAAATAATGATTAATCCCAACAATAAAGAAGTTGAGCTGTCGCAGGGCTGATGGGGAGCTTGATATAACCCCTAGCATAGAGGAAACCTCTGCACGGGTGGCATTCCCCTTTGGATTGAACTTATTGTCACTGCCGCCCATCATAATTCCAGCCTGCTGCATGGCTTTCACAGCGTCTTTGTAAGCACTGCCGATTCCGATTGACTTATCTATCATTCTATGTTAATCTTAATAAGTTTGAGTAAAAAGAAAGAATTATATATGGAGGTGGTTACAATATGAAAAAAATCATGAACAAGCTACTTACGATGAAATACAAGCTACTTACAATGCTACTCGCAATCAGCTTAATTCCAGTGTTAATAACCGGAATTAGCTCTTACTTTATTTCTTTTAATGTTTTAACAAAGAAGCTAGAAACTACTAGTACCCAAACCACGAAAGAAATCACACGAGGCATCAACAACTATTTTACAGGCATGACTAATCTACTTAAAGTTCTAGCTAACGATACCAACTTAATCGAAGCGGATAACAACCAAAATCTAAGCTTTGGAAAGGGCTTAATCGCAAATATTAAGTCCACTGATTCTAATATCTTAAATGTTTATGTTGGAACTGAACAAGGTTTGTTTTATACCGACCCTTATGTTGATATTCCAAGTGACTTCAATCACAAAACGAGAGACTGGTATCAACAAGCTGTACAAACCCCTGGTACCATTATTATCTCAGATCCCTATACTGATACAGGATCTGGAGATCTTGTTATTTCACTTTCTTGTGCAACCCAAATAGCAGGAAAAGTTGTGGGAGTAGTGGGTATGGATGTTGATCTTAGCGAATTTTCAACTTCCCTCTCAGATATTACAATCGGCGATAATGGTTACATCTATATTACAGATCAGAATGGACGGGTGATTTCCCATCCTGATACTACGCTTATTAATTCTGACATCATTACGACCTATCCTTATTGGAAAGAAATCAAAGATAATTCCAGTGGATTTTCTACCTATACATATGAAGGTAAAGATAAATATGCAATCTATGATACAAGCGAAGTCACTGGTTGGAAAGTGATTGCAGGACTAAATCACTCTGAACTCACTAGGGATACGAATCCAATTCGCAACACCTTAATGCTGGTATCCTTCATCACACTAATAATAGCTATCCTTGTAGCTATTCTATTTAGTACTCCAATCGCTAAGAATATTAAGTTGTTATTAACCTCGTTTGACCGTTTATCCCATGGAGATTTAACAACTAGGGTCATGATACGTTCCAAGGATGAGTTTCAGCTACTAGGTAGCCATTTTAATGATATGGCGATAAACATCTCAGGACTCATTCAAAATGTCAGCGAAGTATCCACATCCGTTCTTGATTCTTCCGTAACCCTCTCAAGTATGGCTGAAGAAACGAATTCCTCTATTAATGAGGTTACACGTGCAATTGATGAAGTGGCAAAGGGCGCAACGGAGCAAGCACAATATGCTATGACAAGTGCATCCAATATCTCTGACCTTGCAGATAAACTAAACCTCATCGACAAATCTACTGACATCATAGATGAGTTATCAAACAACGCAAAAAAACTAACGCTTCAAGGCCTCAATCATGTACAAACGTTAATGCAAAATTCGGACAGCACCATGAAATCCACAACAAATGTATCTGTGTTGGTCACAGAAACTAGCGAAAGTATGAAGCAAATTGATGCCATCTCCAATACCATTGACACTATCACAGCACAAACGAATTTACTGTCATTAAATGCATCTATTGAGGCTGCGAGAGCCGGTGAAAGTGGCAAAGGCTTTGCTGTCGTTGCCAACGAAATTAGAGCTTTGGCAGAACAATCCAAAGAATCCACCGTTAAAATCAAAAATATCATCCAAGACATCAATCAGAAAACTGCACTTTCCGTAGAAGCCATGGGGATTACTAACCAGAACGTAAAAGATCAGGTTCAACTTGTAAATCAAACCCAAAGTTTATTTGATGAAATCATGGAAGCAATTCGGGTATTATCTGAAAAGGTTACTAAGATTAAGCATACTACCGATGAAATCACTGCAAACAAAGATAATGTAGTAGAGCAAATTGAAAACATATCCGCTGTATCCGAGGAATCCGCTTCCGCAACCGAAGAGGTAACTGCTTCTTCAGAACAAATCTCAGCTACTATGGATGAAATCACACAACACGCAGTTGATTTATACCGTTTATCAGAACAGCTACAAGAAAAAATCAACAGTTTTACACTCTAACTAAAATAGCTTTTACAGCTTCGCGTATGCGTAAGTTGTAAAAGCTATTTTTTATTAATCTCGAACATAATGCCTTATAAGAATCTACTTTTTACATGACCTTATGTAAGCGCCCCAAAACAGGACGTAGTGTAAAAAGTATAAATTAATGATACCCTTTTAAAAAAGACCAGCTTTACATTACTGCGCCATTCTGGTTCGTCAAAAAAGCAGAGAACACGATATTGCCGTAGCGTTCCAGTGTACTGATAAGTTCTCCCTCTATTCCACACAGCACAATGTTTTTTGTCATTTTTCAGTTTCTTCTTCTCCTTTTTCCGAAAGCTTCAGACAGCCTGCCACTGCTTCCCGCAACTGGACATCGGATACCGGTCGGCGCAGAAAATAGGTCACACGGTACTGATAGCCGAACAGGCTATAATCCTCGTCGGAAATCCATAGAAGAGGAATGTCTGGTGCTTTTTCCCTGATACGACGTACTGCTTCCAGTCCCGCTACACCGTTTAATACGACAATGAGCAGTAATTCCAATATCTTTAGCAGTGATTTAACGCTATTACACTCCGTAATTTCAATCCTTTGTGAGAGAGCTGCCATCACCACACAGTTTTCCCAGATGTCCTCTTCTAAGAACACTGCACACAATGCGACATTCACGCGACCTCCTCCTTTTCTTATAAAAATTTCCTTATAAAAATAAAAAACAACTACCAATCCTCTTTCAAAGAAATTCGGTAGCTTGATGAGAACCTCAATCTTATTTTCCTTACCACCAGTTCGGAATTTGGTGTAAAAAGCTACGATGTCCGGGTAGCGGACTACATCCTAAAGCCAGCCACTCTAGAAAAGCTATCAAGGGCACTACACTATTGCAAAATTGCAGAGTCGCAGAACGTCCCTACCATCTCGGTTACTACAAGGAATCAGCCGCTAAAAATCAAGTTGGACAGGATTCTCTATGCTGATTATCAGAATCGCTGTGCCTGCATTCATTTAAAGGACTGCCTTGTTCCGGTATCCGGCAGCTTCTCAGAGCTTTCCGACCAACTAAGCACTTTTCCGCAATTTATGTCCTGCTTTAAGGGCATTGTGATCAATCTAAAGGAAGTGCGGGAGCTTGGTAGCGATTATCTCATCTTGAAAAATGGTGAGCAACTTCCGGTTAGCAGGCGCCTACAACGGCAGGTACAGCAGCAACGTCTGAGCCTCTCCGCCGGTTCGCTGCGGGGGGAGGGAATATGAAGCAGATATTTCAGATTTCCCTTATCAGAGGCTTGCTTTTAACTTCTGAAAAGATTACATTTTTTAGGAGGAAATGCCATGGATAAAAAAACTCTTGTCTTACAACAGTCTTTGGCACTGCTTCTAATGGTTTCTCTTTCCTCTACACTGTTCCTCGCCTTATACCATTTTGATAACAAGTACACAAAAGCCGATCCTCAGGCCATTAATGGTGCGCTGTATGTTTCAGAAGCAGACTGGGCGGACACACCCATCCGCTATCTGCGAGACGGCTGGCGTTTTTATGTGGATCGTCTGCTGACACCGGAAACCTTAAAGCAACAAGGGGATGATTATCAGTACCTGTCCATCGGAGAAACGTCTAATTTTTCCATGGGCAATTCCCGCCGCTCCCCTCATGGAAATGCCAGCTACGCCTTAACACTGTATCTGCCAGAGGAGGAGCATACCTATGCGCTTGAGCTGCCAGAAATCTATTCTGCCTACCCATTTTACATTGATGATAAACTGAAGCTACAAATGGGCGAACCAGACGCAAACGATTATCAGGATCAAACCCAATGCCGTATTATCACCTTTGAAGCCTCCGGCAAGGTAACACTTCTGCTGGCGGTCAGCAACCACTCCTTTATATACAGTGGCCTTATTTATCCGCCTGCCTTTGGTGAACCTCTGAATGTTTACACAATCCGGGGATTAAGATTTGGTATTTGCCTGATTTTGGTTACGATGACACTCATGCTTGCTATTTTTAGCTTTTATCTTGCCATTCGTACTAGTAGAGGGAATAATATCTGGCTCTTTTTCCTTTTGTGCCTTTCAACCGCAGTGTTTACTTCCTACTGTGTGGTGCATAGTATTCTGCCGCTGCCGATTCAGCCATGGTACACAGTAGAACTGGTCAGTGGGTATCTGGTAACGCTATTTGTGATGATTCTTCACAATCGTATTTGCGACACCAAAAGAGTCCTGCAGATAATCAGTGGCACTTTTGCAGGATTGGTTTGTGTAATAGCGTTTGTTTACGGATTGTTTGCCTCACAGCTTACACTGCCGTTGATGCTTGCCTTTTCCAATTTGGTTTTCGGCTTCAAGCTACTTACCGCCGTTTATCTTTTGTTTACTGTTGCTATGGCGGTATACTAAAATACCCCAAAGGCGACCCTACTGCTCTATGCGGATATTGTCTATGCTTGCGCCTTTATCTGGGATCGCCTCCTGCCGAACTACGAGCCAATCTTTAGCGGTTGGTTTCAGGAATGGGGCAGTTTAAGTCTTGTCATCGCAACCGGCGTGGTGCTAGGGTATGATATTACCATGGGCTATCGGCACAGCCTTATCTATGCGGAGGAACAGCGGCAGATGAAACGTCAGCTGACCATGCAGGTGGAACATCTGCGACAGATGAACCAGAAGGTGGAGGAGAGTGCCAAGCTACGTCATGATTTTAGACATCACTTACGTACCCTTATGACACTTGCTGGAGAAGGACGCTGTGAGGAATTGGAGAACTATATCCGGGGTATTACGGAAATCAACGAAGGCAATAGGCTTGGCCGCCTAACAGAAAACATTGAACTCGACGCGCTCGTGCAGTATTATAGTAATCTTGCACAGTCTGCTGGCATCCAGTTCCGCGCAAGACTTTTGCTTCCTACAGTGCTGAATTTTCCCATTGTGGATCTGTGCGGTCTTCTTGGAAATCTAATGGAAAATGCAGTGGAAGCCTGCCAGCGCCAGCAAATCGGGGATAAGACCATTTTTATCGCCGGACGGGTGCAGGACGGTCAACTTGAATTTGTTGTAGACAACAGCTTTGACGGCGAACTGAAAACTAGAGAAGGAAACTACATATCCTCTAAGAGAAACGGCTTCGGTCTTGGCATTTCCTCCATCCTAGAAACCGTCGAACGGTATGACGGCGTAATCAATCTATATGCCGATGAAAAAGGCTTCCATGCAGAGGTGTCCTTGCCGCTTGGAATAGAGCAACGAATGCCTTTGCCGGTATAACCACATTTTATTACTTACTTTTTCACTTTTATAAACCGTTAGATTGTATAAGGTAAACCACTATTGCGAATAGAATAAACCCAGCTCCCTTTTTAATTTAGAATTATAATAAATATTTTTAAATTTTTATATCTTTTTACTAAAGAATAATACCTTATTCAAAAAACTTCACTTATTTATGGTATGGTTCTTCGCACCTCGCTAAGAGGATGTTTTTATTTAATTCTTATTTGTCCAATATCTTGCTCCAGTTTTTAACTAACTCAACTAAAAAGTCAACAGTCCCTCCAATTAACTCTCTGTCAACATCCTTAATGGTATCTTTAGGTGTATGTATATGTGCTAATGCACCCTCAAATAAATCTGAAGAAGAAACAGCTAGACAAGATATCCCTCTAAATGCAAAGGCACAGTGATCTCCTGCATACCAAGATTCTCCCTTTTCAATACATTCATGTAATGTTATTGTTTGATCAATAATATACTTCTGATTTTCATGAATATTATAGTAAGATATCGCACTATTTGAACCAATGTGACATGGTGAATCAATATTAATAACTAATGAAATTCTCTTTTGCTCGTTATCTAGATACTTAAGATAACTGACTTCGCCATTTGCACCAAAATATTCTTCCGTATTAAAGGGTACGAACTCTATATCAAATGCACACTCTATTCTTTTTAATTTTTGCATAAGTGCTATTAGAATAGCAATACCTGTAGCATTATCAAGTGCTCCCATAGTCTCATATTGTGTATCCATATGTGCACATACTACTATCGTTTCTTTAGAGTTTACTCCCTCTTTGTGTGCAATCAGTTGACTACTTTGTACCTGTATGTTTTCAGAAACTATTCTTATTGATAATTTGTTATCTGCTGGCCATAGCTGTCTAATTTGCTCCCATTTACTCTCACTCATGTATCCAGAAGGAATAGAAAAATTCCCATCTGTAAACATGGGAAAAGGATTCATCCCGCTAAGTTGTGACTGACCTGTCAGAGCTAATATTGCTTTAGGTCGCTCATTTTCTAATCTTAAAATCACATTTCTATCTTCATCAGGATAGTAAAATGGATAATCTTTAGGCTGCATAGCCTTTTGCGTGGCTTCTCCACGTAAAATAATAATTTTGTCTCTTAAAGGTGTTGTTTGTAATGCTGCTAGTTCATCTATAACAATACCCTCTCCTGTACCATCAAACGCAGCTGAATATGGACTTGCCTCAATCTTTAATTCTATATCACCTATTTTAAACGTAGAACTTCCTTTTTTCCAAACCAAACATTTAAATGGTAATGCTGTCACACTACACCCTAATGCTAAGAATTCTTCTTTTAGCAAAGCTATTATCTTTTCATTATTCTCTGTGCCTACTGGTCGCTCTTTTACGATTTCTATTAATAAGTCCTCTATTTTCATCCTACCACCTCTATCTTATTTATTCTAACTACTATTGAAGCATGCTTTAATAGTAGTCTATATCTAAAAGCAGGGGTGGTGTACTACTGTAAAGTTAATTTACTAACTGACCCATCTCTTCAATTAATAAAGGGATTTTCTCTGCATCTTGTTTTACTTTTTTCAACTGCTCATTCCATGCATCACCTGCTGATAATAGCCCTTCTTGTTCTAATGTATTAAGTACTCCTACTAAGTTTTTATCCTGTCCTTTATCATACATTGCTAGACACCGGTGGATTGCAGATATGCTGTATCCGGTTTGGCGTAGCATATAAATGATCTTCATCCTATTTAAATCTGTATCTTGAAATAATACTTCATTGTTTTTGCCTCGTAGCTCTGTTTTTATAAGCATATTGCGCTCCCAATTACGCACCGCCTCCACAGTCGTTCCTAATAAATTTGCCATCTCTTTTCGTGTATAGCTTTGAACCTCTTTCTTTGCTTTTTCTTTTTTTACTCTTGCTCCCTTATCATTTGCCCACTCCTGTAAAATATGTATTGTGTTTTCTGCCTTATCAATCTCCTTATTAATACAAGCTATATAAGCCTGAGTTTCCTGCCTTCCTGCTATTAAGTCCCCCTCTGCAATCTTCTTAATCAACTTACCTCCTCTGTCTCGGATTTGATGGTTTGTAAATG
The DNA here is from genome assembly GCF_002735925.1 of Sporanaerobium hydrogeniformans. Taxonomy (GTDB): domain Bacteria; phylum Bacillota; class Clostridia; order Lachnospirales; family Cellulosilyticaceae; genus Sporanaerobium; species Sporanaerobium hydrogeniformans. Next base: position 31,906 of record NZ_PEDL01000019.1, on the reverse strand, counting down.
GATATGCAAATATGTATCTGACTAGCCTCATCTGTAAAACATGTTTTTCGGTATATTGACGATAGCCATTGGGGCCTCGTTTAGCTTTTGAAATAAAGCCTATCCTTTCATAAAATCTAATCGTATTAGTATGTAATAGAAACATATTGGCAAGTTCTTTTGGCTTATATGTTTGTATTGATTTTCTCATTTCTTTTTTCCTTTCTGTTTTGATTAAAGTCAAAAAAATATAGAGCTAAAACATTATTATTTTGCTCTAGCTCTGCATTTTAGGTATATTATTATAATATAGAGAAATTAATCTATGCCAAAAGTCTCTTTTAAAAAATCTCTTATTTTTTTCAGTGATAACTTCGTCTTTTATCTCTTCACTTAAGATATGGGCTAACCAGTTCTTAAGCTGTAATTTTTCTTCAGATGTTAATTTATTAAACGCTTTTACAATAGTAGCTAACCTATTCATACTCAACCTTCTGATCTAGTAAGAAAATTTCTGATGAAATACTCTCTTTTTGTAAAAAAACTTCTTTCTCATATCTATTTACCTCTAGCAGTACATACTCAAAATCTAATAGTTTATCTCCGAACAGTTCATGTTTTCTAATCTTCTCTTTAAAAGTAAGTGGTCATTCCATTTATCCTTCCCATTATATGTTACTATCGGCACAATAGCTGGCAGTTTAAAGTATTTTTTCTTGATTTTTTCTTTGCTTATTCCTTTTAGTACTTCTCGCCAAATCTCAATCATATACATCAAAGGTCTAATAGGCATACTATAGTCTATGCTTGGTACACAATATCTGCTTCTACTTCTTCATAATCAGCCAATATGAAGGATTTGTTCACTAAAGTTAAATTATCTGATGTAAGCTCTTTCTTCCACTGTTCTTCAGTAAAATCACTGATAAGATTCAAGAAAATATCCTTGTTAGAGAATAGGGTTTTTATAATTTTTATCGTGCATATTATTCATATCTTTTTTCATTAATTTATAGTTTCTCTTATGCCGTTCATTCTAGTCAAAGTATCGTTATTTCTAACTCGATTATATCATAACTTTCATTTTCTATCATAAAAATAGAGAGCATATGGCTCTCTATCAATTACTTAAAGTATTTATTTTTTATATCTTTATCCCCTATTAACAAATCTAAAATCCAGTATTCTCAATACTTCTAAAAAAAATCTTATTTATTTATGGTAAGGTTCTCCTCACCTAAATAACTGGCGGTTTTTATCTATTGTATTATTTACTTGATAAGCGTTTTCCCCCTTCTATACATATGGTTTATATCTTCCTATCTTAGCATTATTATCTGCTAAATTTCTCTTAATAATAGCTAGTATATCAACTACTAACTCTTTTTCTCTAAGATCTTCTGTTATCTCATGCAGATTTCCTAATCTTGGTACTCCAATAGCCAACACATTTTCTATCATATCTTTTCTACGATATGAAGAACCTTCTCCCCAGTAATCACATGCAATTTGCCATCTCTTTTTTTGTTTGAGTTCACCTTGATATTCTCCACTCCAAGAATAATCCCTATCCCAAATTCTCTGGCTCATAGTCATGTGTAAATCTGCAAATACATTTTGTTTTATTATGTTAATTCGTTCCGTTATATCTTTTGTCTCATCACCAAACTGACTTATATTATATGGTGTAGAAAAACATTTACTCAGTTCTACTGATAACTCATACAGTATATCAGCTATAGGAGCTAATTCATTATTATAATTATCCATTCCCCAATATGCTAATCTCCTACTTAAAGCCTTTATTCTAGTCCAATGTTCTGCTCTATATGTTTTATAAGGTATCCCTAAAATCAAATCCCATTTGTCTCTAAATTCTTTGACTGCCTTTGTAATACTATTAACAATTTCTCCTGCATCATATTGTATTTCCTTTGTATTGGATGATGTTTCCTTTATATCATATTGCTCCTGTTCCTTTATTGTTGCACTTACAAGTCCTCCTAGTAAATTTTGAATCTGCTCATTACTATATTCACCTATATTTTTCTTATTCAGTCCCCAAATATAAATGGTTCTATCTACTAATTCACCTATTTCTTCATCACTAAGGACATTGCTACTTTCTTTTAGTTTATTTAAATATACTTTTAATGCACTATTTATATATGCTATTTTTTCATTTTTACTCCTCATATTTTGTCCCTTAACTTGGTCCATATGTGTATTACAGATTATCAACTTCTTTATATTTCCACTTGAAATTATAGTTTCTATTGCTTTTTGGCAACTTGCCAATAATGCTTGCTTTGCATTATCAACTAACAATATTTTCTCACATTCTTTAAACTTTGATGTTAGTACTGTGGGAACAGTCGGTATAGAATTCGTATTAATAGCATGTCCTAATCCTACACTATCAATAAACATAATGTCTTTAACTTCATTCTGACTTATAGGTTTAAATGCTCCTCCTATTCTTATCTTCTCTACTATTGGAGTAAGTAATTTCCCCCAATAAAACCGATTATTACTTGTAAACAACTTACATACTTTAATAAATTCTGCTTTAGATTGTGTTGAATATCTCCATAATCTAATCCATTCTCTTTTTTGGTCAATAATTGTTCCACCCTTAATAGATACTATTTGTTTAAAGCGTACCATAATATCTTCTACAATCTCTTCAACTAAATCTATGTATTCTTGCATTTCACTTATTCTATTCTCTATACTATCTGCCTCAATTTCATTATCTACTATATCCTTAATAGTTTCTCTTACTTTTTCTCCAATTTTTATTATCTCCTCTATAAAATACTCTATCCTATTCTTAATAGAATTATCATTTAATATTTCCTCCTCTTTATCATTTTCCTCCGCCTCATCATCAACTATCTCTTCATCTTCATCAATTTCTTCATCAATATATTTTTTCCCTAATATATATGCAAGTCTTACTGTTAAATCTTTATGATTTAGAAATGCTTCTTCTACTTTATTCACTACTATATTACTACATGTAGCATTTTTAGTTTGAATCAAATATTCTTTAACTCCTTGTTGTATACACTCTTCTACATAGAGCGCGACCTGTTCTCTACTCATAAACTTAACCAAGATTATATATTCATTACTTTCTACACACACTATCTCCATCTCACTTGTAGTTGTTCTTACACTTGACGTGGATGGAAAGTTATCTTTCTGTGTTCCAATTAATTGCCTTAATAAACTAGTCTTTCCTGCTCCCGTACTTCCCATTAATAATACTTTGGTACACCTTTTAGCAGGTATGCTCTCTTCTATTACTTCTTCATAATTCATCTCTTCATCATCAAAAAAATCATAAAAAGCACTAACTATAACGGATGAAAATCTTTTAGATGCCTCAACTCGTTTCTGCACATCCCACCAATACTTATCACCTAATATTACATTCATCTCTTCCACTAATTCATTTGCTATATCACTATCTTTTGTTCCAAGGCTTCTCCTTACTCTTAACCCTGCATTCCCTTTTGCATCCTTTTTTACAGGATGTCTATATATTACTGATAAATAATCCGTCCCTTTACATTCTCTTATACTTGCTGTATTCATTCTATTTCCTCCGCCTAATTTAAGTATATGTGGGAGATTATAACCTCCCACATTTATTATTTTCCAAAAATGTCTTTAATACGTTCTATTAATTCTGAAATTGCAATTCCTATTATTCCAAAACCTATGTAAATGGATACAATTACTACCCCAAGATCATATAATCCACCTAATATCCCATAAGTAAATACCCTCAAGATATTGTTTGGATAAATGAAAACTATAATTTCTGGCAAATTGCATAAAACAAGCATAAGTACTACTACTATTCCAATTCCCAAAAGTTTATCCTTCATATTCCCCCCCCTTTCTCACATTAACAAACCTTATTCCATCTTTTGTTCCACTTTGTTGTCTAAATACAATTTATACCTTTTTCAGATTTTTGTCAATATTTTTGTTCCTTCTTTTGTTCCAATCATATTACAATATCTATCTGTATAAAAATATCCCCATCCGATTGTGTCTCGGATGGGGATTGCTTTATAAATTCTTTTTGAACCTCTTCATCTATTTTCAATTTTATCACTTCTATTTGCTTCTCCTGACTTACTACTATTTCTTCTATAATCATATGGTAAAATGCTTTTCTTTCATCATTAGGCATATCCTGCAAGATTTCGTTCAAGTGGCTCATGACCTCTTGCACATACTCATAGGTCAGCTCCTCTAAGTCACACCCATTGAGACTTACTTCTAATTCGTTTTGACGTTTGACTAGCCTCTCAAACTCTTGATTCAGCTCTTGAAGCCTCTCTGTCAACAGCTCTTGGTCAATGAGCTTTTCATCAAATAGGTTCAGGTATTTGTCACGACTAGCCTTCACCTTTTCTATAGCTTGCTTGTTAGCTTGAAGTTCTTCTTGCAATGGTTTGACCATCTCTTTCTTATGAGCATTTACTTTATCAACTAACTTCTTTAGTAGTTCAGGGTGTGTTACTGCTACATTAATTCTATCTAACACATATTGCTCCGCATAGTCTGCTCGAATACTATGGAAACCACATACTGATGCTCCCTTACTTCTAGCTGCTCCACATGAATAGTATCTAATGACTTTCTTAGTGCCATCTTTCAATTTGTTATTTGTTCTTGTTCCAACCATAGTTGCACCACAGAATGGACATTTCATAAGTCCAGTTAATATGTAATTACCCTCATAGTTCTTCATTGGCTTGTCTGCTTTTGACTTTTGAATAGCTTGTACTCTATCCCATAGTTCCTGTGTGATAATAGGTTCATGAACACCATCTGCCAAAATGACATTCTCACTCTTACCTTTTCTCTTTCGTTCGCTCCAATTTTCATATCTATTAAATCTTATCTTTCCTACATATAATGGATTCAATATAATTTCCTTTATAGATGCTGTATCAAAAGTATTACCTCTTTTGGTTTTGTAACCTTCTTTATTTAAACTATTAGCAATAGCTCTTAGTCCTTTGCCACTAGCATACATATTGAATATCTTCTTTATAATAGTAGCTTCTTCTGGTACAATCACTAATCTAGTATCTTTTTTATTACTAGAGTCTACTGCTTCACTCTTATAACCCAAGCAGATACCACCATTCCATCTGCCTTGTCTACTTCTTTGTGCCATACCTAACTTTACATTATCAACAATAGTATTTCTTTCAAGCTCACCAACTGCACCCATCATTTGAAGTGCAAACTTTCCCATAGGTGTTTCTGTTTCAAAGTTCTCTGAGAATGAACGAAATACTACATCATTCTTTTCAAATATTTCTACCATCTGTAGTAAGTCTATAACTTTCCTAGCCAATCTTGAAATCTTCCATACCAATACTTCATCAAATTCGCCTGACTCTGCATCTTTTAACAACTGTTGTAGTTCATACCTGCCTGCTATAGATTTTCCCGAAATACCTCTATCAACATACTCTTTGACGATCTTCTTATTATAAAGCTTACAGTAATTTCTTAATACATTAAGCTGTGCCTCTATTGAAAAACCATGTAATGCTTGTTCTTCTGTTGATACTCTGGCATAGAGAGCTACTCTGACTTCTTGTGGCTTATCTAGCTTGTCTGACATCTTCCATCTCCTCCTTAGCATCTAGATAGAATTTTTGACCTTTTATTTTAAATTCAATGTGCTTTAAGTATTTCTTTTCATCTACTACAATTTCATTAATAATATATACTAATAATTGTTTTATTTGCTTTGGTTCCTGCTTCTTTAATAACTCTATCAAATTTTGAAAGACCTCTTTAATATCTTCTAACGGTATTATTGCTTTTGCGTTATCGCTTAAGTATTGCTGTAGCTCCTTCTCTGTCTGTTCCATTGTTACAAGTTGCTCTTTAATTTCATTAATACTTACTATAAAGGTTTCTTTTGAAAGCTTATCTAATTCAAATTGCTTCATTAATAACCGTTTTCTTTTTTCTAATACTTCTTTTTTACTTGCAAATTCATTAAGCATTTTCATCTTCTGTCTATAATCAGCATTATAGGTATTAATTTTTCTATACACTTCTTCTACTATTTGAGGTTGGTTAATAAGCCTGCCTAATTCCCTATATACTTCCTCTTCTATTCTATCTGCCGGAACCGAATTTGCTTTACATACTGCCTTACCTTTATTCAAGTGATCTTCACAAAGGTAATAGTAATATTTCTTTCCTCTTCTTCCTACTGACGATCCACCCACCATTGTACTTTTGCATTGAGGACATTTTAATAGTTTTGATAATGTAAAAATCCTACTTTCTCTTTTTTTGTGTTCCCTTAAAGTATCTTTTCTAGTTTCCTGCCACTGTTCCATGGTGATGATAGGTTCATGTTTTCCTTGGACAATTTCTATCTTTCCATTGATTTTGTGCTCTATTTCTCCTGTGTAAAGTCTCCTATTTAAAATCTTATTGATGCTGCCAATACTAAAATTTTTACCTGTTTTAGTTTTTATGTTGTTTGTATTAAGTACATTAACAATAGCCTTATAGCCTTTTCCTTGTTCATATAGATTAAAGATTAATTTGACCACTTCTGCTTCTTCTTTATTTACTTGCAAGTTTGTTTCAATATGATTTTCTTTACATAATTTCTTTGGAACAATATCATACCCTAGAACAGGTGCTCCCTTGTACCAACCTTCCCTTAGCTTCTGGTTAATCCCTAGTTTAACATTCTCTGTAATCACCTTTCTTTCAAGTTCTGCAACAGCACCCATCATTTGAACTAAAAAGGTACTATTGACAGATTCTGTAGAGATGTTTTCGCTGATACTTCTTAATACTATATCTTCATTATTAAGTTCTTTAATAAAATATAAGAGGTCATTTACATCTCTTGCTACTCTACTGACTTTCCATGTAATGACCTCTTGAAAGCAACCCTTCTTGGTATCATCTAATAGTTTTTTAAGTGCATGTCTTCCTTCAATACTTTTTCCCGAGATACCTTCATCTACATAGAAACCAACAACTTCCATATTGTGTTTTTTAGCATATTCAAGTATTTGTTGTTTCTGTCCTTCTATGCTGAAACCTTCTTCTACTTGCATTTGTGTACTAACTCGTATGTAGCCTACTACTTTTCTCAGCATATTAAGTGTCTCCTTTCCTATTATTATCATTAAAATAATATAGGTCTGTAGATGAAGTTATATCCCTCAAAGGTGAATTTCAATATTTCTTTATATCTACTGCTAATCATACGTTATTATTTCTTTAACCAATATTCCCCTTTCATTATATTTTTTATGTACACTTCGATTCAAATAACATTCTTTAATAACCATCGGCATATCTCTGTTTCGCCATCTTTTAATAATTCCGCTTATTTGGAATTGCTCTGGTCTATAATCAATCACAGATTCCAAAACAATACCTTCTACCAAAATACTTATATATGTGTTTCCTTTCCCATCACTTATATTAGGTAGCACCATAAATTTTGCTCGTGGTACTTTTTCGCTCAATCCTTCTTGCTTCTGCCTTATACTCTTACTCCTTCTGCTCCATAATTCTAATATTTCTTGCTCTAATTCTTTCTCCATTTACAGATCCTCCTTCTTGTATAATACTCACTAAGCAGCATCATTTTGCTTTTGTTTTGTATAATATTGAATCACAAGCTCTGCAAGCATTCCCAAAAAACATTCATACTCTTTATTCATAGTCTTCTTCCCCTCCTTCATACATGTCTTCTTCATCTTCTTTAACCATATGTACTACTGCTATCCTTTTTCCATCTTGTCGGCAGTACTCAATATCGGAAAACGTCATAGAAGAACAATCACTAAAATCTAACTGGTACTTTTCTGTAATTGCTTTAACTAGTCCTGCACAATATATACATACCCCTCCACCATTTGACGTTTGTCTAACTAGGTGCGATTCTTTGCAATTTGGAATTACTTCACCTATTAACACTTCTTCATCTAAGAGTGCTACCTGTACTGCTTCTGGTTCTTTCAATTTGCCATAGATTTTTTTAGTTAGTGTAACTCTTTTTCCTGTTGGAGTATTTATTACCCCAAATCCACCTTTACTCTTTTTACGAACACTACCTTTTACTTCTTCAACTTCGCTCAATTCTTCTATATCAATTATTTCTTCTAACTTCTTTATCTTTTTCTTTGACATATTGTTTTCTCCTTTGCATAGACACTATCTGCCACCACTACGCCACTGCCGAAACCACCTTTTGAACCTAGACTATCTCCAAATCAGTGGCATGAGAGGCATTATTTTTGAATTTGCTTTTTTCTTTTTGAACACCTGCATCCAGCTCATTACTCAAAAAAGTGACGCTCGACGCCGCTTTAGGCTTGCTCGCTCAAGCACTTTTTTTAGTATTTCGCTTCCTGTCACAGTCTGCACCGACTGTGACTCATTCATCAAGATGAATGAGCTTAGCTGTTCTTATTTTTACTTCCACCGGATTCCTTGTAGACCTCTTATACCATTCTTTTTATCTGCTACAAAATTAATATCTTTATCATTAAGAACACTTTTCAAATCCATAGTAAATTGTTTTTTTGCATAATTCTTACCATTAATCTTCTTATTTTTGCACCACTTTATATAACCATCATACAAATCTGGATTCTTTATTCTTTCATTCTTATTGCCTTGCTCCAGCTTCTCATCTACAAAGCTTTCAAGTAGATTATTTTCTTTAAAATATTCGTTCATGTATTCTTCACATCTCTCTGAGTGTGTAAAATTGAAGTCATTTTCTTCTAACCGCTTTAACCCTTTTAATGCAAAATTAAATATCCCATCTAATTCACTACTTAGTTCTAGTAATAAATTCTTATTTTGCTCTTCCTTTTTTATGGTTTTATCAAAAACAACTACACATATTCTTCTTTTAAAACCATAAGATTTATCTTTAACTTTAGGTAATGCATTCATTGCAATTACAATCTTACAGTATGCTCTAAAGTTAAAGAGCTTCCCACCTTTTATTTCTCCTGTTGTTACATCACCTGATACAATAGCTTTAAATTGATTAGTCGAAAAAGCATTTGTTTTAAACTCAGCCTCTGTTACAACATTTAACTTTTTGTCCATTAGCATACATCTCCTAAATGAACTTTCAAAATCGCTCAAAGGTAATGTTGATACATTGTCTATACCTACAAGCTTTATCATTATATCCATCAGAACACTTTTTCCATTCGCTCCTGTTCCTAGAAATATAAATGCTTTTTGTGCCTTTGATAGATTAGTTAAGGAATATCCCATAATCTCTTGAACAAGTTTGATTCTCTGTTTATCTCCCTCAAAAATGTCCTTTAAAAATCTTCTAAATTTAGGACACTTTGCATCCTGCTGATATGTTATTGGAATTTGATTAGAAGTGTATAACTTAGGCGTATGTTTGCTTAATTTTTGTTTTTCCATGTTCCATATACCATTTAACAGATTCAACCTTTTCATATCTTGATTAAAATTAGAAATCTTACGGACTTCCAATTTAATTATAGATAGAACTACTTTTTCATAACCAGTTTTCCAAGAATTAGGGATTGATAAGTGCAATAAATTTCTCACTAGTCTTAAACATGTATTTTCTGATAGTTCCCAGTAGACATTATCAGAATAGACATATAGTACATTTGAGTCTGTATAAATGATAGTGTAAATAGTTAGAAAATAAGCAATAAATATGTTCCAGTTTATGTATTTTATAGCGTTTTTATCATCATTAAGGATTATTCCTTTTTCTGGTAGTTCATCATCTGAAATGGGCACTATATCTTCTAACTTTTCTTCAAGTTGTTCTTGTAAGTTCTTGGTCTTCATTTATTCGCTCCTTTTTTGACGTTGTAGCCTCTTGCCACAACAAAGAGCAAAGCAGTTGGTACGCCACTTTGACCCTTTGTTGAGTTTTCAAGGCTTGCGGCAGTTTTGTTGACCCTGAGACGCCACTGCCTATCACTGCTATGTAATTACTCTTCTAAGTAAAACTCATCTATCCTATCTTGCTGTTCTTTTTCAAGTTTCATTTTTTCTAGCCGTTCATCCCATTTAGCATTCAAATCTTCCCATACATCATGAAATATATAATAGTATTCAATAATCTCATTTATGATGGCATTCTTAAATTGTATTCTTTCTGTTATCTCTCTCTTGTCCAGTAATTGTAAAGTAGTTTTAATTAATTCATCTAACTCTTTATTTGTATCTTCATTTTTTATATAAAAGTCAAGAGGATAACATACATGTTCTAGTCTAATTTGTTCAATTAATGCTTTAAAGCATCTACCTGTAACTTCTGTATGCTTTATATCTTTATAACTCGTCATCAAAACTCCACCTAGTATGCGACCAGTTATTATATCTTCTAATATCTTTTCCAGTACGTCTTCTATCTCATCTGATTCATATATTCTAACGTCACTGAAATAACTAAGTTCATTCTCACCCATAAACTCGTGATACTGTCTAATGTATGTATCTAGATTTTCATTTTCATTTAGAACAATTGTTATCTCATCAGTTGCATCCTCAACTGGATGCTGTAATGATAATGAATTTAATTGATTCACCTCATTTCTGAATAAGTTTATTTCTTTCATTGCATCTTTTACATTCTTCATAAATAATCACTCCTTATATATTTTTCATCAGACCAAGTAGAACAACTTTACTTATTTCTACTATTTTTTATTTTATAATTAGTCTTTTGTGATTTATATAATATCTAATTTATATTTGATTTAAAAGGCTTTTTACCTCATTTCTACATCCTCAAGTTTTATACTTTTACTTATTTTACTTATTTTTTACTTTATAATTTGACTTTTAATGCAAAAAGGAGTATATTTTACCGAAGTCATTAAATATAAATATAGCTTATACTTAACCACTACTTAAAACTGTTGTAAAAAAATTTTAAGCATGGAGGAACTATTTTTATGCAGAATGTACAAAAAAGAACTAGAGCAACCAACGCAACTCTAATTAACAGAAATAATAAATTAAGAGAATTCTTGACTTCTTATAAGACATCATCAACATATGATGAAATGCTTAAACTCACCAACCTAGAATATATAAAGGATAAAGAAGATTATGTAACCATCAAGGAATTATATCAAATTACATGCAGTACCTCGGAAGGTCTTTTTAAAGAAAAATTAACTTTTCCCAATTTTCGTTATTATATGCAAAGTGCAGGATATACTTGGAATAATAAAACAGGTGTTCTTAATTTTGAGACCAATTTTGATACATACCATAAAGAAATGGCTTTACACTATCTATTACAATTAAATCCCTATCATAGTATATTCCGTCTTCCCGCTATACAAAAAAAATCCAAACTCGAAAGCAACCCTTTTTTAGAACGTTGTATTGTTATAGAATTCACCAATAATTCTTATATCTCTGCTATAAGTGAACTTTTATATGAGCTTTATATTAACAAGATACGTGGAATTACTGAGGGCAAAGGAATCCTAAGAATTTATGCTTGCGAAAACAATTATTCTAAAGAAATACTTCAACGAATTAAATTTCTTTCTCAAAACACTCCTGAGCTGATTAGTTAATATTAATCTTCAAATAACCAAGCTCAACCTGAACCAGGTTGAGGCATAGCCGATAGGCTATGACATGGAAGTGAGCTGTCCAAAAGTGCTTGAGCATGCGTAGCCACTAGCGAAGGCATGCGTCACTTTTGGTATAGTGAACTGAAATGCAGGGCTTATTCTAACAACCCATGCAAAATATTGACCGCTACTTTTTAGAGTTACATTAGGTTCAAAGGACACTTCACAAAGTAGAACAACAGTAACATATAGTTACATCTTAGACATAACAAGTAAATTACTTTCACGACTTTTGCTACTTTCGGCATTTTTTCCTTTTCAAGGAAAATTAGAACCATATTGAGCACCCCAAAGAACTTTTCCAATGCCGAAAGTCCCGAAAGAGCCGAATTCATGCTATCTTCTTAGACAAATTTTACTTTCTATGTGCCGGATGCTTTAAGAAGGCTCTTCTTACGCTCTTACCTTCCATTAATATAATATATAGCTCATTTTTTAGATAAAACTAATCATACCTTTAACTAATCTCAGCTATTATCAAATGGTAATAATTCTTTCTATATGCTTCCTAGACAAAAAAAGAACAACATAGATAGTCCCATATGCCTTCTTGTTGTTCTTTTTATTCCCTCGAATCAATACTCTTCTGCTAAAAGCATGGTCTCAACTAGCTTATCTCCGTAATCATCTTCAATAATGTATATCTTGGCAGTCATTGGTTCTTCTACTTGTATAACATATTCTTTCTCATATTCTGGCTCTTCTGATGTATGTCTTATTTTTTGTTGTCCTTCTTCTATAATTAAGTCATATACTTGTAGATAATCTATTTCCTTATTACTTTTTCTGATTCCCGTTTGAAGCTCCCATAGAAATAACTGTATTTCCATTGGCACATCAGCTTGAATTCCTCTAGTCATGTATCTTTCTATTTTTTTCATATTATCCTGTCTCCTTTTCTTATAGTTCTCCATTTTCCTTGAACGAATAATAGCCATCACTTCCAATGATTAAGTGATCTAATAGTGAAATACCCATAATGTCAGATGCATTCTTTATTCTCTTAGTGAGTTTTATATCCTCCTGTGAGGGTGTTGTATCCCCTGATGGGTGGTTATGAGCAAGCAGAATGCTATAAGCATTGCTCAATATAGCCACTTTAAATACTTCTCTTGGATGAACAATAGATGCACTAAGACTTCCTATTGAAATAACCTGTAAACAAGTAGGTTCTGATTTTGTATTAAGAGCTACAACTATCATTGCTTCTCTATCTAGCTCATCTAAAAATTGCCTAACCAATTCATCTGCATCAGAAGTGGATTGTATTCTTCTAGCGGAATAAAGCACGCTACCTTCCTTTACCATTTTGACTTGTACTATATCTACTCTTTTTGCCTGCACTGTTTTTCCTTCCTTCTTTTTTAAATATAATTAAAGGTCAATCCCCCAATTAGAGATTGACCTTTTAGAAATTTAATTTATTCATTTGTATTATGCTTTCCTTTCCTACAATTACTACTGCATAATCATTACTCAATAGAAATAATACCTTTACCCACATTTCCTCTGAGCTTATTAACATCTTATCCACATATTCAGGGATATCCTTGTAGATATCTAGATTCATTTTCTTTACTACTTCAATATCCTTTTCATTTTCAATAACCAATACGAACCCACCTAAATCCCCTTCTATATTCCTTTTGGCTCCATATGCTTCATCTAAAATCACTAATGAATCCTTTATTGCTTCTACTACCTTTATAGGTAATGTTTTTACTTTATCCATTTCTTTAACTGTTCCTATTTTAATCATGTTTTTCTTCTCCTCAATTAAATTAGTTGCAATTCATTAATAACAGTTAAGATATTTATAGTAATTTCTCTTACTGTATCCCACGCTTTTGAAATCATCCAAAAGATCCTGCCTTCAAATAGAACCTGTACGCCATATTTACCATCTGAAATTTCTTCTACTATAATTTCTACATCTTGCTTAGTAATCTTCTCTAGCGTTTCTTTATAGAATACTGCTATGTCCTCTTCTAGCTTGTCCATCATATCCATTTCTTGAATAGCTTCTTTAATTTTGTTTTCCATCTTCACACCTCTTCTTATTCAATACTGGCATAATAAATACCTGTGCCATCCTTTCTTACATAGGCTTCTTCTGGTGGTTGTTCTAGTAATTCTTCCAATCCTAACTTCATCAAATCTCTAATTGTATCTTCTTGAGAAGTCTCATTGAGCCACATTTCTATTAGCTCATCTTTATCAAAGAGTCGGTCAATTTGATAGGTGTCTGTCAGCATTCTCTCAGCTATTTCTCGTTTCATCTGCCTATTATTTTCATTAGTGTAAATCACGTAGTTCTCTAACATAGTAAATCCATTGCTATTGATTTCCTCTATCTGCTCTTTTGCTTTCTCAAGGCTTACAGTGCCTATTAAATTTTTATTATGCCAAATAAAGTATTCTACCACCTGCTCACTATACTGGTTTAACCTATCTAATATCTCTAGCAGATAATCTACATCTAGTTCATCAATAGCCGAATCGCCTACTCTATCTGAGATGCTGATAGCAATTTTTATCGTTTCATCTGGATAATTACTAAATGGACTATACTTGCTAACAAGCTTTTCTAGCTCTCTTAAGAAACACTTTTTAATTTCTAATGGTAGTTGCTCTATGCTCATTTTCCTCATTCCTTTCACACATTAAATAAGACTAAGATTTTCTGTTATTCTTCTTAGTCTTTGTCTCATTATTACTCTTCTGATCTTCTATGGTTTGTTGTTCTGTCTGTGGTGTTTCTATATTCTCTGCTACTTTGTCACTTTCTTTTTTCTGTTCTTCTTCATAAGCTTTGTATAGGATCCACTTGTTCCTTACTTTAGGATACATAGCAGAAAAACCCTTTCTTCCTTTAGAATCCCCAATCAAATACATTTTGTCCTTGTATTTTTCTAATAGTGATATAACTTCTCTTACACGTTGTTTTACACAAAGGCTTGTCTCTTGAGCCTTTCCATATGCAAGTATAATCAGCTCTGCTCCTTCTGCTACTTCTTTAATTTGTCTATCGTTTTCTTCATCCGTGAAATCATCAATATCTATATCTGTATCTAGTTCTAAATCTAGCCTACTAAATAAATTGACTATATTAACACTGCCATAGTCTTCATCTAACTGAGATACACAGTTGATAATGTTACAGGTCGTTACATCTTGAATTAGTGCATTAGATTTTCCTGCTTGTAGCATGATGACTACTGCATTTGCTAGACTAGCATCCCATTCTTTACTAAGTAGATATCTATGTGATTTATCTTCCGAAAAAACTGCTCTTGTGACCATTGTATTATTTTCTTCTATCATTTTAATCATCCCTTCTTTTGGCACGCTAAAAGACCTGTCAGGCAATACCCAACAGGTCTATGTAATATTTAGCATTTTATTTACTCAAATAAGTAATCAAAGAGTCTTTGACAAGAATTAATTATATGCTCTTCCATGTCTTATATCTCTACATCACAATTGTCCTGTTAACCCCATTACTACAAATAACCCAATCATAAAGCATACAAATAATTCCTTTAAAATAGCTTCACCACTAAAGTATGTTACCTTAAATATCTTATGATATAAAACTTCTACTACGATTCCTACAATTGCTGCTAGAATAAGTGTTATAACTCCCATTTAATTTATCCTCCCATCTATACTACCAGTGCTTTTTATCTGTTATTCATTCCATTTAAACGTATCTGCCTCTTCATATCTTCCATCAAAATACCATTCTTTTACCTTTCCATTTTCATGTAAATAATACCCTATACATGTATAAATAGGTGCACACACTTCATCTTGAAAGGTAATTGTATTATTTTTAGCATCATACGTTACTTTGGTATTAATATTATTATTCAGTAATATACACATTAGTTTTGCTGGAACATACAACTTATCATTCTTGTAAAACGGCATATCCTTGGTTTCAAATTTTCCATCAAAACCAGGATTATTAAGTAATATTTCATTACTTCTTCGAATGGCTTCTCTTGATTCTTCATTTACACCTACTGATGGATCTGTTAGCCAAGAATCTGGTACCTCATTAGGTTTTAATCCCATGCACTGTTGTTTACTTCCTGTATATACAGTATATGTTCCTTTAATTTTTCCATTTTTATCTCTGTCAATATATACAGTATTTGCAATCCTGTGTTCTGCTGATTGTATTGAATCCGTTCCAATTTTCGTTAAAAGCTCAGATTGCTTATGTTCATAATCCCCAAAGCCATAAGCTTTCCCCAATTCTTGTGCACTAACAAAAGCTACTCCATCTCTTACAACAACATCTGTTATAGTTCTTGTTCCACCATTTATATTCTCATCTACTAGCTCTCTTATGCCACCATCTGCCCAATCTGGAATCTGCTTATCTATGCAAGTTCTAGCAAATACTGTTGTCACTGATAATGCTAAACACAAGCCCCCTACTACTAATTTTTTTATTATATTTCTCACGATAATCAACTCCCTTTATTTATTTTTTAATTATGTGCTTCTTTAGCACAATTATACTTATTTTTCATAATATAATCAACTAAAAATGTGCTAATACTACACAATATAATTTCATATGTAGTATATTTAGGTGATTATATGAAGATAAACACTCCCACTCATAGTAAGAATATAATTGGTGAACGTCTCAAATCCTTTAGAAAAGAAAACAAAATCACTCAAGAAGACCTCTCTGCTAGATTACAGACTAGAGGACTTACTTTAGACAGAACTGCTATTTCTAAGATTGAACGTGGTGAGCGATTAGTTCCTGACTATGAAGTTGTTATTATTGCAAAAGCTCTCAAGGTAGATGTAAAATGGCTACTTACTGGTAAATGATTGATTTCATACCTTTGTAAGTAGCCATTTTATTATGTCTAATATGTCATTAACTGCTTGTATGTATACTGCTCTTGCCATGATTTCTCTTTCTCTGCTCTCTAGCTCTTCTTGCTTCATTAGAATGTCTTTTGTCTTTGTGTTGGCTTTCTTGAATAGTTTTCTTTTTGTTCTTCTCAAGTTTTTAATTTCATTGCTTCTCATCTCCATTTCTGCTTGTGCTTTTTCTGTTCTTTGATTTATTAGATTTCTTATCACACTGGTTACTTCCCTCCTTTGGACAGAAAATTAGCCTATTAGGTTCCATATCCTAATAGGCTTCAATAATATAATATTTGTTTATTTTACTTGACCTTACATATTGATAATAACTAAAATTTTCAAACCTCCACATATCGAGTATACGTACTAATCTTATCAAAATATATCTTTTCATCTTCACTTAACCAACTTCTATCAAAAATAATATTATTACTATAATTTTTTTTATTCATCATTCCAATAACATAGCATTCACAAACATCTTGACCCCTATACCACGCTTCTTTATCTCTTAACTTATAACACCATAATAATTTATTTATAAACCTACTGTCTTCTATTTCCAATATTCTTCTTACTTCTTTAATATCTTCTAGTATATATATTTCACCATTTCCATCAAATCCGCCATCTAGGCTAAATCTAGTTTTTTCTATGATTCCTTCTCCTAATTGCCCGTAAATATATCCAAAATATTCTATTACATACTGATACCTGATTTGATTATTATCTTTAATCAACTCTATATCATTAAAATCCTTTACTATAAACATTATCTTTTCATCTCCTCATCTTGATATAGCTCTCTATTAATTCACTTTATATTAGCATTTGCACCAAACATACGTTCTATTCATTTTGTAATTTATTATTGCCCAATAATAAAAGAGGTAGGATATCCTACCTCTTTTATTCTAAATAGCCACATAACGCTAAATATATTTTATCTATCTGCGCTTCTATCTCTGCAACTTTACTAGTATTATCATACGCCAAATGTGCATTAATAGAAAGTTCTGCCAACTTTTTATGTGCAGAATTTTGAGCATCATATTTCTCTAATTTCACAGGCACCCTAATTTTAAATGACCTACTATCTGATGATTTCATCATATATGTTCTTACTATTGGTGCATTTAATATTGCACAAATATAATGTGCTTCTTCTTTTGTGATGAAATTCCCATTGCTATCCTGAGTAATAGAAACAGCATGGTTTTGAAATAGTGGCAGTATTTTTTCCCCCCAAGAAGTGTCTATTGGTTCAATAACACTGGCTTGCCATTTTGTATTATCTCTATAACCCACACTATACTCTCCATAAGTATATTCTCCAACTCTGGCTAAAGCATAAAACTCAGCATCATCATTATTTATTATCTTTTCATTATAATCTGTTTGTTGCAAAATTATATTTTTATTAGCTAGCATATATTTATGAAGATTCGGGGCAATTTTTACTAACTCTTTTTGAGCTATTGGAATTTTACTTCCCTTTTTATATGGAAATGGAACTACATACTCATAGGCATCCCAATGAAATTTTTGTATATCCTTACCTTTTACTAATGGATGAATAAATTTCTTTTCTAGCATCCTTGTCAATGGTGGAACTTTATGCTTAGATTTATCTCCTTGATAATTCTTTACTGCTACTAATTTTTCACTTGTCGCAGGCATATCTAATATCTCTAATAGAAATAATTCTTGTGGATAGAATTCTATTCCTTCTCGTCCTACATAAGCTGCTTCCCCTGAAATAGCTTGGAACTTTCTAAGCTCTTCTTCGTTCTCTGCATATCCAAATGTAGTAGTTCCTACCTTTATAGTTCCTGCAACACTCATATCACAATTATACCATTCTCTTATATCACTAAACTTTTGAATTCTATGTGCATCAATAAGTTTCCTACCACGTTTTAATTCATATTTTCTTACAGGTATTCCTTCATTATATTCTACATACTCTCTACTATAAATATAAGTAAGAAACTTTTCTGTCACAGGTTTAAACGGATGTCCTGCCTTCGTCCAATCATCTATCTCCTGAAGATATGCTCTTGTTCCATCATTTAGTTTGAAATTCCTAAATCCTTCATATGAAGATTGATGAATTATTGACTTAGGCATCAAAAATCCTAATACACCATCCTTAGCTAACCACTTATTGACACATACATTAGCGATTAATGCACATATATTTAGGTTAATTCCTCCTGTTCTATATGCTCCCGAAAATAAACTATTATCAATGCATACTGAAGTTTTAATCCTATCTCTATACTCTGAGGGCAAATTCTTCCAATCTACCCATGGGGGATTTCCTACAATTATATCGAATTTATCTAAACTTGAGGTTATAAGATAGTTTTTAATAATTCTAGCCCATATTCCATCCCAA
Organism: Sporanaerobium hydrogeniformans; assembly: GCF_002735925.1. GTDB lineage: Bacteria > Bacillota > Clostridia > Lachnospirales > Cellulosilyticaceae > Sporanaerobium > Sporanaerobium hydrogeniformans. The sequence continues at coordinate 12,931 of NZ_PEDL01000019.1, read as the reverse complement.
TGTTTATTCTCTAAGTCAACTAATTGTTTAGATAATATATCGATATTCTCTAAAATTTCATCAGTTTTATCTTGTGAATCTATTAGCTTTAATATTTCTTCTGCTATCAAGGAACTATCTTGCATTTTTATATATACTTCAATATTCGATATTGCTTCTGAGAACAGCTGAATATTTTTTAATGCACTTAATGGCATATTAATATTAATTATTCCCTGAAGTGTTTTTATCTGATATTTAATGCATCTAACTCCATTAATCTCCACATCCTCTGGAACATATGATGCATCTCCTAAATATATAGGAATCTCAAATTTATCTGTTATTTTCAAAAGATGTGAAATGTTAATAAAATAGTTTATCCTAGCAGTTAATACAGCCAATGGATTTAAGTCAATTCCTTTAACCCTACTTAATATATCATTTAATATTTTAGTTTTATCCTCTTCACCATTATCAGCATGTTCCATACAAATTCTTGCTATCATTCTAGTAACAAATGTTCCCGAACCAGCACATGGGTCTAGTCCACTCCATTTCTGTTTTTTAATGCGATTTAAAGTATTATCTACCACATTATCTGCTAACCACGCTGGAGTATAAAATTCACCTAAACAATGACGTACCTTGTCTGGAATAATACTCTGATATAAGTCCTTAAATAAATCTTGTATCTCTTCCCCACTATTAAAAAGTGATTTTTCTTCATACTTACTTAATATCTGAAAAATATTGCCTATTACTGTCCCTATTTCTGTATTCCACTGTGCTTCATCTACATACCAAGAGAAAAAATCCCCTTCTAATAGATTTAACAACCCGGCTTCTTTAAAGATTCCTCCGTCTTCTAATTCTAGCATTTTTATTTTCAATGCTTCAGTAGTTACACTTGATAATTGACTAAATTTGAGCATATCATTATGATAATGAATATTACTTATTACCTTAAATGCAATAATTTTTATTATAATAGCATAAGCAGTTTGTAGTGAAAACATAGCCATATATTCTTCGTCAACTGTATTAAAAGTTCTTTGCATAGTTTGTTCTAATGAAACTTTACGCTCTTTTATGGCTGATTGTTTAGATTTATCATTATGAGATAATTTAAATAATTCTTTCCACTCATCAAACAAAACTTTTGTCTTTTCTGAAATATTTATGCTTAGAGTTTCAAATAACGCCCTGCTCAGCACTCTTGCCAAACAATCTTCACCCTCAGCAAAATCTTTAACTAAGTTTTTAGGGGTCAATGCTACTTTATTAAGACTAAGTATTGATTTAATTAATCTATCAATATCTCTTTCTTGAATTTCTTTTATAGATTCTATGATTGCTTTTCCATCTTCAAGCCTAATATATAAAATCCTTACTCCATCCGTAAGTACACCTAGATAATCTACTTGTTCTTTTTTATATAACCCTTCTAAATACTCTAATAATTGCTTTATTGCTTTTTCAATTTGAACTGCATTCTGCAGTTTACTATGATGTTTAAATTCTTGCACAAGACATCCAATTTTACTATCTATTCTTCCTTTTGCCTTATGTCTAATAGTCTCTACCAGAACCTCTTTTTCTGGCTTATACTTAATTCCAAAAGATTCATTTAAAATATCATAAATCTCTATTTCAAACCAACTAACAGTAGTTGCTTCATTAACTGCCTTCTTTGAACCCTCAACTATCTTTTTACAAGATTCATTTAATAAATCTTTATATTCTTTTGACCTCAAGATTTCATCTAATATCCTATCCTTAAAAATAAGACTTTTATCTTTCACCTTTTCACCACTTTCCTTTTTATTACTTACTAGTATATCACGTCTTATCTTCTCTTAATAACCCTCAATATTTAATCTGAATTTTGTTAATTCTTATTACTAAACAAAAGGTATGCTGTACCATTTTACAAAATACCTTTTATTCTCTATTTATTCAAAAAACCGCCCTTATTTATGGTATGGTTCATTATTATTAATCCTAAATCACTTTTAATTCCTATAGTTTTTAGAAATTCATAGACTGCTACTTAACAAGTGGAACCTCTTTTAAACATTAATATTTTTTAGTTTTAAGCTTCAAAATCTCTTATCACTTCATAATAATCTATTACAAAATGATCTGCTATTTCCTTCATTTCCGCTTGCATTTCTTCTGTTTGATTATCAAATATCCCCCAAGCTGTCATCCCTGCCGCCTTACCTGCTCTTAGGCCATTTGGGATATCTTCAAAAATTAAGCACTTATCAGGTTCTACTTTTAAATCCTCTGCTACTTTTAAATAAATATCTGGGAAAGGTTTACCTCTCCCTACTTCACAGGAAGTACGAATTTGACTAAAGTAATCTCTTATATTTAAAGCTTTAAGCACAGCTTCCACAAGCTCTATGCTATTGCTCGTAGCAATTCCTATCTTAATGTTTTTCTTTTTAAGCCAAACTAAGAAATCTTTAGCGCCTTCTTTTAATGGTACCTTTTGTGTATAAAATTCCCATGCCATCTCATTCCAACGTTCTTTAATCGCTTCTACGCTCATTTCTAATTCAAAACGCTCTTTAAAATACATGGCTGTTTCTGTGAAACTTTTGCCTTCTAATAGTTTATCCATATTTTTAGGTACCTCTAGATCTAATTCACTTAAAAAACCCTCGTCAATCTTTTCCCATACCCACATGGAATCAATTAATGTACCATCTAAATCAAAAATAACTGCTTCATATTGTTTATTCATCTTGCTTCCCCTCTAGTTTGTCATTATTGATACCTTAACAACAGTCGCTAATCTATGCAATCGTTCTAGTCAAGGCAAGTACTTAGCATATACATCCACAACAAGATCACTCTCTGTTGCCTCATTAGTCGTAAATTCAGGTATTGCTTCTACTTCACACGCTCCACCACTTATATCTATTTTCCCACTATACAGCACGCGACTCTTCTCATAAATAGTTGCTTCTACAAAAAATGTATATACTCCTGATGGCACTTGTTCACCCTTTTCATTTTGGCAATTCCATAAATACATCACCTTTCCTGTATTCGGTGTTGCAGTTGTAATTGCATCCACTTGCTCTTGATCATATGTACTAATACTAGATTTTTCTACCCAAATTGGGATGGACTCAGCTCTCTTTTCATACCCACCTTGCGCCGTAAACTGTGTTGCACAAACTGTTTTTACCAAATTACCCTCTTCATCTTCTATCCATATGGCATATTGATTAGATGAGTATCCTGGTCGCTTTGTATAATCAAACCCTATCGCAACTGTCCCAGCCATTTGTACTTCAACTGGTTGCACCTTTGCCTCGCCTTTCTTACCACATCCTATTAGGCTACATACTATTGCTCCAATTACCCCTACAATTAAAATATTCCTTTTCATCATGCCTTCTCCTTTTCTTGTTCTTACTGGATAGCTTGATATTTTCAATTTATACTATTAATTACAACTAGGATAAATCATTTGTAAATCCACTTTATCATTTCCTCAATACTCTTTTTCTCATAATAAACTGGCCTAACTTTATGACTATTCCTAGTATAAATAATCCTCCCCATATGCCTATCATGCATAGCTTCATAGTTGTAGCCATTCCTGCTATTGTAACAGCCATGGGATGCTGCACAGGATATAATAATAATATACTAAGCAGCAATATATTTTCTATGATATCAAATAGTCCTCTAGCGGTAGGTACTCCAATAACAATAATACGTAGCCATTTAGCTCTCGTCCATTTATAAGCATATAGAGACAGCAAAATCTGTACACCACCAAAGCCTATAACAAATAAAAAGTCTCCTATGAAATATTTCTTATAAATGATGAACCCTTTGGGCTCCATCTGGCCTAAAACTGTATAAACACTCTTTACATCATAGCTTTTCATATCAAAAGTCCCATAACCATTATTATAACTTTGCAAGGCTGTACTACTCCAAGGACTAAATTCTACCCAATAAAATGTAATGATAAATAATAAGATAATTCCCCATGTTATATATTTTTTCCTCATAATTACCTCCCCCTTAACCCTTCATTTCCTCAACTAAAGCCATTGTATTTTTCCCTGCTTTGCAGTAGTAAGTACATGCACCACACCTTCTGCATCTTGCTTCTTGATGATAACTAACGGCTTCTCCATAACCTATAAAATTAGTGGTGATGGTAATCTCATCACCTTCTGAGGCTTTCTTCCCATCATTACTCCTTCTCCAAAATAGGGCTCTAATTGGGGCCTTTTCCCTATAGTTTTACTAAGGCTATCCATTACCTTATCGCCTATGTTAACTCTTGCTACTAAACCTTCCCCACTTGATAAGTCTGCCACCGTAATAAGCCTAGTATTAGCTAGCATTCCTTCTAGCTTGGTTTTTGGTTATTAATGGGTATCCTTTCATTTCTATCCCTCCATATACATCTCCATAAAGTTTTCTACATGTTTTTTTAGCAAAGGATTAATTCGTTCTTTAGGTTCTTCAATTGTATGGTATAAGAAAAATGGTGCATACAGCTCCATGGCCATTACTTCTGCATTTTTATCTTTCATCATCTTTTTTTCAATTAAAAACTGAAAAATTTCTTTTTGACGATTAATAGGCATTTCTATAAATAACGCTTTATAAATGGCTGCCATTTGAGGACTATTAAATTGCTCTATCATTAAAAGTCTTCTAAACATGGTAATCCATTCATCTTGCATTTGAAAAGTAAACATCTTCATGCAGGTCTCCACTACATCATCAAATTTCATCTTTTCTATTTCTAACTCTTGGTACTTCTTTAGAAAACGTATTTTTGATTCTTCTACTATCCCCTCCAAAATCTCTTGCTTACTTTTAAAATGTTTATATAAAGCACTATCTCTTACACCTACTGCTGCTGCTATAGTTCTTACCGAAACAGCCGTAAACCCTTGTACTGAAAATAGCTTCATAGATTCTAATAATATCTTTTCTTTTGTTGTCATTGATAAAATTTCCCTTCTCACAAGTTAAGTGAGCAATTGCTCACCTATGATTTTAGTTAGCTATCACTCACTTGTCAATAATTTTCTAAATTAATTAAATTTTAAATAATATCAGCCTGCCCTAATGGAAATGCACACGTAGTTATAGCTACATCAAAAACTAGTATTTTCCCCATTAAGTCATTAGGTATGTATCTTTGAAAAAAGGTTATACAAAAGATATTAAAAAGCATTGAAAACATAATACATACCATTTCTCCCTCTTTCCCTTTACTCATACGACAATATATGTTCTCATAAATGTCTTATCATTTCTAAAATAAATAGCCAAAGAATCTCTCTAAAAAGAGTTTCTTTGGCTATCTATTTTTATAAGTTATTTAGTTTCGCTTAATAGGGTGTTCTTTGATACTTGGCACTCACTTCGTCTGAATCATAACTATTCCCCTTGCATTAATCTTTGTTTCTTAAGTTTTTGTTTGTGCTTATGACTGCAATACCATGTATAAGCAATAGTAATCATCAGGTATGGCATAAGCTGTACAAATTGAAGTGGAATAGATGCCCCTTGCAAGTAATTTGAAAGACTTTCGCAGAATCCAAAAAGGAGCGAAGTAAACAATCCTACAATGGCATTTCCTGCTGCTATGGCTTGTGTTGCTAAGGCAATGTAACCACGTCCTGCTGTCATACCTGATGAGAATAACCCTACATATCCCATAGATAAGAAAGCGCCACCCATACCAGCTAGAATACCACTTAAGCTTAAAGCAATATATTTAATCTTTTTAACAGAAACCCCTACAGATTCCATAGCTTCTGGTGATTCACCAACTGCACGGATGTGCATACCTAGTTTGGTATACTTAAACATAGCCCATACCACAAATACTAAGATCAGTGCTATATAAGTGAGTACATGATGACCTGATAAAATCTGCCCTATAACTGGGATATCCTTAATAATAGGAATATTAATGCTTGGTAATTTTAAAGAAGGAAGAGAAGTCGATGCGCCTTTTTCCCCTGTAATCAGGTAAAGGAAAAAGATAGTTCCTCCTAAAGCAAAGGTATTGAGTGCAATACCTGAAATAATAATGTTGGATTTTAACTTAAGAGCAAAATACGCTAAAATATTACTCATTAAAAACCCTGCAAGCATGGCCCCTAAAAGTCCTATCCACGCATTTTGTGTAAAAGCACTTACCACAACTCCTGTAAATGCTGACATCAGCATGGTACCTTCTAAGGCAATATTACTTGAACCAGATCTAGAAGCAATAATGGCTCCTAATGTCGTGAGTAGCACTGGTGTGGCACTACGGAACATGGCAAAATAAAATTCAGGAAGTGTTAACGTATTTAAAATGTCTAATAATAATTCCATGGTCTATTCTCCCTCCTATTCGCCATAACTACTTAACGCTTTTTTAGATTCTTGTCTTTGTTTAAGGACTGCAAGGAAACGTTCTGCAGTAATAAATAAGATTAAAACAGCTTGTACAATAGCGACAAGTTCATTTTGTACATCTGATCTTCTAGACATTAAGTCTGCGCCTACACGAATATATCCTAAGAAAAAGGCTGCAATTGGTACAAGCTTTGGATTATTCCCCGCTAAAATAGTGATAATAACCCCATCCCAAGCATAACTTGGTGAGTCTTGCCAGTTAAAGCGATTATACATACCCGCTTGTTCTACTGCGCCGCCTATACCTGCTATAGCACCGGCTAACATTTGGGTTAAGATAATGACTTTTCCAATGTTAATCCCTGTATGCTTAGCAAACTCAGGGTTACTTCCCACAAGACGAATTTCATAACCGAATTTTGTTTTATATACTAAAATATAAAGTAAAACGGCTGCTGCAATGGCAATTAAGAAACCATAGTGAAGTTTTGTCCCACTTACTAGATTACCAAGGCTACTTGTTGGCTCATATTTTAAGGAAGCAAAAGTCCCGGCACTTCTATCAATAAGGTATTTATTAACGATATAAATGCCCGAAAAGAAGAATACATTATTAAGCATGAGTGATGTTACAAGCTCATTGGCATGATATTTTACCTTTAAAATAGCTGGAATACTACCAATCACAGCACCTACTGCTGCTGCTGCTAAAATCATACCGATTGGGTGAATACCTGCTGGAAGGCTCATTTTAATGGCAATGGCTGCTGCTACTGCCCCGCCCATATAAAGTGCTCCATCTGCAATCATTGAGAAATTTCCTGATTTGAAGACAATGCTGAGCGCTAGTCCAGTAAACATTAAAGGAATACTACTTTCTAATACATTAAAGAAGTGTCTCTTAGACTGTAATGGTCCTAAAAATAAATTATAAATAGCGGTGCCAGGTTCTTTACTAATACTAAAGATAATAGCTACTGTGATGCCTACTGCAATAAGTATGGCTACCATTAAACGAAGTAAGGCAAAGCTATTTTGATGATTTTTTAATCCTTTTCTACTCATGGTAGGCTCCTCCTAGTTTTTCTTTTGAATCTTGTTTAACCCCTAGCATGTAGAGCCCTAGTTCATTTTCTGTTGCTGTTTTAGCATCTTCGATATAACCCACGATTTTTCCTTCATGCATGACTAAAATACTGTCACTTAAAGATAAAATCTCCGAAAGGTCTGCTGATACTAATAAAATCGCTTTTCTTCTCTCCCTCATATCAAGGATTTTCTTTCTAATGAATTCAATAGCTCCTACGTCCACTCCTCTCGTTGGTTGATTAATAATAAGAAGCTCTGGGTTATATTCATATTCCCGCCCTACAATCAATTTTTGGATATTACCACCTGAGAGTTCCCCAATAGATTGTTTGTTGTGGTCGTATTTTACCTTGAAGTCTTTTAAGATTCTTTCTGTAAAAGCAGCTATTTTTTTGTTACTTAGTAAACCATAGCTTTTTAGCTCATTGGTATAGTAGATTTTTGAAATAGCATTGTCTTCGAGAGAAAGTTTTGGTGCACTACCATATTTCATTCTGTCTTCTGATACATGAGAGATCCCTGCTTCTTGACGTTTTAAAATAGGTAATTTAGAAATATCTTGTCCTTTTAAGCGAATTTCACCTGCTGATTGCTTGAGTGCCCCTACAATGACTTCTACTAACTCAGATTGACCATTCCCATCAATCCCGGCTATTCCTAAGATTTGACCTTCACGGATAGAGAAAGAAACATGGTCTACTTTTTGCTTACCAAATTGATTCACATACACTAAATCCTTTACAGAAATAACTGTTTTACCAAAGTTAGGCGCTGACTTTTCCATATTTAAATTAACATCTCTACCTACCATAAGTCTTGAGATTTCTTGTTCAGTTAGATCACTCATCTCATAAGTCCCCATGGTTTTTCCATCACGTAAAATAGTCATGCGATTGCAAAGTGCTTTTACCTCATTAAGCTTATGTGAAATAAAAATAATCGTATGTCCTTTTTCTCTTAATAGTTTAAGCTGCTCGAATAGCTCCTCTGTTTCTTGCGGTGTGAGTACAGCTGTAGGCTCATCTAAGATAAGGATTTTGGCACCTCTATAAAGGGCTTTTAAAATCTCTAGCTTTTGTCTCATTGCCAGGGAAATATTTTCTACTTGTGCTTTAGCATCTACTTTTAAATTATAGGCTTTTGATAATTTTTCGGTAACATTAACAGCTTCTTTGCGGTCTACTAGTCCTTTCTTAGTTGGCTCAGCCCCTAAGATTAAGTTCTCTGCTACTGTCATAGAAGGCACTTGCATAAAGTGTTGGTGTACCATTCCTATGCCTTTTGCAATAGCATCTTTAGAAGATGTAAATTCCACTTGCTCATCTCTAATAAAGATTTCTCCACTAGTAGGAGATGTCATTCCAAATAGCATTTTCATAAGCGTCGATTTACCCGCTCCATTTTCACCTACCAAAGCATGGATTTCTCCTTCATAGATATCTAACTGAACCTCATGATTAGCTACTACACCACCAGGGTATACCTTCGTAATCTTTCTGGCCTCTAATATTTTCTGCTTCATAAGGATTTCCTTTCCATATGTTTTCTATAAAAAAAGGGTATTACGAAACTCCCCGTAATACCCCCTCCTATTTTTTATCTGATGGCTACCTTACACTATTCTTTTCAGATTGATTCGGTAATTACTCTATCTTAAGATATATGCTTTACTAACTCTTTATCCTTTACTGCCCTTTGTCTATTGGGCACTAGAGATAATCCCTTTTAATGTTGCTTCATCCATACCGTATGCTGTATCAACACTTACTTTTCCATTCAGCAAGTTTTGTTTAGCTGTTTCTACTGCACTTCGAATCTCTTCTGGCACAACGCTTTGATAAATACTGTTGTCTGCAAGACCTACTGCATTTTCTGTAAGACCAAGTAATTCATAAGTTCCATATGGAAGCTTACCTTCTAAATCTCTCTCTATAGATGAGAAGATTGTTGTTCCTACACCTTTAATAGCTGAAGAAATGATAAATTCTGCTGAGTCACTACCTTCATAGGCAAGTGCTTGGTCTGAGTCTACCCCGATTACATATTTTTTACTTTCTGTCGCAGCTTCAATAACACCTACTGAAGCTGGACCTGCTGCTACGAAGATACAGTCAGCACCTGAAGCATATTGTGTTAATGCAAGCTCTTTTGCTTTAGCTGAGTCTACGTAAGAACCTACATAAGAAACATTTACTTTAATATCAGGATTAATGAATTGTGCACCCTCTATAAATCCAACTGCTGAGTCATTAATAACGGCTGCTGTATCTTTTGCACCTACAAAACCAATTGTAGCTTCTTCGTTAGCATAAGTCATATCAGAAGTTGTTACGCTAGCTGCAAGCACACCTGCAAGGAAAGCAGCTTCATTTTGTTTATAGCTCATAGAGTAGACATTACTTAAATCTCCTGATGCATAGTCTACATCTGTATCAAAGATGATGTATTTTTTATCTGGGAATAAAGGCGCTGTTTTTTCAAGGATTTCTTTCATATCCCATGTTCCTACAATAATAATGTCTGAGTCAGATTCAGAAGCGTCTAATAAAGATCCTTCAAATTTTGTTTTGTCATTACCCATTTCAATCATTTCAACTTCAACTTTGTCACCAAGCTGCTCTTCTACTTGTTTCATACCAGCTTGTGCAGAGTCGTTAAAAGCTTTATCTCCAAAAGAACCTGTTACTAATAAACTTACCTTTACTTTTTTATCAGTTGTCGTACCTACTTCAGCTTGTACGCCTTCTTGTGGTTTGTTTTCCTTTGGTGTACCCGAACATCCTGTAAATAAAGCTGCTGTCAGTAATGATGCAAGTAATACTCTAGCCCATTTCTTTATCATCTTTTATTCTCCTTTTTTATAAATAGTTGTTTTATTGAATCTATCTAGCATGGCTAAATAGGCTTCTTTACTCATAATAGGTTTAAACTTTTCTTTTATTTCATAAGCCCTTTTACCATCGTCTCTTAAAAGATCAACAATGGTATCTATAAAATAAGCAGCTGGTACATGGTAGGCTTGCTCATAATTAGCTGTTTTAAAATCTGAACCGTGCATAGTTCCTGTAAAACCACCTATACCAATTTCAACGATTGGGTAGAGGCTTGATAAATCTCCCATATCTCCAGAAGCAAAACCATGCGTTCCTTGAGCAATTCTTTCTGGTGCTATATAAGTTAAGATATGTTCTTTAACAAGCGCTGTTAAATTCTCATCTTGGTGAAGCGGTAAATAACCTGGTGTATCTATAATTTCCAAATCACAACCAATAGCAAGTGCTCCTGCTCTTAGTGCTCTTGTTACTTTCTGATCTGTTTCTAAAATAGCCTCTACCGTTTTCGCACGTACATACATTTCCATTGTTACTCGCTCTGGCACTGTATTAACGGTTTGTCCCCCTTCAGTCACTACAAAGTGTACACGAATAGCATCCTCCTCACGGAAGGTTTCTCTTAGGAAATGAATACCCGACATTGCTAAATTAGCTGCATTCAGAGCATTGATACCACCAGCTGGATTGCTTCCTGCATGTGCCCCTCTGCCGTGGAAAATAGCTTTTTTACATAAAAAGCCATTTAAGCTTGCACCAATTTCTGCATCATATACACTCATATCAAGTCCCATTGTGTGGCAAGATAAAATAAGAGACATATCATCAAATACCCCTCGCTCAATCATCTCTTGCTTGCCAGAAACGTGCTTTATTTTACCTTCTGCAATAAGGCCTCTGCGATACTCTAAATCACAAAATTCTTCTGCAGGTGTAACTACTAAAGTAACTTTCCCACAAAGTTCACCCAGGATATGTGCTTTATGCAAAGATAAGAAAACACTTAGCATTACCCCAATTTGTGCGTAATGTCCACAAGTGTGTGCCGCATAATCCTCTTGATTAGCATAAGGATGGTTTAAGGTCGGTACAGCATCCAGCTCACAGATAAGCCCAATATGTGGTCCTGATTTTTTTGAGTCTAGTGTAGATAAAATCCCTGTATATGCTACCTGGTCTTCATAAGCAATACCTTCTGCCTCTAATATTTCTTTTACTTTACCCGCTGTCCGAATTTCTTTATAACCTAATTCAGGATGTCTATAAATATCTTCTGCTAGCTCTATGGTCTTTTTGATGATTTCATCAAATATTTGTTTTACTTTAGGCTCCATGTTGTCATCCTTTCATTTAAGTCAATTCATTTTTACTTTTAAAATCTTTATACAAGTAAATTATTCCGAACATTATTTATACTTATTAATAGTATGTTCGACATTAGGATTGTAAAGAATATATCACGGTTGTCGAATTTTGTCAATTAATTGCAACTATGTTTAAATTTTATTCTTATTGCAAATCTTATTCATATCCTCTAAACTATTACCTATGCTAAACCATATGATTAAGGAGGTTCATTTTGAAACTAAAAGTTCTTGTTGATAATAACACGTATATTGATCAATACTATTATGGAGAACCAGCGGTATCTTACTATATTGAAGAGGGTAATACTAAAATCCTATTTGATACAGGTTATTCAAGTCTCTATATACACAATGCAAAGAAATTAAATGTACCCTTAAAGGAAATATCAACCATTGTCCTTTCTCATGGACATAATGATCATACAGGTGGCCTAGCTTACCTTAAAGAATCGGGGGCTTTTGATTTGAAGCATCTCAAAATCCTAGCACATCCAGATACCTTTCATGCAAAACAAATAGATGATTTAGAGATTGGGTCACCTGTTAGCAAAAAGGAACTACAAAGCTTTGTAGATTTACAACTTTCTAAAACTCCTGTCCAAATCAGTCCTCATCTCACCTATTTAGGAGAAATTCCTAGAGTCCATACCTTTGAGAATACAGATCCTATCGGTAAATGTGGATGTGATTGCCAACCTTTAAAGGATGATTATTTAATGGATGATACTGCTTTAGCTTATCAAACTCCCAAAGGTCTCTATATTATTACAGGTTGTTCCCATAGTGGCATATGTAATATTATTGAACATGCCAAAAGAGTTTATTCATGTGATACCATTTTAGGTGTTATAGGGGGTTTTCATCTTTTTGAACACTCTCCTAGACTAGACCATACCATTGAGTACTTTAAAAAACATCAGATTAAAGAGCTTTATCCTTGTCATTGTGTTTCTTTTAGTGTTAAAGCTGCTATGCATCAAGAACTTCCTATTCATGAAGTAGGTGTAGGCTTGGAGCTTATCTGGTAATAACTTCCTTGTTTATTCTTTGTTTATACAGCGCAAAAAGGCTGTGAATGTTTAATCTAGAAGATTAAGCATTCACAGCCTTTTTTATCCTAATGAACATTCAAAACAAAACAGTAACCATTCCAGTTGTTTCCTTAGAAAGGAGGTGATCCAGCCGCACCTTCCGATACGGCTACCTTGTTACGACTTCACCCCAGTCATTGGTTTTGCCTTAGACGGCTCCCTCCTT
>NZ_PEDL01000018.1 GCF_002735925.1 Sporanaerobium hydrogeniformans | reverse complement strand
GCTTATCACGTCCTTCATCGGCTCTCGGTGCCAAGGCATCCACTCTACGCTCTTAGTAGCTTGACCTAATCCGTTCAACTTACGTTGACGGTTTGTCATTTTGTGCCTTGTTAATCATCATAAATGATGAATACAAAGAATGTTTGCTTAACACGGTTAAGTGTTAATGCAATTGTTTATCGGTTAAATTGTAGATATAAACCAACAGATTACCTGTTTGTTACCCTGACAACTTGCGTTATCATTAGGCGCTAAAATAAATTTTAGCTTGCTCACTTAATGAGCATTTGAAGTTTAAATCTATCATTTGATTGTGTTTAGTTTTCAAAGTACAAGTTGTCGTCCTAATCATCACTGATTACCGCCGACTTCATTTATATTACAGTATAATCCTACATACGTCAACAACTTTTTTAACTTTTTATGATTATTTTACTTCATCCTTTATTTCTAGTCCTAATTGTTAGTATTTTATAAATTTCTTAATATTACTTTTTATCATTTATGTTATCACCTATATATGATATAATATTCTCAAAAGTTAGAGAAAGGAGTTCTTTATGCCTAACGATCCTATTCAATTACAAGAGTTTCAAAATTTTATAGATGCTATTCTTATCCGAAACAAAAGTATCCTTGATCAAACAACTAAATTGCAAGATGCATGTACTCACTTATGTCGAACCATTTCAAAATCTGCTACAACATGTGGTTGTATTACTATTGATGCCCATAAACAGCCTTATAATCTCTCAGAAGATATCTCCCTCGATATTTTAAAAAAACAAATGAGTACCCATGTTAACGGTAAGCTTTGTGAAGAATGTCAGGAATTATTAGAAAAAGAATGTGGCCGCCTTCTTTTTTATTTGGGTGCTATAGCTAATACCTTTGACATATCTTTAGCAGATGCTATAACTAAAGAAAAATACCGTACTGAAATGTTAGGTAAGTATTCATTAAAATAATATCGGTTTTTCTTAGGCCTCTTCTCATCTCTTAAATAAGAAGAGGTCTATTTTTAATTAAATATGTTATACTAACATAAAATAAAAAATATTTGTTTACTTTATTTTATTTTTTTTATGAAACTAAGGAGGATTCTATGAACTTAAGACCCAGAGCAGCTGCTATTATTATAAATGACAAAAAAGAACTATTGGTTCTTAAACAAAAGCATCCTAAAACAGGCTTTGAATGGTGGACATTACCTGGAGGAGGCATGGAGCCAGAAGAAAGTGTCATTGACACCATTGTTCGTGAAGTAGAAGAAGAATGTAGTGTGCGTTGTCGTCCTCTTAGGCTTCTTTATCTTAGTGAATATGTGGACTACTCCATTAATACTCATCATTTAGGCATGTTTTTTCTCACTTCTATTGATAATCCTGAAGAGTTAAAACCAGGCTTTGACCCTGAGGTTGATGAACAATATATTCAGGAATGTCGTTATATCTCCGAGAAAGAACTCAAAGCTTCTGGAATCCCTATATTCCCACCTGTCTTTAAAGATCAATTCTGGAGAGATTTAGAAAACAATTTTTGTAATCATGAAGTTTACCAACGTGGACAAGTTTCCCATCAAAATGAATAAAAAGGTAGTACACCCACTCTTTTTATGAGTAGGCTGTGCTACCTTTTTATTTCAATTATTTACTTTTAAAAACCTAATGGTATACCCAAAGCAAAGAAACCAATAAGTACAGTTGACCAAATTGCTAAAAATCCGAGTGAATAAGGAAACATTAAACCAATTAAATCTCCAACTGAATACTCTGGTTTATATTTTCTCATAAACACAAGAATAAGTCCTGCATAAGACATAAGTGGTGTAATGATATTTGTTGATGAATCTGCTACACGATAAGCTGCTGCTACTATATCTGGTGTCATCGCACTATTTACCTGATAAAGCATAGGAATAAAGATAGGTCCAAGTAGCATCCATTTAGAGGTTAGTCCTCCTACAAATAGATTAATAATTGCTGTTGTAATGATAAATCCAATGATTAATAAAATAGGATACTGTGCAAGCCCCATTTTTTCAAGTGCTGTAGCACCTAAATAAGTGATATAGGTACCAAGTTGTGATTCACTAAGAAGTGCTAGAAAGTTGTAAGAAAAAAAGGTTAATACAATCACATAACCCATTGAACTCATTGAAGTTGACATTGCTTTTACAACGTCCATAGATTTTTTAAATGCCCCTACTTTTATACCATAAAATAAACCTGGCATAAAGAAAAGAAAAGTAATCATAAGAATAATATTATCTATAAAGGGTGTTATCTCCTTAACAACCCCCTCTGTCTCTATTGTATAGGATGCTAAAGGTCCAAAACCGAGAATTGCTACAATAATAAGTCCTATAATCAGCCCAAGTCCAGCCCATTTAAGTGCTTTATTCTCTTCCGGTTTTACTGTAAAGTCATCTAAATGCATGTCCTCAGGAATGCAATATTCCTGTTTTTCAAGCCTTGGTTTAACAAACTTAATAGTAATAACTCCACCTACAAAAGTTAGAATAATTGTAGATACTGCAATAAAATAATAATGCATTGTAGCAGGTGTAAGTGGATTACCTGCTGCATTTAAAAAGGGAATTCCCTGTGCTTCGGCAAAAATCTTTGCATTTGAACCAATAATAATATCACTGGGTGTGGCAGGAAGGAGATTGGCACTAAATCCTGCTGATACACCAGCAAAAGCTGCTGCCATACCAATAAGTGGGTTCTTTTTAAGTCCTGCATATAAAATACCTGCAAGTGGAATAAGAATTACATAACCTGCATCTGTTGCCACACTACTCATAATCCCTAAAAATACCAATACAAATGGTAGGAAACGATCAGATACTTTTATACCTACTTTTTTAATTAATGTAGAAAGAAGTCCAGATTGCTCTGCAAGTCCAACACCTAGCATAACAACTAAAATGGTTCCTAATACTCCTCCACCATAAGATAACCAATTTTTAAGAAGTGCGTTGTCAAATATCCATCTGATATTTTCAGCGGTAAACATGTTCTTAATTTCATAAGTAATCATGCTACCATCCTTTGCGACCATACTAAAAGTCATTTCTCCAAGGAAAAGTGTAATTATTAACGTTACTGCATATAAAATCATAAATATGATAACTGGATCAGGTATTTTTTTTCCAATTTTCTCAATAATAGATGGTTTTTTCATATTTTTCTCTCTCACATTATCCTCCTATCTATCTCGTTTTAAAATTATGTTAACTTGTTTTTTCTACAGTATATCAAGTTTTTGATGCTAATACAACATTCTCTTGCAAGAAATTTATGTAAACATTTTATTTTACTCTTTTAACCTTAAAAAGTGACCTTTTACTTATTACAAGTAAAAGGTCACTACATTTGTTCTCTATTTTTCTTTCATTTATTAAATTAATCTATACAATTCAAAAAGGTAAATCTGAACGTTCTTCAAAAACACTCCAAATCACTTCACTTAATGTATTTTTTTCAATGACTTGTAAATTCTCAAAACTTACAGCACGTTGCATTGCTCTTCGTGCCACATAAACTCTTTTATAGCCCATTCGATCAGCTTCTTTTAATCGGGCTTCTAGTGTAGGAACTCTTTTTAACTCACCAGTTAGGCCAACATCTGCTATAAATAAAGTATGACTTGGAATAGCCTTGCCTTTTTCAGAAGAAACAATACTCATAGCCACTGCTAAATTAACTGCCTGCTCTTTAAGCTTTAAGCCACCCGTTGTTTTTACCACTACATTTTTATCATAAAGCTGTATTTTTCCACGTTGTTCTAATATAGAAATAAGTGTGTTAAGCTGCTCTCTTTTGACATTCTCACTGATCCGAGCAGGATAAGGAGTAAAGGAAGTGCTTACTAAGCTCTCAATCTCTACAATAATCGGTCTTGTTCCTTCTTTAACTACGGTTAGCGCACATCCAGAAATTTGCTCATTTGCTTCTCTTTGAGTCATAAAATATTCAGAAGGATTCTCGATAGGATTCATTCCGCCTTCTGTCATAGCAAAAAATGCTGCTTCTCCTGTTGAACCAAAACGATTTTTCGAGGCAATTACTCCCCTTAACTCTTCACCACTTTCACCTTCTATAATAAGAACGGTGTCCACCAGATGCTCCAAAGCTCTTACTCCAGCAATTTCGTCATCCTTTGTCATCTGCCCTACAATAATAACTGCCCGTGGTCTAGTCCCATTTTTAGCCACCTGCAAGAGGGCATTTGCACACTCCATCGTTTGTACAGGACTTCCTGGACGTGAAGGATATTCCTCCATAATAAATGTTTGTATACTATCAATAATAATAAGGTCCGCTTCAACTTGCTGAATAGTTGCTAAGACATTATTCATACTTACATCTGAATGAATCCAAATATTAGGGCTAATGGATTGAAAAATACGTTCTGCTCGATTTTTAATCTGACTTTCACTTTCTTCTCCTGATGCATAAAGCACATTCATTCCTTTTTCCGCTATATCTTGTGCTACCTGTAAAAGAAGCGTTGATTTGCCTGCTCCTGGTCTTGCTGTAATAATTGTTAAAGAGTCCTTTACAATACCTCCTCCCATTACACGATTAAACTCACTTATACCTGTTATAATACGTTCTGAACTGCTGCCTGTTACATCAATGAGTCTTTTAGATAAGCTAGTCCCCTTCATCTTACTCACTATTCCTGCTTTTTTAATAGAGGGTGTTTCTTGTTCTATAATGGTATTCCACTCTTTGCATGCATCACACCTGCCTTGCCATTTCGAATAAACTTGTCCACATTCTTTACATACATAGTTTGTTTTCAACTTCATTTTTCTCATCCTTAACAAAAAGCTGATTAAGAAACCTTTTGTGTTCCCTAACCAGCTTTATTTTACTATAATCTTTTAAGTATTACGTTTTGTGGTTCTTTTGTACAATCTACAGAGAAAATCACTTTTCCTCCCACACTTGATTTCACATTCCCCACTATTATATCACTAATAACTAATTTATATTCTGTATTGGAATCTAACTCTAATGTAATTTGTGAGTTACCATTACCTTCTACACAAAAGCTTATTTCTTTATCTGTAATTTTTAGGTTATGCACAGCTGTACCAGGCATAGACTCATAAACAAGTTCTCCATCCCTTTTAAGCTTTGTTACTTCATAAAAAGTTTTAGCTTTATAAAGTCTACCTTCTACTTCAAAATCTAATACCTTTGTTTTTTCTGGAAGCTCATAATTTCCAAAGCTAAGTGTGCCATCTTGCTCCACGCGAATAATTTCACTTACAACAGCCATTGCTAAATCCTCCAATATTTATCTCTTTAATCACTTTTTAAGCTCTAACTACTTACAATTATACATGAAGTGTCCTAAAAAGTATATGCTTATTCTTTAATAAATTCATTTGCCAATTTGTAGTAGATATTATCTATAGCCTACATTCTTATTGTCTAGTAAATAGGAAATTTTCTCCTTCTAAACTAACCTTTAGAGTATCTCCTTCTTTTACCTTGCCTTCAAGTATTTCGTCTGAAAGCTTATCTTCGATATAGGTTTGAATGGTACGACGAAGAGGTCTTGCACCATAGGTTTTATCATAACCCTTTTTAGCTAAAAACTCTAAAGCTTCTTCTGTAAGTTCAAGCTCTATCCCTATATTTTTACTAATGCGTTTTAAAAGATTTTTAATCATGACATCAGCAATACTTCGAATATTCTCCGTTGTAAGTGGATGGAATACTAAAAGCTCATCAATACGATTTAAGAATTCTGGTCTAAAGAGGCGTTTTACCTCTTCCATCACACCTTTTTTCATATCTTGATAAGACTTTTCTGCATCTTCATTTGATATGAAACCTAACTTTTTAGGTTCAATAATATTACGTGCGCCAATATTAGATGTCATAATAATAATAGTATTTTTAAAGTTAATCTTTCGCCCTCTTGAATCCGTAATATGCCCATCATCTAATATTTGCAATAAAATATTAAAAACATCTGAATGCGCCTTTTCTATTTCATCAAAGAGCACAACGGAATAAGGTTTTCTCCTTACTTTCTCAGTAAGTTGGCCTCCTTCTTCATAACCTACATATCCAGGAGGTGAACCAATGAGTTTTGAGACTGTGTGTTTTTCCATATACTCTGACATATCAATACGAATCATCGTATTTTCATCACCAAACATAGCCTCAGCAAGTGTTTTGGTTAACTCTGTTTTACCTACCCCTGTAGGACCTAAGAATAAGAAAGAACCAATTGGACGGTTAGGGTCTTTAAGTCCTACACGTCCTCTTCTTACTGCCTTAGATACGGCTTTAATGGCTTCGTCTTGACCAATTACTCTCTCATGAAGAATTTTTTCAAGGTTTTGAAGACGTTCATACTCTTCTTCTGCTAAACGTTTAACTGGGATATGAGTCCATGTGCTAACTACATCTGCAATCTCTTCTTCAGATACAATCTGACTACTTTTTGTATGCTTCGTTTCCCATTCCATTTTAGCATTAGCTATTTTTTCTTTTACTAAATTTTCTTTTTGCTTAATTTGGCCAGCTTTTTCATACTCTTCATTAATAATAGCTTCTTCTTTATCTTTATTTAATTTTAAAAGTTCAGCTTCTAATTCTTTTACATTTGTAGGTGATGTATAAGCTCTTAATCGTACCTTAGAGGCCGCTTCATCTAGAAGATCAATAGCTTTATCAGGTAAATAACGATCAGCTATATAACGACTTGAAAGTTTAACAGCTGCTTCAAGGGCATCTTCTGTAATTTGTACTTGGTGATGTACTTCATATTTGTCTTTAATCCCCTTTAGGATAGCTAAGGTTTCATCCTCTGAAGGCTCTTCTACCTGTACCGGCTGGAAACGTCTTTCAAGGGCAGCATCCTTTTCAATGTGCTTCCTGTATTCATCTAAAGTAGTTGCTCCTACTAGTTGAATTTCCCCTCTAGCTAAAGAAGGCTTTAGAATATTAGAGGCATCCATGGCTCCTTCTGCCGCTCCAGCTCCAATAATTGTATGAAGCTCATCAATAAAAAGAATAATATCCTTTGCAGCACGCACCTCATCTAGTACCTTATTGATACGTTCTTCAAACTCACCACGGTATTTCGTACCTGAAATCATGCTAGAAAGGTCTAAGGACACTACTCGTCTATCTTTAAGAAGTTCTGGAATCGTTCCTGCTACAATTTTTTGAGCTAGTCCTTCTACTACAGCAGTCTTACCTACACCTGGCTCTCCTACTAAACAAGGATTATTCTTGGTACGACGAGATAGGATTTGAATAACACGTTCAATCTCCATCTCTCTTCCAATAATAGGATCAAATCTTTCCTCTCTTGCTAGTTGTGTCAAATCCCTACTGTACTTATCCAAAGTAGGTGTTGTCGATTTCCCTACTTGATTGGTTTGTTTTGTACTTGAAAAGCTTGCTTCTGGTTTTTGACTGTTACCCATCAGCATCTCAATAAGACTATTGGAAAGCTTTGTTGTATTGACGCCTAAAGATTCTAGTAGTTTTACAGCTACACAGGTTTTCTCCTTTAGAATAGAAACAAGAAGATATTCTGTTCCTATTGCTGCAGTTCCCAATTGACGTGCCAATTGAGCACTGGTCTCAAAAATACGTTTAACACGAGGGGTAAAGTCTCTACCATGTACTAAAGTAACACTCCCTATTCCTATGACGTCACGTATACGCTCTAACAAATCCTCTTCTGTTAAGCCATAATCCTCAATTGCTTTTTGGGCAACTGAATCATTGGCATGAATCAGACCAACTAATAAATGTTCTGTACCTAAATACCCATGACCAAACTGTGTCATCACTTGTTCTGCATATTCAATGGCTATTTGAGCTTGTTTTGTAAATCTAATTTCCATCTATTGTCCATCTCCTTTTGCATCGTCTATTAGAATTTTTCCCCACAGTAAATACAATAGGTCGCATCCACATGATTGCCCGTATTACAATTTTCACAGATTTTCATGACTTCAAAACCTTCTTTATTTTTTTCTGGTTTTTGAGCTGCTGCCATATTTTCATCCCAAGTTGTTTTTACATCTCTTTTATAGCTATCAAAACTGTCCTTTTGATTACTTACTATATCATTAATAATCTTTTCTCTTTTTTCAATCTCATGAATAAGATTGGTAATTTGGTTATAAAGTACCGTCTGAACTTTTGATTCATCTCCCTGTATATAAGCTGTATACTGTTCTTCACCTAATTTTTGATAAAGTTTTTTCAAATCATTTTTTAGTCCAAGGAGCTCGGTGCGATAAACGGTTTGATCAAAAGATTTTTGTGTCTGCTCTCCCATTTCTTTTACTGTACTTGTAATACTCTCTCCAATTTTAGTAAATATATCTTTCATAGTATCGCTCTCCTATCTATTTACTATTTTCTTTATTATAGTCAAATTCCTTATGTTTTTCTAGTCTATTCCTTATGATGCTTTAAATGATTCGTGTCAAGAGTGGGATAGAGATACAGCTAAACAACGTAGAAATAAAAATAAGCTGTGACGCTAATAGCGCATCACTTCCATATTCCTTAGCCATTAGTCCCGCATTAGTAGCTACTGGCATACCCGCTATAATAACAGGAATACTTAATAAAAAGAGGTCTTCTACACGAAGAATATATTTGATTAAAATAAGTGTTAACAACGGTAAAATAATAAGACGTATGGCTACAAGTATATAGGCTTTGTTATTATTAAACATTTGTGAAAGAGGAAGCTCACTTAGCATAGCACCAATGACAATCATTGATAAAGGCGTACAAAGTCCACCTACTGCATCTACTGCGCCTGTCACAAACCTTGGTAATGGCAAATTGAGCATGAAAAGTATGAGTCCTACTATACTTGCCACTGTCCCTGGATTAATAAGTGCGTTTAACTTAAAAGCTTTTTTCCCTTCTAAATGACCACTTAACAATTTCACACCTAGAGTATAGACCAAAACATTAAAAATTATATTATGTATCACCACATAAAATATAATTTCTTTGCCAAAAATAGCCTGTAAAACAGGAATACCCATAAATCCACAGTTTGAAAAAGTAATAACATAACTATAAATTCCCTTTTTAGCCTTATCTTTTGTAAGAAAATGTGCAGTTATAGTTCCTACTATAACTGCTAAAGCATAGCTTACTGTAGCTACTCCTAATAATAACATGCCTCTATATAATTTTTCAGGGGTAGCAGGAATAAGCATTCCTGAAATCATAAGTGCTGGCATACAGACTTTAATGACAAAGCTAGAGAATTCTTGTGTCCCCTCCTCTGTAATCACTTGCAGTTTGCCTAATAAATAACCAAAAATAAGCAATAAAAATAAAATCCCTAATTGAATATAAACATTTTGTAATTCCATGAAGTCTCCCCTCCCTATGTGCATTGTTCTATTCTATCATACTTCATTTGGGTTTTGAACTAAGAAAGGAGATATTATTAATGGTACTGGAGTAAAAAAATAGAGGCACTAATAAGGCCTCTTTATACATTTTATGTATTTATTGCAAAGCTAATTTTAATACTCCTATCTACTTGAGCCATAAGCTCATCATCTAAATGGCAGATCTTCTCTTTTAGTCTTCTTTTATCAATCGTTCGTATTTGCTCAAGGAGGATAACAGAATTTTTAACAAGTTCATATTCTGCTGCATCAATCTCCACATGGGTAGGAAGTTTTGCTTTATTAATCTTAGAAGTAATCGCCGCACAGATTACTGTAGGGCTAAATTTGTTACCAACGTCATTTTGTACTACAAGGACTGGGCGAATACCGCCCTGTTCTGAACCAATTACTGGACTTAAATCTGCATAAAATATATCTCCACGTTTTACTTGCACTTTTACTCACACTCCGCTATACGATCGTAATAAGACTCGACCTCTCTTTCTACTTCAAAATAAAGTTTTGAAAGTGATAAATTGATATCTGCCATCTCTTGATATCCTTTTTTCATCGTACCTACTTTAATTTTGCTAGCAGTGCCTTTAAGGCTCTCTAACCCGTTGGCTTTTGTATTACCTCTTGACTCAGTCATTGCAAATCACTCCCACCTAACATCGTGATTTACTCCTACTCTAGCTATTACTATTTTTGCCATTTTTTCATAACTCTATACGATGTTATTTAATTTTTTCAATCTTTTAAACATATAATCGTGGTACACGTTTTCCAATCATACACATTATCTCATAATTAATAGTCTCTAATGCTATCGCTAGTTCTTCTATAGGAATAGTCTTATCACCTTGTTTTCCAAAAATAACGACTTCATCTTCTACTTTTACTCCCTTGATGTGTGTCACATCTACCATAAACTGATCCATACAAATATTTCCCACTATAGGTGCAAATTGTCCATGAATGAGGACTTTTCCTTTTCCTGCAAGTCTTCTGGAGTAACCATCTGCATAGCCAATGGGAATCGTAGCAATCTTTGTTTTTTGTTTGGTGTAAAACTTTCTTCCATAGCCAACATAGTGACCTTCTGGTAATTCCTTTACATGTACCACTTGTGATTTAAGTGTCATAGCTGGTCTTAAATCAAGTATTTTGTTTTGTAAGTAACTTGAAGGATAATAACCGTATAAAATAATACCTGGTCTTACCATATTGAGATGGGTGTAAGGATGACACATTGTTGCAGCACTGTTAGCAGCATGAATAACAGGCAAATCAATCCCTACTTCATTTAATTCCTTTAAAAAACCTTCAAAAATGCTCCATTGATTCTTTGTATAGGTTATATCTTCTTCATCAGCTGTAGAAAAATGTGTAAAAATTCCTTCCATATTAATATGAGGAAGCTCTGCTATCTTTTTTACCTCTTCAATGCTTTGTGAAGAAGAGAGAAAGCCAATCCTACCCATACCTGTATCTACTTTTAAGTGAATATTAACTGTTTTATTTAACTTCTTGGCTTCATCAGAAATATAGCCTGCCATCTCTAGTGAAAAAACAGTCTGTGTTAAATCATTTTCAATAAGCGTTTTGATATCTGCCTTAGGTGTATAACCTAAAACTAAAATCGGTGAAGTAATCCCTTCTTTTCTTAACTCTTCTCCTTCTTTTGCAATGGCTACTGCAAAACGATTAACTCCTTGCTCCTGAAGAATTTTAGCTACCTCAATGGCTCCATGACCATAACCATCTGCCTTAATGATTCCCATAATCTCTGTATGTTTAGGTATAATACTTCTAATCTGTGTATAATTATGTTTAATAGCCTCTATGCTAATTTCTGCGACTACACGTGGTCTAAGAGTATTCATTTCCTACCTCCTTGGAATATCCTATTAAATATCCCACTTTATCTCTGGGTTATACTTAAAATCTTTATAATCAACTTGTATCGACTTCTTCCCTTCAACATCTAGTATTTCCATTCTAATAGGTTTAAAAGTTTCCTCCATAAAATAGATATTCTGTTTCGCTAAATACTTATAATTACCAGGTATCTCCATCTCTATTACAAGGACTTCTTTACCCTCCAATGTGCTTTTAGATGTCTGTATTTCACTCATCTTTTCATAACGTTCTAAAAAAGAGGAAAGCATTGTTTCATTTCTTGCGTTACTAGCTTTAGCTAACGTTTCTGTTTGGCTATTGGGATTATATTCCTTTATTTTTTCTCCATCAAAATAAAGAATATAACCTTTAAGGTGAGGAGGTGCTTCAATCTTTAAATGATATTTGCCACCTATTTCTACCTTTTGATACATTTCCATTACATTCTCTTGCCCTTCTGCTAAAAAAGTAATGGTTACATTTGCTTCATAGCTTTTCATACTTTTTAGAAACTCTGGTAAACTTATATTTTTTATCTTTCCTATTTTTTTATTACACCCATAAAAGGTGAAGGCAGTCATTAGTAAAAGAATGAATAATACAACCTTCCGTACCTTAAACATATTACCTCCTTAATTGATTAATCAGTAAGGGAAGTAAATCTCCTCTGCCTATAATGCCTACTAAACTTCTTTTCTTATCTACAACTGGTATATGATTGATTCGCCTATTTACCATCATACAAACAACTTCTTCAATAGAATGATTCTCTCCTACTGTATAAACAGGCGACGACATAATGTCTTTTGCAGATAACTTTTGAATGGCGTCTTTTTTAGCCTGCTGCAACTCCCCATCTATAGATAATATACTCTGAATAAACTCAAGATATGATGGAATATTTAATACTTTTCTTTTTGTCATCAAATCTTGTTCTGTAAGAATACCTATTACCTCTTGTCTTTCATTGAGTACAGGAACACCACTAATATTATTTTCTAGTAATACCATCAAAACATCTACCAATGAATCTTCTTCGCTCACTGAGATGACTTCTCTTTTCATGATATCTTTTACTTGCATAGCCCTCTCCCCTTTTAAATTGACTTAGTACCCAATAAGTTCTTTAAAAGCCTGTTCGATCCCTTCAAACAAATCTGTCGGTAAAAAAGCATAGGTTGTTTTTCTCTCTGCTACACGATCCCCTGCATAGCTGTGCAGATAGACACCTAATTGTGCACTTGCTGATGCCAATAGCCCTTGTGCTAATAAACCTGCTATAACACCTGAGAGTACATCACCTGAGCCACCTTTAGCCATACCACTATTCCCTCTTGTATTAATATATACATTACCTGTAGGTTCTACTACCAGTGTTCTTTCTGTTTTTAATACCATCGTAACGTGATACCTGCTTGCAAAATCTTTTGTTATTTTTATTGGATTATCAACTATTTCTTGTATCGTTAAGCCTGTTAATGCTGCCAGCTCACCTGGATGAGGGGTCAAAATGGTTGGCGCTTTACGATTTTTAAGTAATTCTAACTTGTTTTTCAAAAGCACAAGAGCATCTGCATCTATTACACAAGGTTTATCACTAATAAGGACTTGGAAAACTACTTTTTCTGCTCCTGTTCCTCTTCCCATTCCAGGACCTATTAGTACAATATCTTGCTTTTGTATAAGTGGTTTTAATACTTGGATAGCTTCTTCACTTAACTGCCCTTCTTTATCTGCAAGAGGTAAGGACATCACTTCTGTTAGCTTACACTCAATTACTTGGTGGATACTATTAGGGACGGCTGCTGTAACTAAACCTGCTCCTACTTTAAGAGCTGCTTGACTAGCTAGGACAATAGCTCCTGACATCCCCATTTGCCCCCCTATTGCTAGTACTCTTCCATAAGTACCCTTATTACTTCGACTATACCTTTTAGGTAAGTACTTCCTCATTTCTAGTCTATCTATATGCCAATAAGGTGATTTTATTTCCTCCAATAAAGCCTTGGGAATACCAATGTCCACTACTCTAACTTCACCTGTATATTCAAAAGCTGGATAAAGCAAAAGTCCCAGTTTAGGTGCCACAAAAGTAATGGTCTCATTTGCAAAAACAGCTGTCCCTAGTACCTTGCCTTCTTCTGTTTCTATACCTGACGGACAATCTACACTCATTACATAGGCATCTGCTTCATTTATTTTCTCTATTACCTTCCTGTATTTTCCCTCTATAGGACGTGTTAACCCTGTTCCAAAAAGTGCATCTATAATAAGTGTTGCTTTATTAAGATATTCCTCTAATAAAACTTCAGCTCCTTCATTAAGGGAAATAATATGAACTCCTAGTTTTTTTATTATTTCATAGTAGATTTTACCATCTGCCGATAATTTATCTGGTGAGGCAACTAAAAAAACATCCACTCTCCTGTTTTCTAAACCTGCCAGCAATCTAGCTATTGCTAGGCCATCTCCTCCGTTATTTCCAGGACCACATACAATAACAATACGCTTAGCAAAGTCAAGTGCTTTTATTCGCTCTACCACACAGAGTGCTGCATGCTCCATCAAAAGAACACTTGGAATGGCATATTCCTCTATAGCTCTTTTATCTAACTCTCTTATCTGCTGAGGAACTAATACTTTCATTTTACTCACTTCTTTCTATTAAAGCATAGGCAACTGCATACTCCTTACAGTGTGAAATGCTCACCTGAATCTCTTTAGCCCCAAGTTCTTGAAGCAATTCCTTTGCATTATTATAAACAGTTGCTGTTGGTTTTCCTAATGTATTGGGTAAAATCTCAATGTCTATAAGTGAAAAGGTTCTAAATCCTGTCCCAAAGGCCTTACTGATGGCTTCTTTAGCTGCAAAAATTCCAGCAATGGTCTCTGCTTTATACTGTTTCTTAAAAAAATAAGCTTGTTCTTTTTCTGTAAATGCTTTATTTAAAAAGCTTGTTGTGCCTTGAGCTACTTTTTGTATACGCGCTATTTCTATAATATCTGTCCCAATTCCTATTATCATTTCTTTTTATCCCACAATTCCTTATCTATTACTTCAATTTGCTGCTGACCTATTACATGATGTAAGTATTGATAAATACCTTTTAAAACATGCTCATTTTTTTTCTTTTCATTGGTTTTTTCCACAACCTTTTGTCTTAGGGTATCTATTTCTCTTTCCAATGTCTGAACCTGGACCTTACAAAGAGTAATATACCCATAACCTACTGCTACAATCTCTTCAATAATTTCTTTGTTAATTTGTTCAATTTCTGATTCTACTTCCTGTAAACGCTTTTCAATATCCTCTAACTTTTGATTAGCACCCAAAGTACTTTCATGAAGCTTATTGAGCTTAGCTATCTTAGCTACATCATCTTCAGTATGTAAGGCCCCACTGAGTTCTAAAATCTCTTTTAAAAAATTTTGTTTTACTACATTATAATCCTTATAATCATTATTAAGCTTTCCTTGTTCCTTTAAAAGGTCATGAAGCTTTCTCTCATTTTTTGCAATAAGGTCACTTACAATTTGTCCACGTATAGAATGCCACAGAGGATCAAGTAGTACTATCGGCAATTTTTTAGTCTCTAGTATTTCTTTAATATACATTTTTTTAGTATCGATTTGTTCATTTGAAACAGTAACTTCATGTTCTACGTGATCTTCTAAAATAATTTTTCGTTGCTTTTTCAAAAAATCAAACATTTTTCCCCATCCTTTTATAGGCTCTATTTAGACCTTTACCACTTCAATTTTTTATCTTTTCTTTTATTATATTATAGCTCATTCCCTAAAAAAATCCTATTGCATTATATAAATCATAAAAAAATGTTCATTTATCTTAAGATTTCCCCTTAAGAAAAATGAACATTTTTCTAAAAACATATTATAAATTATCACCTTCGTTGATCTTATATGCAAGCGTCATCAGGCTATGTGAAAGGTGCACATTCTCTATCTGCACTTCACTAGGTAAAAACAAATCAACAGGTGAGAAATTCCAAAGTCCTTTAATCCCCCAGCTAGCTAAGTTCTCTGCAATATCCTTTACTCTTGTTTTAGGTACAGTAAGTATAGCAATATCTATCTTGTTTTCCTTTACAAATTGCTCCATTTGATCAATATCTTTTACTTCTATCCCACGAATGCTCATGCCAATAAGCCTTGGATTAACATCAAATAAACCAACCAGATGAAAACCTCTTTTTTCAAAAGACCCATAATTTGCAAGAGCTTGTCCCAGATTACCTACTCCTACAATAATCATCTTATAATTTTGATCTAGACCTAGTATTTTTGCAATTTCAGAATGAAGATATTCAACATTATACCCATATCCTTGTTGTCCAAAACCACCAAAATTATTAAGATCTTGACGAATTTGTGAAGCAGTTACATTCATTTTTTCACTAAGCTCCCTAGAAGAGATCTTATCGACCCCTTTTTCTAATAGTTCCCCTAGGTATCTATAGTAACGCGGTAATCTTCTTATTACAGCCATAGATATTTTTCTTTCTTCCGTCACCTTCTCATCTCCTTAACTCTTTCTATTCTATCTAGTATAGCATTATAGTTTTTTTATTGTCAATCTCTCCTAATTAAGGTATTTCTTTTATTTTAGCTATTTTTTTGATACTATTAAAGTGTAACCCATAAGGAGGATAGATATGATTATTTCTTGTAGTAATATAAAAAAAGCTTTTGATGAAAAAACCATCCTAAATACGATTAGTTTTCATATAGAAGAATATGAAAAGGTGGCTCTTATCGGCAATAACGGAGCTGGTAAAACAACTTTATTCAAAATTTTAACAGGTGAGCTAACTGCTGATGAAGGTGCTGTTACCTACTCTAAAGAGAGTAGCATCGGTTATTTAAAGCAAGAAATGGATTTTGAATCAGGTGCTACCGTTTACGAAGAGCTCCTTCATGTTTTTGATTCTGTCATTGCAATGGAGCACAAACTTCATGAAATGGAAGAAGAAATTGCTAAAACCTCATCACTTGAACTGATACATGCCTATGATAATTTACGCATGACCTTCGAAAATAATAAAGGTTATGAATATCGCAGCCTTGTAAAAGGTGTACTAAAAGGTCTAGGTTTTGATAAAAGTGTTTATGATAAGCCTCTTTCTATTTTATCTGGGGGGCAAAAAAATCGTGTAGCCCTTGGTAAATTACTTCTTGAAGAGCCTTCTCTTTTACTTTTAGATGAGCCCACTAATCATTTAGATATTGAAGCTATTGAATGGCTTGAAGGTTTTTTAAAAGCTTATAAAGGTGCTGTTATTATCATTTCTCATGACCGTTACTTTTTAGACAAGATTGTAAACAAAGTCATTCATTTAGAATTTGGTAGAGCCTTTACGTATAATGGCAACTATAGTGATTATGTCATTAAAAGTGAAAAAGAGTATGAAGTAGCTGTGAAGCATTTTGAAAAACAACAACGCGAAATCGCTAAACAACAAGCTGTTATTGCAAAACTTAAACAGTTTAATCGTGAAAAATCTCTTAGGCGAGCTAGAAGCCGTGAAAAACAACTTGAAAAAATAGAACGCCTTGATGCACCCATGTTAGATAATAAACCCATGCAGCTTCGCCTTGTTCCTCGCATTACCAGTGGAAATGATGTGTTAACCATAAAGGATTTAAGTAAGTCCTTTGACCAACTACCTCTTTTCCAAAATTTTAATCTTCAAATAAAAAAAGAAGATAAGGTAGCTCTAGTTGGTCCTAATGGTGTAGGTAAAACGACTTTATTCAAAATTATTATGGGAGAACTCGAAGCTTCATTTGGTAACTCTCAACTTGGTAGTAATGTGGTGATTGGTTATTATGACCAAGAGCATATGAACCTTACTCCTGAAAATACTATTTTATCAGAAATTGAAGATGCTTTCCCTGACCTTAAAATAGGGGAAATCCGTAATGTCTTAGCAGCTTTCTTATTTACAGAAGATGATGTCTTTAAGTCTATTTCTACTCTAAGTGGTGGGGAAAAGGGACGTGTGGCCTTAGCTAAAATTATGCTTTCTAAAGCTAACTTCCTTATCCTTGATGAGCCTACTAACCATTTAGATATCCTTTCTAAAGAAATACTTGAAAGCGCCATATGTAACTATGAAGGTACTGTACTCTATATTTCTCACGACCGTTACTTTATTAATCAAACGGCTACAAAAATTATTGAAATGAATGCTTTAGGAGCTGCCGAATACTTAGGTGACTATGATTACTATGTAGAAAAGAAAAAGGAAAAGGCTCCTACACCTCCTCTTCATTCTCTCTCTTCTACTCCTATCACTTCTCCTACTAAAGATGATTGGAAAAAACAAAAGGAGCAACAGGCTAAAATTAAAAAATGTGAGAATGATATGCATAAATTAGAAAATAGTATTGAAGAAAAAGAGGCACGCCTTATAGAAATTGATGAACTCCTTTGTCTTGAGGAAGTCTATACTGACTTTACACGCTCTAAAGATTTAATGCAAGAAAAAGAAAATCTCACTCTTCTTATTCAAGAAGATTATACTAAGTGGGAGGAATTATCTGAAACACTTGATAGCTTACGGATAGAATAAATTAAAAAGTCCTTTTACCTCTGAAGTTTTTCTTCTGATCTAAAAGGACTTTTAGTTATAATTTAATATTAGTTGTTACATTATGAACATGCTTATTCATAAGATTTTCTGCCTTCTTCCCATCACCTTCTTCAATGGCTTTATAGATTGCAGTATGTTCTTCTAAAAGACGTTGCATACGTCCTGGTATTTCTACTGATTGTTTACGAACTTTTTGTATATAAGAGTGGTAATCAGATAAAAGATGCATTAGAATTTTACTTTTCGTTGCTTTATAAATACAGTCATGGAAACGATGGTCTAACTCTAGTACATGACTACAGTCCTCCTTTCCAATATAGAAGGCAGTAAGCGTTAAAATTTCTTCCATCTCCACAAGCTCTTCCTTAGTAACACGTTCAGCTGCCATACTTCCTGCTAAACCTTCGAGTCGATTACGAATTTTAAAAATGTCTTGTACATCTTCTTCTGAAATCCCTGTTACAATCGTTTCTTTGTTTGGTATGGATTGTACAAGTCCTTCAAGCTCTAACTTTCTAATGGCCTCTCTAACAGGTGTACGACTTACATGAAGTTCAGCAGCAATAACTGTCTCCCTTAAAACCTCTCCTGGTTTATACCTGCCCTCCAGAATAGATTCTCTCATAGTAGCAAAAACTTTCTCTCTTAATGACGATTTGTCGGATGTATCTAATTGTTCAAGCACTATTATCCTCCTCATAGTGACATTTTAAACTGGTATTATTGTATACAACCATTTTAGCAAATTTCACGTATCTTTCAATAGTTTTTCTTAATATTGTATCCATCTCCCCTCTTCATCTTTATAACAAACCATACTTTGTATAATATCTCTATCTAGTATCTTCCATCTCTTTTCTGACATATCTATTTGCGTCTTCCACTCAATCCAAATTTTATAAGAACGCTCAACTTCCTTTCTACTCCATTCATCATACTCTTTATTGATTACTTCAGTAGTTTCTACAATACTCATCTCTAGTAGACCTTCTTTATTTATCTTGATATCCTTTGGTTGGACTGCTATCCTTGCATCAAGCACATCTTTATTGTTAATAAACCATTCTTTAAAATCACTTAATAGCTTGTCTTTATTTACTAAAGCTACGTAATTACTTATACCATTGGTAGAGTGTTTTTTAATGTCATCTATGTATATTTGATAAAAGTCAGTTATATAATGCTTCAAACTTTCCATCCCTGAAGTAGAAAGTTGGGCTCCTGTCCAATCAAAGCACCTATTTTCTTTATTAATAACAATCTTTTCTGTTAGCGGCTTAATAGCATCATTAGGATGATAAATTTTTAAATCATAGGTCCCTTCTAAAATATTCTTAAATACCACTTGTCCACCTGTATTGATCTGCTTTACTCCTGCTAACTCTACAATAGTTCCTTTTAAAGCTTTAATCTCCACTGTAAGGGCTGTATAATCTAAAAAAAGTTCTGCATGCTGTGGTACTTCCATAATACCTATATAATCAGAGTAAATATGATTGGGAAATTCAATTTTTACGCTATATTGACCTGGAAGAGCTTGCTCCATATAATAATAATCTCCTGTATAATCTTTCACTTCTCTTCCCTCTATAAATACTCTAGAGCCTATAGGAGCATAGACTTTTAAATCGGTTAAAACAAATGGACATTTGACCTTCCATTGTCTCCCCACTTTAATGAGCTCTAACTTTTCTACTTTTTGTTCTTCATCATAAATATAGTCAATATAAACATAAGCTTGTTGCTCCTTATTTAATACTTTATTTATTCCATAAGAAGCTTTACGTACTTGTACAAGCTTAGCCTCTCTTTCGTAAAGTCTTTTATAACATGCTATAATATCTTCCTTCTCATACGCCTTATCCATTTCACTTAAATCTAGTAGTTCGTATAACCTATCATATTTTTTCTCTTTTAAATACGCTAAATAAGTATTTAACACATTTTTAGGTCCCCAGTAATAATCCCCAATTAAAAAAATTGTTCCTAAAACTAGGATTCCTATTAAAAAAATTCCTATTTTCCATTTACGTTTCCTTAATTGCCCTTGCTCCATATTGCCTCCCCCTCTTTGTCCTATGACTATTATCTGTAATACATCCTCTTATTTAAGAAGTATTAGCGGTTACTCTGCCTCTCACTCTTTTTTCTTAATGACAGAGGATAAAAGCTCCACTTGAAATAAGAATTCTATTTATCTACTGGATATATATGAAGGCTCGTCTTACTTTATGTATCTTCTTTTTTGAAAAATGTACACATCTTTTAAAAAATATCCTAATCTAAATAACCTAGTGAAATGCCTAGAAACTATCTAAATCTGTACTAAAAAAAGGTCCCTTTACTCCCTTAAGGAGAAAGCAACCTTTTTATAGGTAAAATTTAATTTTTACATTCAAAGCTTGCACAATCAGTGATTTCATTGCTTGTTGCTAAGCCTTCACCATGTTTAATGATTTTGATACGATTTAGTGTACAATATTTCTCAGTACCATTATTATATTTGCATTCTGTTACCAAACATTCAATACTCATATTCATCTTGATCCACTCCTTTTTAACCTATAGTTAGTGTGTAACGTTTAAGCCGTTTTATACCTTACACTTTCTAAAAAATTAGGCCTTCTTTTTAGAGAGATATTTTTTAAATACATAAGGTGCCCCAGCACTTATCCATAAAAGAACAGTGGCATAACGTAGCATATGAAATAGTTTTTGATCAGGTAATACTTTTTTAAGACCTCCATAAATGAACAAAATGCCTATAATTCCTACTATTATCTTTATTACTTGATAGTTTGTTTTTTGCTTGGGCTCAAAATTAATAAAGTTTTGCTCTATATAAACACCCAGTGTCGTTCCCCATAAAGCTGCTGTTATTTTATACAAATCTCCGTCTATAGGAAGAAGCATAATAAGACATGTAAAAAGACTTACACCTATTACATGCCATCTTGTCATAATAGCCTTTTCCCCTAACAAAACATCTGCTAAATACACACTAATTGCACCAAATAAAAAGGCACCTAAAACATCGATAGGCCAGTGAACACCTAAATAGATGCGCGAAAAGCCTGTTAATATAATAAAGGTAAGGCCTATTACTACCATAGCAGGTGATTTAAAAATAAACATACTTCCTCCCCAGAAGCTAGTCGCTACACCTGTGTGTCCACTGGGAAAAGAATAACTAGTAGCTGTTTCTGCCCGAATAGGCATGACTACACCTGTTTGAAAAGGTCTTGGCATACGTACGCTATTTTTAATCACACCGGTAATACTTGCACCTATTAAGACAAACCAAGCCAAACGTATACTCTTTATTTTATCCACGCACCAATAAAGCAAAGCAATTACCATAATCATAAAGTACTTCTCTGCTAAAATAGTAATGGTCGTTAATAACATGGTTAAAAAATCTGTTCGTATGCTTTCTAAATATTGTAATACTTCTACTTGCCAACTCACATTTTTCCTCCTCTAGCTTCCCTTTATAAACCTATTCCTTCATATTGTATACTTTTGAATTTTGCATTACAATAGATATAATTGAAACTCTGATGAATAGGTGGGATGATCCAATGGATGCTACACATAAAACGTCTTGTACATTATCGGCTTTTAGCTATTTTAAGAAGGCTTTGACCTTATTGAAACAAGGTGAAAATCAGCTTGCTCTTCAATATATAGATTCAGCTATCTTATTTAGCTCTAATTGTCCTTTTTATATCTACCAAAAAATTAAATTTTTAGTTCATATAAATCCCCTCCAGTGTGAAAAATATATCCTTAGCCAACTGAACTTTCTTTATCGCCATGCTTCTCTTTATATTACTTGCCGTAGTCTCCACTACTATGTTAAGCTAGCTCACTCTACACCTGAAGCCTTAGACTCCATTTTATCTCATTTAAAGCTTCCAAATATACTTGGTAAACATTATAGTGCTTTATTAACACAATCAGTAGCTTCTTTAATTCCTTTTATTGAAGAAACCATGGTTCATGATGCATTGGATGAATGCATTGCCTATTGTGACCTTGTCCTAAAAGTACATCCTACTTATGAAGAAATTTATTATTCTAAAGGGACAGCCTATCATCTTCTCTATGATTTACCTAAAGCAGTCAGTTGTTATAAGAAAGCTCTGCAGTTAAATCCCCCTAATGCCATGCTTTGCAATCTAATCGGTCTTGCTCTTATGGAACTAGGTCAGTCAGAGGAAGCTCTTGATTATCTCACTCAAGCTACTGTCTTAAAACCAGACAACTTAGACTATGCACTTCATGTAGCGGAATGCTACTACAGTACTAAAAAATATAAAGAGGCCCAAGTCTACCTAGAAGATGTTCGTAAAAGGTTTCCTGAAAGTCTTCAAACAGTTTTTTCCCTCTCTCATACCTACCGTATTCAAAACCGTAAATTTTTATCTAACCATTATAACCGAAAAATCCGTAAACAACTCAAAAAACAAAAATTAATAAGTAAAATGAAGTCTTCATAACGAATCTATAAAATCATTTTTTATATCAAAAAAGCTAGCATAATGACTACACATTATACTAGCTTTTTAAGTAGTGGGAGGAAAAGGATTCGAACCTTTGAAGCTATCGCAACAGATTTACAGTCTGCCCCCTTTGGCCACTCGGGAATCCTCCCATATAGGTTGTACTACAAAGCGCGAGACGGGACTCGAACCCGCGACCCTCTCCTTGGCAAGGAGATGCTCTACCAACTGAGCCACTCGCGCATAGAGTACTTTTATAGTATACCTTTACTATTGTCTAACGTCAAGGATTTTTTTACATTTTTTATCCTTTCTCCCTACTCCTTATTCAAGCATCCCTACTGATATTGTAGCTCCGCCTCTCTCTTTAGGCATACTATTCATAGGGTTATCTGGGCCCATTGATTCATTTGCTCCTCGTTTAAGGAAAGGAATGACAAAGAGTAGAACAACTACAAAGATAAGTTCTACCCATATATACCATTTTTTATTCCAACCTTCTTTTGCCGTCATAATTAAAAAGAAAGGAATAATCAATATCCCAATTCCTACCCCTATTAAAATAGAAGGTAGTATACTTAAATTAAAATTCAAAAAAGTAACAACTGTTACCCCTATAAGCGGCAATAAACCTAAACTAATCCCTAATATTGCCTTACCAATATGCTTTTTTTGCTTTATCTCACCTTTCATTTAAATGCCTCCTCCATTTTTTATATCTTCTACTTTATCAATAAACTTTGTTAAAATCTCTTCCCACATCTGTAGCTGTATGTGCATCTGAACCTAGAACAAGCTTCACATGATGATGCTTTAGCAAATCTAATAAGTAACTTGAAGGGTAGGAAGTTCTACAAAGAGGCTTCCTAAAACCAGCCGTATTATAGTCTACTTCATATCCTCTTGTCTTTATCTCCTTTACAATTTTATCTAATAATTTATGATTTTTGTAGGTATAAGGATACCGTAATTGAAAAATTTTTACTAAAGTCGGATGACCTATTCGTCTTGGTTTATACTCACCTAAATTTGCCTTAATGGATTTTAACAGTGTTTCAAAATAAAGATCATATACCTTATCAATTCCTCCACATTTAGTAATGATTTCACCAAACTTATTAGGACTCCAATCTACGCATACATATTCCTCACCTAACTTAAGAAAGTGCACAGACAAAATACTATCCTCTATTTCCCCACCATATTGCTCTAAAAGCTTCTTTGTTTCCTCTTCAAGACCTTCTATGTAATCTACTTCAAAGCCTTTATAAATTTTTATCTTTTTTTTATACTTCTCTTTTAACTGCTCAATTTCATTTAAATAGGGTTTAACTTGCTCTAGACTTATGGCTGCATCTTGAGGTAAATCAAATTTTTGTAAAGTGTTTGGTAGCGGCATATGTTCTGTAAAAGTCATTTCTCTTAGTCCAAGTTCAATGGCCTTCTTTACATAAAGCTCCATTGCATCGGCTGTTCCATGTGGACAATAAGGTGAATGGATATGTCCATCTCTGAGCTTTCTATTCTTTAACACATTAATCCCTCCCTTTGACTGCAAGAGTCCTACTTTTATTATAACCTTTTTCTACCTGTATTTATAGTTAAATTTTTGAAGTTTATAAAACATTTAGTATTTATTTACAATGATTTTCAAGAATGTTCTTATATAATTTCAAACACCTTATATAGGTAAATAAATAAGCATAGACTAAGAGGTGATAATACTGTACCTATAACTACAATTTGCCCTGCCAACTCTCCATCTGCCCCTGCTTCCTGTGCCATAATAAATGAGTTAACAGCTGTAGGTGCAGCAAATGCAGCTAATAAAGCTACCATTTCATAAGCATTAAAAGACATTTGCATAAAAATAGGTAAAACAATAGCTGGCACAACAAATAACTTACCTATAACCCCTATTAAGATAGGCTTGATATTTTTTCTTGTTCCTTTTAACTCAAATTGCGCACCCAACATCATCAATGAAAGAGGTGTAGCAACTCCTGCTAGATCTTTCAAACTTTTCTCAATAGCTATTGGGAAATGAACATGCAACAAACTTACAGTAATGGCTAAAAGAGATGCAATAATAAGTGGATTATGAATAATCGCCTTTCCCACTTGAAGTAAAGATGTTTTTTTACTATTTGTAAAAAGTTCTAATACAAACACAGCTGCAAAATTAAAAATAGGAATGACTATAGCAATAAGAGTAGACGCCACACCTGTGCCTTGATTACCAAATATATTCTCTACCATGGGAATCCCAAAAAGTACAAAGTTAGACCGAAATATAGCTTGAATAAGTACACCTTTACGAGTATCTTCTTTTACGATTCTTATAATAATACTGCTAGCAACTAAAATAACTGAAAGAATTCCTATCACAGTAGTTAGTAATAGTTTAGTATTTAAAATAGCATACATGTCTGTTTGATAAATGTTGTTAAATAATAAAATCGGTAAAAATATACGAAAGCATATTTTATTTGTTTTTAAAACAAATGCTTTATCCCATATTTTAAACTGGGTTAATCCATACCCTAACACAATCATTAAAAATAGGGGGATAATAACATTAATAGCAAACATTAAGTTATTCATCTAAATTCTCCTTTTGTTCATGTCATAAATCTATTCTAGCAAAATTACTGTCGCATCACGAGAATAAATCCATTAAACCTTCTATTTATTTGATTGAGAAGATATAAAAAGGACCTTTGCAAGTCTCAATACTGCTTAATCCACCTGTAGAGCTTTAACTACTCTACTAGCTAGCAAATTGAGTTCTTTGCAAAAGTCCTCCTACTTTATGCGAGTTCTAATGCTACTTCCATCATTTTCGTGAAAGTGTTTTGTCTTTCTTCTGCTGTTGTTTCTTCCCCTGTAATCAGGTTATCTGAAATGGTTACCATAGCAAGGGCATTTACACCTGCTGCTGCTGCTTCCATATAAAGTGCCGCTGCTTCCATTTCTACAGCCAAGACATTCATCTTAGACCACTTCTCTGTTACAGTTGGATCTGCATTATAGAAAATATCAGAAGAAAGAATATTTCCTACACGATAGTCTGCTCCATGTGATTTAGCTGCTGCCACTGCTTTTTCTAATAATTCATAGCTTGCAATGGGTGCATAAGTACCTGGTAAATTAAATTGACTTGCAAAATTAGAATTTGTACAAGCCCCCATCCCAAATACAATATGACGTAATGGTAAATCCTCACGCATGCTTCCTGCTGAGCCAATACGGATAAGATTTTTGCAGCCATAGAAGTGAATCAGCTCATGTGCATAAATTCCAATAGAGGGCATCCCCATACCTGTCCCTTGTACAGAAACTTTTTTACCTTTATAAGTTCCTGTATAACCAAACATATTCCTAACGGTATTATACTCTTTAACATCTTCTAAAAAGTTATCTGCAATAAATTTGGCACGTAAAGGGTCACCTGGTAAAAGTATTGTTTCTGCAATATCTCCTGGTTTTGCTGCATTATGTGGTGTTGCCATATTTGTTCCTCCTAGAAAAATAATTAAAAGCCTTTATGTATAGAATGTCCTATTTTTATTCTGTTATGAATTAAAAGCCTTATTTCTTTATATTATATCATATTTTCCTAAGAATTACCTAAAACTTTTAAGCTATTTTCTATTTATATTCCCATAACAAGCCTTGCATATTTTAATAGCATCCTTCCCTGGACCCTTTTGCCATACTAACTTTACGCGAGGTCTATTGCAAACTGGACATGTACCTCTCCAATTAACAATTCCTTTAATGGCTTTACCTCTTTTTGATTTCCCCATGCTTTTATCCCCCTTTTAAAAATATATTCTTTACAATCTATTTAAAACCTGTCCACTTTATGACAAATTTTAAAAAATAGTTATAAAGTCCTTCTTATTACTAATATCTATAGAGTAATTAGAAAGATGGAGGATAGCATGTTTAATCTAAAACCTTATAATCGTAAAAATGCTTTACGTTATGCCCATGCTTGGAGTTATTTTCGTAATCCTAATTATATGGACTTTTCTCTTTTAGGAGGAGATTGTACGAACTTTATTTCTCAGTGCCTCTATGCAGGTTGTGAAATCATGAATCCCACACCTGTTTATGGCTGGTATTATTGGTCGCCTTCTCAGCGTACAGCTTCTTGGACGGGTGTGAAATTTCTTCATAAATTCTTAACACAAAATGAAGGCATCGGTCCCTTTGGTAAAGAAGTTACCATAGATGAAGTTCTACCTGGAGATATTATTCAACTAGCTAATGCTGAAAACACCTTTTATCATTCCCTTCTTATTGTTGCTGTTTTAGGGTCCCCTTCTCCTTCTAACCTTCTTATTGCCACTCATACTCTCGACTCTGATTATCGCCCATTAGCTACCTATGACTATTTCTTTGCACGCTTTATCCATATTGAAGGTATTCGTACACCTTAACCTCAAAAAAGCTGGCTCATAAACAGAGCCAGCCTTTTATTAAGGTACTAATTGATTATCTATAGTCGTATTTTGTGGTTCTTGATTTAATTTGAAGTATGCTGATAAAATATCTTTTGCTAATTGTGTATTATAGGTTCCCAGGCCATCTGCTACATACATATTCGTCACAACGGCAATTTGAGGATTATCATAAGGAGCAAATCCTACAAAAAAAGCATTTTCTGTATTATTTTTTTGGACCGTTCCTGTTTTGGCACCAATCTCAATAGGATAATCTGTAAAGTGAGTACGTGCAGTTCCCTCTCTTCCTTTAGCTACATTGTACATGCCTTGATAAACTGCCTCTAAATGTTCTTTTTTAAAATGAAGTGTATTATAAATTTTAGGTGTAGTCGCTTCATAAGCGCCTGTTTCTTTGTTATCAAATATGCCATTTACAACTCTTAAATCGTAAACCTCCTCACCATTGGCTAGACCCGCTATATAACGTGCCATTTGCACAGGGGTAAAAGCATTTTGACCTTGACCTATGGCTGTACGAACTGTAATGCCTGTATTCCATGTCATATCAATATTTTCAAATAAATAAGCAAGTAAAATATCCATAAGGGATTCCTTTACTTTAGCCACTAATCGCTCATTGGCATCAAAAGTACCTGCTTCAATTTCCTGTAAGCGTCTTTCCATTTCCTCCACATACTGCTTTTCATTTTCCTTGTTTTGATTACGTCTTATAGCGTTGCTATAGACCTTATAATAAGCGTCTTCTACCGTTTCCTTTGGCAAATTATTGATGCTTTTTGTAATTAATTTATTTGTAGAAGAAGACACCATAGCAAGAAGCTTTTCATTTAAATAAATTTGAGATTTGCTTTTTAGAGAACTATCTGAAGTATCATTTAATACTTGCTCAATGAGCTGATTCGTAATTCCCTGGCTATCTTTACCTATCTCTTTTTGAAAGTCCTCCAACATCTTCTCCCATATCACTTCAATATTATCACTTAATACTTCTTGAAGTGCACTATCAATGAATAACTTCATCTCATATTGTGTAAGATAATCAATTCTTCCCTCTATATCTGTTGCTTTAGAACTTCCATAAGGATAAAAGCCTTTCTCTAAAGCATTTCCAATACGCTCACGAAGCTCTTTTTTACGCTCATCACTTGTATCTTTAATAATATTAATAGCCCTTGCCATATTCGTCTTTACAATACTACTCGGATGAGAAATGTTCGGTGCCATTTCCTCTAATTCAATCCCTGTTTTTTGATCCAAGCCAAACATTAAAGCATATTTGGTTAATGCATCAATACCACCATAGATGTCACTACTTTTAAGGCCTAAACGGTAAGCTACATCATAGAAATAAAAGTTACAGGAAACTTCTAAAGCTCGTTTTAAATCCACCAAGCCATGTCCATGTCCACTATTAGTTTGAATCCAACATTTTGGGTAAGGCGTACCTGCTTTTGTATAAATACCCGTATCATTTATTTGAGTATTAGCAGTAATAACTCCTTCTTCTAGTCCTGCAAGAGCCACTATCATTTTAAATGTAGAGCCTGGTGCATCAGCTGCTCGAAGGGCTCTATTGGTAAGTAAATGTCTTTTATCTAACTCATCTTGTAACTGCGTATAGTAGCTATTAAAGTTATTAGTCATCTCATTACTATCATAAGACGGATAACCTACAAGGGTTAATACTTCTCCCGTCTTAACATCTACTACTACTGCTGATGCGCTAAAAGGATCCACACAGAGCTGGTCTGGCTTTAAATCACCTGATTCTAATTCTTGAATTAAGATACTTTCCAGGCTTGGATAGGCATTATTCCATATTTTTTCAACTAAATTCTCATCTAGCTTTAAGCTTCCTTGCTCCGATAAAGCAAGTAAAAGTTCTCTATTAGTGATCACTGACTGATCTGCTTCTAATAAGGTTACAAAATGTTCTTTAAGTGTTGGGATTTTAACTTCTACCTCTTCTCCCTCTTCATTTACAGTGGTCTTTGGCAAACTCTTTATTGTTTCATCATAGCTTGCCTTTATTTTTTCATAAAGCTGCCTTTGCATATGCTCTTTAGGTGCTTTTTCCATGGTTTTTAGATTAAGCTGATTGGTTCGAACCATAGAAACCAGAATTTCTCGTCCTGTTAAAGGCTGCACATTACGCATGCCTCCTTTAATACGCTGAACAATGGCTTCGCTTAAACGTTTTTCAATAGCTTGGTAGGCAGAGAGTTGCAAATCTGCATCAATTGTTAGAAAGACATTGTTTCCCTGTACTGCATCTGTTTTATCCAGTGTAAATACTTTCCGTCCAACATTATCTACTTCAATAAGTTCTATACCCTTTTGACCTTTTAACTCTTCCTCCATACTAAGTTCTATACCCATTTGTCCAATGATATCATCTTTATCATAGCCTTTTTCCTTCATACTTTCATACTGATTGGCTGTGATGGCACGTGTATAGCCTAGTACATTTCCAAATTCTTTCCCATAAGGATAATAGCGTTTAGCATCTACTTCTGCTAAAATACTTGGATATTCATTTTGGTTTTCATCAATTGTTGCTAAGGTTTTCTCTGAAATGTTTTCTGCTAAAATTACTTTTTTATACTTTTGATAACTGTATTGATACATTTCTACACGAAGAGCCATAATCTTGCGTGCATCCTCATTGCTAATAGCTGGATCAATTTGAAAAACATCCTCTCCCCTCAAATAATGAAAGAGCTCCTCTGCACTTAAAGCCGCTAACTCATCACGATGTTCTATTCCATTATATGGCAAATAATTCGTAATAAATGACCTTACAGCTGTTTCACTTTCTGTAAAGCTAAAAGGCTCTGTCTTAGAAAGAGGAATCATGTCCTTATATGTATCCCCATTCTTTTCAAGGAGCTGTATTACCTTGAGTAAAAGGGCATTGAGATCTTTTTTCTTCATCACAGCTTGTTGATCTATTTTAAGTACATAGACAGGTTTATTAATCGCTAATGGTTTACCATAACGGTCATAAATCATGCCACGTGTTGAAGGAATTTCTACCGTACGTTCTACACTTGCTCTTAAGTCTCCTGCATATTTATCATGATCTAGAATTTGTAATTTATAAAATTTCAAAAAAAGCACAGCAAACATAGCTCCTATTACAACCGCCATAAATAGGATTCTATCTTGCAGTATCTTAAATCCCTTTTGATTAATTTTTTTTAGTGTCATTATTTTTCTCTTATTTCCTTTTATCTTTTTACTTATTATCCCCATAGTTTATTGATAAAATGTGCAAAAAATTACTTTTCCATCCTAAACTACTTAATATCCATTTTCTCCTTATTATTCTATATGAAACGTCTTCTATCTACAAGTTTTTTTAAAAGGAAATTCTATTAAATACTTCTCATTTCCCTGTTGCAATAATGGCCTCTATAATATCCATATATTCGATGCAGTATTTCTCATATACCTTTGCTACAGCAGCCTGAAATTTTGCCTTTTCTTCTGCTGATAAAACTGTAACCTGCGTACCATTTGCAATAGCAATTTTTTCGGATTGCTTTTCTCTTTCTACCCACAGTTTTCTTTCATATAAAGCAGATTCCTTGGCGCATTCACGGATAATTTTTTGATCTTCTAGCGAAAGTTTATCCCATGTTGCTTTCGCACATAACTGCAATTCTGGTACACGCGTATGTTCATCTATTGTATAATATTTAGCCACTTCATAATGATCCATGGATTCATAGGACGGCCAGTTATTCTCTGCACCATCAATACTCCTTTGTTGCAAACCTGAATAAACATCACTATAATCAAGTGGTACTGCTGTTGCGCCTAATGCTTCTACCATGTGTGCCATTACTTCTGATTCTTGTACACGGATTTTTAATCCCTTTATATCCTCTAATGAAGTAATTGGCCTTACAGAGTTATAAAAGTTTCGAGCACCGGCATCATACCAAGAGAGCCCTACCATATCAAACGCTTCTGCAGCATCCAAAAAATCTTCCCCAATCTCACCATCTAGTACTTCCCACATATGCTTGGAGTTCCTATACAAATAGGGCATTTGTAATACATTAAATAGCTGAACCACCTCTGCTAATTGAGATAAAGAAATACGTGCAAAATCAATTCCACCAAACTGAAGCTGTTTAATAACATCTTTTTCATAGCCTAAAGCACTTTCAGCTTGTACAATAATTTTTATGCGCCCCTCTGTTCTTTCTTCTACTAGTTCTGCAAACTTATAGGCTCCTAACGTAGTAGGATAATCCTCTGGTTGATTCTCTGCATAGAAAAACACAAATTCAGGTGCTTTAACTCCTGCTTGTTTTTTTCCAACACAACTTACAAATAATCCAACTATAGAAAGACATACTATTAGTCTTATTATTCCCTTTTTCATCTAATCACCTTGCCACTTTCTGAATGATTGAGCTTCTATTATTTTCCTAAAGCTAGGATGCGGTATTCACTTGGAGTAACTCCTTCTCTTCGTTTAAATACTTTAGCAAAATAATTGGAATCCCTATACCCCACCTTATCACTAATTTCCTTTACATTAATTGTCACATCAACTAGTAATTGCTTCGCTTTCTCTATTCTGAATTCAGAAAGATAAGTGGTAAAGCTTTTTTCAAAGCATTGTTTAAATAGCTTACAGAAATAGGCATCCGAATAATTCATTGCTCTTGCAACATCTTGTAGGGAAATATCTTCTGTATAGTGATTTTGAATAAAATCAAGAATCTTTTCTTGTACTATATTCATACGAATACATTCTATTTTTTCACCTTCTGTTACAAAAGCTTCATTGGCCACAGCTATTTCTGAAACACCATCTTCCTTCTGTGCATCAGCCAATCGCATACCTTCCTCTACTACAGCTATAAGTTCTTCTTCCGAACTTGGTTTTAATAAATAATCCAGTGCCCTTACGGTAATTGCTTTTTTTGCATATGTAAAATAATCAAAGGCTGTTAAAAAAATAATGCTACACTCTTTGTCATATCGCCTTATTTGCTCTGCTGCCTCCAAGCCATTGATACCAGGCATTTCAACGTCCAAAATCACAATTTGGCATCTTTGCTCCTGACATTTCTCAATAGCTTCCCTTCCGTTTACTGCTTGAA
Organism: Sporanaerobium hydrogeniformans; assembly: GCF_002735925.1. Taxonomy (GTDB): domain Bacteria; phylum Bacillota; class Clostridia; order Lachnospirales; family Cellulosilyticaceae; genus Sporanaerobium; species Sporanaerobium hydrogeniformans. Next base: position 28,433 of record NZ_PEDL01000018.1, on the reverse strand, counting down.
TAATTTCTAGTTGATCTTGAAAATACTTGTGAAGCGTCCTACTTACCACTACCCTTTCTATTGGTTCATCATCTGCAATTAATACGCGATACATCTTATTCCTCCTGCTCTCTATATGGAATTTTTACTCGTACAGCTGTTCCTTTATTTTTCTTACTAAAAACTTCCACTTCCCCATCTTGGTACATACCATGTACCCTTTTATAAATATTCCCTAAGCCAATCCCAATCCGTTCAGTAGCACCTTCTTTAAAGGCACTCCTTAGCTTTTCTAATTCCTCTTGAGTCATTCCCACACCAGTATCCACAACAGTAATCATCACATAGTATCCTTGCCGCCAAATACGTATACTCACCTTTCCTCCCTCTTCTTTTTTAGATAATCCGTGTATAACAGCATTTTCTATTAAGGGTTGAAAAGAAAAAGTGGGGACTTTTACTTTATCTGTATCTAATTTACATTGTATTTCATAACGAATACGACTGCCAAAGCGCATTTGTTGCAAATACATATAATCTCTTGCAATCTTAAGTTCTTGTGCTAGCACTACTTCAGCCTCTGGAGTTTTTAAATTATAACGAAACAAAGAACTTAGCGCCTTTGTCATCTTTTCAGTTATTTTTGCTTCCTCTAAATTTGCCATACCACCTATTACATTCAATGTATTAAATAAAAAATGAGGATTGATTTGATTCTTTAATAGCTCTAAATTTGTAGCTTCTAGACGCTTTTCTACCTCTAGTTTTTCTAGCTCTTCTTTATGGAGTAAATGAAGCATTTCTCTTTTTTCTTCTAGCGCCATAATATACTGCCCTGTCGCATATTTCATTTTATTAAAAGCTGTTACTAATTCTCCCATTTCATCCTTGTTTTCAACCTTTACATCTTCTACAAAGAAATCATTTGTGGCAATCCTCTTGGATGCACTTACTAAATTGACAATGGGCAAAATAATTGTTTTATTCATCAGGCGTGCTAAACTAATAATTCCCCAAAGTAATAAAACACCAAAAATGAAAACTACTATAGGAACCCTTCTTAAATTAGGTATCTTTTTAATATAGGTTTCCGTTCCTTCTTCAAGGGTATAGCGCATAAGTGCTCTTGCATAATCCTGTAAAAAGCTCTGCATATTATAAACTTTATATAGTTCTTGAATATAACCTGGATTTTCTTCATCCATTTTTAAGAGAAGATCTCTTTTCTCCTCATAGACTGTGTAGCTATTTCGGATAGACCATGTTTTTGCATACCGATAAGCTCCTATAGATGAGTCATAAGGTAGTCTTGAAATAGCTAAACGCGTTTCTTTATAGGCTTCTTCTAATTTTTCTAGGTTCTCATCCATGGGGTTTTTTACATAGACTTCAAAGCAATTACTTTCATTTTCTATTGCTTCCATAAAATCATTACTTCTTGCATTATCTTCTAAAATAACCCTAAAATCATTTAAAGAAAAGTTTACTACCCAAACATCAAACATTACTGATAATAAAATAATAAGAAATACAACACCTGTAAAAAAACTAATTTTTTTCTTAATGGTTAAAGACAGCCATGTATCATGCCACTTATATCTCCAAGTCTTTTTTTTCATGTACTTCTTCCTTCCGTAAATACTCTTATTAATTATAACATATTTCAGTACTTTTTCACAAAAAAAATAAAGCTGTAAGTACATGTTATGTAAATACAACTTTATTTTCTATTAATAATTAAATATTATTTTTTCATTTTTGAAACTACATAAGTATAAAATTCTTCTTTTTGCTTTCCCAATGTTTTATTTGTTAAAATAAAACCATGTGTGGTATTAGAAAAGATTACAAGCATACTAGGCTTCTTCGATATACGCTTTATAGTATTCCATTTTAAATAAGAGCTTTGATTTCCTGCTTTTACATGAATCCCTCGTTCATCAAAGCCTATTTCCATATCTTTTGGAAGAGTTGCTACCTGTTTTTTGGCTTTTCTATAAACCACTAAAGGTTGAATAACTGTAAATAAACTACATGCGATAATTAAAAGTATTTTTACAAAATCATTTACATTACTCCAAAATTTTAGAGTAAGTATAAACATCGCCACGGTAAACAGAATATTACACACACCTACTATAGAACCATAAGTATAGTACATAGACAGCTGCCAGAAATCAAAAGGAGTTGTTTGATAAGAAAATTTATATTTCATATCACTTCTTACCCCAGCACTGCTGGAAGCCATAAACTAATAGCTGGAATAAAGGTAATCAGTAGAAGTGTAATAATCATACAAACATAGAATGGCAATGTAGCTTTTACAACACGTTCCATTGGTACTTTAGCAATGGCGGAACCTATAAAGAGTACGGCTCCAACCGGTGGTGTTAAAAGACCAATACCACAGTTTAATACAACCATGATTCCAAATTGAATAGGATCAATACCAATTGAGGTTGCAATTGGAAGTAAAATAGGTGTGGCAATCAAGATAATAGGAGCCATATCCATAATACAACCAAGTACTAAAAGAATAAGGTTTAAGAGTAATGCTAAAAGAATTGGGTTATCTGTTACACCAATAATCCAATTAGCTGCTAACTCAGGTACGTGTAAACGGGTTAAACAATAACCAAAAATACTTGAGGTTGAGATAAGGATCAATACAATAGAAAGTGTGTCCACACAATCTCCCAACACTCTCCAAACACCTTTCCAATCAAGCCCTTTATAAATAAATACACTAACAATCAAACTATAAATAACTGCAATAGCTGCCGACTCTGTAGCTGTAAATACCCCACCAACTACACCGAATACAACAATTAAAACTGCTGCAAGTGCCCAGAAAGATATACTTAATTGTTTTAATAAGTTTTTAAGACTAAATTTCTCACCTTTTGGATAATTTCTCTTAACAGAAATAATATAAGAACCAATCATTAAACTTAATGCAAGTAATGCACCAGGTATATAGCCTGCAAGGAAAAGACTGCCTACTGAAATACCACCTGCTGTTGTCGCATAAATAACCATATTATGACTAGGAGGAACTAAAAGTCCTTCACAAGATGAAGTAATGGTAACAGCTGTTGAAAAATCATCATCATAACCTTGTTCTACCATCATAGGAATTAAAATAGTACCAAGAGAAGCGGTATCTGCAGAAGCAGAACCAGAAATACCTCCAAAGAAATAAGATGCAACGATATTAACCATTGCCATTCCTCCACGCATCCAACCAACACATGCATTAGCTAATGCAATGAGCTTTTCAGAGATACCACCTGAACCCATTAAACATCCCATGGTAATAAAGAAAGGTACTGCCATAAGACTAAAAGAACTAATTCCTTTTACCATCTGTTGACAAATAGTTGTAAGTGGAAGTCCTTGGTACAAAAGACAAAATAAAGATGAAAGAGCTACTGCATAAGCAATAGGAAATCTTAAAAATATCATTATAAAAAAGCTACCTAGCAAAACTAATATCGCTAAACTCTCAGCACTCATGCGTTATCCCCCTCCTCTATAAAAAATGCCTTTATGTGATTATAGATAGATTCTATTTCAAAAATTATCATTGCCATACCTGCAACTGGAACAGGGAAATACATCCAAAACCGAGAAACACTTGGCATACTTACATAGCTTCCCTTTGCACCAATTTGCATTGCATAGTTCCAGCCTACTACCAGCATCACTACTGCTAGTGCTAGAACAGCTACGTCTGCAATAATGTCTAAAGTTTTTACGAATTTCTTAGGTAAATATTTATCAAATGCGGTCATACGAATATGGGCATTTCTTCTAATAGCTAAAGCTGCAGATAAAACCGCCATATACGCCATACATGTTAAAACAATTTCTTCACTCCATGCTGGGTCAGGAATAAAAGCTATGTATCTACCTGCTACAGCCATAGTAGTGATTAAAATATCAATCACTAGAAGTATCTTACATACAAAAAGTACAAATTTGTAAGCTACATCATATGCCGGTTTTATTTTATCAATTGCTTCAAAAATCTTAGGCATTTTTTACCTCCTTAAAAAGTTATAGGTACAGAGGTTAAACTCCTCCTCTGTACCTTTTAAACATATCAATTTATTTATACTTAGTCAATTTATTCGTTTTTATAAAATTCTTACTTCATATCAAGAATTTGTTGATAAAGTTCAGCATTATCTGCTGTTGAAGAAGTAATAACATCTTTACATGCTTCTTGCCATGGTGTGATATCTTTAACTTCTACTACATTTACTCCATCTGCTTTTAACTCTTCAAGCACTTTGTTTTCAGCTTCTTGTGAAATCTTTCTATTAAATTCTGAAGCATATTTACCAGCTTCTACAAGGATATTTTGTTGTTCTTCTGTAAGTTTATCCCAAGCTTCATCTGTAATAATAACTTGAATAGCCCCAAGTGTATGACCATCAAGAATTAAGTTTGGAGCAACTTCTGGAAATGCATTTGATTTGTAGTTAGCAATAGGTTGTTCAGCACCATCTACAACACCTGTTTGTAATGCTGAGTAAAGTTCACCAAAAGATACAACTGTTGGAGAAGCACCAAGTCCTTCTACCATACCATTCATAACAGGGTCATTGGATACACGAATCTTCATACCTTTTAAATCTTCCATTGTGTTAACTGGTTTAACTGTAAAGAAGTGACGGAATCCTTCTTCCCCATAGAATAAACCTCTTACACCACTGCCATTTTCATGTGGTTCAAGAAGGAATTCTGGAGCTAAGTCTGATGTTGCAAAATTCCAAAAATGATCACGACTTACGAATGTATAAGGGATGGAAAGAAGCTTTGATTTTGCTCCGCCATAGCTTGTAAGAGCAAATGCGGAGATACGAGACATATCAATAGTTCCGCCACCACCAAGCATGGTATCAAGTACATCATTTTCTGAACCTAATACACCACTTGCTTGAACATCAATTTTAATTTTTCCACCTGAAAGTTCTTCAACTTTTTCTTTAAATGCAGTACCTGTTTGCCCAACAATGGTATCTAGTGGGTTAACTTCTGCATATACAAGAGTAACCTCTGGTGTTGCTGCTGTATCTTCCTTCTTTGGTTCTTCTGCTTTTGCCTCTTCCTTTGCTGGTGCAGTTGATGCAGCTGGTGCTGCTGGTGCCTCTGGAGATTTTAATCCACAACCTGACATGGAAGCCACCATTAATGCGCTTAAAAGTGTTGCTACTATTTTTTTATTCATCTTTTTTCCCTCCTATTTGATTACACACTACTCGTCGTACTTACGACTTCATGTATTTATTATACTAGATGTTTTATACAAAACAAACCGTACATTTTTAATATTCATAGTATATTTTTAACTTTTTAAAATTTTATATTGTAAAATATAACTATTCATAGATTTATATAAATAGTTCCCTATTGCACTTTATACAATAAACTAAAAAACCTTTATAAACAAGAATTTAAATAAGTTCTCTTGTCTATAAAGGTTTAACTTTTGTATTCTATTAAATCTTAAAGAGTTTCATTTGATTGTTTAGATTTTCTGCTGTTTCTGATAATTCAGCTGCATCTTTTTCTACTCTATAACTATTATTAGTAACTTTTTTTGCATGATTGGAGAGATTCTCTGATGTTGCAAGTATTTGTTCCGCCGCGGCTGACTGTTCTTGTGTAATTGCTGCTACGGAACTGGCTACCTCATCTACTTTACTTACCTTTTGAATCATTTCTTGAACAATGGCATTTGTTTCATTTAACATGCTATAAATAACTCCATAAGTATCTTCTGCTGTAGCTACTAACTCTATACTTTGCTTAATACTTTTGGCACTTTGCTGTGATTTATCAATGGTATTATTCACTAGGTTTTTAATATTACTGGTAAGATGAGTAATACTTTTCACAGATTGTTGACTTGTCTCTGCTAACTTTCTTATTTCTTCTGCTACTACTGAAAAGCCTCTTCCTGCTTCTCCTGCCCTTGCTGCCTCTATTGCAGCGTTTAAAGCTAATAAATTTGTCTGGTTCGCAATATTTCCAATTAATTCTACAATACCATTAATCTTTTCACTGGAGTTATCTACCTCTTCAACAGACTCTATAAGCTTTTCTACTGTTTCATCAAGATTTTTTACTGCTAAGGAGACTTGTCCCATATCTGCTTTTCCCTTTTCAGATAAGGATACTGTATTCTTCATTTTTTCACTTGCCTCTTGACCACTTTGATCTGTTTCTGCAACTACCATAGAAAGTGTGGAGGTATTCTCAGCTACCTCTGTAACTGCCCGAGCTAATTCATCCACTGTCTGATTTAGTTCCGACATCGAAGTAGACTGCACTTCTGCTGATTCATATAATTCTATTGCCACATGGCTACTATTTTCTGCTTGCTGTTCAAGCTTATCTGACATTTTATTTACCTCACGGATGATTTCACGCATGGTTTCAATGAATCTTTTCATACTTCTACCTATTGTTGCTATTTCATCATTTCCCTTGACTTTAACCTCACTAGTAAAGTCTCCCTCTGTAATTCTATGAATTGTATGGTTTAAGCTTTTTATAGGCTTTATTATATGATGAATAGTCCTTTCTATTAATACTATTAATAGAATTAAGGTTAAAATAAAAATACCTAATACAGCTTTTTGAAATCCCTTAAGAGAAGCAAGTACTTCTTCATAGGATATGTAACCTATTAATTTCCATGGTGTATGATTAATAGTTTGAACACATATTGAATAGGTATCTCCTCCTGATGTTACTTCTAAAATACCCTTTTCACTCATACTTGTGTGCTTTGCAATATCCCTAATTAGTTCATTTTGATTGTTATCATTAAATTCTGTATGAATAAGTTCTTCTTCTCCTATTGCAATAATTTTATTATTTGCACTATCTACAAGAAATAATCGGCCTGTATTTAATATGCTTTTTGAACCCACAATATCAGAAATTGTTTTTAAAGAAACATCTGCTCCTGCCACACGACTTATTCCTTCTATTGATTTAAGCTTAGCAGTTGCACTTATGACGTATTCACCAGTATCTTCATCTAAGTAGGCTTTTCCAAAATTAAATTTTTCTTCATTTTGTAATCCTTCTTTATACCAATCCCTTTCTGTCACAACATAATTCTTATCTGGAATCCAACCTGAAGGATCAACTATTTTATTATTTGCTTCTCCTATGTACACACCGTTCTTATAACTATCATTTTTATTCATTGTTGTTTTTAAATAACCGAGTAATTCATCATCCTTTAATTCCATAGCATCAATAGTATTTTTTATCTGATTTAAACCTGATATAATATCCTGTGACCAAGTTTCAATCTCATGCTCATTAGATACTGTAAGGGCTTGTACTAATTGCTGTGCATAATTAACTATCATCTCTCTTGATTTTTTGTAAGTTATATTTAACAATATGCTTATAGTTAAAATTACAAGTGGGATAATAAGGGCTATTAATTTAAATTTAATACTTGTTATGCCTTTCTTTTCATTTTTTCCGTTCTTCTTCATATGATCTTCTCCTTAATTTACAATGATTTATCCTTTTACAATGCTTTTTCTAGAAAACCCCATCTCCTCCTTTCTACCACATGAATTATTTTTTATGGCTAAATGTCTTTTTATATACCTATTCCTAAATGAGGGTTTGTTTAAATTTAATGTTTTTAATGGAACTACTTGCCTATATAAACCAAAAAAATAGACGCTTACTTTAGCGTCCATCTTTTGGTATTACCAAACTTTAATAAGCCGATAAGGGGGCTCGAACCCCTGACTTGCTCATTACGAATGAGCTACTCTAATTTTAGTAATTTCGAAATCATTGATATATATAAAATTTTCTTTGTATATCAAGAGATACGCTTCATTTTTATTCGCACTATCTCATATTAAATATAGCATCAAGAACGTCTAGTTTACGTATATTCTTACGTATATTTTTGGATATACTTATCAATTACTACAGCTTACAATTTTATGTATAAAAAAGGCCATAGCAATTAGCTAGGAGTAATTTATTTTAATATTATATCAGCTTTGTCAATGAAATCATCATATTTATTTATAGCAAGCCAATTTGTAGCTTTTAAATCTTTTATCCATATATCTGATGTAAGTAATATTGTTTGCTTGTCTGGTGCATATATTGTTATAGATACTTTGTCAATCTTTCCGATAGATATCTTTTTACTAAGCTTATGATATACATTTTTGAGTTGCTCCATAGCTACTATCTGATTATCTGCATTAGCACTTATCATTAAATATCCATCACCTGCATCATTAATCCCATTAATAGGATAATAAGGTTTACCCACATTAAAACAATCAAATACTGTATTTTTAACTACTTTAGTTGTTATAAAATTTGATTCTATTATTACATATATAATACCAAATAGCAACAAGATGATAGGAAGTATAAAAAATATAATTAAATTTATGGCAACTTTCTTTTGCTTTTTCCCATCAATATTAATTTCATTCATTCGATCACCCTCTCTAGTTAATAATATACAGAAAATAATATATTATTGCAACAAATGAAGGGGATAAATATTAATTGTTAATCCAATATAGGCAGCTTTAAAATACAAGTCCAGATCCACCAATAGTTTTTGCAATCTCCACTACACTTAACCAAAATAGGCCACGCTCCTTTTTAGGAGTATAGCCTTAAATTCTACATTATAAACAAACGATATTTTTATTAAATTGTTAAATAACTATTATCAGCTTCCCACTCTAGTAAATTACCTATGTTTATACAATTTTCCTCTAATACTTCTAATGGTATAATATAACATTTATCATTATATTTTATTACAAAATCTCTTTTTTCTGTATTGTCTAACTCTGCATTTTTTATCTTTATTTTATTACCTTCAATACTGTATACAGCATTTACAACTATCTCTCTTCTTGGATCTAACTCATATATTAGTTGGGTAAAACCATTGCTTTGAGAAATATCATCTTTTATTGTTATGTTCTCTATTATCTGATTGTAATAATATGATAATATTCCTTCTTTAAATTTAGACCCCCTTTTTTCTGAAATCTTAGAATCTAATAAGATTATAGTTGCTGTGTATAATTCTACCAGAGACTTATCACTTATTTCTAAATAAAATTTTGTTCCCTTAAATGTATAATCTATTATATTATTGCCTTGCTCCATTTTTATACTATCTATGCTATGTGTCATTGCATTCCTGATTACTTTAAAAATACGATAAAATGCTTTTGTGATAATCCCAATATTATCATCACATTCAATTAAATCATACTTCGCTTTAAAGCTTTTCCCTTCAGCAGTAGGATAGATTATATCAATATTCATATCAAACATACTAAATACGCATAAATTAGCGAGTATTGGATTCGACTGTAAATCTATAGGCTGCACACCTATTCTATCATGAAGCGTTAAATACTTTGTCTTATATACTCTCTCTATTCCATCCTTTAACCTTATTTCCTCTTTTTCTTTCGCTTCTGTATATTCTAGAGATAAATTGCTTTTTTCTAAAATCTTTCTGTTATAATCCAAAAATTCATTCTTCACATTTTCCCCTGCCTATCTTTATAATTTAATCTATATTATAGTATATCAGATTATTAAGACAACTAAAATCAGTATCTTAACACCTCTCTACAATCAAATCTGCATTTTGGGCATAAAAAAATAGGTAGAGCCTAAGCCCTACCTAAACTAATTTTGATACTCTTATTAATATTGTTCTAATGTACTTAGGCACAAACTCTTTCCTATCCCATAACGTACGGTCTGTAATGACTTCCTTGCCTTGTAAGTAATCTATGGTAGCTTTATAGTCACTAAAGCCAAACAATGCTCCTATACGAAGTATGAGTGTTTCTGCATACCTTAAATCCATCTTATCTATAGAGTTCCAGTTGCAAGCGTTCATCATTACACCTTCTGCTATAAGTTTATTTATAGCAGATATGAGTTCTTGATCTACATCTAGTTTTTTTAGTTCTACAGCTACATCATTTTTTAGCTTTGTCCATGCTAGATTATTTTTTACATAGTACTTTGGACACTCTTTACCTGTTATATCGTAATGTCGTAAGATATCTATTTGAGGATTAAGATTATATCTCTTACATAAATCTGCTAGTAACTCTATAAGGCTAGTATAGGTTTTGTGATTAAACTGACCTTCCCAATCAGGGTGGCAACACTCTATGCCTATTGCTCTACTATTTGCCACTGTAGCATGGTAGGCTATCTCTGTCTCAGGCACACAAAGTATAACCTCACCGTCTAGCCCTACGATATAGTGACTACTAGCATATGTCTTTTTATCTTTAAGGCTCTCAAAATAGTTTCTATTACTTATCCCCTTACTACCAGCATTTCCTACCCAGTGCACCACAATATTTTTTATAGGTCCTATTTTTGTACCTGGTCTACTGTATTTATTTATGGTTAGCAATGCTTGCTGTATCTGCATCTTCATCATCTCCTCTTAGCTGTATTAGTAATTCTTTGAGTTTCGCCGGAATAGGCAACCCACAACCTACAGCGTTTTCTAAGATGCTAATACCTTCATTTGCTATAAAGAAGGTATTAACAATCTCTCTAAGTGGTAAAGACGTATCTATGCTACTTTGTAGGGCATAGGCAAGGGCTATTAAAATAAGAATCATTACCTTTTTTATAATACCCTTATAACCTACTGCACTAGACAACTCTTTATTATATATACCTTTTAAAATCCCAGTGACATAATCTAAAATAATTAAAATAATCATTGTTTTTAAGAGTATGTCCCACCCTCCCAACATTCCTGCAGAAAATCCACCAATAGCACCTAGTACCAACGAAAAATTATTAAAATATTTTTCCATGCTCACACCTCCTATATTAATTGTTTGTATAAGGCTTCAATATCCTTGCACTCTGATAGCCTTATTTTCTTTCCATCACCCCTATTGCCTTCTATGTACGCTTCAGACTGTGAATAAACTACAACCTCTTTGAGCAAGCAAGGATATCCGCCTCTATTTGCTACATCCGTCTTTACATACTTACCATTCTTAGCGTAGGTCTTTGCTGTTCCCTCGTCGCTTACCACATGTAAAATACCGTATTTATCTAAATATCCATAACTCATTTTTGTTTCCTCCTTGGATTTTAATTAGTTTGTTAATAAAATAAGGCATAAAAAATACAGCCTATTAAGCTGCTCTCCTATGCCTTGCTTTAATTATTATGCTTGCTGTGGTAAGTATTCTTCCTCTGTAATTAAAAACTCACAACCATTCTCAATAAGAATATCAGCTACTGGTTGTTTAAGTAGCCTTGGTACCTGCTCCCATGTAATACTTCCTAATATAACCTTACTTGCAAATAACATAGCCATCATCCCATCATCTCCTTTGATTATAATTTTTATTAGTAAATGCTTTATGGCTTTAAGCATAGACTATCTGACCTACTTCTAGTAAACAATCTTCTAGAAATGTTGATTGAGTACTAAGAGCTTCTACCTGTGCTTTTAGCAGTTCATTCTCTGCTGTAAGCTCCTCATTCGATTTAGATAAAATCTTCGTTTGTTGTTGCGAATCGTCAATTTGTCATCAATGCACACAAATGAAAATTAGTTCCTGTAGATGTTGTAGTTTTATCATTTTGCAATACTTCTAGAAAATGCAAACCATAGCCAACTGTAGCAATTTGTTCTTGTACGTTTTTTGTCAAGTTCGCACTATAGCCATTTACTTCTTTAACGATTTCTCCATCAATTCTAACATTGTAAGATGCACAATTTGTAAATTTTAATGTTTCTAAACTTAGAATTGATGTTAATTTATCTATAAAAAACGGAAATACAAAATATGTACCATATGACGGCATATAGTAATAGTTTTTAAGACAAGTCATGCCAGTATCGGAATAGTTATTTGTAATGTCTGTTTTTACATCTGAGTTGTTATAAAAAGCAAAATATGATGCCTCTCTAACTTTCAAAAGTGATTGCATGGTAGCTATAGCATTATCTGCAATATAACTAAGTCCTAGATTGTTGGGATGTATTTCGTCTGGAATCAAAGCAAGAGGAATTGCTATTTTTCTCATAAATAAATCGTTAAAAATTTCATTTATATCTATTAAACATAGCGATTTTTTTAAAGCAATTTCTCTTATGCAATCCACATAGGCTTTAAGTTTAAATGATAGATTGAGTTTAAATATAGGATTAGAAGTCATTAATATTACTGCCACGCCCAATCCGTTTAATATGTCGCACATTTTTGACACATTACTATAATAAGTATCTAATGAAATGTTAGTATTAGCATCATTTATACCAAACATCAAAATACAAACTTCGGGACTATGCTCCATTACTTCATCTATTCCAATAAGCCCATTATTGCTAGTCCAGTTATCGTGTCCACAGTTTACTACTGTAATATTGTCATTGTGTGTTATTTTTCTGTATTTCTCTTGTAATACTGTAGTATAAGGTGTTGTTGCATTATACCCATGAGTAACACTATCTCCGTAGCAACAAATTTTACACATCTGTCCAGTATTAATTTTAAGTAGTGCTTTAGCTAATAAATTTTTATTGTTTAAAATATTGATTTTATCATCTAACTCACTATTATATGTACATTCTTTTAAGCTACCATCTTGATCTGTAACATACATACTATATTTACTATTAGAGTCCTTAGTAAAGTATAAATGATCTCCTGCTACTCTACCTGTAGGCAAATTTACCTTAAGTATTTTATGGAGCAATATATCTCCAAAATATTGTTTTAAACCCACTATATCACCCCCTCGCATATATAGGTGTTTCCAGTCCATTTCATCGCTACTGTATCATTTACATTAACAGTAACATGCTTATACTTTTTATAATATATATTACTAGGTAGTGTTTGCGTTGGAAATATAACCTTAACACCACTAGATGCGACCTCTGTTGCCTTACCAAATCTAATTTCTCCAATTACCACTATATAGCCACCGCCTCTCTTAAGTTGTGGTACATACTTTTAGCCTGACTATCTATGCCCCAGCTTGTCTCTATTGTCTTGCCATTATATTTTTCATTTTGAACCAGTACGCAGTTAAGATATCCATGTATAGGCATTATCATTGTATTAATCTTAATATGCCTATACTTAGTTGTTACTCCGCTAGCATAATTCTTAGCCTTAGTGATAAGGTCGTCTAGGCTATTACAATCATCTACTGTCTGCACTTCGCTGCCTATATTCATGTGTCTGCTTACGGTACTTGTAGGGCTATCAGGGTTGCTATTAGTATAGACATAACTGTAGTTTGTGCCATCTGCGTTATTGGTGGTAAAAAAGAAAATATTAGGGATGTTGAATATATCTAGTTCGTCTTGAAATTGTACCTCTAAAGCGTTGTTTTTTGTACTAAGATACTCAATATCTATAGAACGTTCATCTGGTCTTATATAAGGGTAGGCATAGTACATTCCATCACCATCTACGCAAAGACTATGATAATTAATTACATCAAGTAAATAATTGATAATCTCTAGCTTTCTAGTACCTACCGGAAAGACCTTATCTATTGTAGTAAACCTACCACTTGTTGGTATATTGTATAAATGTGTACCTAGTAGTCTAGCTATTTCGTTGTCTATGCTAGTCCCATTAATTATTATATGTTCATCTAGCACTGGATCATTATATAGGATATATAGCTTGTCATACATCTGTACATCACGCACATCTGTGCTTAATTCTTTTGTATCGCCATTACGATTAGCACTAGGACTAGACATAAGAAAGACACCTAAAGGAAATAAAAATCTCATTCCCATGGTGTCTATTTGCATTGTTATTTTTATTCTATCCGTTAAAAAATTAATTTGACTATCATCCGTCATAGTAATACTAGCCTTTCCCTTAATACTATCTAGCGAACTGTAATCTAACTTAAAACTCCTACAGTTTTTGAGGTAGGTTTTATGATTATCTTGATAGTCAAGTAACTCAAAGATATAGGATTCCTTCCTACCACTCTGAGTCAACAAATCTAAGAGGTAACTGTTCAGCTTCAATCCAATCTCCCTCCTTGTAATAAGTTTCAGTAAATGTAAAGCTTACATTATAATAATTAGGATCCTCGTATGTATCTTTTATGCTGTGTATATTTCCATACAGTTTAAGTCCTCTTCCATCTCTAAGAAGCAAAACTCTCTGTCTTGCAATAGCTTTAAATTCTTCCAACTCTACAGGGCTTTTAAAACTACAACTAAGACCAATAATTTTATAATCTGCTGTGCCTTCTATCATTTTGGGTTTATTCAAGCCACTATAGAGCACAAACGTCTTATCTTCTGCATTATCTATAGATTTTTTAAGATTATAGCGTACAGAAAAAACTGCGTCTGAAAAGGGCACGCTTAGAATGGTCTTATTAAAACTTACCTTACATGGTTTAATAACGCTGTCTGTGTAGGCTGTATTGGCATCTACAGCTCTAACCTTATACTCATATTCCACTCCACTGGCAACACCATAATCCTTATATTCGTCAATCAACTGAAGGTCTATTGCCATCCTAATCCATGTACCGTTAATTTCCCTCCGGTGTATTTCATGGAAGTGGAAATTTGCATCCTCAACGGATTCTAGGTTTATTACTATAGATGCATTTGTTGGATCAGCATAGACGTTAAATGTAGGCTGTGCAAGTTCTGCAAAATCTACTTTAAAAGTAGCTGTTACAACATCGCTCCATAGACCATATTGATTTTTAATTTGCAATTCAGCAGTGTAAGTCTTTTTATTGGGCAATGTATTTGTAAACTTGTGCTCTCTTACACTTGCACCAAAGACTTCCGAGCTATCCAAAATAACTGCAGCACCATCTTTTATTTTAAGCCTATAACTTATTTGCTCTGTAGCATTAGCCCATCTAAATAGCGGATAAGGTGTGCTGTAAGTAGTATCTAATTGTAAGATTGGATTGGAAGGTTTTCCGTATACTGTAAACTCTGTTTCTTTCACTGCTGTTCTATAATCTGCACTACTTGTGGCCCATTCTGGAATATATGTTGCTATAATCCTATTTTTTGCAGTGCCATTGCTTAATACATTGGAAGGTATGGTAGTTGCTATGGCTGCTGTGCCACTATCTGTAAATTTAGTTATACCATTCTGTATGCATTCATAAATCCAATTTGTAACGTTACTAGCAGTAGCTGTAACACTTATAGGTATTTCTCTCCTAACTTGTATCCTATCTGGTTCTAGTAAAGGTACGCTTGGAGTCTTTTTAATAAGTGTTTTTGTAGTCTCTATCCAGTTAGACCAATATATATTACTTCCAAAACCATTCCCTACACGTACCCTAAATTTTACCTCTCCTGCTGGTAGAGTATTATAAGGTATTGATACACTATTTACTGTTGTACCATTTATGCTGTATACCACATTACTACCTTGCAAAGCTTGTAATTCAAGATACTTTTGATTTGTGCTGCTCCAGGAGCAAACTATGTTTTTGTCTGTGTCTAATTGATCTAAAACTAGATTAGATACTGTAGCATCTTCTATGACAAACTCTAAACGTGGCGCATAAGGCTCACCTTGTGTAATCCTACCTAAATCTGCACCTAATTCCCAAATGCTATTTTGCTGAGACCGTTCTGTGTACAATACTAATCCTTTTTTTATTTGTGCTCCTGTAACTTGTA
Source organism: Sporanaerobium hydrogeniformans (assembly GCF_002735925.1). Classification (GTDB taxonomy): domain Bacteria; phylum Bacillota; class Clostridia; order Lachnospirales; family Cellulosilyticaceae; genus Sporanaerobium; species Sporanaerobium hydrogeniformans. The sequence goes on along the minus strand of NZ_PEDL01000018.1, from coordinate 12,709 downwards.
TAGTTTGTTGCCCAACCTTCGGCTGCTTAATCTGACCAATATACGTTCTAGCATCATCCCAAGCAACTGTATCGTACGTTTTTCCTGTTGTGTAGCATCCTAAAGATATATATCTATCCTCACCACTTGGCATATAACTTCCGTATGATACTGATTCAATATAATACTTTAAATTATAAGTTATATCGTCCTCAATGTTGCTATTATCCCAAAATAGTGCAGTTTCGTAATCATACCACTTATAATTTAGCACTCTATTGTTTACCGCCAAAAAGTTCGTTGATTTACTAGTGTCCTGCCTATTTGTTGAACATGCTTTACTGGCTATTATACTTATCACATTTGCCATTACATAGCACCTCCTATAGGTGTACCACGATTAAGATAATTGGCTGTTCGAGGCAAATTAGCTGTTGTTCTTTCAAAGCTGTCTACTTTGGCTATAAGTGTTTTCAAAAGAGAGTTTGTTTCGCTCATGTCAGTATTTTGCATTTCACTCCTAGTTTGGCTTGCGTTTTTAACCTTGCTTCCCCTTGGTAGATATATTTCTTCTTGGCCATATTCGTTTACACGATACATCCCATTTTCTTTAACAAAGTTTGTACCTGTTGCAAAACCTCTAGAATTTGAAGAATATGCACTTCTTTTTATTTCATCTACATTACTATTCATATTACTAAAGCTATTACCAATACTGTCCATTGTAGACTTTACTTCATTGCTTCTTCCCCTTATTACAGCCCATATAGCTAATAATGCTGTTAATGCCAAAACAACAACCATTACTGCTGCACCTATTTTTAATATTTTAGATTCCATAGGGCTTAACCCACCACTTACCTTAGCTGCTATGGTAGATACATTACTTACTGCTGTCATTGTAGAATTTATAGCTGTTATAACACCGCCTATAGTTGCTATCATTGTACCTAACACAGCTATAGTAACAAGCACACCAGGAGGAACCTGTCCCAATATGCTAAAGAATCCAGCAACTAAAGTAACTACAGGTGCAAAGCTATCTCCAACTTCTATCATTGTGTTTTTAAGGTTATTGAATGACTTGCTTAGTTCCTCTCCTGGTGTTTTTAACTTACTTAGAGCTTCTTCTGTGGCACCACTACTATTATTTATGGTTTGTAAGTTACTATTAAATTGTGACATTCCTTCTTTATTTGTAAGCACTAATACAGCATTTAAAGCTTCTACACTACCAAATAATTTAGCCATTTCCTCTGTATTACCTTTGCACTTATTTTGTACTTCTCCTAAAAAATCAGCCAATCCTTTAGCTTGCAAGTTAGTAATATTAAATTTTAATCCCATTTCTTCTGCTGCTTTCTTAGCCTCTGCACTTGGTTTTACAACAGCGCTTAATACAGCCTTTAATCCTGTTATTGCCTCATTACTCTTAATACCATTTGTAGTAAGTACTGCAACAGCTGCTCCTACCTGCGCAAATTCTACTTTAGCTGTAGCTGCCAATCCAGCTACCTTACCAAAGTCCTTACCTAAATCTCCAATAGTAGCCTTAGCTAATTTTTGAGTAATAACAAGCTGATCCGAATACATTGTTGCATCTTTAGCCTCTTTCTTATAAGCGTTAAGCATAGTCGTAAGTAGATCAGCACTTGTTGCTACATCTGTAAACCCTGCTTTAGCATTCTTTGCACTTGCTTCTAAAACAACTAAACTATCTTTAGTTTCAATGTTTGAGCTTATAATATCATAAAGACCATTAGCAACATCATTAGCTGCCATATTTACATCACTACTTACTCTAAGTGCACCTTTTCTAAGATTCTCATAACTTACTTGTGTCTCATCCATAATAGTCCTAGACTTAACAATGCTTTGGTCGAAATTGATGCTCATTGTTGTACCTATGGCACCAACGCTCGCCATAGCTAAACCTACTTTTGTCAGGTTGACTCCAAGCTCTTCCATGTTAATTCCTGCATCATTCATGTTTGATTTGAAATCAGACCACTTTGTACTTACAATTCCTAACTTGCTAGTTTGAGCTGCAACTTCTTCATTTACATTTTTGAGTTCCTTTTCCATCTTCATTAATTGCGCCTGTGCATTTTTCAATTCAATAGTTTTACTAGCAATAGCCTTTTCGTTTTTGTTTTCTGCTGTGTTAAGTTTTTCGAGTTCTCTTTCAAGTTCTGATATTTTATCTTTTTGTATTTTCACTTTATTAGCGGATAGTTCTTGCTTAATTCCTAATTTATCAAAGCTATTCCCAGAGGCTTCTACTTGTGCACTAGTCTTTCTAAACTCGGCATTAAGGAGTGCCATTTGTTGATTAACCTTTGACACTCCTTCTTTTACCTTGTCATAATTGAAATCCAGCTGTATGGTACGCTTGTACCCTTTGTAGTTACTCATATTTCCTCCTTTCTCTACGCTAGGAAATCTATCATATCTTCACATTGCGTTTCTGTTTCTTCATCACCACACATTAAGTTTTTATATTGTTCAAGCACATTGTAAACGTGTGATAGGGTTGATTTGAAAAATTCATCCACTGGTCTTTTTAACATTATGCAATAGCCAAAGAATAGAGTATCTAGATTGAAATCTACTTTTCTGCTAGATATTCCTCTATCTTGGCTATATATTTTTTTGAGAAATCTTCTCCACCTACATCTCCACAACAACGTATGTAAGCATCTGTCAATTCCTCAATTAGATTCCCACAATTTGAGCAGATTATTGACTCAGCTTCTTCTAGTGTAAAACTAGTTTTATTTACCTTTATGCCAGCATATAAAAGCTTTGCATAGAATGTAAAAGGCTCCTCTTCTGCTTGTTTAACTACATTTTCAAAATCACCAAATTCTGCTATAAGCAATCCTATTGCTTTTATGTTTATATAGCATTTAAGGATTGTACCATCATTAAATTTCAAAACAATAGGTTCTACTGGCATACATTTTACAATAGACATATTGCAATCTCCTTTCTAATACAAAAATAAAAGCCCCTATTCCTAGGGACTTTATGGTGTTGGCGATTCTATTGTGTATGTCGTTTGTACTTTCTTAAAAAAATCATCCAACATAGTTTCAGTTACATCAGAATTTGCACTATCAATAAGTACAAATCCTTTATATGAGAACTGTTCTTTTTTAAATGCTACAACATTAATTGTATCATTACTAATTTTAATATCTTTTGTGCGTTGCTCATCATTGTCCTCAATAGGTTTAGCCTTGCAATATATGTACCACATCATTTGCCTTCTGCCTTTAGTACCAATAACTTCCCATCCTACCGCAAATGGTTTCGGACTACATGGCCCTTCATCAGCCATAACACCAGTTTCAACTTTGTATCCATTCATCCATGCTCTCCATTTCTGAGGCAAATTACCGAAATCAAATGCTAAATTATGACTCACAAGTTCATCTAACTGCTCAGATAAAACCCCTTCTTCGTATAGTTCTCCACTTGCTGCTTGAGGAACTCTACTTGCTTTCATAAGACCGTAAACCTTCTCTGGTACCCCATGCGTAATAACCCCAGATTCATCTTCTGTGATTTCTGCTAGGTAGTAATTCTTTACATTTATACTTTTACCCATTTCCTAATGCCTCACTTTCTAAATAGTTTGACGTGATTACTAAATGATTAATAAGTCCTATACCGTCTGTATTTTCTTGTGTATCATAACTTGAAGGGCCTAAAAATCCATTTATTTTTAACAATTCTTTAATCTGTTTCTTAATAGTTGTAAAATCAACATTCTCTTTTGCAAACAGGTCTATTTGCAAAGTTCCACTTGTTTCAACTTCTTCTCCTTCCTCAAACACTTCTCCACCTTCTCCAAAGAAGTGATAAGAAATTACTATTCCTTTCTCATTAAAAGAAGGCCTGCTAATGTACGATAATGGTACATTACAAGCCTGAAGCATTTCATATACTTTATTTATCATTGCAATCATCCCCCAAAACGACAAGCTTAACATTTACTATCTTATATTTTTTGCCACACTCTCTAGTTTTAAACTCACATTCCACCACTTCTAAGTGCTCATATGTTAAAGCTTTTTCATATGATGTTATTTGCTTGAATGGTCTTCCTCTGTAGTCAGTTCCACTTACAAATTTTTTAGTTTTGGTGTTTATAATTGCATACATTTAAAAACCTGCCTTCCGAAGTTCTTCATCAATCAATTCCTCTATTTCTGGCTGACTACGTTCAATGGCCCTGTCCATAAAGTGTGTGCCTTGGTTTCCGTAGTTCCCATCATTAACAATATGCCACTTGGTGCCTGTAGCACTTCCCCCACCAACTTTAAGCACATCATAACCAAACTTATCCTTTACGATTCTAGACTGTACATCATCAGCCATGTGCCTGTGTTCGATATTTGTTCTTATCGCATTGAGATTACCTACAACTCTAGCCTTAAGTATTTTGCCACAGGCTTTTAAGATATTATCTCCTGCAATTTTGCTGTCATTTATGATAACCTTTAAATCTATTTCATCATTGCTTACGGTCATCTTCATACTCATAATTAAGCCCTTGCACATACTAACTCGATTTTATCTAATCCAGTTCTGTATGTCCTTACAATTCTGTATGTTTCATTATTGTATTTTAGCTTATCTTGATTTTGATACTCGTTAGCATATAAAACAAGCTTAATATCAACTTTAATATCTTGTCCTTTCGCCTGGTAAAATTCCTGCATACCAATAGACCTTATTTCTGCATATATAGGCTCACTTTCTATCGTTTTTTCTCCAAATGGCCCATCACTTTCTATTGTAGTTATTAGTGTAATAAAATCACCCATTATCACTCACCACCTTTGGCTTAGTATATTCTTCACATAGGCTTAGGTGCTGCTTGAGCATTTCATAGGACTTGTCAAAGCGTTCTGCTTCTTTATTTTCATAACCAAAGTTAGCCTTACAGTAGCAAGTTATAGCACGTATTATTAGAGGGTCAGTTTCATCTTGATTAATTACTCCACTTAGTTTTAAGTCAGCCTTTGCGGAGTCAATAAGATCTTGTATCTCCTCGTCTAGCACATCCTTTTTAAACTTGCGGACATACATTTTGCATTTTATAAGCAGTGCACTTTGTTCTTCTGGCATATTCTCACCACCCTTCATAAATTTAAAAGGCGGTGCTGTGACCGCCCTTAATTAAGCACTTTTCTTAGTTACTGTAACAAGAGAGTTAACATCTAGCACTTTACCATCCACGAGCATAATCGCTTTTGTTACTTGATCATCTGTATCATTGTCCTCATAGCGTTTAATTGTCATGTCCAAGTTGGTGTTAAGTGCATAATCTTTCATGTTGAATAACGCTGCTACGACAGAATCTGCTGCTGGTGCTGCTACATAGCTTTCCATGTAATCGTTGCAAATTACAGTTCTTCCAAGTAATATTCTTTCTGGTTTACCACTAATACCGTAGTTTACTCTAGCAATAGGTTGCTTTTGAGCATCTACCATACCGATAAACTGCATAAATGTCTTTTTAGTCATCAACCATACTGCATCAGCTTCATAAGCAAGTGGCAGAGCTGCTTCTGCTGCAACAAGCGTTGCATATTCAATAGAGCCTGCTTTGGCAATGTCTATGTTTTGTCCTGCAACTACTGTTTCTTTCAAAATTCCTTTTGGTTGTCCAATGCCTGTACCTGTTAAAATTGATTGCTCAATAGCTTTAACCATAGCTTCTGCAACATTGCTGATAAGTGTAGTTTCGAAAATTTGAAGCGCCATAGTATCTGTTTCTAAAGATACAGATACAGCACATCTTAATTTGTGGTAAGCAAATGTGATTGTGCCTGTTGTTTTCTTTTGCTTATCGCTTCCTGAGCCTTCTGCTACCCATGTTGCAACAGGTTTAACATTAGAAATTGGAACTGTTACACCGCCCTTGATTGATGTACGAGTAACAAGTGGAAGTATCATCCCTGTTGCTTCCATCTTTTCAACAATTTTCTCAAGTACAGTAGATGGGATCATAGCTCCAACATCTGTTGTTTTTGTATTAGCATCTGCATTTTGGAATTGTGATGGAATAGATACGCCTTTTGTAACATAGTTCATAAATGCTACACGATACTCTTTGCTGTTGTAGATATCGCTCTCAAAAGTGTTATCTAATGTTCCTACTGTTACTCCTGTTCTAGCTTGAGATTTATTCTCTAAACTTAATGCTTTAAAGCGGTCTTCGAGAGCTGCTTTATTGGCTAATTCCTTAGCATCTTCTGCCCACTTGCTGTCAAGTGTTTCAACTTCATTCATTTTCACTTCTGCATCACCATGCTTTTCAGCATCAATGAGTTCTTTCACATTTGCCAATAACTGTGTTCTTTGGTTTTGGTAATCTTCTTTATTTTTAAATTGCATTTTATATTTCCCCTTTCATTTTTAGGAATTTGTATTTGTTGTTTAACTTCTGTCTCTTCTCTGTTGTGAAATTATCTAGTCTTTCATTTTGCATTTTTTTAATAATAGAAAAAGGTATCATTCCGTTTTCAAAACTAGCTACCAAACTTGCTGGTTGACTGTTTTCAAACATGATACCGTCTACTAATTTTTTTTCTTTTGCTTGCTGTGCTGTTAGCCATGTTTCTTTATTCATCATTTCAAGTGCATCTTCCATACTCATCCCTGTTTTGTCAACATAAGATTGCGCTATGGATTGATTGGCACTTTTTAACGTGTCTGCTGTATGTTGCATGACGTTGCAATCACCATCCGCATAAGTCGATACATTATGTACCATCATCATAGATGTTGGACTCATGTATGTTTCACAAGCCATAGCTATTACACTTGCTGCACTTGCTGCTAAACCAACTATATAGCATTTTTTAGAACGTTTTTCTGCTCTTAGTATGGTGTAAATTTCACTACCTGCAAAAATATCGCCTCCGCCACTATTAATTTCTACTTCTACATCTTCGTTGTCCATAGCTAGGGCTTTTACCACATCATTAGGGCATGTGCTATCCATTTCAAACCAATCGTAAATCCACTTTTGGCTATTGTTTATAATAGCCCCCTTAATTTTTACTTTTGCCATTACTTACCTCCTTCCTTGACAACTGCTGTGTCTAACCTTCTTATTGCCTTTTCACCGCCCTCTATAGGCCCTAGGTTCATTACCTTTCTCCACTCGTTAGGTGTCATAGCTCCTCTATCTACCATTTGCATAAGTTGTAGCTTTGTAGACATTGCAGCGTATTGCAAGCTACTGCTTTCAAATACAATTTTATTTCCAAAAGCACGCTCCCTACGCGAAAAAATCTTACGCGAATACTCATTGGCTAACTGTATAGCTATAGGTTCAATTTCACTTTCATAATAAGCATTCCACTCATCCTCGTTGTATTTGCTCTGTACAATCTTTTCATTAGTGCCGAATAGGTTATAAAGTCTTACTGTTGTTCTATCCATCTGGCTAGAGTTAGGAACATAATCATCTTGCTTTATTTGCTGCGCATCTGCTTTAACATCTACTGCTGCAACTCCTGTTCCGTTGGATTCTGTGCTTAAAAAGCTGTCAGCGAAATCTTTTGCATTCTTCTCCAAGTCTTCTGGCCTAAGCGAACTACTAAATTTTAATAGCCACCTAATAACTGCGCTATTTTTGATTGCATTTACAATACCTTGGTCTGTTGTGGTTACAATATTCATCAAACTAGATATGGCCTTGATTTGACTAGTTCCAAAAATATCATCCTCATTAAAATCTTGTCTGATATGAATAATATCTTCATACGGAAATTGAAGAATATTCCCATTTTTAAGTGTGAATTTAATATCTAGGTATCCACTAGGTAAATGGACAGCTTCTGCAAACGTCGCAGGTATAGGATAAATCTCATTTGCATATCCGTTATCGTCTCGGTTGATATAAGCAAAGGCATTATTATTAAGCTTGAGTTGTATAGCGAGCTTCTCTTGTAGCATCTGACCTGTCATATAAGGGTTAGGATCTTCTAATAGTATCTTAATATATGGCTCTATGTTGACTTTAAGTTCTTTACCATTGTCAATGATGTGTTTAGCTACTAATTTACCTATTGCTTTGTAAAAAGGTCTTATACATGATCTAACAATATCACTATCATACATTTTGCCATTCCAAGCGTAGAAACTTGCACCATGCTGTGTAACCATTTTTAATCTTGTTCCTGTTGGATTCTTGTTAAAAAATCTGTTAAAAGGGTTCAAACTATATTTCCTCCTTTCCTTAAGCATAAAAATAAAGCCTGTTTAAAGTCTGTTGCTTAAAGACTGTATAATAACTGTAGTAACTTACTCCACACTCCTAAAGGTTTCTTTCGGCTATAGATTTACAGTTAGATAACACACTGGTATTCCTCGTACTTCTCTCTTAATCTTACATAGGCATCTAATAGACTCGCCATTCCATCTATTCGCCTTCGTTCGTTATTAGTTTTACATGGTTGTATGTTTAAGTTCTTGTCCTTTTCTATCGCTGTATTAGTTAGACACCATTTAAGTATAGGATTGTTGTTATATATAATCTTCTTAGCTGTTAGATCTGCTTCAAGTTGATACATAGGTCCGCTAAGAGTTTTCTTTCCTTGTATAACAGGATTAAGTATTTTTCCAAACCTGCTTTCCATATCATTTATAAAATACTTAGTAGACCATGCATCATATCCGATATCGTAAAGGTATATGTCATGTTCTATTTGCATTTCCATAAACCAATCTGATACATCTTTAGGGTTTATGTCTCTACCTTGGCAGGTTCTAAGCAATCCTTGATCGTGCCATAAAACATAAGGCACCTTGTCCTCTTTTGCTCGTTGTTCTAGAAGGTCTTCTGGTATCCAGTACATCTGATTTACATATATATTTGTATCTCCTGGAACCATAAACAAAACTGTTGCGCAAGTTAAGTCTGTTGTTTTAGACAAGTCTATACCACCTATGCCATATCTTGGTTTTAGTTCAGTTATATCAAATCTTGCTGTATTGTTTATTTGTTCAAAGCTCAGCCATGCTTCTGTGCTTGTTTCTCGTATATTAAAATCTTTACACAATAGGTTTTTGACTAGCTTATTGTTTGCAATGGCCTTATTTACTTTGTCTGATAGTTGACTTATTTTTTTGATAGTGCCTAGCCCTGGATTAGCTTTTTGCCAACAATTTTCATCTGTCCATTCTTCCCTGCTGTCTAATTCATAAATTATTGGAAGCATGCGCTCGTTTTTGTATCCATCTTCTTGACCATAGCCATTTATAACCATTTCAGCTTCATCATACTTGATATCATATACACACTCTCGTATGGTTCCTGCTGTTGTGGTTATAAATATTAAAGGTTGCTCTCTTGCTGTGCAACCGTCAACTATAACGTCATATAGATTTTTATCTTTCCATGCGTGTATCTCGTCTAGTAGGGCACCATGGACATTTAGACCGTCTAGTGTATCGCTATCACTACCTAATGGTTTAAAAGCGCTGTCGTTATAGTCACTAACAAGTTCTGCAACAAGCCCCTTTATTCTCTTAGATAGAACAGGAGATTTCTTAACCATTCTCTTAGCTTCTAGCCAAATAATTTTAGCTTGATCTTTCTTGGTAGCTGCTGCATAAATTTCTGCACCTGGCTCTCCATCTGCAATTTGTAGATATAAACCTATTGCTGCTGCTAAAGTAGATTTGCCATTTTTACGTGCCACAATAAGTAAGACTTCTTGGTATTTTCTAAGTCCATCTATCTTGTGTACTATCCCAAAAGCTGCGCCAACTAAAGCTTTTTGCCACAGTTCCATAATAAATGGCTTGCCGCCCAGCTTACCCTTGCTATGCTTGCAGAAGTTCTCTATAAACTCTAAAGCATGGTTAGCTTTTTTATTGTCGTACTCCCATTCTGACTCTGGATCATTCAAAAACCTTACAATCTCTTTGTAGACTTTATAAACCTTAATGCTTACAACAACCTCTTTGTTTTTTATCTGCTCCCAATATTCAAAGATTGGATTGTAAGTTAACTCATAGATGATTTTAAGTTTCTTTTGGATTATTTTAGCCATACTTATCCACCCATAAATCCGTCAAAACCATCATCTGTATTCTTTGGCACATCTTTTGGGAGCAAGTTAGTTAGCTTGTCTATAATGGCTGTGTAGCGCTGTATGGTTGTGTTGTAGAGCTTTGCGCTAGGGTGCTCTCTAAGTATTGTATACTCTCCTTGGCACATTTCATCAATAGGGCCTTCTTCCAGCAAATCTTCCTTGAGCGCATTCATAGTTCCACGCATAAAAGCAGCTTCCTCTATGAGCCCTTGTACTGTCTGTTTCTTTTTTGGGTCAATGTCCTTGAAAATCTTAGTAAGTCTCTTATTCTCTTTTGAAATATAATCTTTGTTTATTGAAGTTCCCATAAATTCATCTCCTTTCATGGGGTGGGGTTATATGAAAATTTCCTGTGTGTTATTTGAAGCTCGAACTCTCGGTCTTGTGAATTTGACCATACAATTGTTTTATGGGGGGACTATACACTAAGTCTCCGTTACCATCAAACATAACATCATCACTTTTAACATCGCTCTTTCTGTAGTGCTCGTTTTGATGGCAGTCATAACAAAGTAACTCTAAGTTATTGTGGCTAAGTTTTATGTTTGTGTCATTGATATTTTTAGGTGTTAAATGTATCTTGTGGTGCACTTCTACGCCTGGCTCTCCACATCTTTCACAAAGCTTATCTATGGTTTTATTTATATAGCTCTCTCTACATCTTTTCCAGTGTTTAGAGTTGTAGAATCTTTTACTAAACTCCTTTGCCATAATGCCACTCTCCTTTCTAAAACAAAAAGAGTATGGAAGCTGCACACCACTACAAGGCTAACCCATACTCTCTTTATGTAATATATTCCGTTTTGTTTTTGTTGCATCCTACTGTTCTTCAGGTAGCAACGATTTACCATTTATTTAATAAGCACATTTTAACAATATCACATTTTCTATATGACATTCTATGCCATCTTTTTAAGTTTTTCCATAGCTCCTTTGTAAATCCTCATAGTGTGTCTCCAACTATATTTTATAACTCCACAAATATGTTCTAATGTTTCTCCTTCAAAATAATGGAGTTTAATAACCACTCTTTCTTTAGGTTCTAGTACTTCTAATTTCTCTACAACTTCATTTTCTAATTTATACATATGAGATAATTTAGCATCTAGCATCTTTTCTAGTTCTTCAATACTTACGATAGAATCTATCATGCTACTATTTGGTGTGGAAACGTGACTACCTGGTGCTATATTACTATTGCTAGATGATTTAATACTTTTTCTTCTCTCTCTTATCTCTTCTAGTTTATCCTTTGTATAATCAGCTTCCATTTTTATATATTTGATATCCTTAAGAGTCTTAATAATGTCCAATGTGTATCCCTCCAAACTTTTCAAAAAAGGTCTTGACAACAACACGGTTTTGGTTTATTTTATTTCTTCTTTCCTTTACTTTTCTATACTATACTTTTATTTACTTTACTATACTTTGGGTGTTTCTGTAGTACAAAAGTGTATTTAAAGCCATTTGAACAGAGTTATTGCATACATAAACCCATACTAGTAAGAGTTATTGCATACATAAACTCGTTTACTATGCTATTTTTATGCCAAATAGTCCGAAAATCAACTCATTATCCTTTGGCTTTAAGTAAGACTTGGTCATGTCGATTGACTTGTGATGTGCTAATAGCTGGGCCTCTTCCATAGTTAATGGCCTTCCTATTTCTTCACATAAATAATGTGTTCCATTTGTTGTGTTCTCTAAGAAACTATGCCTAAATGAATGAGGTGTGAAATGTGGTGCGTTTGGATCTAACTTCTTAAGTATCTTACACATATCTCCTACCCAACCTCTTAAAGTTTGTGTGCTTTTAGCCGGTCCATATTTACTCTGCCAAAATGCTTCCCCTGGCTGCTTAACACTCATATGCAATTTAATACTCTCTCTTGGCGATAACATCTAAAGAGTAGTCAATTTGCTCCCACATATTCACACCAAGTTCAGCGAAAAGAACCATCTTAACATTGTCATAGTCCTTGGTAGCTCTGTTAATACCCATCTTATTTTTTATGTACCTTCCATAATTGAATACAGATTTACTTCTAAGCCCTATGAGCTTCTCCGTACGATCCAACCTGTCGGAGATAATTGCAAATTTTTCATCATAGTAAGTAGTAAGTTGCTTAGCTAATTTCTCGCATCCTATGAAATACTTTCTAATTTTCTTACTTAATATTCTAGTCTCCTCATTAGTCCTAGGAGAAGCACCAACAACCATACATATTTCTTTAGCAATATCAACGGTTAGTGAATACTCTATCAATGTTGCATTATTCCCTGCCCTTTTAAAAGGGAAGCGAGTATAATCAATATTTTCTTCCGCATCTACTAATTCAAGTTGTTTTTTCATCCAATCACTAAAATCTTGTTGTACCTTTAATTTTTCATGTAACTCTCTACCACTAATTAGCTGCTTACCATCTTTAACCTCAATGTTTAATAACTCGTACATATTTAGCACCTCCTAAAGGGTAGCCTAAAATTCAGCCACCCTGTGTAATTTAAAAATCAGATTTTATTATTCTAGTAATTTTTGTTGGTATGCTTGGAAGAAAGTCTGTCCTTGCTTGTTAAGCATGTATGGTAAGAATATTTCATCCATG
>NZ_PEDL01000017.1 GCF_002735925.1 Sporanaerobium hydrogeniformans | reverse complement strand
CCATACTTATTTGCTAAAAACCGTTTTCCTCCTTCGCCATTCATGTATGCATTTACAATTTTTTTCTTGAATTCATAATCATATTTTGCCATAAAAAAACGACCTCCAATTGTTAGATTTTCAGGTCTAACTTTTGGGGGTCGGTTCAGAACTAGACTCTTTTATTATATCACAAATTGTTAAATAGTAGCATTTAATGTAATCTCTTCACGAGCCAGTACAGTGATGTGTACATGAGGTAAACTTTCAAGAACTTTTTCATAGACACCAAGAGAAGTGGTTTCCGTATGAAGGTGAGGTACTTCTCCTAGGACAAGCTGCGTAATATGATTTTCTTTAATAAAATTTATAATTGTATCAATAATGTGATGACTACATAAAAAGTGAACTTCTCCACCTAATTCCGAGCCATACCCAAATAAATCTTGTAGTAAATTGCTACTTTCAGGATTATCAAAAATAGTTTCACCTTTTCGTATATGTAATATATGAAGAGGTGCGTCTACCGATTGAGCCACACGAGCTCCTTCGGAAATAAGACGACGGCTATTTTCTTGTATAGTAATACAAACAAGCACATTTTCTTCCATTGCTTTCCCTCCTTATTGGGACGTTTACTTTTTTAGTATAACATATAATGCCCTCAGAAATAAGAAGAAAAGATGAAAATACAGTTAATTTAATAGGATTTTTTATTCATTTTTAATGATTCTAGCCCCCATATCTCAGAGCTATATTGTTTAATGGTCCTATCGGAACTGAACTTACCAGAGCAGGCTGTATTAATAATAGCTTTTTGGATCCAACCCTCTTTATCTAAGTAAGCCTTATCTACAAGCTTTTGAGCAGCATGGTAAGGTCTTAAATCTTTTAGGATGAAATAAGGGTCAGAGAGATTATCACCTGCACGATTGATAAGAGATTCATAAATTTCTACAAATAAATCAGGTGAGTCAGGTGAAAGTGTACCATTAATGAGAGATTTAAGGGTACGGTTAATCTCACTATCATTGTGATAAATATCCCAGGGACTATAGTTACCAGATTTATAAAGCTCAAGTACTTCTTGGCAGGTAAGACCAAATATAAAGATATTCTCTGGACCTACTTCTTCATAGATTTCGATATTAGCCCCATCTAATGTACCTACTGTGAGAGCCCCATTTAACATAAATTTCATATTACTTGTGCCAGAAGCTTCTTTACTTGCTGTAGAAATTTGTTCACTGACATTGGCAGCAGGAATGATGATTTCAGCATTGGATACATTATAGTTTTCAATGAATACAACAGTTAGGTATTTCCTTACCAAAGGGTCATTATTTACCTTATCCGCAACAGCATTAATGAGCTTAATAATGAGTTTAGCCTTACGGTAGCCAGGAGCAGCTTTGGCTCCAAAAATAAAGGTTCTTGGAACGAAGTTACCATTTGGATTGTCTTTAATTTCATTATAAAGCATTAAAATATGAAGGACATTCATAAGTTGACGTTTGTACTCATGGAGACGTTTAACCTGTACGTCATAGATAGAGTGGGGATTGAGAACGATACCATTATGCTCTTTAACATACTGTGCAAGACGTACTTTATTATGGAATTTAATATCATCAAACTCTTTCATAAAACTCTTATCATGAGCATAAGGTAGCAGCTTCTTAAGCTCCATAAGGTCTGTATACCATTTATCTCCAATAGTATGAGTGATTAAAGCCGCCAGTTCTGGATTAGCATGACCTAACCAACGTCTTTGTGTAATACCGTTTGTTTTATTATTGAATTTTTGAGGATACACATTATAGAAATTTTTCAGAACATCTTTTTTTAAGATTTCAGTATGGATAGCTGCTACGCCGTTAACGGAGAAGCTTCCTACGATGGCTAAGTATGCCATTTTGATTTGGCCATCAGAAATAATACTCATATTGTGAATAATATTTTCAGAAAGATGATGTTCCTCACGAAGGCTGATACAAAAACGTCTATTGATTTCTTCGATGATTTGATAAATACGAGGAAGTAGCTTGCTAAACAGGTCTATAGGCCAAGATTCAAGGGCTTCAATCATAATTGTATGATTCGTATAGGCACACGTCCGCGTCGTAATATCAAAGGCTTCATCCCATTCGAGTTGCTCTTCATCTAAGAGGATACGCATCAGTTCAGCTACTGCTACAGCAGGATGCGTGTCATTCATTTGAAAGACAACCTTTTCTGGTAACAGATAAAGGCTACTATGAGATTTTTTGAACTTGGCAATGGCTTGCTGAAGAGTAGCGGAGACAAAGAAGTATTGTTGTTTAAGACGTAATTCTTTACCTTGATAGTGGTTATCATTAGGATAAAGCACCTCAACTAAGGTTTTAGCAAGAGTTTGTTGCTCAACTGCCTTTTGATAAGCACCTTGATCGAAAAAGCGAAGGATAAATTTATCAGGCGCTTCTGCATCCCATAATCGAAGGGCATTTATGAAACCATTTTTATAACCCACAATAGGCATATCATAAGGGATGGCTAAGACAGATTCATAGTCTTGCTGAACAAAATGGATTTTCCCACGTTCATCTACAAAAGAGGAAACAGTTCCACCAAATTTAATTTCACGGGCATTATCTGTGCGTTTCACTTCCCATGGATTACCATTTTTAAGCCAATCATCAGGGTATTCTACTTGATAACCGTCTTCTATTTTTTGTTTAAAGATACCATAATTGTACCGAATACCACAGCCGTAAGCTGGATAGGACAAAGTAGAAAGAGAATCCATAAAGCAGGCAGCTAAACGACCAAGCCCACCATTTCCAAGGCCTGCATCAGGTTCTTGCTCTTCGATAGCAGCTAAATTAATTTTGATATTCAGTTCATCAAGAACCTCCTGAACCTCCTCCATAATGCCCATATTGACAAGGTTATTACCTAGGGCGCGACCGATTAGGAATTCCATAGATAAGTAATAGAGTGTTTTAGGAGTTTTTTGATTGTAAGCTCTTTGCGTTGCAATCCAGTGGTCAGTAATGATATCTCTTACAGCAAAAGCTACTGCTTGATAGAGCTCTTGAAGCGAGCAATCCTCTAAAGTTTTACGAGAAAAGTTTCTAACATGGTCGAGTATTTCTTCTTTGAATTTACTTTTATTAAATGAATAAGACATAGGATACCTCCCTGTAGAAATGATTAAAAAATTCTAAAATTATAACAATTAAAATTATTATACAATAAAAAAATAACAATTCAAAATTTAAAAGTATTATTTTTCTAAAAAGGAGGATATCCCTTTTGTATTAATTGAGATTATAGAAAGCTAAAAGTGCGTGATAGGTATGCAGCACATCCATAGAAGCCATGAGTTCTCGTGCAGAATGCATAGCTAGCATAGGGGTACCAATATCTACAGAACGTATACCTAGGTGGGAAGTCGCTACGGGACCGATGGTAGAACCTCCTTTTTCGTCTGAACGATTGACAAAGATTTGATAAGGGATAGCATGGTCTTTACAAAGTGCCATAAAGCTACTTGCAGAATCACTATCTGTTGTATAGCTAAAGTTAGCATTTACTTTAATGGCGGGTCCTTTACCTGGTAATACGCGGTGAGTAGGATCACATTTTTCCGGGCTGTTTGGATGAGTAAGGTGTGCCACATCTGCAGAAATCATAAAGGATTTACTAAGAGCCATAAAGAGTTCTTCACGGCTTTTACCAAGAGCAAGCAAGATACGCTCGAGGGTTTGAATAAGAAGAGGAGAGTCAGCACCTTGTTTGGTACGGCTTCCTATTTCTTCATTATCAAAACAAGCAAAAAGTGAAATACCTGTTTGAGACTGACTAGTAAGTAAAGCTTGAAGTCCACTATAAACCATGGATAAATCATCAAGGCGACTCGAAGAGATGAATTCTTCATTTAAGCCAACCTTCATACCTTTTTCAAAAGGATAGAGGAAAAGCTCCATATCAAGGATCGTTTCCTTAGGAATATCAAGTGTTTTACTAACAAGTTCGAGGATTAAGTTTTCTTCTACTGGCTCATTGGTATAGGTTAAAAGAGGAAGGGTATCTTTTTGTTTGTTAAGAGTAACCCCATTATTGACCTCACGATTCATATGAATCGCTAAATTAGGGATGATTAAAAGGGGTTTATTTAAATCAACTAACCTAGTAACGGGGTGAAGTGGATGCTCTCCTTTAAGAGATACTCTCCCTGCAATAGAAAGGGGTCTATCAAGCCAAGTGTTTAAAATAGGACCACCATAGCTTTCTGTATTAAGTTTAATATATCCTTCTGTAGTGATTTGAGGCTCAGGTTTAATACGAAAACCAGGCACATCACCATGAGCACCTATGATTTTAAAGCCTTCTTCTTCAATTGTTAATGAATCCACGCGAAAAGCAATAAGAGAAGAGCCGTTACAAGTAGTATAATATTTACCTCCCTTTTGCAGCTTCCAGGGCATGGAAGGCTCTAAATATTTAAAAGCATTTTCTATTAAAGTTTCTTCTAATGTTTGAACAGTATGAAACATAGAAGGACTTTTATCGATAAATGTAATGAGTTCCTGTGTGAATTTTTCTAGCATAATAACCTCCTAAAGCTTAATTTCAATCTCTTTGATTATACACTTAAATAAAGTACTTTAACATAAAAAAGTATTGACAATTTTAAATGAGGTACATATGATATATATTATAACATATGAACATTCATTCATATGTATTAGGATGAGGAGGAGTCGTATGAGATATGAATATGAAATTCTTAATTTAAACTGTGCACACTGTGCTAACAAGATAGAGGAAAAACTAAGAGGATCCAATCAGTTTGAAGCAGTTACCTTAAATTTCATGTTAAAGAAGCTTACTTTAGAGGTAAGGCAGCAAGTGGATAAAGAAGAGCTTAGGGGTTATATCCAAGGGATTGTTGATGACATCGAGAGAGGTGTAGAGATTATCTATCCAAAAGGAAAACAGCAAGTAGCGTTAGAGCAGGATGACTCACAAGAGCACAGTCACTCTCCTATACATAGAGAGTTGATTTCACTCGTAGCAAGTATCTCGCTCCTTTTATTAGGAAGTGTTTTAAAGCAAGATATTTTTATGATAGTAGCGTATGGAGTTGTTGGATATGATGTTATTTGGCAAGCTATAAAAAACCTTTTAAAGGGACGTATGCTAGATGAAAACTTTTTAATGACTTTAGCTACAGTGGCAGCCTTTATAATCGGTGAATATCCAGAAGCAGTTGCGGTTATGATTTTTTATAAGATAGGTGAATACTTACAAGGTAGGGCTGTAGACTATTCTACTAGACAGATTGAAAAGGCGATGGATATTCGTCCTGATTTTGCACGAGTTATAAGAGAAAAAGTCCTTACCGTTCATCCTAAGGAAGTAAAGAGAGAGGAAATCATTGAAGTAAGGCCAGGAGAAAAGATACCACTAGATGGCATTGTTATTAAAGGAATGGGGACACTAGATACTTCTATGCTTACAGGAGAATCTTTGCCTGTTCAAGTAACAGTGGGGGATCAGGTATTAAGTGGTTCCATTAATCAAAATAGTCTACTTGAAGTAAGAGTAACAGAAGTCTTTGAAACAAGTACAGTATCTAAGATATTAGAACTTATTCAAAGTGCAAGTAGTAAAAAATCTCACTCCGAGCAATTCATTACGAAATTTGCAAAGTGGTATACGCCTCTTGTAGTGCTAGGGGCTTTACTTGTAGCAATTATTCCTTCTATTATAACAGGAGATATAGAGCATTGGGTCTATACAAGTATCGTATTTCTTGTTATCTCTTGTCCTTGTGCCTTAGTAGTATCTGTACCTCTGGGTTTTTTTGGAGGGATTGGGGCAGCATCTAAGCAAGGTGTGCTTGTAAAGGGAAGTAACTATTTAGAAGAGTTAAATGCTATTGATACCATTGTGTTAGATAAGACAGGGACCATTACCAAAGGAAGCTTTGATGTGACACATATTTTAGTAAAGGAAGGTAGTGAAGAAGAAATTTTACGATTAGCTGCACAGCTAGAGAGTCTTTCTAATCATCCTATTGCAAGGTCTATTGTTAAAGCTTATGGTAAAGAAAAACTTGAAGGGCTTAAAGTGAGCGATTATGAAGAAGTAAGTGGCCAAGGTTTAGTTGGTAAAGTAAAAGGAGAAAGTTTACTAGTAGGAAATGAAAAGCTTATGAAAGCTCATAACTTGTCTGTTATGGACACCAATGAATTAGGTTCAAGAGTCCATGTAGCAAAAAATGGACGTTATCTAGGTTGTATTATTGTAGCAGATCAAGTAAAAGAAGATAGCGAGAAGGCTATTAAAGCTTTAAAAGCAAGAGGCATTAAAAAAATTATTATGCTAACAGGGGACAGGAAGGAGTTTGCAGAATACATTGGTAAGCAAGTAGGCGTAGATAAGGTGTATGCAGGACTTTTACCACAAGATAAGGTAAGGCACTTAGAAAAGGAGCTTGAGGAAGGAAAGGTAGCCTTTGTAGGAGATGGTATAAATGATGCTCCGGTTTTAGCTAGAGCAGATATTGGGATTGCCATGGGAGGCGTTGGTTCAGATGCAGCTATTGAAGCAGCTGATGTGGTGCTTATGACAGATAGCCTTAGTTCTATAGGCGATGTACTAGATGTAGCTAAGAGAACCAGAAGGGTTGTAACGCAAAATATTATTTTTGCATTAGGCATTAAAGTGCTGATACTTCTGTTAGGGCTTATAGGTATTGCTAATATGTGGCTTGCAGTTTTTGCAGATGTAGGTGTTTCCCTTTTAGCAGTTATAAACTCAATGAGAATTTTAGGGAAGCATCAGGGATTTTTTATAGAGGCACTTAAAAAGCATTAAGAGGTAGTCCTGCCTAAAAGGCATAAAAAAGAGAGGTGGAACCTAAGAAGGGGGGATAGGTTCCACCTCTTTTGATGACTTTTTGAGAGGGTTACTTAGTTTTCAGGGGGTATCCAAGTAATGAGATCAAGATAATAGGACTGAATACTCTGGGCAGTTTCCATTTCTTTAGGAGGAATAGGAATACTAATTTGGTAAGAGGGAGTAGGTGTTACTTCTGGTGAACCATATAGGAATTGAAGTGAACATTCGTCACTGTAATCAATACGCACATCTCCAAGTAAATAGATAGATTTTTGTAAGCAAAACAATTCATCTAAGAAGCAAAAGCAATCCTCACCAAAAATGACTTCAGCAGGTTGGTTAAGTAAGGTATCGTAGTAGCGAGGCAAGAAAATAAATAGAGCAATACTTGCAAGTAAGCTTAAAGCAGATAGAGCAATGCTTAAAGGGATGGAATAGGCTTCATTGGTAAGATAGATGATAAAGGCAAAAGTAAATGCTAAAAAGAGAGTAAGAACAGTAGTATAGATCGCAGTTACTTTTTTCTCTTTAATGAGTTCATTAATGAGGGGAGAACTATGAGGTGCATAGTGCCAGTGACCAAGTATAGGAACAGTTCCATTTTTTAAACAACTCATTTTTATATATTTTTTATGATGACTTGTATAGGAAGAAATTCCAATAGTAATAAAGCAAATACCAAAAATGATAAGGACACTTTGGGCCTCAACAGTGAGATGAGGAAATAAAAGACATAGGATGCAAGCTATTAATCCAAGAAGTAAAACGACAAGTGAGAGGATGGAGTAATTGTATTCATTTTTCATGGCAGCCCTCCTTTTATGCTCATAAAAATAGTCTACTAATAGTATATGAGGTTAAGTCTAAAAATGTTACAAATGTAAAAAAATACAAGCATAAAAATTAAAAAGTGTGACAAAATAAATAAAAGATCTAATCAGAAGGTTGGTGAAAAAATGGCAAAAGCAGGGATGAAAAGACCTGATGTTAATGAACCTCATGGAACAGAAAGCAATTCAAAGGCACATTTTTCTAAAAATAGTGAGACACCTGTCCCAGAAATACAAGGTAAAGCAAAAACAGGTAAGGCAAAAGCAGGAAAAATTTATTAAAATACAAAAAGGTGGCACTTAGCCACCTTTTTGTATAAATAAAGTATAAAGTCAGTGTTAATTTGCTTGACATACATAATAGAATAAAATAGTATTAGAAAGGATAGATAAAATTGATAAAAAGTAAAGTAAAATATCATAATAAAAAGGAGTGTGTGACCATTAATGGACGTCGGACCGAGTTATAGGCGTAGCAGAATGAAATTGAATAAAATAATCTACACTCTAATTTATTGCTTTTGATAGCTTTATTTGTGTGCCATCCTTTGTGGTAAATTAGAGTAAGGGCAAAGGATGTGTAAAATGAAAAAGATTTATAAAACATTTGAAACGGGACTTAAACAAATAGATGTCTTTGAAGAGGGAGCATGGATTAACTTAATCAATCCTACCCCCCAAGAAATCAATGAAGTATCCTCAGTATTTAACATCGAAGTGAACCATATTTTATCTGCACTGGATGAGGAAGAACGTGCACGTATTGAAGTAGATGATAACTGTACAGTGATCATTGTGGACGTACCCATTAAAGAATCAGAAGAAGGTGCTGGGGAATATGCAACTATTCCTATGAGTATTATTGTGGGAGATAAATTTATTATTACAGCCTGTCTTAAAAATGTACAAATTTTAGAGGACTTTAGTTCAGGCAAAATCAAAGGGTTTTTTACCTTTAAGAAAACGCGTTTTATTTTACAACTCTTGTATAAAAATGCTTCTTCCTATTTACAGTACTTACGCTACATTGATCGTATGAGTCATAAGATTGAACAAGAGCTTCATAAATCTATGAAAAATAAAGAGCTTATCCAGCTTTTAGATCTAGAGAAGAGTTTGGTTTATTTTACAACCTCACTTCGTGCTAATGAAATTGTACTGGAAAAGATGATGCGCATGGAAGCTATTAAACAGTACCCAGAAGATGAAGATTTACTAGAAGACGTTATTATCGAAAACAAACAGGCTATCGAGATGGCTAATATCTACAGCAACATATTAAGTGGGACAATGGATGCCTTTGCATCTGTTATTTCAAATAACTTAAATATTGTAATGAAGACACTTACATCTATTACGATTGTCCTTTCTATACCTACTATGATTGCTAGCTTATGGGGGATGAACGTAGATGTTCCGCTTCAAAACAACCCTATGGCCTTTCTCTATATCCTTATTATATCTATTGTATTAACCGCGATACTTACCATCTTTATGATGAAAAAGAAGTTATTCTAAAAACAAAGGGGCTAGTATATACTAGCCCTTTATAAATCTATCTGTAGGGGACGATTCTATATCGTCCCTTTTTATTAACCTCCTAATGCGCTAGAGTCCTACTCTAAGTAATAGGAAAGGTGATCTCTCTTTGACAGTTGGAGCAAAGGTAAAGAGCCTCAGAAGCTCTTACTTCTTGAAGCTCTAAGGTTCCTGAACAGAAGAGACAGGGCTTATGCGCTTTTAAACCATAAGGGAGCTCAGAAGTAGCTTTACTTGGCAGAGGAGTTTTGGCTGTCTTTGAAGGTTGTGGTTTATGAAATTCATCCATCCGTTCTTCTACAGGGGTACCTTCCTTTGTAGTTGCGACCTTTTGGAATTCATCCATACGTTGTTCGATTTTCATTATGAGCCTCCTTTAGAATGTTCTAAATTTTATTGTTATTATTTTACTAAAAAATAAAGAAGACTACAAGAAAAACCAACCATTTTTTAAGAGGGTTGGTTTTTTGTTTTTAAATTAAGCTTTTTGGACTGTGAAGGTAACAGCTTCGCCGTTAATCTTCCAATCTTTTGTATAGCCATCAAGAGTGCCTTCGGTTACACCATTAGCCAAAACTTCAGAAGCGATGTAAGCAGCATTTTTAGATAAAATGCGAGCAACCTTTTCGCTGCCTGTATAGGCGATATGGATGTGGTCTTGAACTTCGAAGTCAGCTTCTTTTCGCATAGTTTGAATTTTAGAGATGATTTCACGGACGAAACCTTCTTCAAGGAGTTCTTCTGTAAGGTTGGTATCGATAACAACTGTATAACCTTTATCAGCAGCAGCTACATAACCTTCTTTTTGAGCTGTACTAATGAGGAGGTCTTCTTTAGTAAGTTCGATTTCAGAACCTTCAATAGCTAGTTTAAGAATGCCTGTTTCATTAAGCTCAGCCATAGCAGCTGTTCCATCAAGCTCAGAAAGAGCAGTTCTAATGCTGTTTAGCATTTTACCGTATTTTGGTCCAAGCGTACGCATTTGTGGTTTGAAGCTATAAGAAATATAGTCAGCAGCTTCTGTAGTGAACTCTACATGCTTCACATTTAATTCTTCTGCTACAATTTCAATAAATGCTTGTGGGAGAACTTCTGTAGCACCTACATAAAGTGTACCGATTGGTTGGCGGTTTTTGATACCACTTTCATTACGGCAGCTACGTCCGAGTACTACGATTTCAAGGACTTCATTCATGTGTTTTTCGAGTTCTTTATTAATCATGGCTTCTTCACATACAGGGAAGTCACAGAGGTGAACACTTGTTGGAGCTTTTTCATCTACTGATTTAACAAGGTTTTGATAAATTTGCTCTGCCATAAATGGGGTAAAAGGTGCTGCAAGCTTAGCAAGTGTTACAAGGACTGTATGAAGTGTCTTGTAAGCATTAATCTTATCTTGTGGCATGTCACTTTGCCAGAAACGTTCACGTGAGCGGCGTACATACCAGTTAGATACGTCATCAATGAAGTCTTGCATATCACGAGCAGCTTCAAAGATACGGTAGTTTTCAAGGTCTTCATCTACTGATTTGACAAGAGTATGAAGTCTTGAAAGTATCCATTTATCCATCCTATTAAGAGTATCGTATTTAAGCTCGTACTTGGTTGGGTCGAATGCGTCAATATTGGCATAAAGCACATAGAAAGCATAGGTATTCCAGAAGGTACCCATAAATTTACGTTGTGATTCACTGACATTTTCACCAGCAAATCTACTTGGAAGCCATGGCGCAGAAGCTGAGTAGAAGTACCAACGTACGGCGTCAGCACCTTGTACATCAAGAACAGACCAAGGGTCTACTACGTTGCCTTTGTGCTTACTCATCTTCACACCGTCTTTGTCACCAACGTGACCAAGAACGATAACATTTTTGTAAGGAGCTTTATCAAAAATAAGTGTAGAAATAGCCATTAAAGTATAGAACCAACCACGTGTTTGGTCAACAGCTTCTGAGATAAAGTCAGCTGGGAAGTTTTCTTCAAATAGCTCTTTATTTTCAAATGGATAGTGAAGTTGTGCAAATGGCATGGAACCACTATCATACCAACAATCAATAACGTCACCTACTCTAGTCATCGCATTGTTACATTTTGGACAATTAAGATGCACATTATCAATGTAGGGTTTATGAAGCTCGATGTTATCTGGGCAGTCAGAACTCATTGCTTTAAGTTCTTCAATGCTTCCAATCATATGGCGATGACCACATTTACATTCCCAAATAGGTAGAGGTGTTCCCCAGTATCGTGAACGAGAAAGACCCCAGTCAATAACACCCTCAAGGAAGTTGCCAAAACGTCCTTCACCAATAGATGGGGGCATCCAGTTAACCGTATTATTATTGGCTACGAGCTTGTCACGTACCTTTGTCATTTCAATGAACCAAGTATCGCGGGCATAATAAAGAAGAGGGGTATCACATCTCCAACAGTGTGGGTAGCTATGGGTATGAGGAGTCGCCTTAAGAAGTGTACCTTGCATCTTTAGATAGTTAAGGATTTCTGGGTCTGCATTTTTTACAAAGACATCCTTAAGCTGAGGAAAGTCTGCTAGAAACTCTTCGGTGAAATAACCCTGTTCGTTAACAAGTTGCACGAATGGAAGATTATTTGTGCGTCCCACTCTTGCGTCATCTTCACCAAAAGCAGGGGCAATGTGTACGATACCTGTACCATCTGTAAGGGTTACATAGTTATCTGCTACTACAAAGAAGGCTTTTTTATCTATTTTTGCAGAAGTAAAGAGTGGCTCATATACCATACCACAAAGCTCTTTGCCTAAAAATTTAGAAGTTATTTCTACACCTTCTTGACCAAGCACAGAGGCTACTAAAGCTTCGGCTAAGATGTAAGTGTTACCTTCAAAGTTTACTCTCACATAGGTGTGCTCTGGGTTCACACAAAGAGCTACGTTAGATGGAAGTGTCCATGGAGTAGTTGTCCAAGCTAAAAGGTAAGTATTTTCTTCACCCACTACTTTGAAACGACAAGTTGCTGTTTGATCTTTAATGTCCTTATAGCCTTGAGCAACTTCGTGTGAAGAAAGGGAGGTGCCACAACGAGGGCAGTAAGGCACGATTTTATGACCTTTATAGATAAGATCCTTGTTCCAAATCTCTTTAAGTGACCACCATACGGATTCAATATAGTTATTATCATAAGTTACATAAGGGTTTTCCATGTCTACCCAATAACCTACACGGTCAGACATCTTTTCCCATTCATTTTGGTACTTCCAAACACTTTCCTTACATTTTTCAATGAAAGGTTCAATACCGTAATCCTCAATTTGTGGCTTACCACTAATGCCAAGAAGCTTCTCTACTTCAAGTTCTACTGGAAGACCGTGGGTATCCCAACCTGCTTTACGAAGCACTTTGTAGCCTTTCATCGTTTTATAACGTGGCATAATATCTTTCACTGTACGTGTTAAGATATGACCGATATGAGGTTTACCATTGGCTGTTGGAGGGCCGTCGTAAAAGGTAAATACAGGGCCACCTTCTCTTGCTTGAATTGATTCTTCAAATACATTGTGTTTTTTCCAAAACTCTAAGACTTCAAGTTCTCTGTCTACAAAGTTAAGGGCAGTGTCAACTTTTTTGTACATAGTCATCCTCCTAAATAGATTCTATAAATAAAATGGATAGTTTTGGATTTTAGAGCATTAAAAAAGCTCCTTCATCCATCAACAGGACGAAAGAACATCATAAAGTCATCTTCCGCGGTACCACCTGATTTGCCTTCTATAAGACCACTCGTTATACCTTTCCTTATGGTAACGGGAGGAAACCGTCAGAGCCTACACTCATCAAAGATCGAGGTTCGGTCTGCCACTCCAAGGTGATTTTTCCTATTTTCTATCGTATGGGCTTACACCAACCCCACTCGCTTCGCCGCTTCAAAAATAGTACTAGTCCTTTTCATTGTGTTTAAAATATATAAAAATCAATAGTAACATTATAAATTTAAAATGCAGGTTTGTAAAGGAGAAAAATCAACCTTTTTTACGGTTAACACTAATAATTCCTAAGGCTACAAGCAAAAGGGCAACGATATGAATAGGAAGAAGGTGCTCATTAGGAATAAGAAGGGCAGTAAGGATGGTTCCACTTACAGGTACAATAAATTTATAGAGTGCGATTTCACCCACCTTTCTGAATTGCAGGATAGAGTACCATAGACAAAAAGCTACGCTTGAGAGGAGTGCAAGATAAACTAAAAGAATAAGGCTAAAGGGGGTAAAGTGAAGCTCAGTAACCCTGCCACCCATCAAGTATCCTACTACAAAAAGAAGGATAGA
Source organism: Sporanaerobium hydrogeniformans (assembly GCF_002735925.1). Classification (GTDB taxonomy): domain Bacteria; phylum Bacillota; class Clostridia; order Lachnospirales; family Cellulosilyticaceae; genus Sporanaerobium; species Sporanaerobium hydrogeniformans. Next base: position 54,662 of record NZ_PEDL01000017.1, on the reverse strand, counting down.
GCCGATAAGCATTTGCCAAGTGGTATAAACGATAGAAGGGAGTTCCTTGCCAATACGTTTAGCAGTAAATAGAGCCAAGCTACCCACAAGTCCAGAAAATAGCATGAAGCCTTCACCTAATAGTTTGAAATGAAGCATCCCTTCTGTGCTCTTATCTAAGTTGATTAAAACGAGGCCAAGGAAACCTAAAGCAAGTCCGATAATTTTTTTAACATTCAGCTTGTCATCTTCATAAATAAAATGAGCTAAAATAACAGAGAAGAAAATGCCTACTTGTCCTAGAATGGAAGCTTTTATACCACTTGTATTGTTTACACCAATATTAAAAAAGAAGTATTGAAGAGTTGTGCTAAATAGGCCTAATGTGGCTACAAGGAGCCATTGCTTTTTAGTTAAGTGAAAGAGTGGGGCTTTGGTAAAAATTGCAAACAGAAAAAGGAATAATGCTGCAAGGATAAAGCGTAGGCTAATAAGGGTGATATTTCCACCTAAATCACTACTTTGGATATGCATTTGGGCATAGAGTATCTTAAGAACAGGGAAAGGTGTTCCCCATAATAAATTACAGAAAATAGCTATACATGTAGTTATAACAAGAATTTGGGATTGATTTTTATTTTTTAACACAAGAAACACCTCTTTAGTAATAAAATGCAGAATATAAAATTTCTATTTATCAATTTTTAGGATTTCACACCTAGTAATAGTGAATTATGTTATAATATATTAAACAGTATTACTATAATACAAAGTAGAGCTGACGTCAAAGTAAATAGGAGATACGCAAGATGAGTGAAAGAAACTTAACCTTATTAACTGATTTGTATCAACTTACCATGATGCAAGGTTATTATGAAAATGATGTAAATAATCACGAAGTAGTATTTGATCTTTTTTATAGAAATAATCCTTCTAAAAATGGCTACGCTATTTGTGCAGGTCTTGAGCAAGCTATAGAGTATATTGAAAATCTACATTTTAATGAGGAAGATATAACTTATTTAGAAAGTCTTAAATTATTTAATAGAAGTTTTTTAGATTATTTAGCAAACTTTAAATTTACGGGAGATATTGATGCGATAGAAGAAGGAACGGTTGTTTTTCCAGGTGAGCCACTTATGCGGGTTAAAGCACCTATCTTAGAAGCACAGTTTGTAGAAACAGCACTTCTTACAATTATTAATCATCAAAGTTTGATTGCGACTAAGGCAGCTCGTGTGGTAAGAGCTGCTGAAGGAGATGCTGTTTTAGAGTTTGGGCTTCGCAGAGCACAAGGACCAGATGCAGGTGTGTATGGTGCTAGGGCTGCCATTATAGGAGGCTGCACGGCAACTTCTAATGTGCTGACAGGTAAACTCTTTGATGTACCTATAGCAGGTACCCATGCACACAGCTGGGTAATGAGTTTTGAAGAAGAGATTGAAGCATTTAGAGCCTATGCTAAGTTATTCCCAGACAAATGTATTTTACTTGTGGACACCTACGATACTTTAGAGTCAGGTGTGCCTAATGCCATTAAAGTGTTTGATGAAATGAAAGCTGCAGGTATAAAATCTGCTTCTTATGGTATTCGCCTGGATAGTGGAGACCTTGCCTATCTTTCTAAAAGAGCAAGAATGATGCTAGATGAGGCAGGACATACGGATGCTATTATTAGTGCTTCTTGTGACTTAGATGAACTCTTAATTGCAGACCTTAAAAGACAGGGGGCTAAAATTAGCCTTTGGGGGGTAGGAACCAATATGATTACATCCTCAGACTGTCCGTCCTTTGGGGGCATTTATAAGCTAGCAGCTGAAATAAGTAAGGATGGTACAGTCATTCCTAAAATAAAGATATCGGATAATCCAGAAAAAGTAACAAATCCTGGTATTAAAAAGATTGTCAGAGTTTACGACAAGAAAACTTATAAGATGCTTGCAGATATTTTAGCATTAGAAGGAGAAGTTTTTAAAGAAGAAGAGCCTTTAACGTTATTAGAGACAAAAGCAAGATGGAAAAAAATGAAGCTTAAACCCCATACCTTTGTGCTTAGAGAGCTTTTAGTTCCTATTTATAGGCAAGGGAAAAAGGTTTATCAAAACAAAACAGTAAAAGAAATTAAGACCTATGCACACACAGAACTAGAAACATTGTGGGATGAGTACAAAAGGCTTATTAATCCTCAAATTATGCCAGTTGTATTATCCGATAAACTCTATGAATTAAGACAAAAAATGCTAGAAGACTATAAAAAGGACTAAGGGGGGGTTCTATGCTAAGAAGTGTTGGAGTAGTAAGTACCATGGTATGGCATCAGTTTAGAACCGTATTAAAGAGAAAAGAATATACCTATGGCAATGCTAAGCATGAAGCATATGGGAGTAGACAAGAGATTTTTAAGATGGCTAAAGCAATGAGTAAAGATATGCTTAAAGCGGCTGGAACAAGGCTAGAGGTAAAGGGGGAAGAGAATTTACCAGAGAGTGGTCCAGTTTTATATGTAGCTAATCATAAAAGTGTATTTGATATTGTCATTTTAATGAGCATTCTTAAAGAACCAGGTATATTTATTGGTAAAAAGGAAGTTTCAAAAATGCCTCTTGTTGGAAAATGGTTTGAGGACATGGGAAGTATCTATATAGATAGAGAAGACCCTAGGCAATCTTTAAAAGCCATTTTAAAAGGCATAGAAGAGCTCAAAAAAGGTCAATCGGTCATTATCTTTCCAGAGGGAACTAGAACCTATGCGCCTGAAATGAAAGATTTTAAAGAAGGAAGCTTTAAATTAGCAACTAAAACAAATGTTCCCATTATCCCTATTGCTCTTCAAGATACCTATAAAATATTAGAAGCGAGTAAAAGTATTAAACAAACAACTGCTTATATGAATATAGGCAAACCTATTTATATAGACCAATTAAAAGAAGAAGAGAGACGAAATTTACCGCATTATGTACACGCTATTGTTGTAGAACTTTTAAATGAAATAACTGTGCTATAAAAATAGAATGGGGGAGGAAGAGGATTATGGGAAATTTACGAGAAGAGCTTCAAGTAGTCAATGAAACTGTAGTATTAGAAATATCTAGGGATAGAATGTTAGGAGTTATTGAATTTCAAGAACCTCTCAATGGGGGAAAAGTCTTATCTGTTCATGATATTAAGAAGGAACTGCAAAAAAAAGGTATTGTAAGTGGCATTCTAGAAGATGTTATAGCAGAGTTAGTAAAGAGTAAGAAATATCGCTATAAGTATATTATTGCAAAAGGTGAGCAAGCAGAAGACGGTAAAGATGGTGTGTTAAAATTGAATTTTGACAAAGAAGAAATCAAGCATCTTAGACCAAAGGAAAAGGAAGATGGAACAGTAGACTTTAGAGAGTTAAGTGCTGTTAGAAATGTTAAGACGGGAGACTTATTAGCGACCAAAACAATGGCTACCATGGGCAAAAATGGTTTTAATGTACTAGGGCAGACTATTAAAGCAAAAAAGGGTAAAGAAGCCAGATTACCAAAAGGGAAAAATACGCATGCTTCAGAAGATGGACTAAGCTTATATGCTTCTGTAGATGGTAAGCTTGAATACGATGGACATAATGTTTATGTCAATACAGTTTACACTTTGAATGGGGATTTAGATAGTGGTACTGGAAATATTGACTTTTTAGGAAATGTCATTATTACTGGCAGTGTAAAGTCTGGTTTTACTATTAAAGCAGTAGGTTCTGTGGAGGTAAAAGGTTCTGTAGAGGAGGCCACCATTATGGCGGGTGGCGATATCTTTTTAAGCTATGGTATTCAAGGTGGCAATAAAGGGAAGCTTGTTGCAGGTGGCAATATTATTGCTAAGTTTATACAAAATACAACTGTAGAAGCAGGTGGAGACGTTATTACAGAAGCTATTATGCATTCTAACGTGTCTGCAGGAAATATGATAAAAGTAGAGAGTGGTAAAGGACTCATAGTAGGTGGAAGTGTTTCAGCTACCTCCCTTATTCTAGCAAGAAATATTGGATCACCTATGGGCACAGTAACCTGTGTACAGATTGGAGTGCCTCCTAGTACATATGAAAAATTCAAGGCACTTGAAAAGCAAATAGCTGAGGAAAATTCTAATCTTCGAAAAATTGAAAAGAGTATACAGTTCCTTTGCCTTAAATCACAAGCTAGCTTAGACCCACAAAAACAGGCTATGCTAAGGAAATTATTGGATGCACAAGGACCACTTAAAGAAACAGTTGAAGCTTTACAACATGAATACAGAGAACTTGCTAATACTTTAAGAGATGTACAAGATGGTATGATTAAAATCAGTGATACCATTCATCCAGGGGTGAAGGTAACAATAGGAAGTACGATTAAATATATAGATGATAGTCAGGTACATTGCACCATTCGAAGGACAGAGGGAGAAATTGTTATTGGTTCCTAAAAAAGTAGGCGTATTGAGTAAGATACGCCTACTTTTTTTAGATCAAGGTTATAGGATAGGTGAAAGGAGCCTGGAGATAGATTCTTTGAAATGAACAAGGGCGGGACGCTGGCTATAAAGCTTAGGAGTAATTTCTTTGCAATCTTTTAAATCTTCTAAGAAAACATTGGTAAGTTCGTTAGCTGTTTCAAAGTCATAGATAAAGGCATTGATTTCAAAGTTCAGTTTAAAGCTACGCACATCAAAATTAGCTGTTCCTACAGAGGCAATGGTATTATCTACTATAATTGTTTTGGCGTGGAGAAAACCTTTTTCATAAGTATAACAACGTACCCCACAGCTTAGAACTTCACCAATATGAGCATAGGTAGCCCAGTAAACAATCATGTGATCAGGTTTATTAGGAATCATTATACGTACATCAATGCCTGAAAGGGCAGCTAATTTAAGTGCTGTAAGAACAGCTTCATCAGGTATGAAATAAGGGGTCTGAATAAAAACAGACTTTTTAGCAGCATGAATCATTTGAATATAACCATTTCTGACGCTAGAGTACCTAGAGTCAGGACCACTTGATACAATCTGTATCCCTACAGTACCTTGCTGCCTATGGGTATCAAGAGGGATGTAATGATCTAGGGCAAGATTTTCATTAATGGCAAAACGACGATCTAATAAAAATTGTAAATTAATAAAGCGTACACTACTGCCTGTTATTTTAAGATGCGTATCACGCCAATAACCTAATTTTTTATTAAGTCCCAGGTATTCATCACCTATATTAAAACCACCTAAATAGGCAAGAGAACCATCAATAACACATATTTTACGATGATTACGATAATTAACTCGTAGTTTGATAAAAGGAATAAGAGAGGGGAAAAAGCAAGCTACTTTAATACCAGCTTGGCGTAACTCATAAAAATATTTTTTAGGAGTAGTTAAACACCCCATATCGTCATATAAAATGAAAATTTCAATGCCTTCTTGGGCTTTACTAATGAGTAAGCGTTTAAATTCTTGACCAAGATGATCGTCACGGATAATGTAAGATTCAATATGAATGTATTTTTTAGCATTTTTGATGTTTTCAAAAAAATCTTCAAATAAAATTTTTCCATCTGTGAGGATTTTAATCGTATTATCTTCCGTATAAATAGCTTCATGAGCAGAGAGATTGAGCCTAATTAAGCTTTCATAATGATGTATAAGGGGATTATCATAGGCTTCCAGATAATGCAAAAGCGAGCTGTTTTGACGTTCCATTAAAGCAGAAAAGCGATCTTTTTCTTCTTTTATGCTAAAGGTTTTACGCTTGCGAAGATCTTGACCAAAAAAAAGATAAAGGATAAAGCCAAATAGAGGAATAAAAAGCATAATCATAATCCAAGCCCAGGTTGTGGTAGGGGGTTTCCTAGAAAAGAAAATAAAAGAAAGTGCAATAAGTATGTTAATGTATAGAAAAATATTAAGCCACGTATATTTCAAAGAGAGCATATGTAGCATTTTACACCACCTTAAAAGAGTATCTTTCACTTAGTATTATATTATATAAGAAAAATTATTAACACATTGTCTTATAACTTTGGGTATGCTATACTTATCTAAGTTGAGTGCATGACACTTTAAGGAGGGTAAAATCAGTGAATTGGACAATATTTTGGATTGTGCTAGCAGTAATTGCTGCCATATTAGTAGGTCTCTATTTTTGGGGAAGAAAATTACAAGCTAAGTACGACAGTCAGCAAGAGCTTATTAACCAAAATAAACAAGCGGCAACTCTATTTGTTATAGATAAGAAGAAAGACAAAGTAGATAATCTAAAGCTTCCTAAGCAAGTGAAGGACAGCCTTCCTAAGCTTTATAGAAAGCGTAAGATGCCAGTTGTTATTGCCAAAATCGGGCCACAAATCCAAACACTTATGTGTGATGAACGTATTTACAACAGTATTCCTACTAAAAAGCAAATTAAAGTAGAACTTGCTGGAATACTTATTGTAAATGTCCTTTCAGGAAAATTGCCAGAAGCAAAGAAAAAAGGGATATTTGCTAAAGCAAAGGATAAAGTAACTTCAATGACAGCTAGTAAAAAATAAAGCTTGTATACCTAAGGTATACAAGCTTTATTTTTCGTGAAAAGGAATCAGTGATTTTTTTCATTAAAGTATGTCTATGTAAAAAAGAGGGAGAATATAAAATAAGGTAGAGTAAAAGAAGGGAGAGCCTATGATTAATAAATTAGGGTTATTTACCAAAAGACTTTGGAAAAGATATTCATCACATAATATAGCAGCTACAAGTGCTCAGATTGCCTATTATTGGATATTAGCATTTTTTCCGTTTTTAATTTTTATACTCACATTGCTAAGTTATACACAAATACCTACGGAGTTATTTCTAAGTAACCTATCAAAGGTCGTTCCAGCTTCTTTAGTACCTTTTATTGAAAATACAGTAGAGCGCTTTATAAGCTATAGAAGTACGACTCTTTTATCTGTAGGTGTGCTTATTTCTTTGTGGTCAGGAGGAACAGCAGTTAATGCCATGATTAGAGGGATTCATTTAGCCTATAATTCTAAATACGTAAGGCCTTTTTGGTTAGCACGTTTAAGTGGCGTTGTTTATACTATCATGTTAGCTTTACTAATCATTGTGATGATGGTGGGGATGGTATTTGGAGACCGTGTGGGAAGGTATATTATTCGTGGCTTAGATATAAACACAGGTATTTTTATGCCTCTTTGGAATTTAGGAAGGTTGATCATGACTCCTATAGCACTTTTGGTTGTCCTTTATATTATCTATACCTTTGTTCCTCGTAAGTATACAAAATATAAAAATGTGTGGCCAGGTACGTTAGTTGCAGCTTTAGGTTGGTATGTATTCACGCTATTTTTCTCGGTTTATATAGATAATTATAGTAAATATAATCAACTTTATGGTAGTATAGGAAGTATATTTATACTTCTGATTTGGCTATATGCTAGTTGTATGCTCTTACTGATAGGAGCAGAAGTCAATGCTCTTTATCAGGAAATCAAGTTAGGAAAAAGTGCAAGAAGGTTTATTGTATTAAAGGAAGAATAATCTAAGGTATAAAGGTGATCAAATATGAAACCATTAGAGCAAGCTTTTTATCTGCAAGATGGCCTAGTAGTAGCTAAAGCACTTTTAGGTAAAATACTAGTAAGAGAAATAGACCAAAAGGCTTATCCATTTAAAATAGTAGAGACAGAAGCATATAGAGGGCCAGAGGATAAAGGTGCCCATACGTATGGAGGCATACCTACCCCACGTACGAAACCTATTTTTAAAGCAGGTGGTATTACTTACATTTATCTTATTTATGGGATGTATAATTGCTTAAATTTAGTGGCAGGTGATGAGGGGATACCTCATGCTGTATTAATAAGAGCGATAGAACCTATAGGTGAAGAATCCGAATGCTTTGCAAAAATAAATAGACCTATTCAATCTAAAAAAAGAATAGAACTTACGAATGGACCTGGAAAGCTTTGTAAAGCGCTACAAATTGATAGGAGTTTAAATGAGACAGCTGTTACTCAAAAAGGTGCCATATGGGTAGCAGATGCACCACCTATTACTGAAAGGGTAGCAGATAAACGCATTAATATTCCCTATGCTGAGGAGTATGCAGAAGTAGAGTGGCGCTTTTATATAAAGGATAATCCCTTTGTATCTGTTTTAAAAAAAGATTAAAAAGGATTTATTAAAAAGGATGCTATATGGAAATAACAAGACAAATGATGAGGGAAGCCTTACGTTACATAGGCATTCCTCTTAATCAAGAAAACGAAGAAATAGTGAGCAAAGTTGATGCAACCTATAAGTTTTTAGAAAAGTTAGCGAGTCCCAAGCTTATTAGTAAAGAATTCATGCTTATTAGGCAAGAAAATAAAATAGGCTTTGAGGGGACAACGTTGATGCTAGAAAGTAAAGACTTATATAAGCTTTTTATGCATTGTGAGAAAGTATATATATTAGCAGCTACCTTAGGACAAGAAGTAGATAGACAAATTCGCCTTAAACAGAAGCTAGATATGCTAGACGCGTTGGTACTAGATGCATGTGCTTCAGTTTGGGTGGATAAGTTATGTGATGAATGGGAACAAGATAGGATAGAAAGCTTGGGAGAAGGACAGTTCTTAACTAAGCGTTTTAGCCCTGGTTATGGGGATGTACCTTTAGCATGTCAAGGTGATCTTTTAGCTATTTTGAATGCAGGGAGGCATATTGGGCTATCGCTAACGAAAACCCAGATGCTTCTGCCTACTAAATCCATTACAGCCTTTATAGGCATTTCAAATCAAAAAGAAAAACGAGAAAAAACTTGCAGTACTTGTAGTTTAGTAAGAAGCTGCATATATAGAAGAAGAGGTGAAAAGTGTGGTTTATGATATATTAGGGAAAAAACGTCTCTATTTAGATGGTGGAATGGGAACAGTCCTTCAAAGTAAAGGAGTAAAGCTAGGGGAGCTACCTGAAAGCTATAATTATACAAGACCAGAAGTAATAGAGGAGATTCATAGAGAATACTTAGAGGCAGGAGCTGACTTTATTACAACGAATACCTTTGGGGCAAATCGCTATAAGCTGAATAAGACACCTTATACAGTCGAGGGTATGATAGAAAAGGCAGTAGAGATTGCTAAAGAAGCTAGAAAAGGTTATAAAAATAGATATATTGCCTTAGATATTGGCTCTAGTGGGAAGGTGCTTGAACCAATAGGCGATACAAGCTTTGAAGAAATCTATGATATTTTCAAAGAGCAAGTAGTGGCAGGAGCAAAGGCTGGCTGTGATGTTATCCTCTTTGAGACCTTTACAGATTTGTATGAGCTTAAAGCAGGTGTATTAGCAGCTAAAGAGAATTGTGACTTACCTATTTTTTGTACCATGAGTTTTGAGGAAAATGGCCGAACTTTTTTTGGTACAAGTGTAGAGAGTATGATTCTTACACTAGAGGCCTTAGGTGTCGCAGCCGTAGGTGTAAACTGTTCTTTAGGACCTAAGGAACTAAAGCCCATTGTACAGCAGATTGTAGAAAAAGCATCTATTCCTATCCTTGTTCAACCTAATGCAGGTCTTCCAGTTATAAAGGATGGGCAGGTTCATTATAATGTTTCACCAAAAGAATTTGCAAGGTACATGAAAGAATTTGCAGAAATGGGTGTTTCTTTATTAGGAGGATGCTGCGGAACCGACTATGCATATATTAGAGAAACGATAGAGGCAACTTGCAATGAGCCCTATAGTGAACCTACCTATAAAGAAGTAACAGGGGTTTGCAGTCATGGGAAAGCCGTTTATTTTGATGATGTACGAATCATAGGAGAGCGTCTTAATCCAACAGGTAAAAAGCTTCTTCAACAAGCTCTTCGAAATGACGATATGGATTATATACTTAAAGAAGCTATTGGGCAGGAAAAACAAGGAGCACATCTACTGGATGTAAACATGGGTCTTCCAGATATAGATGAGGTAGCTATGCTTAAAAAGGCTGTTACAGAAATACAGTCTATGGTGAAGCTTCCACTTCAAATAGACTCCTCTAATGTACAGGCATTAGAAGAGGCAACACGTATTTACAATGGGAAACCTATTATAAATTCTGTTAATGGGAAGAAAGAAAGCTTAGAAGCCATTTTGCCTATTGCTAAGAAATATGGAGCCTGCATACTAGGTCTTACTTTAGATGAAAGAGGGATCCCAGAGTCTGCTGAGGAACGTTTAGAGGTAGCAAGAAGGATTGTAACGGCTGCACGAGAAATAGGTATTCCTAAAAAAGATATTTTAATCGACTGTTTAGTTGTAACGGCATCTGCTCAGCAGGATTTAGTATTAGAGACACTTAGAGCTGTAAGGCTTGTAAAGGAAGAATTAGGGGTCAAAACTGTCCTTGGTGTGAGCAATGTATCCTTTGGATTGCCCAATAGGCCTATTATTAATAAAACAATGTTAGCTATGGCTCTCATGCAGGGGTTAGATGCGCCTATCATGAATCCTGGCGATACAGGGATGCTAGAGACTATTAGTGCTTATCGTGTATTAACAGGTAAAGATAAAGATTCAAAAGCCTATATTACTCAAAACACTCAAATGAATGAGCTAGCTATTTTGCCAAACGGAGCGAACCCAGAAGTAGAAAAGCTGGATTTAAAACAAGCTATTATTGTAGGATTAAAGGAGGAAGCTAAAAAAGCTACAACAAGCAAGCTGAAAGAACGAAAGGCTTTAGAAATTGTAGAAGAAGAAATCGTACCTGCACTTAATCAAGTAGGGACTCTTTATGAAGAACAAACGATTTTTTTACCTCAACTTATTAAGTCTGCAGAAGCTGCTAAAAAAGCCTTTGAAGTACTTCAGCAAGCTATGACAAAAGAAGAAAGTAGTATTCATGCCCAAAAACCTAAAGTGGCATTAGCAACTGTTTACGGTGATATCCATGATATTGGGAAAAATATCGTTAAAGTCATTATGGAAAATTATCATTTTGAGGTGTACGACCTTGGAAAGGATGTACCAAGTGAAAAGGTAATTGAAGCGGTGAAAAAGCATGATATAAGAATTGTAGGACTAAGTGCACTGATGACCACAACGGTAGGAAGTATGAAGGAAACCATTGCTGCTTTAAAAGTAGCCTGTCCAGAGGTAAAAGTTATTGTAGGAGGGGCGGTACTTACTCCTGATTTGGCAGAATTTGTTGAAGCAGATTATTATGCAAAAGATGCAATGGAGAGTGTTAGAATTGCTGAAAAATTGTGTTAATAGCTTGAGGATAAAAATTTACAAGGGTAAAATTTAGCGCAATTTCACAAGAAAAGAAGAAATTAATGGCAAAAACGAATAATATATTTGATTTTATGGGTGACTTAGTATAAATTAATAGATAAGAGATTGGAGAGTGACTATGTTTAAACTAGCTCTTGTGACAGATACTGCATCTGACTTAACGATAAAACAGCTTGAAAAATATCAAATTGAGATGTTACATTATCAGATTATCTACAAGGATAAAATCTATAGAGATCAACTGGATATTACTTCTAGAGAAGTTATTAGAAACTTAGAGGTAGAGGTACCTTCCACTTCTTTACCTCCCCTAGAAGAAATTGAGCAAACCTTTGATAGGTTGAAAGAGGCAGGTTATACACATGTATTAGTGGTTACTTTGTCGTCAGGTTTATCAGGGTGTTATAATGCAGTTCGGATGATACAGCAAGATTATGAAGGGCTGCAGATCTATGTATATGACTCAAAAACAATATCCATTGCGGAAGGAATGCTGATATTAAAGGCAGCAGAACTTAGAGAGAAGGGGTATAACTTAGAGCAAATTGTACTGGAACTGGATAAATTTAGAGCAAAGCAACATACTCTATTTATTGTAGATACATTAAAGTACCTTATGGTAGGTGGACGGATTGGACACGTATCAGGTACTATAGGAACCCTTTTAAATTTAAAGCCTATTATCACTATTGGTGAGGATGGGAAATATAAAACCTTTGCAAAGGTAAGAGGAAGAGCAAAGGCTATTAGTACTTTTGTTAAACAATGTATGGAGATTACCAGTCAAGAGGGTCGGTATAACATTTATATGAACCATGGAGATGGTGAAGATATAAAAAATACTATAAAAGAACAACTCTTAACCTTACCTCATGTAGAAACCTTTGAGGATTGGGACTGGATTAGTCCTGTTGCTTGTGTTCATGCTGGACCAGGTTATGTAGGAATGCTCATTCAAGAAATTTAAGTTTTACCCGAAGGGAGAGGGAAAAAACATGAATAATGAGACATTAGATAGTAGACAGGATCGAATAGACTATTTAGAGACAGAATTACAACAACAACGTGGTATGTTATGGGTATTTGGGGAGATTATGAAGGAAGCTGTTAATATTAGCTCCTTTAAACAACTTATGTCTGTGATTACAGATATGCTTATGGGTGTTATGGGGGTAACAACCTGTTACTTATGGGTAAAAAACGAAGAGGGTTATAAACTTTATTTTAGAAGTGTAGAGCTTCAAAATGATTTTAGAGAAAGAAAAGTTACTGAAATCCCTGGTTTTATTAGCCAACTTAAAGAATCTTATACTTTTAAAAAAGAAGAGATTACAGCTCCGTTATTAAGCTGCCTTAATATACCCTTATCTAGACATGCTGTGCCACTTAGAAACTTTAATGATAATAGTATCTTTGGGGCTCTTGTATTAGAGCATGAGGCACCTAATTTTTTTACAGACAATACGATTGTATTTTTTGAAACCCTTACTGTTTTTATTTCAATTAATGCACAAAATTCAAGATTGTTACAAACAGTAGCCAAGGAATCTGAAACAGATCCCTTAACAGGCACTTATAATAGACGTTATATGCAAAAGGTTTTAGATAAAGTAACAAATTCTAAAAGTATTTTATCAGTAGCAGTGATAGATACAGATAACTTTAAGACAATTAATGATGTACTCGGACACCTTCAAGGGGATGAGGTACTTAAAGCTATTGCCCAAATGGCCAAAGGTTGCGTCAAAGAATACGGAGGAGAAGTCATTAGGTATGGGGGAGATGAATTTGTTGTACTTATTCCTATACCTTTTGAGGATGCCGTACATATTTTTGAAGAGTTAAGGCGTTCTGTACATTATATACAAGTGATTTATGGAATAGAATTGCCTGTGACAATTACATTAGGTGCTTGTTCTTATCCTGATATGGCACCTACTCCCCATCAAGCAGTAAAAGCAGCAGATAATGCCCTACTTAGGGGAAAGGCAAAAGGTAAAAATCGTGTAGTTGTAGCAATAGATGAAGATATAGCAAAGAGTAAAATTGGCAAATAAAAACCTAACTGTGACAGAATACATAGTTCTTAAAAACCTACATATTCTATCCATAAGTAGGTGAGATTAAAATCAAGGAGTTATAGAAATGGATAAAATTAAAGTGATGAGTATATTTGGCACAAGACCTGAAGCTGTAAAGATGGCTCCTCTTGTGTTAGAATTACAAAAAAATGTTAACATACAAAGTATGGTATGCGTGACGGCTCAACACCGTGAAATGCTAGATCAAGTACTTGATTTATTTGGCCTACATCCAGATTATGATTTAGATATTATGAAGGAAAGACAAACACTAACAGGTATTACAACAAGGGTACTTGAAGGTCTTGAAAAGGTTTTAGAGGAAGCAAAGCCTGATATTGTACTTGTACATGGAGATACAACGACTTCCTTTGTAGCAGCCTTAGCAGCATTTTATAAACAAATCAAAGTAGGACACGTAGAGGCAGGGCTTCGTACGTATAATCGTTATGAGCCTTTTCCAGAAGAAATGAATAGAAAGCTTACAGGTTCTCTTGCAAATTTACACTTTTCACCCACTCCACTTGCTAAAGAAAACCTTCTTAAGGAGTTTATTTCAGAAAGCAGCATTTATGTAACAGGGAATACCGTTATTGATGCACTGAAAACAACAATAGAAAACGATTATACTTTTAGTGTAGAGGAGCTTAATACTATTCCTTATGAAGAGAAACGTGTAATTACCATGACTGCTCATAGGAGAGAAAATTTAGGTGAGCCACTTGAGAACATATGCCGAGCAGTAAAAGCCATAGCTGAGGAGTATGAGGATGTTGAGGTTGTATATGCTGTTCATAAAAATCCAGCTGTAAGAGATGTGGCATATAAACTATTAGGTAATATAAGGAACATACATCTCGTAGAACCTTTGGATATAAAAGATATGCATAATCTCATGCGTAGATCCTATTTAGTTTTAACGGACTCAGGAGGACTTCAAGAGGAAGTACCTTCTTTAGGTAAGCCTGTTTTAGTACTTCGCAATGTAACAGAGAGACCTGAAGGAATAGAAGCAGGAACTCTTAAGCTTGCCGGGGTAGAGCAAGATAGGATTTATAGCTTAACAAAGGAGCTTTTAGAGGATAAAACACTTTATGCTCAAATGGCACAGGCTAAAAATCCGTTTGGTGATGGAGAAGCATCAAGGCGTATAACAGAAGCTATTTTATATGAATTTGGCAAGCTCTCTAATAGGCCAAAGGATTACCTTTATAAATAGACCTAAAACTACTATGAGGTGAAGAATGAAAAAAAATAATTGGGTAAGATGTCTTTCATTAATTTCTCAAGTAGGTATTTCTATGTTAGTACCTATACTCCTCTGTATATGGTTTGGGGCCTTTTTAGATGGTAAAACTCAAAAGGAACCCTTATTTACAATTATTTTTATATTCTTAGGAGTAGGAGCAGCATTTCGGAATTTGTTTTATATAGTAGGTAAGGAAATTAAGAAAGGAGAAAAGCGTGAATAAGGTGAACCTAAAGGGAAACATCATGTATTTAACAATGCTAGGCTTTACTTTGATTGTTTATGCAATAGGTCTTTTCATCACTTCAGATAGATGGAGCTGGAGTTTAGGAATACTTTTTGGGCTTATATTTTCTCTTCTTAAATATAGGCTTATGGAAAATACCTTTCATAAGGCGGTATTAATGCCAGAAGCTAAAGCAAAATCCTATACTACTCGTCATTATATGCTGAGGTATCTTTTGACAGCAGTAGTGCTTCTTGTCGCAGCAGTAGAGCCCAGTATCAATATGATGGGTGTTTTCTTTGGCCTTGTATCGATGAAAGTAGCTGCTTATATGCAGTTAGCATTTAAAAAGTAGACATTTAAGGTATTTAAGTTAGGCAACTAGAGCTTTTTAGCTCATTGCATATATATTTTTTATGGAAAGGAGCGTGACTAGGTGGAACAAAATTTAGATTTTGGAGCAAAAATCGTCTTTAAATTATTTGAAGTAAATGGGCAAGCTATTTATATTACACAAACCCATATTAATACTTGGATTATTATAGGTTTTTTAACAGTTATAGCCCTTATTTTAAATGCTAAAATAAAGAAATTTAAAGACATACCAGAAAGTAAATTACAAAATG
The DNA here is from genome assembly GCF_002735925.1 of Sporanaerobium hydrogeniformans. Taxonomy (GTDB): domain Bacteria; phylum Bacillota; class Clostridia; order Lachnospirales; family Cellulosilyticaceae; genus Sporanaerobium; species Sporanaerobium hydrogeniformans. The sequence continues at coordinate 39,254 of NZ_PEDL01000017.1, read as the reverse complement.
TGGTGGAGCTTATAGCAGACATATTTGGTAATTTTACAGCAAGTACTATGGGTGAAAAAAATAGAGGCTTTTGTTATTTTTACGGACCACTTTTTATATTCATTCTGATGTGTAACTTATCTGGACTTGTAGGGCTTAGACCACCTACAGCTGACCTAGGAACTACACTTGCGTTCGGTCTTACCACTTTCTTCATGATTCATGGTTTGGGTGTAAAGGCAAAAGGACCTGGGTACTTTAAGTTTTTGTTAGAACCAGTACCACTCTTGCTGCCACTGAACTTGATTGGTGAAGTTGCAACGCCTGTTTCACTTAGCTTCCGTTTGTTTGGTAACATACTAGGAGGAACAATCATCATGGGCTTGTACTATGCGATGATGCCATGGCTATTAACGCTAGGGCTCCCAGCAGTATTCCACTTATACTTTGATGTATTTGCAGGAGCACTTCAAACCCTTATTTTTGTAATGCTTAGTATGACCTTTGTATCAAGTGCCATGGAATAATAGGAAGTGAGGTGAACAAAATGTCAGGAATCTTTGATTTACTTTTTGGTTGGATGACTACTGTAGACCCTAGAGCTCTTGTATTAGCTTTTTCAGCAATCGGAGCAGGCTTTGCAATGATTGCAGGTATTGGTCCAGGTATTGGCCAGGGGTATGCAGCAGGTAAGGCTGCGGAAGCAGTGGGTAAAAACCCGAATCACGGAGGGAAAGCAGCTACTCTTGTGATGCTTTTAGGAGCAGCGGTAGCAGAAACATCTGGTATTTTTTCACTGGTTATTGCAATTATCTTGCTTTTTGCCAATCCTCTTGTAAGTAAAACGGGGGTAGGTTTAGTACTGGCATGTTCAGCAATGGGTGCAGGTCTTGCGATGATCGCAGGAATTGGACCAGGGATTGGACAAGGGTACGCAGCAGGTAAAGCAGCAGAAGCAGTTGGAAAAAGACCCAAACTCCAAAGTGTTATTGTAAGAACAATGCTCTTAGGACAAGCTGTTGCACAAACCACAGGTATTTATGCCTTGGTTGTCGCACTGTTATTACTATTTGTAAATTTATTTAAATAATATTATCTAAAGATTTTAAGGAGGATTTCATTATGGAAAATCAAATCGATGGAAAAGCGCTTATATTAGCATGTTCAGCAATTGGAGCAGGTCTTGCGATGATCGCAGGTATTGGACCTGGTATCGGACAAGGTTATGCAGCAGGTAAAGGTGCAGAAGCAGTAGGTCGTCAACCAGAAGCACAATCTGACATAGTACGTACTATGCTTTTAGGTGCGGCGGTAGCAGAAACAACAGGTATCTATGGTCTTGTAGTAGCAATTATTCTTTTATTTGCTAACCCACTTATCACAAAATACATGTCTTTAAGCTAATAGAACCACAAAATGCATCACGGGCATAGAAAGGAGGGAGCTTCCCTTTGAATACATCATTTATAACAGTATTATCAGCAGCTACAGAGCCGGGAAGAATCATTGGGTTTGATGTACAATTACTCTTTGACTTAGCTGAACAATGGTTTGCTACAATGGTTATTGTATTTATTTTATATAAGCTATTATTTAAGCCTGCTACAGATTTCCTAGATAAACGTAAGGTTGGTATTGCAAAGAACATTGATGACGCAAATAAGTCAAAAGTAGAAGCTATCGAGCTTAAAAAGAATTATGAATCAAAACTTGCAAAAATTGAGGATGAAGCTAATCAAATCCTAAAGGATACAAGAGCTAAAGCACTTCTTAGAGAAGAGCAAATCATCAAAGAAGCGAAAGAAGAGGCCGAAAATATAAAACGCAAAGCACTGGATGATATCAAATTGGAGCAAGAACGCATAAAGGATGAACTTAAAAAAGAAATGATAGAGGTTTCTACAATTATGGCAAGTAAGTTTGTAAGTGCTAGTATAGATGAAACCAAACAAAATGAAATGATAGATGACATTATCAAAGAGATGGGGGATGTACAGTGGCTGAGTTAGTTGTAAAAAGATATGCTACTGCCCTATTTGATGTGGCAACGACAGAAAACAAGGTAAAACAATATGAAGAAGAGGTGGCGGATATCCTTAAGGCATTAAGGGATACACCTGACTTTGTAGCTGTTTTACACAATCAAAAAGTAACTTTAGAAGAAAAGGTTGCTTTAGTGGAAAAGGTTTTTAGTAACCAAGTAGATGGACCTATTGTAGGCCTTTTAGTCTTACTTGTTAAAAAGAATAGACAAAGATTTTTAGTACAAGTACTAGAAGCTTTCCTTGAGATGGTAAAAAAGCAAGCTGGCATTATAAAAGCCACTGTTACTTCAGCTGTTCAGCTTACAGAGTCTCAGGTAGACACAATTAAAGTAAAACTAGAAGCAAGTACCAATAGCAAGATTGAACTTGAAACAATAATAGACACGAGTATTATAGCAGGACTAATTATTAGAGTTGGTGATAAAGTTGTAGATGCAAGCATTCGCGGCAAGATGCAGACTTTAAAGAAACAATTATCTGAACTTAGACTTGCATAGAAAGGGGTGCAAAGGTTAATGAATCTGAGACCAGAAGAAATAAGCAGTATTATTAAAGAGCAGATTAAAAACTATAAATCACACCTTGAAGTAGCGAATGTTGGTACAGTTATCAGTGTTGGTGACGGTATTGCTCGTATCCACGGATTAGAGAAAGCTATGGCGGGAGAACTTCTTGAGTTCCCAGGTGAAGTTTATGGTATGGTACTTAACTTAGAAGAAGACAATATTGGTGTTGTTCTTTTAGGTTCAGACCAAAATATTAAAGAAGGTGACACTGTTAAATCGACAGGTCGTGTTGTAGAGGTGCCAGTAGGTGATGCACTTCGCGGCCGTGTTGTGAATGCACTTGGTCAACCTATTGATGGAAAAGGACCTATTAAGTCTGATAAATATAGACAAGTAGAGCGTATTGCTCCAGGAGTTATCGATAGAAAATCTGTAGATACACCACTTCAAACAGGACTTAAAGCGATTGATGCCATGGTGCCTATTGGACGTGGTCAGCGTGAGTTAATCATTGGTGATAGACAAACAGGTAAGACAGCTATTGCTATTGATACAATCATCAACCAAAAAGGTAAGGATGTGCTTTGTATCTATGTGGCAATCGGACAAAAGGCTTCTACAGTTGCTCAACTTGTAAATAGCTTAGAAAAGGCAGATGCAATGAGCTATACAACGATCGTAGCAGCTACTGCCAGTGAAGCGGCACCACTTCAATATCTTGCACCTTATGCAGGGGTTACTATTGGTGAAGAGTGGATGGAAAGTGGTAAGGATGTACTCATTGTATATGATGATTTGTCTAAACATGCGGTTGCTTATCGTACCATGTCATTACTTCTTCATAGACCACCAGGTCGTGAGGCTTACCCAGGAGATGTTTTCTATCTTCACTCTCGTCTTCTTGAAAGAGCGGCTAAGTTAAATGATGAGTTAGGTGGAGGCTCTATTACAGCCCTTCCAATTATTGAAACACAAGCTGGAGATATCTCAGCCTATATCCCAACCAATGTTATCTCTATAACAGATGGACAAATTTTCCTTGAATCAGAGCTTTTCAATGCGGGTGTACGTCCAGCAGTTAATCCAGGACTTTCTGTATCACGTGTAGGGGGTGCAGCTCAAATTAAAGCCATGAAGCAAGTAGCAGGTCCTATTCGTACAGAGCTTGCACAGTACCGTTCGCTTGCAGCTTTTGCACAGTTCGGTTCTGACCTCGATACAGCTACTAAAAACGCACTTGCACAGGGTGAACGTATTACAGAAGTGCTTAAGCAAACTCAATATACACCACTTCATGTAGCACATCAAGTTATTATTCTTTTTGCAGCAACTAGAAAGTTCCTTATGGATCTTCCTCTTAGTGCGGTTAAAAAGTTTGAATCAGAGCTTATTGAATTTGTAAATACAAAATATGTAGATATTCTTGATGAGATTGTCAAACCAGCTGGTCTTACAAAAGAGTTAGATGAAAAATTAAAAGCAATCATTACAGAATTCAAACAAGGTTTCAAAGCAAACGAATAGAAAAGGGGTGAGGTAGATGGCGTCTTTACAAGATATTAAAGGGCGAATCAGGAGCATTGATAGCACGAAAAAAATTACAAGTGCCATGAATCTTGTTGCTACCTCTAAACTCAATAAAAGTAAAGAGGCAGCGCTTAAAACAAGACCCTTTTTCAATAAGATATTAACAACTATGCAATCTATAGCCCAAAATGCTAAGGGAACAGGTTCGCCTTTTCTAAGAGCAAATGGCTCAGATGTAAAGGCTTATATTACACTTACAGGAGATAAAGGTCTCTGTGGAGGCTACAATGCAAATATTTGTAAGCTCACAATGAATGCTATCGAAAGTAAGGCAAAAACCCATTTAGTTGTTGTAGGTAAAAAAGGTGTAGACCAATTTAAATCAAGAGGCTTTGAAGTGAATAAAGCGTTATTAGATATTTCAGAAAGTCCAGCATATAGTGATGCAAAAGAAATAGCTAATTACGTAATAGATAAGTTCAAAAAGGGTGAAATCGGAGAAGTTTATTTAGCTTATACAAGCTTTAAATCTTCTATTCAGCAAGAGCCTCAAATGGTAAAGATTTTACCACTTGACATGAAAAATATAGAAGAGCAGATTAGTGAATCGGAACAACCAAGCGATCTTTTAGTGTATGAACCATCACCAGAAGCCGTACTAGGATATATTATCCCAAGATATGTTGCTGATGTTATTTATGGTGGATTAGTAGAGGCAAGTGCGAGTGAAAATGGTGCGAGAATGACAGCCATGGATTCTGCTACAGAAAATGCAACAGAAATCATGGATAAATTAAGTATCCAATACAACCGCGCAAGACAAGCAGCTATTACACAAGAATTAACAGAAATCGTAGCTGGTGCCGAAGCACTCAAATAACAGGTAAAGGAGTGAAAGATAAATGGCACAAAATGTAGGACATATCGTCCAAATAATCGGAGCCGTTCTAGACGTTAAATTTAGTGCAGATAAGCTACCTGCCATATATAATGCGATTGAAATTAAAAAGCAAGACGGGTCCATTTTGACCGTAGAAGTAGCACAACATCTTGGTGATGACGTAGTACGTTGTATTGCTATGTCAGCGACAGAAGGATTAGTACGTGGTATGGAAGCGGTAGATACGGGTGCACCTATTTCAGTTCCAGTAGGTGAACAAACCCTCGGTCGTATCTTTAATGTAACAGGACATGCAGTGGATGGGAAACCAGATCCACAAGTAGAAAAGTGGCCAATCCATAGAGCAGCTCCATCTTTCGAAGAACAATCTACATCAGCTGAAATTTTAGAGACAGGTATCAAAGTAGTAGACCTTATTTGTCCTTATCTTAAAGGTGGTAAAATTGGTCTATTCGGTGGTGCAGGGGTAGGTAAAACAGTACTTATCCAAGAGCTTATCCGTAACATTGCAACAGAGCACGGTGGTTTCTCTGTATTCGCAGGGGTAGGTGAACGTACACGTGAAGGAAATGACCTTTTCCACGAAATGACAGATTCAGGTGTTATCTCTAAAACAACCATGGTGTTTGGTCAGATGAATGAGCCACCTGGTGCACGTATGCGTGTTGCATTAACAGGTCTTACAATGGCTGAATATTTCCGTGACCAGTCAGGTCAAGACGTTCTTTTATTCGTAGATAATATTTTCCGTTTTACACAAGCAGGTTCAGAGGTATCTGCGCTTCTTGGACGTACACCAAGTGCGGTAGGTTATCAACCAACTCTTGCTACAGAAATGGGTACTCTTCAAGAACGTATCACATCAACTAAAAAAGGTTCTATTACCTCTGTTCAAGCGGTATATGTTCCTGCCGATGACTTAACTGACCCAGCTCCAGCAACAACTTTTGCTCACCTTGATGCAAAAACAGTACTTTCTCGTGCAATTGTAGAACAAGGTATTTACCCAGCAGTAGATCCACTTGAGTCTTCCTCACGTGTGCTTGACCCACAAATTGTTGGTGAAGAACATTATGAAGTATCTCGCAAGGTTCAAGCTATTTTACAACGTTACAAAGAGCTTCAAGATATCATTGCTATCTTAGGTATGGATGAGCTGAGTGAAGCAGATAAAGTGACTGTTAACCGTGCACGTAAAGTTCAGAAATTCCTTTCTCAACCTTTCCACGTTGCAGAAGTCTTTACAGGAAACCCAGGACAATATGTACCTATTAAAGAAACCGTGCGTAGCTTTAAAGAAATTCTTGAAGGTAAACATGATGAGTTACCAGAAAATGCTTTCTACATGGTAGGAACGATTGAAGATGCAATAGAAAAAGCAAAAACACTATAGGTGGTGATTAAAGATGACAAAAATAAGGCTTCAAATTTTAACGCCACTTAAGAAAATATTGGACGAAGAAGTAGAGTCCGTTATCCTGCGCACAACAGAAGGAGATATGGGGATACTTTACGACCACGAACCAGTTGTAACCTTACTTGACTATAACACCATTCAGTACACACAAGAGGGTGTTAAGAAGGTAGCAACAACCATGGGGGGCTTTGCAGAAATAACATCTGACCGCGTAGTGGTGCTTACAGATGCTTCCGAGTTTCCAGAAGAAATTGACGAAGAAAGAGCAAGGCAGGCAAAAGAACGTGCACAAAAACGTTTAGCCGATAAAAGTATGGATAGAATCCGTGCAGAAGTGGCCCTCAAAAAAGCAATTACACGAATGAATTTAAAAGGTAGTATATAAAATGAAAAGGACTGCTCAAGTTTTTATAGGCGAGTAGTCCTTTTTGTTGTATCATAGAGTTATTACAAAAAATTAACTCTATAGAATAAAGGTGGGAATAAAGGATGCGCCTAGTTGAAATTGACAAATTATTGGGCAATGAGATTATTGCAAAGGACATAGTATGTAAAAGTGGAGTGGTTTTATTAAAAAGTCAAAGTCAGTATAGACTTTCTTATAAAGAAAAGCTGCAGGAATATAACATTTCTTACGTCTATGTAGATGATGCATTATCACAAGGGATAGAACCAGTTAGTATAGTAGATGAAAACAAAAGAAAAATTTTAACAAATGATCTTATAGAGTCTATTAATGTAAGTAAAACGAGTCTTAACATCAATATGCAAAGTATAAAGGAAATAGTAAACTCTCTTTTAGAAGAAATAGCTGGAAAAAACATGATTTATGACATCATGAATATTAAAAGAAATGATGAAGACATCTATGAACATTCTTTAGGAGTGGCAATCACCTCACTTATCTTAGCAGTAAAAATGGGACTTAAGATGGAGCTTATAAAGGATATTGTAATGGGATGTTTACTTCATGATATAGGTAAATTATTTGTTCCAAAGGAAATTTTAAATAAAAAAGAAACACTAATGCCTCATGAATATGAGATACTTAAAGAGCATCCACAAATAGGATATCAGGTTATTAAAGAGGATCCTCATTTAAGTGCTGTTGCAAAGGTTATTATACTTTGTCACCATGAACGGGAAGATGGTAGTGGTTATCCTTTGAAAAAAGGAGAGGATTTACATATTGGAGCTAAAATAGTAGCTTGCTGTGATGTATTTAATGCGATTGTTTCAGACAGGCCTTATAGGCCAGGAGTACCTCTTAATGAAGCAGTATTATTACTTAGAAAAGAGCGTTTAAACCAAGAAGTGAGAGAAACTTTAGAGAGTATTATTAACTTTTATCCAGTAGGATCAGCAGTATTACTTAGCAATAGGTTGATAGGGCTAGTTGAAAAAAACTATATGGGAGATCTTCAAAGACCTACTCTTCGGATTGTTATAGATGGAGACAATTATATTACAACTCCTTATCGCTTTGAACTTTCTAAACACCCAGAAGTAAGGATTATGCAAAAATTAGGAAATTTACCACCCAGGAAATAAAATTTTTGTTATTCAAGGGTTTTTAATGAAGATTTCCTAGGAAATTTTAGTGAAAAACTTTTAAAGGTATAATTATTGAAGTTTACTTTAAAAATAATGTAGAATGAGATAATGACAGTAAAGGATATAAGGTAGAGAAAGCATGCACATAAAAATGGATAAAAAAAGCTATGCCCATAAGCTTCTTAGGTGGTTTGATACAAACAAAAGACAAATGCCTTGGAGAGAAACAAGAGACCCTTATGCCATATGGGTTTCTGAAGTGATGCTTCAACAAACACAGGTAAATACAGTGATTCCTTATTATATACGGTTTATGGAACGTTTTCCTAATCCAAAGGCTCTTGCAGAGGCTTCTTTAGAGGAAGTACATCACTATTGGCAAGGACTAGGCTATTATAGAAGAGCTGAAAACTTACAAAAAGGGGCTCAGCTTGTGAGTGAAAAATGGGGAGGACAGATGCCTAAAGAACCCAAAGAGATAAGAGAAATACCAGGGATAGGCCCCTATACATTAGGCGCTATTTGTAGTATTGCTTATGGTATCCCCCTCCCTGCAGTAGATGGGAATGTAATGCGTATTTTAGCGCGTCAATTTTGTATATCCGATGATATAGGAGTAGCTAAAAATCGTAAAATTTTTGAAGATAAAGTGATGGAGTTAATGCCTGAAGACCCTAATCGATTTAATCAAGCCCTGATGGAATTAGGAGCTGTGATTTGTACACCTCAAAATCCAGAATGCACAATTTGTCCTGTAGCAAGCTTATGTGAAGCACATAGGCGAGGTGAAGAGACACTTTATCCTATAAAACGTAAAAAAATAAAGGTAATTGAGGAGGCTTATACATTGGTCCTCTTAAAAAAAGAAAATAAATATGGTTTAGAAAAACGCCCGGAAGAAGGATTGTTAGCTCAGTTGTGGGGTATACCTATGATAGAAGCTTCTAAAGGGAAAAATTATAAACAAAAAACAAATGAGTTTATTCAGCCTTTAGAGCCAAAGCTGCATGTTTTTAGCCATAGAAAATGGCAAATGGAGCCCATTGTTATTACTTGGAGCCATGAACGAGAAGAAGAGCTGAAAAGATGTAAAACAAATACCTCTCCTATAGATTATTTTACTATTGAAGCGTTTAAAAAGCTTCCTATAGGAACAGCTTTTAAAAAGATATTAGACCAGCTCTAATTAAGAAGGTAAAAAACAAGTGCTAAATGTTTCAATCACTAAAAGGTGATGACATAAGCACTTATTTTTTTGCCTTTTTTGTTATGAAAAGCAGTAGGTATGCCGATAAATAATTAGGAGTGTTTGGTAAAAAATAAAAATTTTATATAGATGCATGAGTAGAAACTTAAGAGAATGAGGGGGCAAAGAAAAATGGAGAAAAAAATAGCTAAGTTCTTAGCTTTTGTAATGTTTTTAGGTGTTTTTCAAGGTATGAATTTCATCCAAGCTGCAGAAAATACAGGATTAGGCTTTGCAGTAACTAAGAAAATGCTTAAAGAAGCTGCATCAGGATTAGTTCTAGCTGATAGAGATATAGCAGCCGATGAAACCGCTTTGGTACAATGGGAGCTTAATGCAGCAGGAGAATATGAGCTTTATTATTACATAGAAGCAGTAGTAGGAACAACAACTGTAACTCGTAAGATTAAGGTAGAAGTAAATAATGCAGATGGAACCAACCTTGCAACTCAAATTTCAGTATTAGATGGGGATGTGCCTGAACAGATAACGTATACGGAGCGTGCCTTTGACAATGCAACATCTTCATGGAAAGAAGGTACATCTAAAACATCAACAGTTATCGAGCCTAATTTAAAGCTAGGCACAAAGGTAGATAGAACATGGCAAGAGTATAACGTAGCTGTTAACAATGTAAGCATCAATACAGAAAGTCAAGGACGAGACAACCTAAGATTTCGTATTAAGATTGTTGGAAATACTCTAATGCTTTATACAAATGGTGTCCTAAAAGGTAATATTACACCTTTTACTTTAAAGGTAGGTGGTGCAGAAATTGGCAAGAAAGAACTATTTAATGGACCTAAAGGTTATAAGATTGAACCTACTCATTTGTATGTAACAACAGGTGGGGATTTAGCATCACAGACGATTATCCAAGATATTACAGCAGTTAAACCTGGTTCTAAGCCAGGAGTGAAAGTAAGCTTTGAAACTTTGAAAGAAGTGAAGGCTACAGGAATATTTGATTACATTGATCCAACCAATGCACAAAACATTACCTTAAATATGGCAACGAAATATAGTGCAACGGATAATGCAAATTCCATGCGTATTGATTTTAAGCCTCAAGATGGAGGTTCAGTCAAAATAGATGATGGGGCAACGCTTACCAATACAGTGGAGGTAAAAAATCATGTTGTTGCATTATATTTATCAAAAGATGAAGTAACCGGTTCTAACATAAAAGTCATCCAGTGGGATGCACTTAAAACAAGTACAGTTGTAGATGGCTCTTGGCAATATGGAAATCAGTCAGATAAATACTGGCCAGCCTATAAAGGGTATACTTATCTCGGCTATTCCTTAAATAAAACCAGTAGTAATCAGGTACAGCTTAGTATTACTCCTTACCATATTATGTCACGTGCTACTTATAATATTTATGTTTTAAATAATCATGATACAGAAGCAGCTGTACCACACATGATTTATGAATATGACCCTAATAAAAGTCAGTCTCAAAATATAACAGCTGTTGTACCGAGTTCTACTGCCAATTGGTTTAAGATAGAAGTAGAGATAGATGGGAATAAGTATCTCTCTCAGATTGTTTACTATAATCCATCACATTTTCCTACTACACCACCTGTTACAGAGATAATAAATATGGATAATGTATATGCAGTACCAAGTGAGAGTAATGTTCAAGGCGCACAACCACAAGCTATAGGGTTTGAAAAGTTAATATGGAAGGCACCTAGTGATTTAACAGAACTTTTAAAAGAAGGTGATCTTTACTATGAACTTTTACTTCGTAAAGATAAAGAGGATTTAGATCCTATTACCAATACCAATCATGTAACAGATGACAAATATGCTACTTATTCTAAAATTTTCAAGGTATCACTAAATGCAGACAATAAACCCATTGTTACGGTTGCTGAAGGAACAGCAGGAGATACCTATAATAATACACCTGAGCTTCGCTATGATCCAGTGAATAAAACTTTTACGATGGAAGATGTCGTGTTAATGAATTATGGGAAAGATGGTAAATGGGAGCAGATAAAATTAACAGAGAACCACTTAGCAGCAACCTCTGGAGATTATGTAAGCTCCATTACAGGTAAAAAGCAAGATACACTGAGCAATCGCCTTGTACCAGGTACTTACTATCTTTCTTTTAGAACTGTTTTAGTATCGCCTATAGCAACCAAGCCTATTGTTTATAGTGATGAGTCCAATTTGATTTCTCTTTCACTTGATAATACAAAAGAAATTATTCCCATCCCTACACATATTACAGGGGTAGATACCACAACGGATATTCAAAAAGTCTTATCGTATAAAATAAACGTAGGAAATGTAGATGTTAAAAGTTATGTTAAAAGGATGCTAGAACCTGCCTTTTATTATTTACATGATGGCTCAGTTGATAAGGTAGGAAGATTTAGAGGGGAATATGAGGTTTATCTTTATCAAAAAGCAGATAAACTTAATCAGACTATCAGTAAGGTAGAAAGTGGTGCTTTAACAGCTTCCCCTATTTCAGTAGATAATAAGCTTGATTTAACTTCAAGCTGGAATGGAAGTACTTATATAGACACAATAAGGGAGGGAGGCGTTGCTGTCTTTACTGTAAAAGTGCCTTCCTTTACAGGAGTGGGCATAGATAGCTTTGAATTAAAAGGGTTAGACCCTAACCAAGTTTACTATATTCAAATGCGTACAAAGCTCGATCCTTGGAGAGGAACTCCAAATGATAAGGTGGGGGCACGATACTCTCTCTTATCTAAAAACTTTACTTTTACAACAACCACAACACCTATTCCACCCACTTCAGAAGATAAGGTACCTCCAACTCCTGAAAAGATTTGGATAGAAGAGCAGCCCAACAATAATTCTGTTATTTTAGGGTGGGCACCAGCTGTTTTTGAAGAGGATAATACGATTCAAAAAACTTACTATGAGTTTGTAAGGACAGATAAGCAGCTTACGTCTGAGGAGCAAAAGAAAACAGTGGAAGCATTAGTTGCAGCAGACAATGTGCGAGTTGGTTTTAGATCAAATTCACCTCATGAATCCCAACCTTATATGAGTACTTATACAAGTAAAAATAGTACTTGGACTAAGTTAGAACCGGAACAATCTGCAGCTGCCTTTCGATTAACAGATACTACTTTAAAACCTAATGTGATCTATTACTATTATGTAAGAACGGTGTGCATGATAAAGGGGCAACCCATCCAATCAAGTTGGATTATGGTGCCTGTTACAACAGCACCCGTTTCACCCCCTATTCATCTAAAGGTGGAGTTTGAAAAAAACTACGCACATAATCCTAAAGAAGAGATTGTAGTAAGCTTTGAAGCACCCATACCAGAAGGAGCCAATGTGCCAGGAGAGTATGCCTTTGATTTTGCCATTCAAGGTGAAGAAGATGCAGCTTATGAGGTAAATAAGTATAGTATGGTACCACTTACCTCTTTAAAAAATAGTAGTGATGTGACTGTGGGCTATAAGCATTATGTGTACAAGATTACAGGACTTAAGCCTAATAGGCGGTATAATATTAAAGTACGTATAGTGGATAAGACTCAAAAGATAGAGGGGACAGAAGGGTATCCAACTTCATTATATTGCAGTCCTGTTAGTACACGTACAGAATACGATGAAGATGAACAAGAGAAGGATGACCAATTTGAGGAAATCCTCGACCAATTTGAAAATGAAGTAGAGAAGCTGAGAAGGAAGCCTTACTGGGAAGTAGAGAAAGGCTATACGTATAAATATAGAAAAAGCTATATGGAGGCAGAGCTGAGTAGTAAAAGAGAATACGAGCTTGTAACAGGAGAAGGTTCTTTATCTGCTGTGTATTACATGCCTGCTTCATTAATAGTAGATAATCATTTAAATACAATTCTTACTATTACATTAGGTAAATATAAAGCAAGTATTAGGCCTTACACACTTGTAAGTCAAAATGAAGCAGTAAAAGAGGCCATTGCTCAAATCGACAGTAATAAAATAGAAGATTATTATGTGATGATTGAATTTGCAGCGGATACTACTATAAACACATTGCAAGGTGAAACGCCTCTTACACCAGAGTTATTTATTGATATGGAGCTTGTGTATAGTAAGGAAAAAGATGCCTATATAGAAATAGAAATAATGGATGACTTAAATGAGCTAATTGAAGAACAGAAAAAGGCTTTGGTTCAAGATTTAGAAAAAGAACTCTACGATAATAAAACCATTGATTTAGATGCTCTACAAGACTTATTAGATGAAAAGGTTAAAAAGGTTGAAAAAGAACATGCTAAGCGTGTTAAAAAAGTGATGGAACGCTATACAACCTCTCAGAAGAGTATCCATGAAATTGATAAGGCAATACTTCTTGCAAGTGAACTAGAAGCCTTCGCAGTAAATGGCTATCATTATACAGGTAGCTGGCAAAGTATAGAAACATATAATACAGGAAGTGTGTTTTATATAGAAGCAAGCGAACTAGGCATTTATATTTTAACAGGTCAAAGATCCCTTATAGATACTATGCCAAGCCTAGCCCCTTATCAAAGTTTTATTAGCCAATATACCTTGACAGACCTCTTTACTTTAAATGGCTACATGATCAAAACAGCTGCTACTAAGGAACAGGTCTACGGTATAGCAGCAAAAATGTTGGGGGCGAAACGAGGGGCAGATTATGCGGTATACCTTAAGAATAAGGGGATTAAAGGTGTAAATAACATAGGAAATCGCCAGAGTGTGAGACAGGATGAGGCCATATACATTGCAATGCAAGTGTATGAGCAGCTTTACAATAGGCCTATTCATGCAATAGCTATTAAAAATAGGCAGAGTATAAAAAATATAGGTGCTTTCCAGACCATCTATCGTAATTATGTTTATGCAGCGGTGGAACTAAGGATAGTAGATAATCCGAATTCACAGGTACTACCTAGCAAGCAGCTCATGGTAGAAGAAGTGATTCGTATGTTCTACAAGGTACAAGTAAGATAGGGAGGCAAGAATATGAAGAAAAGAAGGATAGCGGGGGTATTAGCAGGTATTCTGCTTTTAAATGCATTTCCCGTGCTAGGTAATACACAAGATAAGTTGCCTGCGGATGGGATATCACCTATTGTAGTAGGTCATGATGGAACGGGAAGTAACATGTATCCTAAAGCTAGAATTACCTTTAAAAAAGCAACTAACCATTCTATTTTAGAAGGCAATAGTAATGATAAGGCAGAAGCAGAATTTTATAGACTTTCCTTAGAAGATGCTTTTGGTAATCGTATAACAAGTAATCAAATTCCAGCCACAGGGGAGAATACCTATACTTTACAAATGGAGGATGTACTACCTGATCCAAACCAATTTAAGAATGGTAGCCTATATAAGGTAAGTGTAATCCCTGGACATTGGCATACCAATGAGGAGAATAAGCAGTATGAAGCGGGGATAACAGGTACAGGAGAGCATCCTAAGAAATATTTCGTAACCGACTTTAACACTACTGCAAGAGAAGTAGGAGATGCGATTCAAATTGTTTGGGAATACATCCCAGGGGCGACTTATAAGCTTGTGTACATTGATAAGGATGTATCGACTAAAGCTGGAGTAGATGGAACAGATGGGAGTAATCCAACAGGAGTGGGTTCACAAACAGTAACGATTACCGAAGAAACCGCTCAGCTTATTACGGAAAAGGGTGTCAGAAAAGTAAAATACACAATACCTAATACAAGGCCAGGGCAAAAGTATTCAGCTTACGTTGTTGTAGACGACATTAATAGTAGCTTTTTAAAAGATCGTTTTTCAAATATAGGAATAAATACAGAGACACCTAAAATTGTTAATGCAACACGTAGTGTGGAGTTAAACATTACATCTATAGGAAAAGGTCGCATAGAGCTTTCTTGGAAGCTAGGTGCATGGGCAGATAACAATACACTTCAAACGACTAAAATATGGAGAAGACAAGAAGGGGAGGTCGGCTATACTCTTATAGGAACAATTAACAATGCAGCCCTTCAACCACGTGACCCAGAGCGATTTGAGCACGATGAACCGAAGGTAAAGAGTTATTATTATGTAGAGTATATGTTCTTAGGAGGGGAAACACTGACTACGAAGGAAGTAGAATATGTGCCTTATGAATTAAGAGAGCAACCACTCAAACCTCAAATACCAGAGCCCTACTCAGATAGTGTTCAAACCCAAGAGGGATTTAACAAAGCAGATTACCTAGTTAAAGGGGATGACATTTCCCAAGACAAAATGAAGATGCATACCTTTTATTCTAAAAATCAAAATCCGCTACAACTTCAACTTGTATGGGATGCGCCTAAGCATAGAGTAAACGGTGAAGAGCGCGTAGAATACAGTATGAAATACGATATATGGGTAGTAGATTATGAAACCTTACTTGCAGATGAAACGTTAGAACCAGTCATTGAAGATTTTACTGCAAAAGAAGGAGACGAGCAAAGTGTAATCTTTAAACAAGATAATACAACTGCAGTAGGTTTTAAAACCTTACTAACACAATATGTTAACCGTCAGGGAGAGATAAAAAAACTAATAGCCAATAATACGTACTACATTAAAATAGTGGCTAAAAGAAATTATAGTGGTATTTATGAAGAGTCTCAGCCTACCATCGTAGCTATTACGGTTGATAAAAATGGCGATATTTTTACACCACCTGTTTTAGCCAAACCACCTCTTCGTATTCAAGCAAATGGTATCAAGGAAGAAAGTATCACTATGGAATGGTTGGAGAGCTGGCATGAGATTACGGCTAATGATCCAAGTAAGTACACAGATGAAGAAGAACGTTTCTTTGCAAAACTTTGGAACAGTAAAGTCTATACCGGTGGAAAGCCAGAGATTAAATTTGCAGGTAGTGAAGGTTTAAAGGAGCATCTTTTATTAACACAAACGGAGCTAGAACTTGTTAAGCAAACGGTAGGGTCTACCTATGGTGCTAATTACAAAGACCGTTACGTAACGTTAGGAAATGATGTGAAATATGAGGTGAAGCCTTTACTTTATGATGATGTCATTAAAGCAATGAAGGAAGAGATTACCACAACGAGTGCACTTGAAATCGAAAAATGGATTTATGATAATGAAAAAGATAGCACGACCGGGTGGCAAACTATCACTCCAGGTGCAGCTAACCACGGAGATGGCTTAGCATGGAAACAATATACAATGGGAGGGCTTAAGCCTAATACGCGCTATATCGTGATGATTAGAGCTTATAGAGAACTAGAAACAGGAGAAAAGTTGACACAGACTTTTCCAAGTTTTGTTATAGGGACAACAAATACTTCCTTTGAAAATCCAGAAGCCAAGCCTATTGTACCTGTTCTGATGCCAAATGGGGTAACAGACAGTTCGGTATCAGTAGCGTGGACCTATAACAGTGACTTTATTTATGAACTTGTTTATAGCCGAACAGGTGACCCAGATAAAGCAAAAACATGGGAATTTACTATCTCTGATAAGCCAGGGGATAAAAATTATGTCTCTAACGGAGCAAAAGCCAGTGTAACCATAACAGGGCTTATACCAGAAACTACCTATAATGTATGGATACGTGCTAAGCAAAAGATTGGCACCGAAGTTTCTGCATGGAGCAACCCTGTTACACAGACGACAACAACTATAGGGGTACCTGATGCACCTAGAGGGCTTGGACCAGCGGCCTATGAAAGCATACTAGAGTTAGGTAAAGACTTTAAGCCTGTTACAGAAAGTTACATTACTGTAGAATGGATGCGTATTCAAGAGGATCTTGATAATCAAGCGGAAATAACAAATAAAAAGTATGAGTATATAGTAGAATTTGCAGATAATCCAGAATTTATGGATGCTATAGAAGTAAGTACAAGTGGGCAAAATAATACAGGAGATACAACTGCTAAGTTCGAAATACACGCTAAAAACATGATACAGTTTAAAGGTCTTGTTGCCAATAGGCCCTATTATGTACGTGTAAAGACTGTGCTAACCTTTAAGGATACAGAAACAGAGAGGACAATTATAAAGGAATCAGCCTATACAGCAAGGGTAAGGATTTTGACAAAAAATTCAGATAATGAATACGATGCGGGAGATAACGAATATGTTGTTACCTTCCCTAATGCAGTAGAAGAGTCTTATAGTTCAGGAATATGGACTTATGAAATCGTTGATACCAACAAGATAATCTCTGATTTAATCAATAAAAAAGCTTATTATTATACCATTCCTCTTATAAGGTATAATAACCGTTACGATGCAGATGTAAGACGTCTTAAGATGTCTAAGGCTTTAGCAGATACTTTGGCTAACCTTAATATGGAGCTTAAGGTAGTAACCAGTGTAGGAACTTATGAGATTCCAGTTAAGCATATGAGCTATGCATTAAAGGGTTATAAAGCAACAGACAGTGTACAATTTGAATTTACAAAAGGGATGGAGTATAAGCTTGGTTTTATAGTAAAGCCCTATCCTGAAAAATTTGTAAAAGGTGAACAATTAGGGATTACTGTAAGGTCAGGGACTAAACAAAATGTCATTAAAAGCTTTACAAATCCTATAAAAGTAAAATTAAAATTAGATGGCATTAGAGATTATAGCTATAAAACACTTACAGCTAGTACTTATAATTATGATACAGCTAACTGGAACAATGAAACCTATACCATAGAAGGTGAAAAAGAGACTTATATAAGCTATAAAACAGCCTTTACAGGTCTATATGCCCTTTATGAAACACAAATGCAAGCAGTAAGTGGTACGACAAGTTACATAATGAGTAAGCTTGCAGCTACCTATAATATTTCAGGCTTAGGTAGTGTATACTATAAATCAGATTACGTTTATAGAGATCAGTATGTAAATCTTTTATTAGGTATTGCCGAAAATCAGGTAGGTATAGATTTAACAGCTTCAGCTTCTTCACAAACATTTGAAAAAGCAAGACGAGCAGGTCTTTATACAAGCTCTCATTCCAGTGTACTTACCCAAGAGGAAGCTATAGCAGGCATAGTGAAACTTTATGAACTCAAGCAAGGGTATAAGATTAAACCATCTAAAATGACTTTTGTAGGTGTAAGTCCAACTTATACGGAAGCCGTTTCAAAGGCTTATGCTATAGGGTTAATTGAAGGGATTACAGCTAAAAATAAAGTGACCTTTGAAGAGCTCAGTAGCTGGATCTGGCAGGTTATAGAGTAAATAATTTAAGAAGAAAAGTGAATAAGAAAAACAAAAATCCCCCATACTCTAACTAACAAAAGGAGAGGGGGATTTTTTTATGAGATTAAGCCATTGTAAAGTGATATTACTTACCTTACTTTTATCAACAACCTATATTTTAGGGATCGATTTATATGATCAAAAAGCAAACACGTTAGGTACTCTTTATGAGGCAGTTCAATTACCTGGTCTTACATACAACCAAATAGAAGTTTCATTTTCAGGAATAAATGAAGGGCAGGTTGCAAGTCTTAAGGACTTTGTTCAAAAAGGTGCTGAAGCTATTACAGCCTTTTCACATGGTGAAGAGTGCTCTAAGCTGTGTACGCAGTTACATGATAATGATGCGCAAACAAGTCTAGGCAAAGAAGACTCAGCCATTAAGGTTCATGTGGAGGACGAACAAAAGCATTCTCTATATGAGCTAGAGCTTAAAGCGAATAAAAAAACACCTACAACAAGTTTTTATGTACTTAAGCTTCATGGTACAGAGGATATAGGCCAGCTGGAGCTTTGGAGACAGGCGGCATTTAAACTATATGATAAATGGAGAGTAAGCCCAAGTGAATATATAAGCTTTAAAGGATGCCTCCAAGGGACATTAAGTGTTAGTGAACAAGAAGTTTGGGCTAATACAGTAATGAAAAACCTTCATGGGGAAATAACAGATACGTATATACCTACAGATAGAGAAGATATGGTTACTTATTATGGTTATACAAAAGACTATAAAGATTTTATAAGAGATCATAGAGGGCAAAAAGCAAACACACAAATAAGCTTTATTTATAATGAAGAGGAAGACAGCACTACTTGTATGATAGCCTTTCCTTTTTACAATGAGCCTTTTTAATTCATAAAGTGGTACCTTTCTCATATACTATAGAGAGGATGATGAGGACAAGGGGGTACTATCGATGAAAAAAATCTTAATACAGTTTGTTTTTATAGGGAGCACTTTGTTTTTGCTACCCTTTTTTATTGTTTGGGTAACAGGAAATCTGGATGTAAAACTTGCTTATAAATTGGAGAGTAGGGAGACAGGCATTACAGAAGAACAGCAGGTATCTCTAGTAGAGACTAGTAGGCTGATTGGTATATTAGCTAAAGAGGTGCCTTCTCATTATGAAATGGAAACGCTAAAGGCTCAAGGGGTTATATGCCGTACTTATTTGGCAAGGCGCATACTAGGGATAGAAACAAAAGGAGAGCTTACAGGCTATACAGAAGAAGAGATGAAAGATTTGTGGGGGCAAGATTATGCGTCTATCTATACAACCTATAAAGAAGCAGTAGAAGCTACGGGGAATGAAATCATTCTTTACAATAATGAGCCGATTGAGGCTATTTATCATCGAGCAAGTGGTGGTTTTACACGTGATGCCAAAGAAGTTTACAAGCTGGATATTCCTTACTTAGTAGGTGTAGAAAGTAGTAAGGATCATGTGACCAAACAAGTACCTTTAAAGAAGACAGAAATTATCAAATTGTTAGAAGAAAAATATCCTAACATTCTGTTAGAGAAAAACTTAGAAACACAAATTCAAATAATAGAAAAAGACCAGGCAGAGTATGTGAAGAGTTTGCAAATAGGAAATCAAATTATAGAAGGAGAAGAGTTTAAAAATCTTTTAGGCCTGCCCTCTAGTTGTTTTAAAATCTTTAATCAAGGGGAATGGCTAGTTTTCGATGTGAGGGGAGAAGGGCATGGTGTTGGTTTTAGTCAAAATGGGGCGAATGAATTAGCTAAAGAAGATAAGGATTACAGGGAGCTCATTCGCTATTACTATACAGACGTAGAAATTGCACAATATAATTACAAAAGATAAAATACATTGAATAAAACAAAAAAACTCTGGCGATAATCTACACGTCGGAGGTGTATAGAATGAATAATACAAAAGTTGGACAATTTTTTAAAAAGTATGGCTTTTATATTGCTGTAGGAGTAATTTGCATAGGTGCACTTACTGCCATATTTATTCTTCCTAGTATGGAGGGCAATGTAAAGGAACAAGCTAATCCTTATGCAGCCAATGAAGCAGCTACAGGAAATGATGTAAAAGCTCAAGATGAGCAAGTAGGTGACGTTATTGTAGAGATGGAGCCTGAAGGAATTGCACCTGATGCTTCTGAAGAACAAGCCGTAGTAAAAGAAGATGAAAAGTCCTCTTCTTTAGCTACAAGTGAAGAAAGTAAGGAAGCAGTAGAAGGTGTTGTGCCAGAGAACTTTGAATCAACCACAGCTACAGTAGCAAGTGAACCTTTCTTTGCAAAAGGAGATACCTTTGTTTGGCCAGTAGATGGTAAAGTTGTTGTACCTTACACAGATGCAGCAACAAGTCATTGGTATAGTGAGTCACTTAATCAAACAATGAGAACTTTTGGTGTTTGTATTGCAGCTCAAACAGGTGAAAATGTAAAGGCTGTAGCAGATGGTAAGGTTATTGATATTGTTGATGATTCGACTATTCTTGAGGGAGATATGCCTTATGTAGGCCGTACAATGATTATCGACAATGGCAATGGCTATAAGACAGTGTATGGTTTTCAAGGCGGTACACCTAATAAAGATTTATTAGGTAAAGTTGTAAAAGCTGGAGATATTATTGGTACAGTAGGTAAACCAATGGGTGCCTTTGTTTTAGAAGGTAGCAACATTTATTTACAAGTGATGTGTAATGAAGATATTGTGAACCCATTAGAGTTTCTTGACTACAAACAAAATGCTTCTAATGTAAGTGTAGAAGTAGAAGGTGTAGACATGGGACATACTGCGGATGCAGAATAGTCCCCAATAAGCTTATTGAAGTATTTAAAAAGGGGCAGTATAAGAGAATGATCTTACACTGCTCCTTTTTAGTGATTATAAGTGTGTGGAAGAATTCATGTAAATGTCATTTAGTTGTAATAAGTAGGAAGGGCCCTGCATAAGATTAATCAAGAGCCAAAGTTAGGGGGGGCCTTTTCTTGAAAGCTTATATAGAAGAAAGAGCCGTAGAAGCTGCGAAGTTTATTATCAATTCTAACGCTACTGTCCGAGAAACAGCAAAGAAATTTGGTATTAGTAAAAGTACAGTTCACAAAGATGTAACAGAAAGGCTAGAGAGAATAAATCCAAAGCTTGCATCCGAAGCAAGAAAGGTGTTGGAGCTAAATAAAGCAGAAAGGCATCTACGAGGAGGATTGGCAACAAAAGAAAAATATTCCACTATCCTAAAATAGATAAAAATACATAGCATCTCATTTTTGATGAGATGCTATAATTATTTATGAATATTTTGCAAAAATAATCCTTTTAATGTTATAATAAGGTATTGAGAGTATAAATAAAATATTTGATGTCTGAAGTTAAGATAAAGTATAGATTAGAGAGTATTGGTACAAAGGAGAAGAACCATGTTTGGATTTGGAACAGATATTGGAATTGACCTAGGCACGGCATATGTACTTATTTACGTGAAGGGGAAGGGGATTGTTTTAAGGGAACCTTCTGTAGTGGCAATTAAAGAAAAAACAAATGAAATTATGGCTGTAGGTGAGGAAGCTAAAAAGATGCTAGGGAGAACTCCGGCAAATATAAGATCCATTCGTCCTCTAAGCCAAGGGGTTATTTCAGATTATGATGCAACAGAGCAGATGCTAAAATATTTCATTAACAAGGCTATAGGACATAGACTTATTAAGCCTCGTATTGGTGTGTGTGTACCCAGTGGTGTAACAGAAGTAGAAAAAAAAGCAGTAGAGGATGCAACAAAGCAAGCAGGAGCAAGGTATGTAGATACTATTGAAGAACCTATTGCTGCAGCTATTGGATCAGGCATAGATATTTCTAGACCTTGTGGAAGTATGATTGTAGATGTAGGTGGGGGAACAAGTGATATTGCAGTTATTTCATTGGGTGGAGCAGTTGTAAAGAAATCTCTTAAATGTGCGGGTGATGACTTTGATGAGGCAATTATTAAATATGTACGTAAGAAGTATAATATTTTAATTGGGGAAAGAACGGCTGAACAAATAAAAATTAATGTAGGAAGCGTTTATAAACGAGAGGTTCCAGTCGATATAGAAGTAAGAGGTAGAAATCTTGTATTGGGTCTTCCTAAAAATATCATTATCACTTCAGAAGAAATTATGGAGGCGTTAGAAGAGCCTATAACTAATATTATAGATGGTATTCGATCTGTG
The DNA here is from genome assembly GCF_002735925.1 of Sporanaerobium hydrogeniformans. Lineage (GTDB taxonomy): Bacteria > Bacillota > Clostridia > Lachnospirales > Cellulosilyticaceae > Sporanaerobium > Sporanaerobium hydrogeniformans. The sequence continues at coordinate 16,687 of NZ_PEDL01000017.1, read as the reverse complement.
TTAGAGGCTACACCACCAGAATTAGCTGCTGATATATCGGATAGAGGTATTGTACTGACAGGTGGAGGAAGCCTTATCTATGGATTTGATAAATTAATTCATGAAAGAACAGGCATTACTGCAGTAATTGCAGAAGATGCTATGTCTTGTGTTGCCATAGGAACAGGTATGTGGGTAGAGTACCGTTACGCTAAGGGTAATCCATATAACAGATAGTTAAAGAAAGAGGGAGGAAAAGGGATGATTAGAGGCTTATACACAGCCGCTACGGGTTTAAATGTTCAAACTAAAAAGATGGATGTTATCTCTAATGATTTAGCCAATGTCAATACAACAGGCTATAAAAAAGATACGACAGTCATAGCATCTTTTCCGCAAATATTAGCGAGTCGTCTGGACGATACACAGAATCAAGTACCTCACAATGGTCCTATTGGTAGGATGAGTTTAGGGGCAAGGGTGGACGAAGTATATACTCAGTTTTCGCAAGGTTCTGTTATTAAAACAGATGAAGTAGTAGATGTGGCTATTCAAGGCTCTGGCTTTTTTGTTATTCAAACACCAGGAGGGACAAGCTATACCCGAGATGGGAACTTCTCAATTAATCAGCTAGGTAATATTGTAACTAAAGAGGGTTATAGTGTAATGGGACAAGATGGACCTATTAGCTTAGGAGAAGATTTTTTAACAACGGGCGGAGAAGTCATTATTAAAGAGGATGGTACGATTTATAAAGGGACAGAGTATATAGACCAATTGGATTTAGCTGATTTTGAGGATACACGAACACTTACTAAAATAGATGACAATCTTTTTGCAGCGACTGCACCTCGAACAGAATTCAGGGGAAGCATCATTCAAGGGTATCTAGAAGCTTCTACGGTTAATCCAGTAACGGCTATGGTAGATATGATTACTGTTTCCAGGGCTTATGAAGCGAATCAAAAGGTAGTCCAAACCCATGATTCACTTTTAGGTAGGGCAGTTAATGATATAGGAAAGATGTAGGAGGAATAAGAGATGGTAAGAGGTTTATGGACGGCAGCGTCTGGTATGGTTGCGCAACAACTCAATGTAGATACAATTTCTAATAACTTAGCCAATGTCAATACAACGGGTTATAAAAAAGAAACAACCCATTTCAAAAGCTTGCTTTATGCAAACTTAGAAGGGCCAGAGATCCCCAATATTCAAGCACCAGCATCTATGCAAGTAGGACATGGTGTAAGAGCACTTCCTAACTCACGTAATTATACAATGGGTATTTTGCAAGCTACAGAAAATGCTACAGACCTTGCAATAGAAGGAAAAGGCTTTTTTGCTGTTCAAAAGGCAGATCAAGAAACCTATACACGTGATGGGAGCTTTCGTATCGCTCTGGTTGATGGGGGAACCTATGCATTAGTTACAGCTGATGGAGATCCTGTTTTGTCTACAGAAGATGAATCTATCATCATTGGAACGGATGTACCTATTAATAAAGTGATATTTGGCGGGGATGGTTCACTTTACTATATGGATCCTGATACCAACACCCGTATGGATATTGCTAAAATAAAAATTGTACAGTTCTCTAATACAGAAGGCTTAGAGGCCATTGGTTCTAACCTTTTTATAGAAACACCTGCTTCTGGAGAACCTCTTTTAGAAGGGGAAACGGAAGGTCTTAAGCTCAGCAATGTGAGAGCAGGCTATCTAGAAGGCTCTAATGTGCAGATTGCAGAAGAAATGGTAAAACTTATAGTAGCTCAAAGAGCCTATGAGCTTAACTCTACAGCTATTAAAACAGTAGATACGATGATGCAACAAGCCAATGACCTTAAGCGTAGTTAAGAGGGGTGAAAAAAGTGGATATATCAAGCTTACAATTTAGTACCCATTATACTCAGCAACTTTTAGAACAAACAGCAACTGAGCAAAATAAAGATTTTAAAAAAATGCTTAATGAGGCTATAACAAAAGAAGATGATAAAGAACTTAAAGAAGCATGTGTAGCTATGGAATCTTATATGCTTTCCATGATTATGAAGCAAATGAAAAGTGCATTTCTTTCAGAAGAAAATAGCCTTGTTCCTAAAGGGGATTATGAGAAGATGTTTGAAGACTACCAAATCAATGCCCAGTGTGAAAATATGGCTAAAGTGGGCGGGATTGGCCTTGCAGATATGATGTATAAACAAATGAAAGCTTCTTATGGCAGTCAAGGTGTCACAAATACGCAAGCCTCTACATTTCAAAGTGAAAGTTAAAATAAAATATTGACAGATTTTAGGGTAAATAGTACACTAAATACGAACACTTATCCAGAGAGGTGGAGGGACCAGGCCCTATGAAACCCGGCAACCTAGCAAGTATGCAAAGGTGCCAATTCCGACGCGGCTAACGCGTAAGATGAGGACGTATGATTGCATTTTACAACCTCATTTTTTAATGAGGTTTTTTATTTTGCTTTCGGAAATCCTAATACCAAACAACTTGAAGGAGGATTTAAAATGGCAAGAAGATTATTTACATCAGAATCAGTTACAGAAGGACATCCAGATAAAATTGCAGACCAAATTTCAGATGCAGTTTTAGATGCAATTTATGCACAAGATCCACAAGCAAGGGTAGCTTGTGAAACAGCTTTAACAACAGGACTTGTTCTTGTAATGGGAGAAATCTCAACAAATTGTTATGTAGACATTAATAAAACAGTAAGAGATACGATTAATGAGATTGGTTACAATAAACCCGAATTTGGCTTTGATGGCCATTCTTGTGGTGTAATTGTAGCGCTTGATGAGCAATCAGCAGATATTGCCATGGGTGTAGATAAAGCTTTAGAAGCAAAACGTGGTGAAATGAGTGAAGAGGCGATTGAAGCCATTGGCGCAGGAGACCAAGGAATGATGTTTGGGTTTGCTTGTAATGAAACACCAGAACTGATGCCTATGCCTATATCACTGGCACACAGACTTTCTAGAAGGCTGACAGAAGTACGTAAAAATGGTACACTTAGTTATTTAAGACCAGATGGTAAAACACAAGTAACTGTAGAGTATGACGGAGATACACCGGTAAGAATTGATGCAGTTGTTGTTTCTACTCAGCATGCAGAAGAAGTAACTCAAGAGCAAATTCATGAAGATATCATGAATCTTGTTATTAAACCTATTGTACCAGAAGAGCTTTTAGATGCAGATACAAAATATTTTATCAACCCAACAGGACGCTTTGTAATTGGAGGACCTGTTGGTGACTCAGGTCTTACAGGGCGTAAAATTATAGTAGACACTTATGGTGGCTATGCAAGTCATGGTGGTGGTGCTTTCTCAGGGAAAGACCCAACAAAAGTAGACCGTTCAGCAGCTTATGCAGCACGTTATGTAGCTAAAAATATTGTAGCAGCAGGCTTAGCGAGCAAATGTGAAATTGAACTTGCTTATGCAATCGGTGTAGCAAGACCAGTATCTGTCCTTATTAACACACATGGAACAGGCTGTGTAAGTGATGATAAGCTTGTAGAAATTGTAAACAAAACCTTTGATCTTCGTCCAGCAGGTATTATTAAAATGCTTGACCTTAGAAGACCTATCTATAAACAAACAGCAGCTTATGGGCACTTTGGTCGTACAGACATAGACCTTCCATGGGAAAGAACAGATAAGGTAGAAGAGTTAAAAGCAGCTATTCAATAAAAATAAGACAAAAGCTATCGTAAAGAACCTTATGATAGCTTTTCTTATTGAATAGTATTACAATTTGTTTACAAATTCTGAATAGATGAAAAAAACATCAGTCAATAAGATATACTATTAAGAGCTTTAAATTTTATAGTATAAGTAGGAGGTAATGGATGTGAAAAGAAGGTTAATGGCATTTTTAACAGTTATTATTATGCTGTTTAGCATGGTAGGCTGTAGCAAAGAAGGACTAGCATTAATGGACGAGATGAATAAGGTGAGTAGCTGGGAAGGTGAAAATATCTCTGCTACTATGACCATGGCTGCTGAAGTACAAGGTATGAAAATGGACATGAAGCTAGATATAGCAGGTTGGGTAAATGCGACAACACTTCAAGGCGAACTAGAAATGAATCTCAAAGAAATCAAACTCAATGGGGAAGCAATACCAGGTATGAAGCTTTCACCTATTAAAGCCTATATGGATAAGCAAATAGTATATATTAGCAAATCTTACTTTACAGAGCTTTTTGGACTAGTAGGAGCACCTGTTCCAGAAAAATTAAATGCGATTCAGGCAGAATACATAGGGATTGACACCGCAAATCAAGTTTTAGGCATTAAGCCATTAGATGCTAAACAAGCAAATAGCTTAGCAATGGATTTAGTTAAAAAGACAAATGTAAATGTAGCTATTAAGCAAGACAAGAGAAATTATACTTTAGAGATGAATTCTGACCAACTAGTAGATGCAACCATAGCTTTTCTAAATGCAGCACTGAATAATATGGATACAATTAATAAAATAGCAGATACAGGTATGACACAAGCAGAAGTGGATAAAGAAAAAGAAAGTCTTCAGGCTTATCTTCTTTTAGCAAAAACTCAAATTAAACCCATGGTTAGTGGAAGCAACTTAAAGGTTAATTATCATTTTGAAGATAATAAATATGCATCCGGTTTAGATATGCAAATTCAAGTGGCTTCTGGTAACGAAAAAGTTTTAGCGAGCATGAAGTTTGACGCAGTAGCTACTAAAACAGAGAAAAAAGAATTTGTGCTTCCTAAAAATGTAATTAAGTTATCAATGGAAGAGTACATGGCATTATTAGGTAGTCCTGTTAATCAAGGGGCTACTGTAGAGAAGAAAGAGAGTATCACTAAAGGGGGAGTAAATTACCTTCCTCTTCGAGCAGTGATGAGTCAACTTGGTTTTGATGTAACCTATGATAAAGCAACACAAAAAACATTTATTGTAATAAGTGGTCAAAAAATAGAAGCAAATACCCTTATTCAAGGAGGTACAGCATATATTTCAGTAGCTGAACTTCAAAAACTTGGATTTAACGTACAGGAAGTAGAAACAGGCTTTATTGTTTCACTTTAATAAAAACTTTAAAAGTAAGGTGCCCATCACAAGGAAATGGGCACCTTTTACTCTTTGAGGGCAATATGTTATACTAATAAAAACTCAAAAGGTTAAATCAGAGATAGAAGTGGTGAATGAAGTGGATGAACAAGTCGTACTAGAAGCAACCATAGAGGATATTATTTATCAAAATAAAGAAAATGGCTATACCGTTTGTACTGTGGAATACGAAGGAGAGGAAATCTCTTGCGTTGGAGAAATGGCGGGTGTTTATGCAGGGGAGGATATTAAATTAGTAGGTCACTGGACGACACATCCTGTGTATGGGAAACAAATCAAGGTGATGTATTTCGAGAGGAGTATGCCTAAGACAGTGCAAGGGATGGAAAAATATTTAGCTTCTGGTGTGATTAAAGGAATTGGAGCAAAGACAGCAAAGAAGATTGTTAAACACTTTGGGCTAGAAACCTTTCGCATTATAGAAGAAGAGCCTTTGGTTTTAGCACAGGTTAGTGGAATTAGTGAGAAGAAGGCGCAAGAGATTGGAGAAGTTTTTCATGCCCAATATGAGCTAAGACAAGCCATGCTTTTTTTGCAAGATTACGGTATTACACCCACTTATGCTATTAAAATTTATAAACAATATAAAAATAAGACAATGGAGGTTGTAAAAAACACACCCTATCGTCTGGTAGAGGATATATTTGGGATAGGCTTTAAAAAAGCAGATGAAATTGCACAAAAAGTAGGGATTACCCACGAAGACCCTCATCGTATTAAAACAGGTGTTATCTATATACTGTCTAATTTTTCTGCAAATGGGCATACTTATATGCCAAGAGAGAATTTAGTAAAAGAGGCAGTAAGTTTATTAGGACTGAATGCAAAAGACCTTATAGAGGACAATGGTGAGCCTTACCATCCTTTAGTAGAAAATGCGCTGATTGAACTCAATCTTGGGAAGCAAATTATTATTAAGGTATACGGAGAGAAGAAATGTGTTTTTCTAGCCTATCTTTATTATAGCGAACAGGCAGTAGCTAGAAAGTTAATTGACCTTGCTGCTCTTTATGAACCAAGTACTCACCTAGATATAGAAAAAGAACTTATTAAAACACAAAAAGAACTTCAGATAGAGCTAGTTGAAGAGCAAAAAGAAGCGATCAAGCATGTGCTTACTTATGGAGTGACTGTGATTACAGGAGGACCTGGTACAGGTAAGACCACAACCATTAATGCGCTTCTCAATATGCTAGAGAAGGCAGGTGATGAAGTACTATTAGCAGCTCCCACAGGAAGGGCAGCTAAACGTATGAGTGAGGCTACAGGCATAGAAGCTCAAACCATTCATCGTTTACTTGAAATTAACTATATACGTGAGGATGCGAGTAGGCAAATGTTCAATCGCAATGAGGAAAATCCCCTTGAAGCGGATGTCATCATTGTAGATGAAATGTCTATGGTGGATATCACTTTAATGCATGCCTTACTGAAGGCTGTAGTAGAAGGTCAACGCCTTGTACTTATTGGAGATGCAGACCAACTCCCCTCAGTAGGTGCAGGTAATGTACTCAAAGATATTATCAAAAGTAAGAGGTTACCTGTAGTAAGGCTCGTTCAAATTTTTAGACAAGCTAGTCAGAGTGCTATTATTCGGAATGCCCATCTTATTAATAAAGGCGAATATCCTATTACAAATGAAAAGGATACAGATTTTTTCTTTATGACAAGAGGGGCACAAGAGGATGTAAAAAATACAATTATTGAACTGATAACATCTAGGCTTCCTAAATATCAAGGCTTTGATAGTTTAAAGGATATACAGGTATTAGTTCCTATGCGCAAAGGTATTGTAGGTGTCAATGAGCTTAATAAAGCTTTACAAGAAGCTATTAATCCACCGCAGCCACTTAAACCTCAAAAAGAATATCGTGGAGTCCTTTTTAGAGAGGGAGATAAGGTAATGCAGATTAAAAATAATTACAATACTCCTTGGAAAATCCTTGCTAAAACAGGACTACCTATTGATGAAGGTGTAGGTATATTTAATGGAGACTGTGGGCTTATTACGGGCATCAATGAGGAGACTGAGATTTTAATAGTTACTTTTGATGATCAAAAGGTAGTAGAGTATGAATTTAATCAATTAGATGAATTAGAACTTGCTTATGCAGTTACCATACACAAGTCTCAAGGAAGTGAGTATCCAGCGGTTATTTTACCTATCCATAGTGGTCCTCCTATGCTTCTTAATCGTAACTTACTCTATACAGCTGTAACAAGGGCGAAAAAGCTAGTAGTAGCTGTAGGGCTTAGAGAAACCATGGAGCGCATGGTAGATAATAATAAAGAGATAGAGAGATATTCCAGTTTAGTGATGCATCTTACCGGGTTAATTTAAAAATGAGGAGAAAATATGTACGCATTAACCCAGTTGCTTTTCCCAACTAAATGTACATTATGTGAAACTATTTTAGAAAATGAGGAAGAGAGTACTTTATGTTCCCGGTGTTACCCTCTTGTCCTAAGAGAACATGTCTGTAAAAGGTGCGGAAGACCTTATGCACTTGATGCATGTCACTGTGCATATTGTAGCAAGGAGGACTTAGAGGAAAAACCACCTATAAGGGCATTATTTCTGTATGATGGCGTAGCAAGACAAGCTGTCTTGAGATGGAAGTATAAGGGACTTCGGAAGTATGCCAGAGATTATGCTGAGTTGTTTGTGCATGATTTAGGGTGGTTTGTGGATAAAGAAATAGATGCACTTATTCCAGTCCCACTAGCGCCTCATCGCTTAAGGAAAAGAGGCTTTAATCAAGCACTTGATTTATGTAAGGAGCTCTCTAAGTTAACAACTATTCCAACCAAAGATATTTTACGAAGAATTAAAAATACCAAACCTCAATCAGATTGTGATAGAGAAGAGCGTTTGAAGCAACTTTATAAAAGTATGGCAATTAACTCACAAAATGACGTTTTAGGCTTAAGAAATATAGTATTAGTTGACGATATATATACAACAGGTACGACTATTAAAGAATGTGTACGTGCATTAACTGACAAAAAGGATAATAATATTGAAAAAATATATGTATTGATAGTTTGTATTGGTGTATAATAAAGTAAATGTATAGGCTTAGTAAGATGGGGGGAGATGTAGATGGAAGTTAGAGTATGTAGAAGATGCAAAAAAATGTATCAACATATTAGTGGACCAAGTGTTTGTCCACAGTGTAAGAAAAAAGAAGAAGAAATGTTTCAAAAGGTAAAAGAATATTTAAGAGAAAACCCAGGTGCTTCTATGCAGGAAGTAAGCATAGAGACAGATACTCCTGTAGGGCTCATTGAAAGCTTCTTAAGGCAAGGGCGTCTGCAAATTGCACCAGGCTCACCTATTACATTATCTTGCGAAAGTTGTGGTATAAAGATTCTTTCAGGTAGGTATTGTGATAGATGTAGCAGTGCAGTAAATGAGAGTATTAATGACATGGCAAAAGAACTCAATGCGACAAAACAATTGATACTAGAAAAAGACCGGGAAAAAGGTGAAAAAGATAAAATGCGTTTCTTACAGTCTGATAAAATTAAATAAGTCTTAAATGAGAGGAAGCTTTGGGATAAGCTTACCTCTCATTTTATTTTGCTAAAGTGTCTAAAGTCCTTATTATAAAGGTCGATATATTATACATAAATAGTAAACGAAGAGATGAGTGAGGTGTTTAGAATGAGAATAGATAAGTTAGCAGGTATCTATGAAACCTATAACAAACAGATGGTATCCAAATATAAAGCGGTTACGAAAACAAATAAGAAGGATGAAGTGGATTTATCTGGCACAGCTAAAGATTACCAAGCAGCTTATAAAGCACTTAGTAATGTACCTGATATAAGACAAGATAAGGTAAAGGCTTTAAAAGAACAGATTGCTTCAGGTACTTATGATGTAGGTGCAAAAGAGGTAGCAGAAAAAATATTATCCAGTTTTGATATAAAAGGTTAGGAATCCATATGGCAGGTATTGTATATGAACTAATAGACACCCTAGAAGAAGAAAGAGAGTGTTATGAAGGCTTATGTACTCTAGCTAAGTATAAGGAAGAGGCTATTGTAAATAAGCAAATTGATTTTCTCCAAGAAGTAGTGAAAAGGGAAGAGGAGTTTGCAGGCAGAGTATCTATCCTAGAAAGAAGGAGAGATGCTCTTCTTAATGACATTGCTATCGTAACGGGGATTTCTGCAAAAGAAATTAATGTAACAAGACTCATAGAGAAATTAGGAGAGGAAAATGAAGCGAGTAAGCGCCTCATTGCATTAAGAACAGAGCTTTTAGACAAGATAGAGGGGTTAAAAAAGCAAAATGAATTAAATACCCTACTCATTGACCATTCCTTAGAGCTGATTAACTTTACTATTAAGGCCATAGAGAGCACGCGATTACAAATGCCCTCTACTAGTTATAGTAAGGATGGAGATCAACCAGGGATGGCAAAGCATAGCTTTTTTGATCAAAAACAGTAAAGGAGGACACTATGGCATCGATTGCAAGTTTAGGGAGAATGGTATCAGGACTTAAAGCTGCTCAAAAAGGATTGCAAGTAACAGGGCAGAACCTTTCAAATATGAATACACCAGGTTATACAAGACAACAACTCCTGCAGCATGAAAGTGCATACCTTAATATAGGAAGTGCCAGTAGTGGACTGATGCAGGTAGGGCTAGGAGTAAGTCAGACAGAAATTCGCCAAATCAGAGATAGTTTAGCGGATAGGCGCTTTCGAACGGAGAGTACTGTACTTAATTATTATACGACATGTCATTCGGCAATGAGTGAAATAGAAAGTATATTAGATGAGCCTTATGGTGAAGGGGTTAGTGAGATGCTTAGTAGCTTCTGGGCACAGACACAAAAGCTTAATACGAATCCAGATGGCGTAGAAGAAAGGCTTTCTTTTATACAGGCTGCCAACGTACTTATAAAAAAGGCAAATCAAGTAACCAATGCTTTAAATACTTATCAAGATAATCTCAATACACAGGTTATTGCAGCTACTAAACGAATCAATGAGATTATAAAAGAAGTTAAAGACTATAATGATAAAATTGCTGTTAATGAAATAAATGGTGATCATGCCAATGATTATAGAGATGCGCGTAATAAGTTATTAGATGAATTGGCAACGTATGGTGAGGTTAAATACGAAGAAGATGCAGATAGTAAAATTACCTTAAGCTTTGAAAATACAGTTGTTGTAGATAAGGATTTTACTACGTTATTAGAATTAAAACAGACAAAAGAAAAGAGTCCTTTTGTAAAGCCTGTGTGGTCTACCAATAAGGAAGATGTCTATAAGTTAGACAAAGTCATATCAGCAGCTAAGGAAACGGATACGGGTAGCCTCAAAGCACTTCTTATCGCAAGAGGAGAAGAGTACGTCAATGAGAAAACTACATGGGACGACATTGCTCTTAATAGTCATTACAGTGTAGATATGACAGGAAATAGCTATATCATTCCTAAGATTCAAAAAAAGTTTAATGATTTTATTCATGCAGTAGTAGATGTGGCGAATGAAACGCTTAATGGAATGGGAATTGGTATCCACCAAGGTATGACGGGTGTTCCTATTTTTACTCCTATAAAAACACCAGCAGATAATCCACCACCTACTAAACCCAACCTAGATGACTATGTAGATGAAGCAGCTTACAACGTAGCTTATGATCAATATATTAAAGATTATACAACTTACTTAACAAGTGATGCACTTAAAAGTTATATGGTACCAGGTAATTTACAGGTTAATCCAGAACTATTAGAAGAAGGTGGATACAATAAATTAGGAACAGTTGCCAATGATCCTGAGAACGTAGGAGATAATAGTAAAATAACTGAGCTGCTAGCCAATTGGGGAGCTGCTAAAGATTGGCCAGGTGAGCTAAGTACACTATCACCTAGTTCACCTCATTACAAGAAGGTTTCTATTATGAATTACTATGCAGAATTTGTAACAGACATAGGGATGGAGGGTTCTGGCTATCAGAATAAGGCATCAGAGAAATTAGCAACAGTTAACAACATTGACCAGCAAAGAAGTGCGATGAGTGGCGTTTCACAAGACGAAGAGTTAACCTTTATGCTTAAATACCAATATGCTTATAATGCAGCAGCACGTATGGTAACGATAATGGACGGTATGATGGACACCATTATTAATAAGATGTAATAAGGAGGTAGAAAAATGGCTTTTTTTGAATTTAACATTGGAGTAAGTGGCTTATTTGCAGCTCAAAGAGGCTTGGCAGTTACCTCCAATAATATTAGTAATGCCAATACCGTAGGTTACTCAAGGCAAGTTTTAGAACAACAAGCTAGCAGACCTCTTACAGGTATTGGTGTGGGTATGGTTGGAACAGGTGTAGATACGACAGGTGTTATGCGTATGCATAATTCTTATCTGGATAACAAACTTTGGAATCAGAATGATAAGTTGGGTGAATATCGTGTAAAGGTAGAGCAGAGTGCTCTTGTAGAAGCTGTTTTCGGAGAACCAAGTGAAACAGGGTTTACGAAGGTTTATAATGATTTATTTAAAGCTTTTGATGATCTCAGCAAATTTCCTGATGAAAACGAACGAAAAGTAGCTCTTAGACAACAGATGATTAACTATACAAAATATTATAATAACATTGCTAAGTCACTTTCAAATTATCAGCAAGACCTTAACTACAATGTAAAGGCAGCGGTAGATGAGATTAATCTTTTAGGGAGTAAAATTCAAAGTCTTAACGCTCAAATCTATCAAGCTGAAATTTTTGGCAATGACACCAATACTTTTAAAGATGAAAGAGAAGTATGTATTGACAGGCTGTCGCAGATTATTAATGTCGATACAAAAGAACAGGAAGTAGAAGTGGATGATAAAAAGTTTACTCAGCTTACAGTTAAGATAGCAGGACAAACCTTAGTTGATCATTTAGATATGAGGGAACTAGGCATTGAGGTAAGAGGTAACAAAGAGATACAACTAAATAACCTAGCGACAGACATTGATACTCTCAATAAGAAAATTCAAGATCTAGGCAAAACTCAAGTAGATGTTGAAAATGAATTAAATACCCTCAAAGGAGAAATGACAGCACTAGAAGCTATTCTTGCGGCAGCAGTAGCAGGGGGAGACCCAGGGGCAATTGCAGCAGCACAGGCAGATGTGGATGCTAAAGCACAAGAAGTGAAAGACAGTGAGAAAGAACTTAAGCTATTTCAAGAGCGTGAGGTAAAGGCTACTGCTATGCAGAAATTAGATAGCCAAGTAAGCGTGACAAAGGGAAATCTTTACGAAGTAAGCTATAATGATAATGGGACAGCGAGACTTTTAGTGGATATAGCAAATCCTGGAATGAATACTGGTTATAAACTAGAACTTAAAAAACTTAATGAACAGGATGTAGATGGACTCTATGATGTAGTATGGAGGGATGGTATTCCTTTTAATATGCGAGATAACACGATGTCAGGTGAATTAAAAGGAATTATTGATATTCGTGATGGGTGTGGGGTTATTGATAATACAAAGGGTGTAACGTATAATGGTATACCGTATTACATCAAGCGTATGGATAACTTCGTAAGAGAATTTGCTCGTACCCTTAACGAAACCTATAGTATGGATCAAGAGGGTTACGTGCAGGTTAAAGATTTTACGGATGCAGTAACTGGTACAACGGTAAAATATGTTAAGCGTGATGAATATGGTAAACTTACATATTATGATGAGGATAAAAACTTACTTCCAGCAGGAACAAAAGAAGAAGAAAAAGAAAGGGAAAAGAGTGTTAAAACACTTTATCAGCTTTTTACCTATTCAACAGGTAGTACGACGGGAGCCCCTGATCAAAATGCAACTCTTGAAAACAACTATAAAAACATGACAGCTGCGAACTTCTCTATTTCCTATGCTATTTATGAAAGTATTAACAATATTCGAACCAATACAGAGCATATACCTAATAAAGATACAAGCCAAGTTGTAAACCCTAACCCAAGTAATAATGATCTATTAGCTGCCTTATCTGGGCAAAAAGATAATAAAAAGATGTTTAAAGAAGGCGACCCTAAGGATTATATGGTATCTATGTTTAGTGAATTAGGGATCAATGCACAAGAAGCAGAAATGTATTACAAGACTCAAACTTCTATCACTCAGACGATTGATAACCAAAGATTATCAGTTTCTCAAGTGGATATGAACGATGAGTTTACCAATCTTATCAAATATCAGCAAGCTTATCAAGTAAGTGCAAAGCTTATTAATACCATAGATAGTATTTATGAGACTACCATTTTTAAACTTGGTAATTTCTAAAAGGAGGATGACACATGCGCGTTACGAATGGAATGATTCGTCAAAATATGATGCACGGTTTAAATACCAATATGTCTAAGCTAGATACCCTTTACAATCAAATGAATACCCTAAAAAAAGTAAGTCGTCCTTCTGATAATCCTGTTATAACAGGAAGAGCCCTTAAATTAAGAGTGAATGTATTAGAAACGAAGCAATATACGAGTAATACCAAAGAAGCAACTTCGTGGATGGAAACAACAGAAGCAGCACTAAAAAATGTTCATACCATCCTAACAGATATTCGTACAAGATGTGTACAGGCATCTACAGATACTTTAGATAGTGCAGATAGAGAAAAAATTCTTACAGACATATCTCAGCTATGGGAACAGCTTGGACAGGAAGCTAATGTAACTTATGCAGGTCGTTATGTCTTCTCAGGTTATAAAACGAATCAACCTGTTATACTTAAAGAGGCTCAAACACTTAAAGAAGATATCACTTTAAATGCAGACTATACATTAAAAGCAGGAACAGAATTAAAAGCAGGAACAGAGTTAAAGGAAGGTTCTATTTTATCCAAAGGAACAGAACTTACAGAGGATATTATTATTGCTGAGGCAGGGGATACGTTAGGAATAGGCACTGTACTTGGCAAGGGGACGGTTTTAGAAGCAGGTACAACTCTTCCTAAAGGACTTGCACTTAAGGCAGGTACTACTTTATCAGCAGCAGATGCAGCTACACTAGGGGTAACATCACCTCTTACTGAAGATTTTGCGTTAACACAGGATCTTGTGTTAACGGGTGACATGACTGTAGGTAATGAAATGACCTTAACAGAGGATATTGTTCTTGGAGGAGATGTAAAAATAACCAGTGGAACGGTATTGGAAACAGATGTAACACTTCTAGCAGACGTTACTTTAACAGCAGATATGAAAATAGGAGAAGATGCTAAGGCTGTAAAGGGTTCTACTTTGAAAGAGGCTTCTATTATGCCAACTGGTAGTGTGAATCCTATTGTTTTTAATACAGAAGCCAATGGTAAAGTTAATATTAATGAGGCTCAGCTTATTGAATATGAAATTGGTGTAGGAAGTACTATTAGTGTAAACACCTTAGGTGTAGCAAGCTCTATGCAAAAAATAGGTGGAGATATTGAGGAGTTAATAGATGCCCTTACCTATGCTCAAGAAACAGGTGATGACACTAAACTGAATGAGGTGTTTACTAATAAAATAAAAGACTTCGAAGAATCACTAGCGGATATTTCAGATAAAATGGCAGATCTAGGAAGTCGTACCACACGACTAAAATACACACAATCTAGATTAGTAGATGACACAACGAACTTTACAGAACTTCTTTCTAATACAGAAGATATTGATATTGAAGAAACCTATGTGGAATTTAATGCACAATATATGGTTTATCAATCTGCACTTCAAGCTACGTCCAAGGTCATTATGAATACTTTAGCTGACTTTTTAAGCTGATAGAAGTTGCTTGACACCTAGCGACTTCTTTGTAAAAGAAGAGAGTACTCTTCTTTTTTTTTTATAAATTGATAGATTCCATTATACAGAGGAGGGTATATATGTTATTAAAAACAAAAAGCTTTGGGGATATTGAAATAGGAGAAGAAAAATTTATTACCTTTAAAGAAGGAATTCCAGGGTTTGAGGAGCTTAAACAATTTATTATCATTGAAGAGGAAGAGGAAAGTCCTTTTTGTTATTTACAAAGTATAGAAGATGAAGCTATTTGTTTTATTCTTACTAATCCTTATTTGTTTAAGCCAGACTATGAACCAGCTATTGCAAAGCACTACTTCCAACAATTAGGCGGAGGAGATTTGAAAAATTTCAGTGTTTTCGCCATGGTAAGTGTAAAAGGAGAGATAGAAACAGCTACTCTTAATCTTATGGCACCCCTTGTTATTCAGCAAGAAACAAGGTTTGGAATGCAAGTCATACTAGATGGGCAAGACTATACAACGAAGCATGCCGTTTTAGACTTGTTAGCAGAAAGGGGAGAGCAGTCATGTTAGCTCTAACACGAAAAAAGGACGAAGCCATCATTATAGATGGCAATATTGAAATTAAGATTTTAGATGTACAAGGCGATAAAGTAAAAATTGGTATTTCAGCACCTAAAGATGTAAGCATTTATAGAGAAGAACTCTATAACCTTGTCAAAGCCAGTAATGAAGGGGCACATGAAGTTACAGCTACCAATAAAGATGTTCTTACGAATCTTAAAACTCTTATTAAAAAATAATGTATAAGAAATGAACACACACCTCTTAATTTTTGAAAAAAACAGACGATATAAAAATATATATAGGTTAAATGAGTCTATTATTAGGAGGTGAAAAAATGAGTATAGGAAGTGTAGGTACTGGAATAAGTGGAGGAAGCCATGCTACAGCAGAAGTAAAGGTAGAGATAAAGGCACCCGAGATGAAGATTTCTGAGAAGTCTATATCTTCTCAGGCGATTAAGGCACAGAAGAATAAAGGGGAGCAGGAGTCAGCGTTAGGTATGGATTCTTCTTTAGAAATAAGACAGAAAATGCTAAGTGCAGGGTATATACCTAGCTTTCAAGAAAAAAAGCTTATGGAGTCCATTGAGAAGACTAATGCAGAATTAGTAGGAGCCAATCGAGAACTCCAAATATCTATTCATGATAAGACACATCGTGTAATGGCTAAAGTGATTGATAAAGAAACGAAAGAGGTTATTAAGGAGATTCCTTCAGAAAAGCTTCTAGATATCGTATATAGTATGCTTGAGTATTCAGGTCTTGTTGTGGACGAAAAAATGTAAAAGAATATAAAAAACAGAAATCGTAAAAAGGCGACTTCTGTTTTTTTTAGATTAATCTTACACATAAAAGACCAAAAAGAATAAAAAATTTGTATTTAATATTAAAGAGAGTTGTCTTCTAACCGATATAAAAAGAAAAGAAGTGTAAAAGGCATGGATGCCTAGCACATAGATTCAAGGAGGGATAAATTTATGAGTAGTTCAGTAATTGCTCACAACCTTGTAGCAACCAATGCCTTTAAT
Organism: Sporanaerobium hydrogeniformans; assembly: GCF_002735925.1. Taxonomy (GTDB): domain Bacteria; phylum Bacillota; class Clostridia; order Lachnospirales; family Cellulosilyticaceae; genus Sporanaerobium; species Sporanaerobium hydrogeniformans. The sequence continues at coordinate 231 of NZ_PEDL01000017.1, read as the reverse complement.
AAATTAGGTGTTAATGGTAAGGGTAGTACAAAGGCAATGGAAAAATTATCATCTGGTTATAGAATTAACCGTGCAGGTGATGACGCTGCTGGTCTTGCTATTTCAGAAAAAATGAGAAGTCAAGTAAAAGGCTTAAATCAAGCATCTCGTAATGCACAAGATGGTGTATCTCTTATCCAAACAGCAGAAGGTGCTCTTGGTGAAGTACACAATATGCTTGGTCGTATGAAA
>NZ_PEDL01000016.1 GCF_002735925.1 Sporanaerobium hydrogeniformans | reverse complement strand
CAGTTCGGTCCCTATCCGTCGTGGGCGCAGGAAGTTTGAGAGGAGTTGTCCTTAGTACGAGAGGACCGGGATGAACGGACCACTGGTGCATCTGTTGTCATACCAATGGCATAGCAGAGAAGCCAAGTCTGGAAGGGATAAACGCTGAAGGCATCTAAGCGTGAAGCCCCCCTCAAGATAAGACTTCCCATCCAGAAATGGAGTAAGACCCCTTAGAGACTATGAGGTAGATAGGCTTAGGCTGTAAGTGCAGTAATGCATGTAGGTACTAAGTACTAACGGTTCGAGGGTTTGACCTAACAATAAAAGGTTAAAGGATTGTGTTTAGTTTTGTGAGTATAAAATGTTGACATAGGTCAAACAGAATGTTATACTTCTACAGTGCTCAAATGAGTAGCAAGTATTCCTCGATAGCTCAGCGGCAGAGCATCCGGCTGTTAACCGGAGGGTCGTAGGTTCGAACCCTACTCGGGGAGTTTATTAAGGCCCATTGGTCAAGCGGTTAAGACACCGCCCTTTCACGGCGGTAACAGGAGTTCGATTCTCCTATGGGTCATTATAACTTAATAAAGTAATTATTATAGAATATGCCGACGTGGCTCAATTGGCAGAGCAGCTGACTTGTAATCAGCAGGTTATCGGTTCGAGTCCGATCGTCGGCTTTATATGGACCCTTAGCTCAGTTGGTTAGAGCATCCGGCTCATAACCGGACGGTCCTGGGTTCGAGTCCCCGAGGGTCCACTAAGAATTACTTAATAAGTTATAGATTTTGGCCCAGTGGTACAGTTGGTTAGCACGCCGCCCTGTCACGGCGGAGGTCGAGGGTTCGAGTCCCTTCTGGGTCGCTTAAGTTAAGCAATTAGCTTAAAAGTTTATAAATATGGTCGCTTAGCTCAGCTGGGAGAGCACCTGCCTTACAAGCAGGGGGTCATAGGTTCGAGCCCTATAGCGACCATTATATGCCCGAGTGGCGGAACTGGCAGACGCACAGGACTTAAAATCCTGCGAGCTAACCCCTCGTACCGGTTCGATTCCGGTCTCGGGCATATTTTTATGTTTATAGGTTATACTATTAAAAATGTGCGCATAGCTCAGCTGGATAGAGCGTCTGACTACGGATCAGAAGGCCGAGGGTTCGAATCCTTCTGTGCACGCTTATTCTTTTAAATAACAGAATATATTTTTATTATGTGCGCATAGCTCAGCTGGATAGAGCGTCTGACTACGGATCAGAAGGCCGAGGGTTCGAATCCTTCTGTGCACGTTTTTTGTTGTTTTAAATTAAGATATAGAACATGCCGACGTGGCTCAATGGAGTTATACGAAGACCGTAGTTTGGTCTGAGGGCAGAGGAACTCTGCCAAGTGAGCTGGGTAAGCTAGAATATAGAATATGCCGACGTGGCTCAATTGGCAGAGCAGCTGACTTGTAATCAGCAGGTTATCGGTTCGAGTCCGATCGTCGGCTTCAAAAAAAGCACTTATCCTTTAGATAAGTGCTTTTTAAGTTTGACAACGTATTTATTAGGGTATACTATAAAGACAAAATACCCCTACTGTGAGGAGGGAAGAAATGAATACAGAAAAGAAAAAAGCATTGCAAGCTTTGAAAACAGCAAGGGGCCAAATAGATGGTATTGTTAAAATGATAGAAGGAGAGCGTTATTGCATAGATGTATCTAATCAAATTATTGCTGTTCAGTCTTTATTAAAAAAAGCTAATATTCTTATTTTAGAACAGCATCTTACACACTGTGTAAAAGCAGCATGCCTTGAAGATAAAGGTGAAGAAAAGATTGCTGAAATTATGAAAGTACTAGAAAAAATTATAAGTAAGTAATTATCTATTTCAAGTCTAATAAATTTAAAATACTTTCTAAAGTACTTTACAACTATCATTTTTCTCTATATTATAGTAGTAATAAATATAAGTGAATAACTTTAAAAGGGAGTAGTATAAAATATAGTGTCAACAACGCGATGAATAATCTGGTACTATATGCCATCATCTTAATGGTTACAAGACTTTTTAATGTTCTTTAGAAATTTTTTAAAGAACATTAAAAGTCTTTTGTTTTTTAGTTATTCATAAAGTTTATTTGTTGAATAAATAAAAGGAGGAACTAGTAATGAACAATTATTTTAACTGGGATTATGAGGAGCTTTACAAAGAATTACAAACAAATAAAGAAGGGATAAGTGATTCGCAACGTTCACAAAGATTAATAGATTATGGTAAAAATACACTTATTGAAAATAAAAAAAAATCCATACCTCGTATTTTCTTTGAACAATTTTTAGATGTATTAGTACTTATTCTTATTTTAGCAGCTATTGTTTCCTTTTTTATAGGAAATGGAGAGAGCACTTTAGTTATTTTAGTGGTAATTTTATTAAATGCTTTATTAGGAACGCTTCAGCACTTAAAGGCAAGACAATCTCTAGAAAGCCTTAAGAGGCTATCTGCACCGTATGCTAAAGTTCTAAAGAATGGTGTAGTGACAGAGCTACCTGCTAGTGAGGTAGTAATAGGAGATGTACTCATACTTGAAGCAGGTGATGTTGTAGCAGCAGATGGACGTGTTATAGAAAGCTTTTCATTACAGGTTAATGAGAGTTCTTTAACAGGTGAGTCAGAGAGTGTTACAAAGATAGAACAAGTGCTTGAAGAAAAGAAGTTACCTTTGGGAGATCAAAAAAATATGGTTTTTTCAGGGAGTCTTGTTACTTATGGAAGAGGTAAGGTTATTGTTACAGCAACAGGTATGCAAACAGAATTAGGAAAGATTGCAGACCTTATGAATACTACTCAGGAAAAGAAAACACCTTTACAGGTAAGCTTAGATGATTTTAGTAAGAAGCTAGCTGTTGTGATTTTAATGATTTGTGGTGTTATATTTTTATTAAGTTTATATAGACAAATGCCTCTATTAGATTCACTCATGTTTGCTGTAGCTTTAGCAGTAGCCGCCATTCCAGAGGCATTAAGCTCTATAGTAACTATCGTACTTGCATTAGGTACACAACGTATGGTGAAAGAAAATGCCATTATAAAAGAACTTAAAGCAGTAGAAAGTTTAGGTTCTGTTTCAATTATTTGCTCAGATAAAACAGGAACACTTACTCAAAATAAAATGACAGTTAAAGAAATTTATTGTAACAATAGATTTCAAAAAAGCAAAGAAATGTCTTTTAAAACATCAGTAGAAAATTATTTAATGAAAGCAGCAGTTCTTTGTAATGATTCGCTTACATTAGAGGAAAAACAGATAGGGGATCCTACCGAAATAGCTCTTGTTAATTGGGCTGAAAATTATGGAGTGGATGAAGTAGAATTAAGAAAAGAAATACAAAGAATAGCAGAACTTCCATTTGAATCAGATAGGAAATTAATGACAACCTTACATCAGGTAGAGGATAAAAATATTTTATTTACAAAAGGGGCGCCAGATGTCCTCTTAGAAAGATTAGCTTTTAGCGAAACAGAGGAAGGTATAAAACCTATTAGCAATGAAGAAAAGGAAAGGATAAAAAAGGCGAATGAAGAATTTTCAGCAAGAGGACTACGTGTACTGGGATTTGCCTATAAAGAGAGAAGAGAAAAAGGCGAGTTAAGTTTAGTAGAGGAAAAAGATTATACCTTTTTAGGTTTAATTGCCATGATGGACCCACCTAGAGAAGAATCTAAACAGGCTGTTGAAGACTGCTTAAAAGCAGGTATAAAGCCCATTATGATTACAGGTGACCATAAAGTAACAGCTTCTAGTATTGCCAAGGAACTTGGTATTTTAAAAGAAGGAGATGAAGCGATTGATGGGAGAACACTTAATGAGATGACAGATGAAGAGCTAGATAGTAAACTAGATAAAATTTCTGTATATGCCCGTGTTTCTCCTGAACATAAAATACGTATTGTAAGCAGATGGCAACAAAAGGGACATATAGTAGCTATGACGGGAGATGGGGTTAATGATGCACCAGCTCTTAAGAAAGCAGATATAGGCATTGCTATGGGTATTACAGGTACTCAAGTCTCCAAGGATGCAGCAGCTATCATTTTAACAGATGATAATTTCGCCACGATTATAAAGGCAGTAAGTAACGGAAGAAATGTTTATAGAAATATCCAAAATGCAATTCATTTCCTACTATCAGGTAATACAGCAGGTATACTTACTGTACTTTATACCTCTCTAATGGCTTTACCCATTCCTTTTGCAGCTGTACAGCTTCTTTTTATAAACTTAGTTACAGATAGCCTTCCAGCTATAGCAATAGGGGTAGAAAAAGGAAACCATATGGTTTTAAATACAAAACCAAGAAATGCAAAAGAAAATATCCTTAACAAAAAATTATTAAAGGCTATTTTTATAGAGGGAGGACTTTTTACTATTTGTACACTCCTTGCTTTTTACAGTGGCTTAAAAGCAGGAGGAGCACAAGTAGCAAGTACAATGGCTTTTGCTACACTATGCTTAGCAAGACTTTTTCATGGGTTTAATTGTAGAGGAGAAGAGTCACTGGTCAAATTAGGGTTATTTACCAATGTTTTTTCTATCCTTGCTTTTATTTTAGGAGTAGCGCTTTTAAATGCAGTACTATTTATTCCTGCTTGTCAGCAACTGTTTAACATAAGTCCATTAACTATCGAGCAAATTGCAACCTTTTCTCTATTAGCATTCTTACCTACTTGTATTATTCAACTTATTAAAGGGATAAAAAGTCTTTAAACATCCATTTGTTGAAAGACCAAAGAAGGTGGATCCTCCTTTTAATTTTCCTTAAAAGGAGGGTCTTGAACGTAGGTACCTACCAGTTTTTGGATGCCTCTTGGAATAGCATCTTTTGAGCTTTTCCAAGGGGCATCCTGATTTTGATAGTCGTATTTATCAATAAACCAAGAAAGATCTTCCTCAATACGTTTTAGGTTTTCTTCCATTTTAGCAAACAAAAGAGGGTAAAAACTTTCTTTTTGAGAAGTATTGAGTTTGGTTTCAGATAGAGTCATAAGATCACCAAAGTGAGTTATACAAAAACCTTTTGAATTTGAAAAAAGTTGTTTAAATTCAGGATTATGTGTATAAAGATAAAAAAAGGTGTCCATATAGCGTTTAAAGTTAGTATCTATACGGTTACAGATATAGCAACTCTTATCCTGAGCCTTAATCCAGTGAGGTAAGGCATCTAATGAGGAATCAGTAGATGCTTTAGTTTTTTTAAATTTAGAAAAGAAGCTAGTTTGTGAAGGAGAAAAGCTTTCCATCTTAGCTTTTAATTCTTTTTCAAGTGCTTTATAATGAGTATGGAGCATGAGGGCTGTCCCAAGACGATTGCCATAGTCATACATTTTTTTATAGTGTTCTTTGCAAAAACCCATTTTATCAGTTTGTTCACGAATATCATCTTCCATATAAGCTGACCCCAGTATAAAAGAAATGGCATCTTGCTCTAAATTACGAGTAATATAACAAAAAGGGCATTCATCTTCAGAGTTAAAAGCATCTGTTAAAGGAATCGTATAAATGGTATCTTTCATTTGAAAACCACCTTTATTGTTTTTATATTTATTATAGCATAAGATAGTATATTTCCTATTAAAAATAGGTTTATTAATCCTTATTGTGGAAATAATACTTAAAGTAATGAAAAAAGAGGGTGTGAAGGTATGAAAAATGTCGTAATGCTTCAACACTTAGACCACTTTGCTATTGGGCAGATACTAGAAAGTGGACAAGTATTTCGCTTTGAAAGGGTTTCAGAAAGTAGCTACTTACTTATTGCCAAACAAAGGCTTATTAAAATCATGCAACAACCTCATAGTAGTAGTGTACTTATTCATAATACCACTATCAGTGAAGTAGATGATTTATGGAGTCAGTATTTTGATTTAGATACTAACTATCATAATATAGCTACCGTACTCTCTCACAAGGATGAACACATGAAAAAAGCTGTAGCTTTTGGGCAAGGTATCAGGCTCTTAAGACAAGATCCCTGGGAAATGCTTATTTCCTTTATTATCTCTCAAAATAAAGCCATACCTCACATTAAGGCATGCATTAAAAATTTAACACAACAATTTGGTTTTCCTATAAACGAAGCAGATGGAGAGGGAAATTACTACTTCACCTTTCCAACTCCCAAAGAGTTAGGGAGGGCTACAGAGGAGGAGCTAAGAGCTTGTAAGGTAGGCTTTAGGGCACCTTATATTATGGATGCTTGCCAAAAGGTGTTAAATGGTGAGATTCTACTAAATGATCTCTATTTTCTTTCCATAGAGGAGGCAAGGAAAAAACTTATGATGATTAAAGGAGTGGGACCTAAAGTAGCCGATTGTATTTTACTTTTTGCGTATTCCAAAATGGAATTATTTCCCACAGATGTTTGGATTAAACGGGTAATAGAAGGCCTATACTTTGGAGGGAAGACTATTCCTATAAAAGAAATACAAAAATTTGCAGAGGATTACTTTGGTGATCTAAGAGGTTATGCACAGCAATACCTTTTTTACTATGCAAGAGAAAATGCATTATTTAAACCCGTAAAATAATAAAAATAAAAGAAAAACGATAAAAAGATGATAAATAAAAAGAAAACGCATAAAATAAGCTTTAAATTAATAAAAATTGGATAAAATTACATTTGCATAAATAAAAAATTTGCAATAATATTATAACTATCATTAGCACTCCATAAAGGTGAGTGCTAACAAAATAAAAACTATTAACCATACACAGAGGAGGTCTTTCTTTATGAACTTAAAACCATTAGGTGATCGAGTTGTTATTCAACATCTTGAAGCAGAAGAAAAAACAAAATCAGGTATTATCTTAACAGGTGCCGCAAAAGAAAAACCACAAGAAGCGGTGGTTGTAGCAGTAGGACCTGGTGGCATCGTAGATGGTGAAAAAGTAGAGATGCAAGTTAAAGAAGGCGATAAAGTTATCTATTCTAAATATGCAGGGACAGAAGTAACTATAGATAAAGAAGAATATGTTATCGTTAAACAAAGTGACATTTTAGCAATTGTAGAATAATTATACTTCAATCACATAAGGAGGATATCATAATGGCAAAGCAAATTCGTTTTGGACTTGAGGCAAGACAATCACTTCAATCAGGTGTTGATCAATTAGCAAATGCAGTAAAAGTAACATTAGGACCAAAAGGTCGTAATGTTGTATTAGATAAATCTTATGGCACACCACTTATCACAAACGACGGTGTATCTATTGCAAAAGAAATTGAGTTAGATGATCCATTTGAAAATATTGGTGCACAACTTGTAAAAGAAGTTGCGACAAAAACAAATGACGTAGCAGGGGATGGTACAACAACTGCTACAGTACTTGCACAAGCTATGATTACAGAAGGTCTTAAAAATATTGCAGCTGGTGCAAATCCAATCATTGTTCGTCGTGGTATGCAACAAGCAACAGCTGTAGCTGTAGAATCTATCAAGGCCATGAGCCAAAATGTAAACAGTAAAAACCATATTGCACGTGTTGCAGCTATTTCTGCTGGAGATGATGAAGTAGGTACACTTATTGCAGATGCTATGGAAAAAGTATCAAATGATGGTGTTATTACTGTAGAAGAATCAAAAACAATGACTACAGAGCTTGATGTAGTAGAGGGTATGCAATTTGATCGTGGTTACTTATCAGCTTACATGGTAACTGACACAGAAAAAATGGAAGCTGTATTTGAAAATCCATATATTTTAATTACAGACAAAAAAATTACGAACATTCAAGATATTTTACCAGTACTTGAACAAATTGTTCAAACAGGTTCTCGTCTTCTTATTATTGCAGAAGATGTAGAGGGTGAAGCACTTGCAACCTTAGTAGTAAATAAACTTCGTGGAACCTTTAACTGTGTAGCTGTTAAAGCCCCAGGCTTTGGGGATAGAAGAAAAGAAATGCTTCAAGATATTGCAACACTTACAGGTGGTACAGTAATCTCAGAAGAAGTAGGTTTAGACCTTAAAGAAGCTACAATTGATATGCTTGGTCGTGCAGCTAGTATCAAAGTAAACAAAGAAAACACAGTAATTGTTGATGGTGCTGGTGATAAAGAAGAAATCGCTAATAGGATTTCTCTTATCCGTCATCAAATCGAAGAAACAACTTCTGAATTTGATAAAGAAAAACTTCAAGAAAGACTTGCTAAACTTGCAGGTGGTGTAGCAGTTATTAAAGTTGGTGCAGCTACAGAAACAGAAATGAAAGAAAGAAAGCTTCGTATTGAAGATGCTCTTGCAGCTACACGTGCAGCAGTAGAAGAAGGAATCATCGCAGGTGGTGGTAGCACTTATATTCACGTAGCTAAAGATGTAGAAAAATTATTAGAAACAACAACAGGCGATGAAAGAACAGGTGTACGTATTATTCTTTCTTCCCTTCAATCACCACTTCGTCAAATCGTAGCTAATGCAGGGCTTGAGCCAGCAGTTGTTATTAATAAAGTAGCTGAACTTGAAAAAGGTATGGGCTTTAATGCACTTACAGAGCAATATATAGACATGATCGAAGGCGGTATCATTGACCCAACTAAAGTAACAAGAAGTGCACTTCAAAATGCAACTTCTGTAGCTTCGACTTTCTTAACAACAGAATGTATCGTAGCTGACATTAAGAAAGATGAACCAGCTATGCCAGCAGGTGGAATGGGCGGCATGGGTGGAATGGGAATGATGTAATCCCTTTTTCACTAACTCGAAAAATGAATAATTGATTTTAATTATTAAAAGAGCTACTCTACTCAGAAATGTGTAGGTAGCTTTTTTAGTATCTAAAATTTTTATGAGATAAGAACAAATGTTTTTTGAAATTTTATATATCCTACATATTTTTAGAGTAAAATTTTAGAAAAGTCCCATAACCCCACAACTTAGTACTACAAAGGCAAAAACAATGCGGTAAACAGCAAAGACAGACATTGATTTTTTCTTTAAAAAAGTAATAAAAGAATCAATAACAAGAAGTGCCACAATAAAAGAAACTGTAAAACCAACTCCTAAAGAGAGCCATTCTAAAGAAGAGAGTTTACCTTGCATTTCAAAAATATTAAGCAAGGTTTCACCACACATAACAGGGATTGCTAAAAAGAAAGAGTACTCTGCAGTTGCTAGGGTAGAAAAGCCAGCAAGCCATCCCCCTATAATAGTAGAAGCGGAGCGGGACATACCAGGAATGATAGCAAGTACTTGAAAGAGTCCTACAACCAGTGCTTGCCAAGGATGAATAGGTGTACGTTCAAGAGTAAGCTCTTGCTTAACTGGAAGTTTAGCTTCTGCTAACAACATCAAAAACCCTCCTACAAATAAAGCTATTGCCACAGTGAGAGGATTAAAGAAATTTTCTTTAATAGTAGCATTAAAAAGGAGAACAACAACACTACCAGGTAGACAAGAAATAACAATCATAAGCCAAAAGTAGAGACATGATTCTGAAAAAGAAATTTTAGAACTGGGGAAAAGATAAATAACAGTCTGCATAATCTTTTTACGATAAAGAACAACAACTGCTAAAATAGCACCCAATTGAATAACCATATTAAACATATCTACATAAGCTTTATCGGCATTTTTATAAAAACCAAGTAAGTTGGAAAAAATAATAAGGTGACCGGTAGAAGAAATGGGTAAAAATTCTGTAATACCCTCCACAATTCCTAAAAGTGCTGCTTTAAAAATAAATACTAAATCCACTGTATTATACCCCCTTGAGTGTAAAAATAGTACAAACCATATTAATATATAGAATATTTTTAAAAAATAAAAATATCACTAAAAATAAAATAAAAGATGATATATATTGAAAAATCATTTGTTTTATAGTAAGTTAATATAGTAATAACAGATAGAATAGAAGGGATAACCCTTTGGAATATACGTAAAGAGAGGACAGGCATTATGGCTGAAATATTTAAAGAATATCTTATTAAGCAAAAGAAATCTTCTAAAGATGTACTGATGCAAACACTGATTATGGGAGCAGCAGCAGTACTTATTATAATAGCCTTTTTATTAGGTGGTGCATTTTTAGGACCTGTTATTATTTTGATAGTACTTTTTGGAGCAGGAACTTTGTTTATTAAATTTAATAGAGAATATGAATACATTCTTACGAATAATGAGTTGGACATTGATGTAATTTACAATAAATCCAAACGTAAAAGAGTAACCACTATAGACATGAAAAAAATCGAAGCAATGGTTAGCATTAAAGATACGAATAATCAAGGTAAAATAGAACGTTTTAATAAACTTATTAATGCAAGCGATAATAATGATGGAGCGGATACCTATGCCATTATTAGTTCCCAAGATAATACCCTTTGTAAAATTCTTATTACACCTAATGCGTCTTTTTTAAATGAACTTTATAAACAAGCACCTCATAAAGTCATTAAGAAAATATAAAGTTCAGAGTACACAAAGAACCTATGGAAAACACTTTTCCATAGGTTCTTTTTTGGTGTACCTCTATATCATTATTAAAATGCTATTATTTAAAAAAAATAATGGTATATTATAAAAAAAAATATTGACCAGTAGTCATTTTTTGACTATAATCATTAATGACCATTGGTCAATATTAAAAATAACAACCATATAAAGGTATATGAATGAATAAAGGAGGAGAGATAGAAATGGATAGGAAAAGAAGGACAGTAACGTTAGTAGTTATATTCATATTGGCATTTAACCTTAATACTTATGCAGGCAATACAGAGAGATTAAATGAAAATAGCACTACTACAAATAAGGACAATGAGCTTAGTTTAACGCTAGAGCAAGCTATAGAAAAAGGACTGGAAAATAATCCATTTATACATAAGGTTAAAAACGCTGCAGAGTTAGCAGCACTTATTAGTCAGAATGCAGAAGGTAGTAAGAATGCTATTTATAATGGAGCTAATGAATTATCTAATGCTCAAAGTGATTTAAGTAATGGTAGAGCAACAATCTATGATTCATTAGACCAACTAGAATCAGCTCAGGCTGCCCTTGATAATGGGATCGCTCCCCAGGATATCCCTATTCCAAATCCTGCTACAGGAGAGATTCTATTAACTATACCCAAAGGGCAAAATATAGAAAGCTTTTTAGAAGCTTATGGATTAGAAGGAAATACTGGGGCGGTTATCGAACAGGTTCAAAGAACCCTAGATGCCAGTAAATCTCAAATCAATGGCGCATTAGAAACACTAGATGAGAGTACACAAAAATATATCTCTAGTAAATCAAAGTATGATTTAGCGGTACAATTTGCGATGACTGGTGTTGCTAATAAGCTTTCTACTAGTACCATTTCCTCTCTAGAGCCAAGACCTCTTGCTGACTTAATGGTAGAGATGACAAAGGTACAAGATAGGATTACTAGCTACTCTGTTAATATTTATAAAAATCAAATAGCCTTAAAGATACAAAATAGCTACTACGAAGCACTTAAACAAGAAAAGCTCTTAGAAGTAAAAAGTAAGGCTATGGAAAGAGGGAAATTGCAATACGATTATGCAAGTTATGCTTATGAAGTAGGCGCTAAATCAAAAGATGATGAGATACTTGCAAAAACTTATTATGATGGCACATGCATCGCTTATGATCTCCAAGAAAAAGAGTATAAAAATGCTTTAACTACCTTAAAGAAAGACTTAAACATGGCATTAGATACCCCTATAAAGCTTGTAGAAAGCGATGAAGAGAAAACTACTACCCATCTAACACTTACACAAGGTATTAATAGTGGACTTCGTACAAGGCTTGAAATAAAGATGGCACAGGCACAAGTAGAACTCTATAAAGACTTAAGAGCAGCAGTAGAAAGTTCGGGTTATAAAACAAGTGATAATCAGTATAAAGAAGTAGAATTACTCCTTAAAAAAGCTGAGATTGAGTTAGAAAACACAAAACTGGAAGTAGAAAGTGGTATACGAATGTCCTATGAGACAGTTAGTACAATGGAAAAGGTTGCACAAACAGCAAAAAATCTAAAAATTCAGGCAGAAGAAAATGTTGAAATAGCAAAGCTTAAATATGAAGTGGGCTTTGGAGCTAGCAATGCTTTACTTAAAAGTTTAAATCTTGAAGACCTCTCAGGAACCATGGTAGAAGTGATAGCAGCAGAAGAAAACCTTGCATCAATGGAAGAAAAAATAATTGAAACCACCAATGGTTATAAGCTTGCAAATGTTAAATATTTAAATGATATAGGTATATTACCTTATAAATAAAGGAGAGAGCATCATGAAGGAGAAAATAAAAAACTTATTTGATAAAGAAAGAATAGGCTATACTGCTGGTATATTTGTTCTTATTATAGCTATTGTTTTATTTATTAGTTTTGAGACTTTGGGTTTAGAAACAGATAAAAAAACACAAACATTTCATGTAGATAAATTATTTGATATTTCTAAAGGACTTGTAGGTCAAGGTGTTATAGAAACAAAAGAAGTCAATATTAATGCCAAAGTACCTGGAAGAGTTATAAAAATATATGTTGAAGAAGGGCAAAAAGTAAAAGCAGGAGATCCACTTTTTGAAATTTCAAGTGAAGAGTTAAAAGCCAAAAAAGCGCAAGCAGAAGCCGCTGTTGTTCAGGCGGAGGCTGCCCTTAAAGCCGCTAAAGAGCAGTATACTCAAGCAGAAGCAGGGGTTAAAGCTTCTAATGGCCTTGTAGAGCAAGCAAAAGCAGGCGTTACAGCTGCTAAAGGTAAAATGAATGAGGCTAAGGCTGGGGTAAAAGCTGCCGAAAAGCAAGAAGAAGCAGCTACAGCAATCAAAGAAAAAGCAGATAAAGGAGCAAGAGAACAAGAAATTGCCCAGGCACAGGTTGCTTATAATATTATGAAAGCTTCCTATGATAGGATTGTCCTATTAGAAGAAAAGGGAGCAGTATCTAAGCAAAAACTAGAAGAAGTAAAAGCACAGCTCGATGTAGCAGAGCAAACCCTAAGTATGGCTAAAGAAGGTGCAAGGGTAGAGGATAAAAAAGCGGCAACGGCTACAAGCCAGCAAGCACAGGCAGGTGTAGAAGCAAGTAAGACACGAGTAGAACAAGCAGAAGCCGGTGAGCGTGCAGCGGAGGCACAACTAACACAAGCGATAGCAGGTGTGCAGTCCTCAAATGCCTTGCTTTATCAAGCAAAAGCTGGAGTTGAAGCCAAGGAAGGTTTAGTAGCCCAGGCAAAAGGAGCTCTCGCAGAAGTAGAAGCTTACTTAGATGAGGTCATTATCAAAGCACCTATGGATGGTACGGTAACCGCTGTCCATTCAGAAGAAGGCGAGCTTGTTTCTACAGGTACCCAAATGGGTGTAGTTAGCAATTTACAAGGGGCATGGGCAGAAATTAATGTTAAAGAAACAGATTTAGGCAAAATAGTGGAACATCAAAAAGTAAGTGTAAAAGTACCTGCCTATCCTGATAAAACCTTTACAGGGGAAGTAGTAACTATTAATGAGTCACCTAGTTTTGCTGTTAAAAGAGCCACCAATGATAATGGAGACTTTGATATCGTCTCTTTTGGGGTAAAAGTAAAGCTAGATAATGATGAAGGGATATTACGACCAGGAATGAGTGCTTTCATTCAATTTGTAAACAATTAAAATGAGGTGGATCAATATTTAGGGAGGTAGTGACGCTATGTTTGAAAGCCTAATGGAGGAAGTACAAAAACTAAAAACAGATAAAATGATTATCCTTATAGGCTTAATCATCCCTGTTCTAGTCAATCTCATGATTGGCTGGGAGCTCTCAAAAGGTGTAATAGACCATATTCCCATGGCTATTGTGGATTATGATAACTCCAAACTGAGTAGAGAAGTTATAGGGTACTTCTCAGACAATAATACTTTTACACTTGCCTATAGGGTAGAGGATGAAAATAAGCTTCAAAGCTTACTCGATACAAGTAAGGTAAAGGTGGGGATGATTATCCCTAAAAACTTTTCCGAAGACGTAATAGGCCTAAGATCACCTTCTATATTAATGCTTTATGATGGGAGTCATATGAGTATTACAAGTGTAGCTAAAGCAAAGGCAAGTGAAATTCTTTTGTCTATAAGAGTAGGCGCTTCTATCAAACAGCTGGAAGGAAGACTCAATATGAATGAGGAAGAAGCCTATCATACTGCAATGCCTATAAACTTTGAAAATAGAACGCTTTATAACCCTAGTAAGAATTTTAATTATTTTATGACACCTGGTTATGGGACGATTATTTGTCAAACGGGTATAGGTTTAACAGCTGTACTTTGTATAGATTTTATAAGACAAGGTAAAAAGAGGAAAAGTAATCTAGGTTATACTTTAGGAAAAACACTTTTTTATGGCTTATTAGGAAGTATTTCTTTTATTATGAATGTACTTGTTCAAATCTATTTATTTAAGTTGCCGTTTAGAGGTTCTTTAGGGGTAGCGATGCTTCTTAGTATAATGTTAGCTTTTGCTATAGCATCAATGTCTATTGCTGTTTCAACATGGATTTCAAATAGAGTCATAGCCATTGTAGTTATCGGCCTTTTATTAATCCCTAATTCTATTATGGCAGGTTATACATGGCCAGTTATATCGATGCTTCCTTTCTACCAAAAAGTCTCCCATATCATTCCTTTTTACCATTATGGTGATAACATAAGAAATTTATTTTTAAAAGGAGAGTTAGAGAACTTAGGAGGAGATATCTATTATTTACTCTTCTTTATAATAAGTATGCTTGTAATCGCTTTAATGGGTAATTATAAGTATTATCTAAGTAAAGTAAAGGGAGGAGTAGAAAATGACATTGCTTCTTAAAAGTATGAGAGAAGAAATAGAATTTATTTTTAAAAAAGTCAGTTTAATGATTTTGTTTTTTATCGGAATGCCAGTCTTAACTTTATGGTTTGCAGGAGCTTATGCTCATGAATATGTAAATGATATTCCTATAGCTGTGTTAGATGAGGATAATAGTAGTTTAAGTAGGCAAATTGCAAAGTACTTTGATGATAATGAGCGTTTTAAAATAGAATACTATGCTAGTAATCGAGAAGAGTTAGAAAGACTTATTCACCTCAAAAAAGCTAATATGGGTGTCTATCTACCACCTCATCTTAGCGAAAAGGTTTTAAGAGGTGAGGGGTCACAGGTACTCATTCTTACAGATGGAGCCAATGTAGTTATTGGTAACAATGCCTATGCAGGAGCGGCAGAGATTATTCAAACTGTGGCAGCAGGTACAGAGATTAAAATGATTGAAGCAAAGGGTTCTCTCCCAAATAAGACAGCTACGTCAATGACACTTCCCTTTACATTTACAGATAGGATGCTTTATGATTCTAAGCTTACCTATATGAATTATCTTATTTATGGTTTTATGACAGTGTTTTTTCAGCAGCTTATGTTATCAGGCCTAGCTACCCTTATTTTTCGAAATCCAAAGCAAACAGCAGGAGATCATCCTTTTACGAGATTAATGGCAAAAGTCATTGTGGCAGCTGCCCTTTTAATGCTGACAGGAAGCCTTGCTATTTATATGATTAATAGAAAATATGGTGTAATATTCGCAGGAGATATTAAATTAGCCCTACTAATGAGTAGCCTCTTTGCAGTAGCTATAAGCGCTGTAGCCATCCTCCTATGTGCGCTTACTAAGGATAAAATTAAATTTTCTCAAGTGTCCTATATGCTTTCCTTACCTACATTTTTAGCTTGTGGTTATGTTTGGCCAGTTGAACAAATGCCTAGCCTTTTAGTAAAAATCGTAAAGCTTATTTGGCCTTTAATATACTTCTCAAGGCCTTTTGATGAAATCATGGTTAAAGGTTTAGCTTTTGAGGCGATTAGACAAAATGCTATAAGTTTAGTATTATATAGTATAGTATTTATGCCTTTAACTTTATGGGTATTTAAAAAGCGATTTACAACAGATGAAATCACAAAATGTAATGAAGACACTTCTATTTTGATAAGGGGAGAGGTTAATTTATAAAAAGGGATGGATGGCATATGAGTAAAATAAAGGAGAAGCAAAGAGAAAAAGAACAAAAGCTTTTAGATACAGCTTTTGACTTATTTATATCAAAAGGTATTCATGAAACGACTATACAGGATATTGTAAAAGATGCAGGTGTAGCAAAAGGAACCTTTTATCTGTATTTTAGAGATAAGTATGATATAATGAATGTTCTTACCTTAAGAAAAACAGTAACGTTATTTGAAGAGGCTATAAAATCTAGTCATAAGATTAATTATAAAAACTTTACAGAGCAATTTTTATTTATTATTGATTATATTATTAATGCACTTAGCGAAGATAAGAAGCTTCTAAAGTTTATTTATAAAAACCTATCAGTGGGGATTTACAATACCCATTTTCAAACAGAATTAAAAGACAATTTTCAAACCAATGCCTCTAAACTACTTTTTGAAATGTTTAAAAAAAGAGCTGATGAGGATGAACTCAATCTTCCAAACCCGCAAATCACTTTTTTTATGATTATAGAACTGGTAGGCTCAACCTGTTATACTTCTATTTTATTTAATAGCCCAGTACCGATAGAGGAATATAAGCCTTATCTCTATCAAACAATAGAAAAAATATTAAGACCTTAATGAGCAACATTGGGATAGGACTTGCACCCGTATAAAAGTATAAAAATGAATAAAAAGGATAAAATGGAGTTAATGTAAAACTTATATTTTTTTCTAATAGATTAACCTGAGAAGAAAAATACAAGTTTTGTATTAACTCTCTATTTTTTACAATATTTGAGAGTATCCTCCTAGTGTAAAAGATAAAATAAACAATTATTATGAGGATTAAATAGATATCTTGACAATGAGTGAAAAGATATGTTAAAGTGTACAAAAACTATTACAAATAGTATAATGTTCGATTTTTTAGTTTATTCAAAAATAATTACTATAATCTCAGGAGGCCAGGAAATGTCAAAAATTTTAAAAGAAGGTATTACATTTGATGATATCCTTTTAGTACCAGGTTATTCGAATGTTTTACCTCACCAAGTTACTTTAAACACGAAGCTTACTAAAAAAATTACTCTGAATGTCCCTTTTATGAGTGCAGGGATGGATACCGTAACAGAAGCGCGGATGGCAGTTGCTATTGCACGTCAAGGTGGTATCGGTATTATCCATAAAAACATGTCTATTGAACAACAAGCAGAAGAAGTAGATAAAGTAAAGCGTTCAGAAAATGGTGTTATTACAGATCCATTTTCCCTCTCTCCCGAGCATTACGTGTATGAAGCGAATGAATTAATGGCAAAATACAGAATATCTGGTGTACCTATTACAGAGGGAACAAAATTAGTAGGTATTCTCACTAACCGTGACCTTCGTTTTGAAACCAATCATAATCGTCAAATCAAAGAAGTGATGACAAGTGAAAACCTTATTACAGCACCAGAAGGTACAGACCTACGTAAGGCAAAACAAATTCTCGCAGATCACCGTATTGAAAAACTTCCTATTGTAGATAAAGAAGGCAATTTAAAAGGACTTATTACTATTAAAGATATTGAAAAAGCAATTATGTATCCACAAGCTGCAAAAGATACACAAGGTCGTCTTTTGGCTGGAGCAGCTGTAGGTGTGACAGCAGATGTTTTAGACCGCGTAGATGCCCTTGTAAAAGCAAAGGTAGATGTGATTACGATTGATACAGCTCACGGTCATTCTCAAGGTGTATTAGATACTGTTAGAAAAGTAAAAGCAAAATATCCTGAGCTTCAAATTATTGCAGGAAACGTAGCAACAGCAGAAGCAACAGAAGCCCTGATTGAAGCTGGTGCAGATGCTGTTAAAGTAGGGATTGGACCTGGTTCAATCTGTACAACACGCGTTGTGGCAGGTGTAGGTGTACCTCAAATCACCGCTGTGGAGGACTGTGCCAAGGCAGCAGCTAAATATGGTGTACCTGTTATAGCAGATGGGGGAATTAAATACTCAGGTGATGTTGTAAAAGCAATCGGTATGGGGGCTAGCGTCTGCATGATGGGGTCTATGCTTGCGGGCTGTGAAGAAAGCCCAGGTGAAATCGAACTTTATCAAGGTAGAAAATACAAAGTATATCGTGGAATGGGCTCTATTGCAGCCATGGAAAAAGGAAGTAAGGACCGTTATTTCCAAAATGATGCGAAAAAATTAGTACCAGAAGGTGTAGAAGGTCGTGTAGCGTATAGAGGTTATGTAGCAGATACGATTTTCCAAATGGTAGGTGGACTTCGTGCAGGTATGGGGTATGCAGGAGCAGCTTCTATTGCAGAGCTACAAGAAAAAGCGCAATTTGTGAAAATCACAAGTGCAGGACTTAAAGAAAGTCATCCACACGATATTCATATTACAAAAGAGGCACCAAACTACAGCATTGAATATTAGAAGATACCTTTTATTAAAGTAAACGGATGAAAAATAAGGAGGATTAAAGGCATGGCCCATGAACTGGTTATCGTTCTTGACTTTGGTGGACAATACAACCAACTTATTGCAAGACGTGTTAGAGAATGTAACGTATATTGTGAAGTACATCCTTACAATATAAGCTTAGAAAAAATTAAAGCAATGAATCCAAAAGGGATTATCTTTACAGGTGGACCAAACAGTGTATATGGTGAAGATTCACCACTTTGTGATCAAGCCATCTTTGAACTAGGTATTCCTATACTTGGGATTTGTTATGGTTCACAGCTTACAGCACACCTTCTAGGAGGTAAAGTGGCAACAGCACCTGTAAGTGAATATGGAAAAACAGAAGTAAATGTAGGAACAACTTCAAAACTGTTTAAAGGGGTATCCCCTAAAACCATTTGTTG
Source organism: Sporanaerobium hydrogeniformans (assembly GCF_002735925.1). GTDB lineage: Bacteria > Bacillota > Clostridia > Lachnospirales > Cellulosilyticaceae > Sporanaerobium > Sporanaerobium hydrogeniformans. The sequence goes on along the minus strand of NZ_PEDL01000016.1, from coordinate 71,732 downwards.
GATGAGCCACACAGATTACATTGAAGCAGCACCAGCAGACTTTGCATTACAGCACATACACCTGTTTGCCCAGTAGCAGCGATGGAAAATGTGCAAAAAGGTATTTATGCTGTACAATTTCATCCAGAAGTGATGCATACTCAGGAAGGTATGATCATGCTTTCTAACTTCGTAAAAGAAATCTGTGAATGTGAAGGCGACTGGAAAATGGATTCTTTCGTAGAAACGACTATTGAGGCTATTCGTGAAAAAGTAGGTGACGGAAAGGTATTATGTGCTCTTTCAGGAGGAGTAGACTCTTCTGTTGCAGCTGTACTTCTTTCAAAAGCTATTGGTAAACAACTTACTTGCGTATTTGTAGACCACGGCTTACTTCGTAAAAACGAAGGAGATGAAGTAGAACAGGTATTTGGCCCTAATGGTCACTATGATCTTAATTTCATCCGTGTGAATGCACAAGAGCGCTTCTATGAGAAATTAAAAGGTATAGAAGAGCCAGAAGCAAAAAGAAAAATTATTGGTGAAGAATTTATCCGTGTATTTGAAGAAGAGGCTAAGAAAATCGGTAAAGTAGACTTCCTTGTACAAGGAACTATTTACCCAGACGTTATCGAAAGTGGTCTAGGCAAATCCGCAGTCATCAAATCTCACCACAATGTAGGTGGACTTCCTGATTGTGTTGATTTTAAAGAAATTATCGAGCCACTTCGCCTTCTTTTTAAAGATGAAGTACGTAAAGCTGGTTTAGAGCTTGGTATTCCAGAATACCTTGTATTTAGACAACCTTTCCCAGGTCCAGGTCTTGGTATCCGTATCATAGGGGAAGTAACAGCAGAGAAAGTACGTATCGTACAAGATGCAGATTGGATTTACAGAGAAGAAATAGCCAAAGCAGGCGTAGATAAAGGTTTGGGTCAATACTTCGCTGCCCTTACAAACATGAGATCTGTAGGTGTAATGGGAGACGAAAGAACCTACGACTACGCTATAGCACTAAGAGCAGTAACAACAAGCGACTTCATGACAGCAGAAAGCGCCGACCTTCCATGGGAAGTACTTGGAAAAGTAACAAGAAGAATTATTAATGAAGTTAAAGGGGTTAACCGTGTTATGTACGATTGCACAGGGAAGCCTCCTGCAACGATAGAATTTGAGTAAAACTAACAGCCGTGCGCGGCATAACAAAAAAGGTAGGAATGAGAGCTCGCTCTCAATTCCTACCTTTTTTGTTATGCCGCACGGCTATGGAAGTAAACATGTTAATGAGAAAATCACAGGTATGGCGTAAGAGTTAATGTTTGTTAAAGTAAAATATTAATTGAGATAAATGGGTTAATATAGTATTATAACAGGTAAAGAAACTAATCCTGAGGTAAGGGTAGTATGGAGGTTACTTCAGGATTTTTATATTAGCTTTGTCACAGGAGAGATATACAAATGTATAATGAAAAAGCGATTGCACTATTCAAAGATTGGGATGAAGCGTTAATATGGTCTTGCCTACAAGGATATATGGGGACAATGATTGTAGATGATGAAATCATTCCTACATCAGCAATTATTATTAATGGTGACTTCAGTTTTTGTGCGGGAATTCCGAATGAGGATTTGCTGAAATCCGTACCTATGAGAGAGTTTATGTTGATAGCACCAAGTAACGAAGATTGGCAAACACTGATAGAGCTTGTTTTTGGTGAAAAAGCTAAGAAGATATTACGCTATGCTATCAAAAAGGAACCTGATGTTTTTGATAAAGAAAAGCTGAAATCATTTGTGGATTCTCTTGATAATGAGTATGAAATTCGGCTATTTGACAGTGAAGTTTTTGAATTAGCTCGAAGTGAAAGCTGGTCAGCTGACTTGTGTTCTCAATTCAAGAATTATCAAGACTATCAAAATCGTGCAATTGGTGTAGCAATACTTCACAATGGCAATTTGGTTTCAGGTGCCTCTCCATATGCGGTATACAAAGATGGAATTGAGATTGAAATTGATACAAAGCCTGAATATAGAGGAAAAGGGCTTGCCACTGTATGCGGCGCAAAGCTAATCTTGGAGTGTCTCTCAAACAACATTTATCCCAGTTGGGACGCCCATGACTTAAGGTCGGTTCATTTAGCAGAAAAATTAGGCTATCATCTTTCCCATCCATATGTCACTTATGAAATCACAAATGATGTAAAATGAGTGGTCATCTTTGTGCACTCATTTTGGAACAACAGCAAAAGTGTTGCGAAAAAACGGTAACGAAAAATAGCTCGGTGAGGCAAGTTTATATTCGCTTGGAGGTGACAAAGTGGAGGAAATTTATAATTGGGTTCAGGGTTTAATGGATAGTGATAACAAAAAGGCTTATCAATGTTTAAAGTTACTGGAAAATGAAAGCTATCAATCTGATGCTGTATACCCTTTCTTTAATGTGTTTGCAGATATGCTCGATAATGAAAATTCTTATATCAGAACAAGAGGCATTATTCTGATTTCTGTTAATGCTCAATGGGATAGTGACCATAAAATAGATGAAATTATCGACAAGTATCTAAAGCATATCACAGATGATAAGCCGATTACTGCACGGCAGTGTATTAAGGTGTTACCTATTATAGCAAAATACAAGCCGGATTTAAGGCAGGATATTTTGAATGCATTACATCGGGCGCATCCAACAAGATACAAGGAAAGTATGCAATCGTTGGTGGTAAAAGATATTCAAAAATGCGTAAACAACATACAAAAACTCTAACCAAGCGAATGAGCAATACATTGATTAATCAACAGTTTTAGAATCAGTAAAAGGTATAAATATTAGTTCGAAGCAATAAGTGAAAGTATGTTGAGAAATTCTGCTTTTACATTGTTGTTTTTTTATCTAGAAAAACTGATATTATTATTAACAAGTATTATTTATATAATGTAAGATTCAAAATTAGAATTAAAGGAGAATACTAATGATAGCTATAATAGGAGCAAGTTTATTTTCAATAGTGATTGTTTTATCAGTTCTAATAATATGTGGTCTGCCAATAGGAGAATTAACCATGGGAGGGCAGTATAAAGTTTATCCTCCTAAATTACGAATAGTGTTAGCAATACAATTAATTTTACAGATGTTTTTCGTGATAATAATTTTACAGATGGGTGAGTTTATTCCTTTATGGTTTTCTAGAAATACTACAAAAATTATTTGTTTAATTATGGCAACATATCTTTCGTTAAATATAATTATGAATATTTGTTCAAAAAGTAAAAAAGAAAAATACATAATGACCCCTCTTTCATTTGTTACAGCAATATGTTTTTGGATAACGGCGTTGTAAATGAGATTTATTTGTATGTTCAATAACACACTTAATAGATAAAATTCATTTAATAAGCACACTACTTGAGCATTCTGTTCACAAGCAAAAATTCTTTAATATATAAGATGTATTCTCCTAATCTTGAAGTGATAATTCCAGATGAAAAATGACCCTGATTTTAAACAAATATCGCAAGGCAACACTTTGACAACAGAAAATCAGCGAGTCAAAATAAAATATGTAATATAGATAAAATAAAACTATTTATCATATAAAACTTAAACGAAAAAGTTTAAGAAAAGAGATGAACTAGCCGAGTTCGAATAATCACGCAGGCTTGTAAGCCGTGCAAAATAAATGAGAAAATGCCCAAGGAGGAGCTCGTTCCTCCTTGGGTATTTTCTCATTTATTTTTATAGGGCGGAGCCCGTATAAAGAGTCATTTTACGTGTACTTTGTAAAATGACTCTTTACGCACGGCTATCGAAGCAAAAAGGTCAGTTGAGTAAGATATAAGAGCAGTATATGAAAGCAGATGTAACAAAGTGGAGTAAGTCCAGCTTGTTCTTAGAAAGATTTTGAAGTGCCTATTTTTTATAGGGCTAAACCCTTATAGTGAGTAATGTTACACACCTTTTATAACATTACTCACTACGTACGGCTTTTTAAGTAAGAAAGTAGATTTAGTAATGAACAGGATAATAGTGCAAAGGGGAATGTTATAAAGAATTTACAATGATTATAGGAAATAGTGTGAGCACAATACATAGATATATTTATTAATATGAGTGGGTTGTGATATACAATAGTTAGGTAAAGTATAGTGAAAATGGAAATGGAAATGGAAATAATGTAAGAGTTTTATTTTTGGGTCTTAGAGAAATATTTTTTAAATATGTGAGGATTTCTAGAGAGCGCAAAATATAATTAATGAAAGATATGAGGTATTGTTTTGTTTTAATATTTAAAATATAATATAAAATATATATATATTGTGTTATTAGATGTTTTATGGTGTGAAAAGAAATTTTATAGGGGAAAATAATACTACTTATGAAAAGGAGAGTTACAAATGGCAGACAATTTTAAGTTACCAGGATCCTCATATGAAGAACTGATAAAAATTATTAAAGCATATTCTACTGGGAAAGAAGGACAGGCTCAAACATTGGATGCAATTGCACAATCGACGGGGATGGATAGAACGGTAGTTAGTCGTAACAATGGTTTTTTAGTTCAAATGGAACTTTTATCTGAAGGAAGCAAAAAAACCCCAACAGCTGAATGTTTTGGCTTAGGAAGGGCATATGCACATGGTATAGCAGAAGAAATTGAGAAAAAATGGAAGGGTTTAATAGAACATAATGAATTTTTATCACGTATGCTTTCTGCAATAAATATAAGAAATGGTATGGATAGAACTGGATTGATTAACCATATACTTTATTCTGCTGGAGCAACATCAGGTGCTCCTAAAGTTGGAGCTAATACAATTATTGAGATATTTAAAGCTGCTAATCTAGTTATAGAAGATGATGGAAAAATAAAAACAATAGAACAAACTATAAGTAATGAACGATTGAATTCGGATAATAATAATTGTGAATCGGAAAATACACAAATACCAATTGTTAATGCAACTAAAATAGGTTCAAATACAGGTAATATAATTAATATTAACATAAATATAGATGTAAATGTGAACGAGATAGAAGAGCTTAGTCAAAAAATTAAAATGCTTCTCAAGTCAATTAATGAATAGGAAGCAGGTGATTTTATGACATACAATATAGTTCTGACAACAGCAGAAGATATTGTTGGTGTTGTGGATGCTGTTCTGGCTAAGAATGAAAATTGTGATATATTGTTTATTCATGAGTTTGCAGATATTTCTGAAGTTCAAGCTAAGAATGCATTAGACATGGCTATAGAACTTAATCTTATTACAATTGATAATAATACAATGAGATATAGTAGTAATTCCCTTTTGGCAAGGTTATTAGTTTCAGCGAGAAATAATCAGCATAAGGCAACTATAATGAGATTTATATTAGAGCAGTATAAACCATTTATTACATTTAAGGCAAGATATAACTTTTCTCAATCAATTGATTTGGCCAGCAAACAAGTTAAACATTTGTATACAATGACATCTAGTTATAAAGATATTAAGAATACATTAACTAATATAGCAACTTATGCAAAAGCAATGCTTAGTGATGGGGCTAGTCAGTATATCTTTAATGATGATAGTGTATCTTATATTGAAATATTAGATGTTGTATTGAAATCTAAGGCTAATGATGATTATGCTCTTAGGACATTATTAGGGGAAGAGGTATATAATTTTGTTGATGAGGAAAAGGTATACGCACCTCTTTCTGATGCCTTTGGTAAAATACAAAATGAATTAAGTGATGGTAAAACAATAATTTTATATGCAGGGAATGCATTTGAATCATTCTTGAAGCAAATAGCGGATAAGCATCAAATATCATTAACTGGGAAGAATGGGATTATTCAAAAAAGTTCTGCGCTTAGTAGTGTTATTTCTAAAAAACATAGAGGAATGATTGATTACATTGGTCAAGTTAGAAATGCTGCTGACCATGGAGCTGATGTTGATGAGGGAGGGGGCGTTTGGGAAATTTCAGAAGAAACTTCCAGAGTCTTTCCTACAATCATTGCAACAATTATAAAGGACATAGTATTAAGAGAAAAGGGAAATTTATACGTATAATAGGAATAAATATGAGATTTCAATTTCATTTTTAGTATAAAAAGCATAATACTATTAATAGGCTACATTAATGGAGTAAAAGCTGATTTAGGTTTTAGGCATTTTGGTTTACCAAGCTCTAAATCTAACCTTTATAACTACCTGCTTAACTATTAAGAGGCATGGTACCGCTCCTTAGTAAGCACATGATTTATCTTGTAAGCGCATCAAAGGCAGTTATAAACTTTGATGCGTCTATTTTTTATAGGAGCAATGTAAAGAGTCATTTTATGTGCCCTTTATAAAATCACTCTTTACACATGGCTATTAAAGTAAGGATTAGGCTATATAAAAGAAAAAATTTCATTAGCTTAATTTACACTTTACAAACTAACAACTGTTAGCTATACTAAAACTAACAAATGTTAGGGGGGGTATACATGAATTTATACTTTGGAAATGTAGCATCCATTTTTTCAACCATTTTAATTGCGATAACGTTATCGTATATAGTACTTACAACAGCTAACAGAACTAAGATCATATACTGGGGAAGAAGAATAGGTACACTTGCAGGGCTTGGACTACTAGTATGCTGTTTTGTTGCTACAAGAGATGGATATGATCTATCTGTTCAGGCATCCTTTAATGACAATATAGTAGCTGGATTATTTACATTAAACAGTATACAATCAAAAATTTGTTGTATTGGTGGTGGGGTTATTGCATTATCTTCGTTTTCCAGCATATTTATAAAGAATCAGAAGTATAGAGAGGTGATTTTTTATATTCTTGCTACAGCAATTATAGTAAAGACCTTCATTATTGAAATTTCTAGATGGGTGATGTGATAATGAAAATTGTAATGATTAATGGACAAAATCATAAAGGAAGTACCTATCATGCAGGGAAGCTTTTAATAGATGCAATAACTATAGATAAGCAGGTCAAAGAATTTTTTCTACCTCGTGATCTTAATCATTTTTGTTTAGGCTGCTATGCCTGTATTGAAGATGAAACAAAGTGTCCTTATTTTCCTGAGAAAAATATCATTATGCAAGAAATAGAACAGGCAGATTTATTGGTTTTTACTACACCTAATTATTGTATGGCGCCATCTGCACCTATGAAAGCCTTTATTGATTTGACTTTTACGTATTGGCTTTCTCATAAGCCACGAGAATGTATGTTTAATAAAAAAGCCGTCGTTATTTCAACTACGGCGGGAGCTGGTGCAAGGGAGGCGATCAAACCTGTGGCAAGAACCTTAGCTTACTGGGGAATTTCTGATATAAAAAAATTTGGCTTCACTGTTCAGGCAATGAACTGGGAAGGTGTGTCTGCAGAAAAAAAGCTTAAAATTAAAAGAACATTAAGTAGGCAAGCAAAGATTTTAGATAAGAATAAGAATAAGAATAAGAAACCCAATGTATCTTTTAAAACAAAACTATTATTTAACATGTTTGCAGGAATGCAAAAAGCAAATATGGGAAGTAGTCCTACAGAGAGAAAATATTGGGAAGATAAGGGTTGGATTGGAAAGGAGCGTCCATGGAAAAACAAATGACAACAAAAGAGAAAATAATATTTGAGTCTTTAAAGCTATTTTCTGAAAAAGGCTATGAGGGCGTATCTATGAGAGAAATTGCTTCAGCAGTTGGAATAAAAGGTGCATCCATATATAATCACTTTAAAGGTAAAGAAGAAATTTTTAACGCGATATTCGAGGAGATGAAAAGCAGATATGATGGCTTTGCAACTTCGATGCACATTCCTGTTGAGCAGGATGATACAACAACTGAAATCTATTTGAATATAGATGAAGAGATGTTGCTAAAATATACGGAGAATTTATTAGGTTTTTTAGTAAAAGAAGAGTTTCCAGTTATGTTTAGGAAACTTCTGGTTGGTGAACAACACAGATCGCCAATTGCTGCAGAAATGTTAAAACAATACTATTTTGATGGTCCCATACTCTTTCAAAAACAACTTTTTGAAAGTCTTCAAAAGAAGGGTGTCTTTAAAGGTTATGATGCAGGTATTATGGCGCTTCATTTCTACAGCCCGATCTATTATATTATATGCAAACTAGATTTGGGAGCCTCTTATGAAGAATACCTACAGACAATCAAAAGCCATGTGCATGGTTTTTATATGCTATATGTCAAATGAGTAGGATCTTCGATTGCAATTGAGATAGAAGTAAATAAAAATAATTATGAATATTATGAATTATAGTGAAGGCAGACGTTTTATTGCCAATAGATAAAGTCGTAAATTCAGTAGATGAATTTGGCGTAATGGTATGCGAAGAAACTATTTATATAATAGGAGAGAAAATATGGAGGATACAATTAAACAAATACTCTTTTCTTTGGGAGCAGATGTATGCGGAATTGCGAATATAGATAGATTTATTTCTACTCCGGAAGGATTCTTACCAACAGATGTATTTGAAAAATGCAAAGCAGTAATCGTGTTTGGAAAAGCATTACCCAAAGGATTAACGCATGTCTCTTCACGACTGGTTTACGGCTATTATAATTATTTCAGTTGCTCAGAGGTAGATAGAATCGCATTACAAGCAGCAAACAAAATTGAACATCTCTTTAATGCAAGGGCAGTTCCTATGCCCTGTGATGCCCCATATGAATTTTGGGACAAAGAGACATTAACAGGTAAAGGTTTGATTTCAATGAAACATGCTGCTGTTTTAGCAGGACTTGGAGAGCTTGGTAAGAATAGTTTACTCATTAATGCTCAGTTTGGAAATTTGCTCACCATTGGTGCAGTATTGGTGGATATAGATTTGAAATCAGATGAATTGTGCCAGGGGATATGTATAGCAAATTGTACTAAGTGTATAGATAGTTGCCCAGTACATGCTATAGAGAATAGATGTGTAAATCAAGCATTATGCAGAACAAATACATACAGTAAAACACAACGTGGATTTGATACAGTTGAATGTAATGAGTGTAGAGTAGTTTGTCCCATGAGATATGGAATATGAGCATACTCTTTGCAATTGAAATTCTTTTAGTTAATAAGATGTATTCTCATAATCCTACCCAAAGGTGGCTACGAGATCAGCATAAAATGCTGCTCTCATAGCCACCTTTTTGTATTAGGAGATTTAAAAATGGAGACTAGAAAAGAACAAAAAGAGAGACGAAGGCAAGAGATTATATACGCAGCGGCAAAACTATTTGTACCGCATGGCGCATTATAAAAAAAGACTAAAATGACAATAGGATGCCCAATAAATAGTTAGAGGCGAGAGTATGTTGTTAAAAGATTTTGTAAGAATGAAGTGGATGTGTTACTATTAATTAAAGACTCTAGTTGTGATATTAAGAAAAGTTAGCGAGGAAAGCAATGAATAATCAAGAACAACATAAACGACGTGTAAGATATAAAGGAACGCATCCTAAGAGTTATAAAGAAAAGTATAAAGAACTTCAGCCTGAAAAATATAAAGATACTATTGAGAGGGTTATTCAAAAGGGAAGCACTCCTGCTGGTATGCATCTTTCAATATGTGTTAAAGAGATACTGGAATTTTTGCAAATAAAACCAGGACAGATAGGACTCGATGCAACTCTTGGCTATGGCGGTCATACCTTAGAAATGCTAAAATGCCTAAGAGGCGAAGGGCATATGTATGCTTTAGATGTAGATCCTATTGAAATAGTAAAAACGAAAAAACGTTTAAAAGACTTAGGATATGATGAGAATCTATTAACAATCAAACAATTAAATTTTAAGGATATTGACCAAGTAGCCAAAGAAGCAGGTTCCTTTGATTTTATGTTAGCGGATTTAGGAGTTTCTTCTATGCAAATTGATAATCCAGATAGAGGCTTTTCCTTTAAACAGGAAGGACCATTGGATTTACGTCTAAATCCTGAAAAAGGCTTATCTGCAGCAGAACGTTTAAAAGAAGTTACGCAAGAAGAATTACAAGGCATGTTAATTGAGAATTCAGATGAACCTTATGCAAAAGAGATAGCTAAGGCGATTATTTCTAAGACAAAGAAAAAAGAGTATATCTCTACGACCACTCAGCTTCAGCAAGTTATAGGGGAAGCACTTGCCTTTATTCCAGAAGATAAACGAAAAGAAGGGGTTAAAAAATCATGTCAAAGAACTTTTCAAGCATTACGTATTGATGTGAACAGTGAATTTGAAGTACTAGAAGAATTTTTAGAAAAGCTTCCCAGTGTTCTTTCAAAGGGGGGGCGTGTTGCCATACTCACTTTCCATTCAGGAGAAGATAGGCTTGTCAAAAAATCCTTTAAAAGGTTATTACGTGAAGGAGTTTATAGCGAAATTGCAACGGAGGTTATTAGACCATCTACTGAGGAGTGTAATAGAAACGGCCGTGCACGTTCAACAAAAATGAGATGGGCAATAAAAGCTTAAGTAAGAATAAGTTTAGGTTAAAAAGCACCTCTTAAAGAACCTGAAAGGATGGTTTTTTAAGAGGTGTTATAAGTTTGAGCCTATGAAATTCCTATATCTATAGACAGAGGACAATAACTGTAAAAGGTGTAGTTACTGCAGGGATGCTTTTCGTGGCACGACGGTAAAGAACTACAAGATTTCTATTTCTAAGTTCTCCTAGATAGTTCTGATTATTAGGTAGTAAGCGTTGTGTCCGGGGAGAGATATTAAGTTTTAACTGATTATCACTACTTACTAATTCATTATTGAAGTAATCTACTTTAACAAAATAATCTCTAGAATTTTTAGCAATGACAACAGCTCTATAACGGGGAGGATAAATAAGGACAACTGGAACAGAGGTGTCATAATAGGCTGTAATAGAATCTCCTTTTTGTAAGGTAACATGATTAACAAAATAGGTATTTAAATCAAGCGTAAAATAGGTAAGATTCTGGTTGTTACTCTTTATACCTATAATAAGTGAACAAGCAGTTTTATCGTTGGTAGAGGTAGGGAAACTTTCTATACTGGTAATTATTCCACTAACGGCTGCAAAGGGAGGCATCTTATTTCTCCTAAAAATAAATTTATAGTAATATATTACAAAAAAGTAAAATGTGTGCATGTCATTTAAACATTTTAAAAACAATAGGTAAGATAAAGGAAAATAGAGGACTATTACGATTAGGGTCTATCATTTAATGAAAAAATGAGGGATAATGGACAAGTTAGAAGGTAAGCTAGAGGATAAAAGAGCTTATTGAGAGGGATTGGAGAGTGAAACAATGAATATACAAATTTTTGGAACTAAGAAATGCTTTGATACCAAAAAAGCAGAGCGTTATTTTAAGGAACGTGGTATAAAATATCAATTTGTAGATTTAAAAGAAAAGGGCTTAAGCCAAGGAGAACTTAATAGCATCAAGCAAGCTGTAGGTGGTATAGAAGTGATGATTGATAAGAACTGTAGAGATAAAGAGGCAGTAGCACGTATCCAATTTGCTTCTAATATGAACAAGGAAAAAAGAGTATTAGAATATCCAGTGCTCCTTAATACGCCTATTGTTCGTAATGCAAAGCAGGCTACCATAGGTTATAAACCAGAAGTATGGAAGGATTGGGAATAACAAAAAACGGTATGACATAAGGACTCCTATAGAGTTGCATATGTATATCAAATTCTGTATAATGATGTCTATAAATAATAGAATGTAATTAGTAAATAGATGGGAATAAAGGCAAAATTTTGGCAGAGGAACGGATGCTAATGGAAAATTTAAGTATAGATAGGATAAAAAATGCAGTAGAAAGTATGCAGCCTTTTTTTGATGTAGTTCGCTTAGTTGACACAGAAGAAACAACTGTTATAGCTTTTGGACAACAGGGGAATACCTTAGAAAAAAAGGAACCCTGCTATAAAATGTGGAACAAAGAAGAGCGTTGTGAGCACTGTATAAGTATGCAAGCCTTAATAGATGAATGTCAAAAGGAAAAATATGAGTTTCGGGATAATGAAGTATATCATGTTCTTTCAAGACCGGTTAAAGTCTTAGATGAAGTCGGAAAAGAATACAAGGTAATTGTAGAGATTGTAAATGGTGTTTCTGATGCCTCTCTTTTTCAGAAGTTTGGAATAAGTGATGTAGAAGATAGTAGTATTATTGAACTAATAGCAGAGACTTACCGTAAAATCTATGAAGATCCTCTTACTTTAGTCTATAACCGTAGGTACTTAGAGGAGTATCTTTTTCTTTATCGTCATAATAATAAGGCAGCTAAAAAGATAGCATTTATTATGGCAGACTTGAAAAAGTTTAAGGATATTAATGATAAGATGGGACATGAAATGGGAGACCATGTCTTAAGAGAGGTAGCAACAGTATTTAAAAAAAATGTACGTAAACAAGATTCCGTTATTCGCCTAGGGGGAGATGAATTTATTATTGTACTAGTTAATTGCACCAAAGAGGAGATTGAAGCAAAAATTCATTACTTACATCAAGAGGTGAACAAAATAAGTTTGGAGCTCAATAAGCAAAAATATGTAGATGTAGATTTTGGATATTCGTATACAGAGTGCTTTGAGGCTTCAAAGGAATTTATGGGTGAATTGCTAAAGAAGGCAGATCAGAGTATGTACAGGGCGAAAAAAGGGAACGATAGGTAGAAGTAGCAGATATTTCGTATGGAGTATCTGCTACTTTTATATTATAATGACAAAAGATAGATTAAGAAGCCAAAGGCTGGACAAGGAGATAGTATGAATCATACGATTAAAATGGGTTATTATGATAGCTTTCGTTGCAAAGCAGATCAATGTTCTTTTACATGTTGTCAAGAATGGCGCATTCCAATAGATGATGAGACAGCTAAAAAATGGCAAAAAGTCAAGCTAAGAGATACGCCTAAAGTGCTTTGTCATTACATACAAAAAGAAGATGAAGATTATATGATAGAGCTAAATGAAGAGAAAAAGTGTCCTTTTCTGAGTAAAGAAAAGCTTTGTAAGGTTGTGCTAGAATTAGGGGAAGCATTTTTAGCTGAAACCTGCATACGCTTTCCAAGACGTATTAATCAGTTTGAGGGGAGGATAGAATATGCTATAGATTTTGGGTGTCCAGAGGCTATAGACCTTATCAAACAGCAAGTAGATAGTGATTTATTTGTAGAGGAAGGAAAAGGTAAGAAGGAAGTGTCACCTTTATATGAACTAAGAAACTTGATGCTTGCTTTGTTAGAGGATGAAGGCTATTTCTTAACAGAGCGTCTCCTTATGATTTTTTATGTTCTCTTGGAGTTATTACAGGAAGCAGAGTTATCTTTAGAAAGTATTGAAGCCTATGAAGATGAAGACTATTTTGCTGCCTTGGCAGAGGAAATGAGAAAAATGGAGACACATGCAATAGATACACTTTGGGAAAGGAATGAGCTTTTTTTAGATATCGTTCAAGACTATCGTGCACAAGAAGTGTATGTGAATTATTTAGAGGAGCTTTCACAGTATGCTGAGAATTTAGAGCAGTATTATTCTGATCAAGAGCTTTTAGAAAAACTTCAGCAATTTGAAGGATTTTTCCTTGCTTATGAAAAGCTAATCAAGAATTATTGGATAGCAGAAGTCTTTGCAAGTTGCTTAACAGAGGAAATGGAGCTTCAGGATGTAGTAGTGGTATTTGAATGGTTAGTAATGACTTATAGTACCATGAAACATGCTATTTTTATAAAGTGGTTAATGGAGGATAAACAAGAAGTAGACTATATGTTAGTGCGTGAGTACATAACACTTATTTCAAGAGTAACAGGCTATGAACAAGAAGAGATAAGAGACTACTTAGTAAAGAGTTTTGAAGATGTTATTTTGGAGTGGGGATACCTGGCTCTTCTGCTTGGAGAGGGTAAATTATAAAAAGATAAATAGGAAAGGGATAGCTTATTTTTAGTAATAGGTTATCCCTTTTTCTGTAGTAAATATAGAAGAAATACTCCAAATATGTTATTATAATTAAAACAATTTTTATTTTTATAACATTATATGGGACAGGGGGATTTATAACAGGATGAAGCAAGTGATGATAGTTAAGAAAAGGCAAATTTTAAAGGTTATGATGGTGATGAGTGTTCTATACATTGTATGGAGTGCACAGGTGTTAAAGGCGAGTGTTATGGATAAAGAGCTACAGAAGTTGAAGTTAGAAGTGACAAATGTAGCTCGAGAGTTAACCACGGAAACAGCTAAGTTAAATCAGCTTAATACTCAGCAGCCTACATATACTATCCAAGGAGATGCGCTTAGGAAGGATAGTACAGGATTGTATGTATGGGGGATAGCTATTGGAAATGAGAACTCAGGACATGTAGGTTGGCAGTTACAAGAAGGTAACCTAAAAATTGTTAATCCAGATATGCGTAAAATGAATGCCATAGTCAACCTTTATGCTGATTCTAATCATTATTATTTAAAAACAATAACAGGTACTAATAGATATGGTGGGAAGGTTCCTGTTAAGGTTTATACAAAGACCGTGCCGACAGCTTTAAAAACTCAGCAAGATAAAGTAAGCAGTATATCCAAAAAAGTACAGATAAAAGCAAGTGCACTTGAAAAATATGTAGTAACAAAGTACAAGAAGCTTCTTGGGGCTACAACAAAGGTAGAAACACTTAAGACTTATACGAAAGAGTTGCAACAGTTGCATGACTTTCTTAAACAAAATGCAGAGAATAAGAATTTGTTTGCATTAGTAGAGAGCTTTTATTTACAAATAACCAAGTTTGACCCAAAGGATTTAGATACAATCTATACTTTAGCAAATTTTTATAAGGCTAATACAAATGAGGTAAAAGCCAATAATCTCTATAAAATGGTAGCGAAAAATTTTCCAGAAGAATTTATAAAAAGAGTAGATTTAAAAAATAATATTTGGTTTGCAACGGAGCTCTTAAATGAGGTAGGCTATCCTCAACATGCTGTCCAAGTAGTAGAAAATTATATGGAAGCTCAAAAGGATGCCCTTAAAAATCCAGTAGTAGCAGAGAACTATGTCCAGTATTTATATCAAGCAGCTATAAAAGCAAAGGATACTTCAGCAAAGAAAACTTACCTAGAAAAGTGTAGAACAACTATTGCAACCTATAATGTAACAGGTTTCAAAGGTATTATGCAAAGTAACCTATATGAAACAGTACTAAAGCTTTTAGGGGATATCTATGTAACTGAAGGAAATACAGAAGCAAGTAAGAAGATATATGATGAAATTGGGACGGGTAACTTCAACCAAATGACCCAATCTTATGAAAATGATAACAGTGTGCTAAAGCTAGCAGATGATTTAGCAAAAAAAGGAGAGTACAAAAAGAGTTTTGAGTACTTTGAAGAGGTTGTTAATCAGTATAACAAGTACAATTATGCCAATCAAAATAAAGATATGGAGCTCGTTTCAGAGAGTGACTATTCTAATTTACTCTTAGGTCTTGCTTATTTCAATCATACAAGGCCTAATGCAGAAGAATTAGACAATGGGCTAAAATATATTTATAAAGCCTATAAGCTTAATCCCAAAAATCCAATAGCCAATAATGCACTTGGCTATGTTTATAAATACTATTACACCAAGTATCCTGACAAATTTAAAGCGATAGAGTCATCAACTTTAAGTCAAAAAGATTTGACTATAAAAATAGTAGGTTATTATAATGAAGCCATCGAACAAGATTCTAATTACAAAAGGGCTTATGGCAACTTACAAGAAATTTATTCCAACGATTATCAACTAGAGGTGAAGGAGGCTTTAAAGAGCATCCATAAACTCAGTGATGGTAATGACTATTATACTAAGATAGCTGAACTTAAGAAAACCTATGATAATAAATCTTTAGATGAAAAGGGTTGGCCTCAAACAGGTATTGAATCTGTAGAGAGTTTTAAATAACTGCGTACTAAATTGAATAAGTGATAAAAACTATAGCAGAACTACTGATTCATTTGGGTAGTTCTGTTTTTAGATGCGGTTTAAAAGAGTATAAGAAAACACATCAAAAATAAGAATTATAACAATTGACTATAAATGGGGTGGTGATTATAATGGGGTGAATGATATATGGAAATAAGGTTTAAGCCTTAAAAGTCCTATAAAAGGGGAGGAAGTTATGGCGAGAAACTATACACAAGATATGACTAAAGGGAGCCCAACAAAGTTACTACTCATGTTTACCATTCCTATGTTAGCAGGGAATTTATTTCAACAACTGTATAACATGGTAGACACATGGGTAGTGGGTCAATTTGTAGGAAAAAATGCTTTGGGAGCTGTGGGCGCTACAGGTTCCATCGGTTTTTTGTTTTTTTCACTTAGCTTTGGATTAGGAGCGGGAATAGGCATCATTGTTTCACAGCTTTTTGGGGCTGGGATGATAGAAAAAGTAAAGAGGGCTATAGTCACTTCTTTTTATGTCATGCTTATGAGTGCGTTGATTATGGGTGGGCTTGGCATTCTTTTGGCAAGACCTGTGATGCAATTATTAAATACACCTAATGTGATGTTAGAGGATGCCGTTTTATACTTACAAATAACTTGTGGAGGGTTAGTCGCTGTAGCACTTTATAATGGGGTAGCCTCTATATTGAGGGCTTTAGGAGATACGAGGACACCCTTACTATTTCTTGCGGTAGCCTGTGTGATTAATGTAGTTCTTGACTTATTATTTGTTGTTGGCTTTAATATGGGTGTATTAGGTGTGGCTTTAGCGACAATCATTGCCCAACTTATAGCAGGCTTTGGATGTATGCTCTATGCATGGCTTAAGGTACCTGTTTTCAAAATACCTCTTAAAGAATATGTACCGGATTTACAACTCTTTAGGCAGTGTATTTATTTAGGTTTACCAGTAGCCTTGCAAAATGCACTGATTGCTGTTTCTTGTATTGTGCTACAAAGGGTAGTTAATGGGTTTGGGCCAACTATTTTAGCAGCATTTACTGTTGCTTCACGTTTTGAACAGCTTGTGCATCAACCTTTTACATCCCTAGGTGCAGCAATTGCTACTTATACGGGGCAAAATATGGGGGCAGGTAATCTGGAGCGTGTGAAGAGAGGCTTTTGGACAGGAGCTATGATTAGTACCCTGTTTAGTTTATTTATGCTCCCAGTTGCATGGGTAGGTGGAGAAACGATTATGGGCTTCTTTATTAAGGAACAAGATGTTATTTTAGAAGGGGCAAAAGGTATTCGTATTACCAGTCTTTTTTATGCAGGCTTGGGAATGATTTATGTAACAAGAAATGTCTTAAATGGTTGTGGAGATGTAAAGTTTGCCATGCTCTCTGGTTTTGTTGAAGTAGCAGGAAGGGTAGGTCTAGCAAAGCCACTTACCTTTATTCCTAGCATTGGGATGCTTAGTATTTGGTATACAACAGGGCTTACATGGCTTATAACAGGGCTTATAAGCTGTATCCGCTATGCACAAGGAAAATGGAAGGATAAAGGGATTGTAAAGCACTCATAATCTTACTAAGTGAAGATTTATGAGTGTTTTTTTTAGGGCAAATTACTTGTAAAGCTTTTTAAAGTCAGTGGGGGTACAGCCCTTTATGATATTAAACATACGTATAAAAGAAGATAAGCTACCAAAGCCTGATTGTAAGGCGATTTCAGTTACTGTTAACTGGTCGTCCATCAGTAGTTTTTCAGCATAGTGAATACGTTGCTGATTCAAATATTTATAAAAGGAAACATTGGCAAAGAGCTTAAAGAGTCTTGAAAAATGATATTTACTAAAGCCAGATAAAGAAGCTACAAAGTCTAGTGTTAAATTTTCTGTACAATGCTCATTAATATAGGTACAGATAAAAATAAATTTGTCTGCATACTCTTTTTCTTTAGAATTCGAACTTTCTTGTTTAGACGTAGAGGGATTAAGGTGACGTCCTAAAAGCACAAGTATTTCTATAAAATAAGCTAGCATCATAGAAGAATGAAGGGGAGAGGCAATAAGTGCCTCTTCTTTCATCTGAAGGAGTAAACGATGAATGGAGGGATGTACTTTAGGATGGGTAGAGGCGGTTAGATGAAAAACAGGCGCTAGTGGAGTAAGCGCAGCTTCAAGTTCCTTCATAGTATAGATTTGATTATAGTTCACCTGTAAAATAAGCCTTTCACCATTTTTAGGAGCTTTCATACTATGAAGGCAACCAGGAAACAGAACAAGAATGTCATTTTCTTCAAGCTGATAAACGGTATGATGGCAAGTTACCTCATAGGTACTATGAATGGGCATAATGATTTCATAGGCAGAATGCCAATGTCTCGGATAATCTTCACTTATGCTATTGTTATGAAGCAAAATACCGATGGAAGAGTCGAATGTAATTTTTTCTTGTAAACCATGCAATTCAGGTAACATTTTTCATCTCCTAAAATAGCAATTTTTTTGTGTTAAGAAGCAATAAATGATAAGAAAATAAAACTCTCTTTTGATATAGTTTAACTATAGTCTAACATAAAAGTATGGAGAGAGAAAAGGAGAAAATAAGGATGAAGAGGAAAGAGGCAGAGCAAAAAGCAAAAGCATTAGTAGCTCAAATGACTATTGAGGAACGAGCAAGTCAGCTTAAATATGATTCTCCTGCCATCAAAAGATTGGGAGTCCCAGCGTACAACTGGTGGAATGAGGCATTACATGGTGTAGCAAGAGCGGGGGTAGCTACAAGTTTCCCACAAGCTATTGGTATGGCAGCAACTTTTGATGATGAACTTATTAAGAGAGTAGCAGAAGTGATTGCAGAAGAAGGAAGAGCGAAATATAATGCTTATAGTCAAGAACAAGATAGAGATATTTATAAGGGACTGACCTTCTGGTCGCCTAATGTCAATATTTTTAGAGACCCTAGATGGGGAAGAGGCCATGAAACCTATGGAGAAGACCCTTATTTAACGAGCCGCTTAGGTGTAGCTTTTGTGAAAGGACTTCAAGGAGAAGGTGAAACACTTAAGACAGCTGCCTGTGCCAAACATTTTGCTGTGCATTCTGGACCAGAGGCAGATCGTCATCATTTTGATGCAAGAGTGAATAAGAAAGATTTATGGGAAACTTATCTACCTGCTTTTGAGGCTTTAGTAAAAGAGGCAGAGGTAGAGGCGGTGATGGGTGCCTATAATCGTACCAATGGAGAGCCTTGCTGTGGTAGTCCTACATTAATGAAAGAGATTTTACGTGAAAAATGGGGATTTAAAGGACACTATGTTTCTGATTGTTGGGCAATTAAAGACTTTCATGAACATCATAGGGTTACAAGTACAGCCCAAGAGTCAGCTGCACTTGCTTTAAAATCAGGTTGTGATTTGAACTGTGGAAACACTTATTTACATATTCTTTTAGCACATCAAAATGGACTTGTAACAGAAGAGGAAATTACAACAGCAGCTGAAAGGTTATTTACCACACGCTATTTATTAGGCTTATTTGATGGCTCCGAATATGATACGATTCCTTATGAAGTTGTAGAATCTAAGAAGCATCTTCAAGTAGCAGATGAAGTAACAGCTAAAAGCATTGTACTTCTTAAAAACAATGGCTTACTACCACTTTGTAAAGAAAAGATTAAAACGATTGGGGTAGTAGGTCCTAATGCTAATAGTAGAAAGGCTTTAATAGGGAACTATCATGGTACATCCTCTCAGTACATCACTCTTTTAGAAGGCTTACAAAGAGAAGTAGGAGATGCTATTCGTGTTCTTTACTCAGAAGGCTGCCATCTCTTTAAAGACCGAGTAGAGCCTTTAGCTTATAGACAAGATCGATTATCAGAAGCCCAAATTGTAGCAAAGCATAGTGATGTAGTTATTGTGTGTGTAGGTTTAGATGAAACACTAGAAGGAGAAGAAGGGGATACTGGAAATGCTTATGCTTCTGGAGATAAAAAGGATTTAGAACTTCCAGAGTCACAGAAAGAACTCATTGAAGTAATGGCCAAGATGGGTAAGCCTGTTATTTTATGTCTAAGTGCAGGAAGTGCTATTGATCTTCAATATGCTGACATGCATTATGACGCAGTACTCCAAACTTGGTATCCAGGAGCAAGAGGCGGCCAAGTGATTGCAAAGGCTCTTTTTGGTGAATTTTCACCTTCTGGTAAATTACCTATTACTTTTTATAGAGATTTATCAGGACTTCCTGCCTTTGAGGATTACAATATGAAAGGGAGAACCTATCGTTACATGGAGCAAGAAGCTCTTTATCCATTTGGGTATGGATTAACTTATGGTAAATGCACTCTACAAGAAGCAAGCTATCAGAATGGAAGTGTAAAGGTTGTTCTTGAAAATAAAGAAACCTTTGCTATGGAAGAGGTAGTACAGGTTTATATTAAAAATCTAGCTTCTACCTTTGCTGTGCCTAATCACAGTTTATGCGGCTTTAAAAGAGTTTCTTTAAAAGCTAAAGAAAGTAAGGAAATAGAAGTGAAGATAGATTCTAAAGCTTTTATGGTAGTAAATGAAGAAGGGGCATGGATACAGGATAGTAAGGACTTTGAGCTTTATATTGGTTTTGGACAGCCCGACAAACGCACTCAAGAATTAACCAAAGAAATAGGAATAAAAATAGCAATTCAGCTTTAATAGCATGGAAAGAAAGATTAAGGGTAGGCTACAGAACTCTAAAAGGGAGATGGAATGATGTGGTTGGAAGCAGAAGAAATTATGCAGATAAGAGTAAAGTGCAGTGAACCATTAGCAGTTGGTGATGGGGGAGCAGGTCACTTAAATGTTATTCCTATTACAGGAGGGAGTGTAACCGGTAAATATAGGGGAGTTGTGATTGCTGGTGGGGCAGATTGGAGTACTATAAAAAGTAATGGTGCACATGCCTTTGCAAAGTATTTGCTTCAAATGGAAAATGGTGAATATGTAGCAGTGGAAAATGAAGGTATTTTAAATCAGGATACTGCTAAAATACGTACGAGTCCTCGATTTTATGCAGATGTAAAAGGGGATTACAGTGAACTCAATAAAGGTGTTTATGTAGCAAGCCTGGAAACTGAAGCAGGAGAATATAAGGTTAATATTCATGTTTATAAAATGAGGTAAGTTGATGAAAAAAGAAGAGATTTACAAGCAAATTAAAAAGTGGAGACGGCAGGCTAAAGAGCAAAATCAGGGCAGTATAAAAGGGCAAGAAATCGTTTTTTCTCTCAAGGAGCAAAAGATAAGGGTATTGGTCTATAAGGCAAAAAAAAATGCTCCTGCCTATTTTAACCTTCATGGAGGCGGTTTTGTAATGGGGCAGCCAGAAGATGATGATTTATTTTGTGATAGGGTAAATAAAGAATTAGGTATTCACGTATTTAATATTGACTATCCTTTAGCACCAGAAAACCCCTTTCCAAAGGATAAAGAAACCGTTTATGAATACATTAAATATGTAATAGATCATGCACAGGAATTAGGAGTAGATTCCAAAAGGTTAATAATAGGAGGGCACAGTGCAGGAGCTAATATTGCAGCAGCAATTTGCCTAATGGCTAAGGAAAGAAAAGAGTTTTCTTTTCTGTTTCAATTACTAGATTATCCACCATTAGATTTAGCACTAGCACCAGAGAAGAAATTTTGGACAGAAGGAGCTATTAATCCTAATATTGCAAAGGTTTTTAACACTGCTTATAGAAAAGAAGAGCAAGCAAAACAGGCCTTATGTTCACCTTTATTTGCAACAGATGAGCAGTTAAAAGGCCTTCCAGATACACTTGTTATGACCTGCGAGTATGATTCATTAAGAGAAGAAGGCGAAGCCTATGCGAAACGTTTAATGCAAATGGGAGTAGAAGTAACAGGTAAAAGATTTTTAGATAGATATCATGGCTTTTCAATGCTAGATGATGAAAAAGGAAGACAAGCTATGAACTATATGATTCATTATATGAAAAGAAAACTTGTGCAGTAAAATTAATGTAATAAGATGGTAAAAAATAGTATATTTTTTGTTTTTTAAACTATTCAAATGATAATTTTAGAGATATGATAAATATATGCACCTTGTGTGGTTGAAATGTTTAGTGAAAAATAACATTAAATCAAACGCAAGGTGTTTTTTTAGTAAGAGATGAAGGTGTATGAGAAAGAGAGAGGGAATAGAAAGAGGGGATGACTAAAGGTGAGACAAAAATTAGAGGTTAAGATAGCTGCCATTTATTTTATCATTATAGGTGTCATCATAGGGAGCTATTTTATAGCATTTAAAACAATTTATGTAAATCATGAATTAAAAGTAATGGGAGAAGAAAGTGTAAAAACACTACATACGATGAAAACAGCTACATTGGCTATCATTGAGAATGCAGACAACTACTCTAAGATTCTACTTGCAGATGATGATATTCAAGAAGTATTAAAGACGGGAGATATTTATAGCAATTTACCCGGTCAATTTAAAGTTGCTAAAAGAATTTATGGACTTTTACAGTTTGCTAAGGATATAAGTGGTGTGTATCTTATTGATCAAAAAGATCAGATTTATTCTGTTGGAGCAAGAGAGGATTTAGTAGGGAGATTAGAAAATAAAGGGCATATTCCTTGGTATCAAGACACCGTTAAAAAAAATGGAAATTATTTATTATCATTAGATAGACAAGGTATTACACGTAAACTAACAGGTAAACAAGTATCTCTTATTAGGGTTTATAAAGATTTAAAGGATTTTCAGAATATAGGTATTATATCTGTTAACATTGATATCATGGCTTTCCAAGGAACATATAGGGAGATATTAAAGGAAGATAAGGAACAAATTATTTTTTTAGATAATCAAAACAGGATTATATGCCAAAATGGATTGAATTTATTAAATGGTAAGCAAAGGGAAGAATTTCTAAGCAGGTTATGTGCTTCTAAAGAGGGTACCCTTAAGGATACGCTTAAAGTTGAAAAGAAAAAGTATTTAGTTACAGGCGTAGTTATACCGTCAGAAGGTTGGAAGATTATTAGACTTCAGCCATTAGATATAAAACAAGAGAGTCTGGGTGTACTGACAACCAATATCCTATTAGTTCTTCTAAGTGCAGTACTTATTTTATGGGGAACTATACTGGTTGCTAATTTAATAACTGTACCTATTCAGCATCTACTTATTTCTATGAAAAGTGCAGAAAAAGGGGAGTTTATTAAAGTAGAGTATAAACCTTTTTTTGATGAATTCAGATATCTTTTTGAAGGGTATAATCAATTGCTTGATAAAATTAGCCTTTTACTAAGGCAGACAGTAGAAAAGCAAAAGATGATTCGTAAAGTGGAGCTCAATGAAATGCAGGAACAAATGAAACCACACTTTTTATACAATACATTAGATTCTATTCAAGCACTGGCAATGTTAGGTGAACTAGATAAAGTTTGTGAAATTGTAGAGGCATTAGGAGATTTTTATAGGAAGAGTGTTAGTAAGGGAAAGGAAATGCTTAGCATCAATGAAGAATTAATTATTGTAGATGATTATATTAAAATTATGAAAATACGCTTTGCAAATTTATTTGAAGAAACCTTTGACATACAAGAAGAATGTAAAGCTTATTTAATTCCTAAGCTTACTTTACAACCTCTAGTTGAAAATGCGATTCATCATGGTTTAAGGGAGAGAGCAGAGAATGGAACCTTACACATAAGTGTAAAAGTCAAAGAGGAGTGGGTACATATACGTGTTGCTGATAATGGCTCAGGAATACCTGAGGATGTAGTAGAGGAACTAAGAGCGAACATAGGAAGTTATAAAGGGAAAAGCTTTGGTTTAAGGGGGACTATTGAGCGAATGTGCATCATTTATGGGGAAAATTTTAAATATGAGATTAAAAGCAAGGCAAATGAACTAACGGATATTAGTTTTTATATCCATAATACTGCATTGGAGGTATAGGTATGGAGAAGTTAAAAGTCATCTTAATAGATGATGAGACATTGATTCGTAAATTGCTTCGGATGAAGATTGATTGGGAAGAGTTAGGGATGGAAATAATTACTGAATTTTCTAGTGCTAGAAAAGCCTTGGAGGAAGTACAAAAATGGGATCCAGATATCATTATCACAGATATCTGTATGCCAGGAATGGACGGGATTGCATTTAGTGAAGAGTGTATTAATCTAATGCCAAAGGTAAAAATTATTATATTAACAGGACATGATGAATTTAATTATGCTATGAAAAGTATTAAAATTGGTGTATCCGACTATATCTTAAAGCCTATTAAGGCAGAGGTTATTGCTCAAACCTTATGGAAGACACGGGAAAAGATAGAAAAAGAAAAAAATTATCAAGTAGAATATGAAAAGTTAGCTGCTCAAATTGAAGAAAACTTACCTCTTTTTCAAGAGAGTTATTTAAATCAGGTGCTCTTAGAGTCTGTAACCTCGGAAGTATTTTGTAGGAAAATGAGGTTCTACCAAGTAGATTTGCATCCTACTTCTCAAGAAGTGCAGATAGCTGTCCTAGAGATGATGTATGCTAATAAAGAAAATAGGAGCAATGAGGAAGATCAAAATGAAATGATTTTACATATAAAAGCGAGAAAGTTGACAGAAGAATTTTTTGCGGGGGATGCATATGTTTTATTTTGTAAAGATGGTTTTGGACGAATCGTTATTTTATCCAATAATCCGCAGGTACCTTTAAATGATTGCTTAGAACTTCTTAGGAAAATGCTCATTACACGTCTGAAATGTTATATAAATATTGGTATGAGTTCAAAGAAAGTAGGCTATAGTCAGATTACTACTGCTTATAAAGAAGCAGTAGAGGCTTTGAATTATAAGGTAGTAGAAGGAAAAAATTGTGTAATATGCTATGAAGATTTAGCAAACACTGTAGGGAGTCTATCAGTAGAAGAAGAAAAGTTATGGAAGGAAGTAAAAATTTATGTGAGTGCTGGTAGACGAGAACAAGCGGAAAGCTGCGCGCAGGTGCTCTGGGAGAGCGCATCAAGGGAAGGGTACAAAAACGGATATAAGCTAAGAAATTTATTTATAGAAATTGTTTCATGGTGTTTTAATGAAGCAGTAAAAAATGAGTTTTCAAATCAAAAAGAGTATCAGCAAAGACTTACAAAAGTTAATGAGCGTTCATCTGGTTTTGTAGCACTTGAAAAATATATGCTAGAGTGTATAGGAATGCTTACCACAGAGATGGCAGCTAAAGATGAAAAGAAAAATGGGAGTATGATACAGGATATTTTAGTATATATAGAAAAGAATTTAAGTAATCCAGATTTAAGTATGAATCAAGTAGCAGAGCAATTTTATATTAGTGCAGGTTATTTAGGAAGACTCCTAAAAAAGAAAACAGGTAAGACCTATGGGGAGTATTTGTCAGAACTGCGTTTTAAAAAAGCAAAGGAATTATTAGAGGCAACGGACTTAAAAGGATATGAGATAGGAGAAGAGATCGGGATTTCAGACCCTCATTATTTAAGTATATGGTTTAAAAAAATGAGCGGTTATTCACTGAGCGAATTTAAACGTCAAAATGAGGTTCAAAAAATGAAAGTTTGAAAGGTAAGAAGTTTAAAAAGTGAATGATACAGTAAGAATAGTGAATTAATTTTCATACCTATCTTCGTTATAATGAGTATAAGCAATTCATAATGTTTTGAAGGTTAGACCTAAAAATATGAAAAAGAAGAATGGAGGAAATCGGTATGAAAAAACATTTTAAGAATTTATCAGCCCTGCTCTTGATGGGAACTATGGTCATGAATATGACAGCATGTGGAAAGGCAGAGGAAAAACAAGGAGCAGTAACACCGGAGGTAAAAAAAGAGAGTACAGACACAGGTAAAAAAGCAGAAGAAGAACAGATTACTATTACTTTATGGCATCAATCAGTAGCAGACACAGACCCAGTAAAACGCATTATTGAGGATTCAGTAGAGGAATATCATGCTTTGCATCCTAACATTACCATTGTTCAAGATGGTGTAACAGGTGAACAATATAAAACTAAAATTAAAACAGCTTTTGCAGCAGGGGAAGCACCAGATATTGCTTACATGTTTGGAGGAGGAAGCTTTGTAAAGCCTTATATTGATGCAGGATATTTATTGCCTATAGATGAGTATTTGACAGAAGACACTAAATCTAAAATATTAGATGGTATGTTAGAGAACTGTATGTATAATGGAAAAACCTATACACTTCCAACAATTACTTTTTTAGCTAATCTTTATTGTAATACAGAGATGTTTGAGAAAGCAGGAGCAGAGTACCCAACAACTTGGGAGGAATTATTAGAAGCTTCTAAAAAGTTGCGCGCAGCAGGCTATACACCTATTATTTTAGGGGAAAAGATACCTGGCCAGGTATGTATTGGTATGATATTATTTCAGCTAGACAGGCTGGAAATGCAGCTGTTATGGAAGCATTTAAAGACACTTCAAAATTTAATAGTGAACCTTTTATCAAGGCTGCAGAGAAGATGCAAGAATTAGTTAAAATTGGTGCATTTAATGAAAGTATGCTTAGTATGAGTTACAGTGAAATGGTAGATGGTTTTGCAGCAGGTCAAGGGGCTATGATTTTCCAAGCAAACTGGGTACACCCTACCTTTGAAGATGCAGAAGCAGTAACAAATGGAAAGGTAAAAGCTATTGCTTTCCCTGTATTTGAAGATGGGGTGGGAACAGCTACTGAGTTTTCAGGTGGTGGAACAGATGGCTATTATATCAATGCAAGTACAGAGCACCCTAAAGAAGTGGCAGAATATTTAGCTTATTTAAGTGAAAAGATTGGTAGAGAAGGGTATTTAGATAATGCAGGTCTTGCTTGTTGGGATATTTCAGGTTTAGATACAAGCAGTGTGTCTACCTTAGCTAAAGAATCAGCACAACTTATGGAAACAGGAACCTCTTATATTACATGGTGGGATAATATTCTTCCAGCAGACAGTTCAGAGAATTATAAGAATCTAGTAGCGGAGTTACTTGCACTTAAGATTACTCCAGAACAATTTGCAGAACGAATGGGTAAACTTAATCCATCAGAGCTTTATTAATGAAGTAAGTAGGAGAGGGCTGTCTTAAATGGCAGCCCTAAATTTGTAAATAGGGGTGATTTTTTATGACTAAAATTTTATCAGATAAGAAAGCTATTTTCATTTTTATGTTTCCTACTCTTTTCGTTATGGCACTGATTGTTGTTATACCTATTTTTATATCAGGTTATTACAGCTTGCTGAGTTGGGATGGCATAGGAAAAGGGACTTTTATAGGTTTAAGTAATTATAAAGAATTAATGAGTGATATGCGCTTTATGAACTCTATTATCCACTCATTGCTTTTTGCAGGACTTTCATTAGTAGTTCAGCTTCCTTTTTCACTATTGATTGCTATTATTATTGCACAGGGAGTAAAAGGGGAAAAATTTTATCGTACTGTATACTTTATACCAGTTATTATTTCTACCGTAGTTATTGGGCAGCTTTGGCAGAAGATATACAATGCAGACTATGGCTTATTAAATGATATCCTCCAATCTATAGGGTTAGGGTTTATTGCACAAGATTGGCTAGGTCAAGAGAAAACTGCTTTAATGTGTTGTTTCATACCTATTCTTTGGCAATATGTAGGCTATCACATGCTTATCATGTATGCAGGGATTAAAGGTATTTCAACTGAAATTAATGAGGCGGCAGTTATTGATGGGGCAAGTAAACATCAAATAGCATGGTATATTACTATTCCTTTATTAAAGCCTATTTTAAAGGTATGTATGACCTTTTCGTTAATTGGTGCACTTAAGGTATTTGACCTCATATATGTTTTAACCAATGGAGGTCCTTTCTTTTCTACAGAAGTGCCAAGCATTTATATGTACACTACCATTTTTGATTCTTTTAAATATGGTTACGGCAGTGCTATTTCTATCTTTATCATTATAGAATGTTTATTTTTCACGATGTTACTCAATAGTTTATTTCGTAAGGGGAAGGAGGCATAAGATATGAGAGAGAAGCTTGGAAAAGTAAGTATACAAATGTGCCTAATACTATTTGCAATTGTACAGCTTTATCCATTAATATGGTTAATATTTTTTTCACTTAAAGGAAACAGTGAGATTTTTGGGGGGAATATTGCTGGTCTACCTGAAAAGTGGAAATTCGAAAATTATGTAAGTGCTTTTAAGCAAGCAAAGGTATTAGATTACTTTGGAAATAGTGTGTTTGTTACAGCTATTACGATTTTACTTGTTATTATACTTTCTGCTACATCTGCTTATGCCATTGAACGTATGGAATGGAAAGGAAGACAAGTAGCTATGAAAGTAATTTTATTAGGCATGATGGTACCTATTCATGCTGCACTCCTCCCACTTTTTATGGTATTAAAAAATATGCGTCTTTTAAATACTTATTGGGCACTTATTATTCCTTATGTAGCCTTTGGACTTCCTATGGGCATTTATATTGTCAGTAGCTTTTTAGCATCACTTCCAAGGGAATTAGAAGAAGCAGCAGCCATTGATGGATGTGGAATTTATCGTATATTTGGGGAAATAATGTTACCACTTGTGAAGCCAGCTTTGGCAACAGTTGCTATTTTTACTTACCTTTCAGCATGGAATGAACTTATGTTTGCAGTAACTTTTGTAAGTAAACGAGAATTTAAAACAATTACAGTTGGTATTATGTCTATGATAGGAACTTATACAACTAAATGGGGTGAAATAGGAGCAGGTTTAGTTATTGCAACTATTCCTACGATTTTAATTTATATTTTGTTAAGTGAGCAAGTACAAAAAAGCTTAGTAGCAGGGGCAGTAAAGGGATAAAGATATGGAAGATATAAAGAGGGTCTGTAAGAGGTGTTTAATTAGAGAAACAGATCAGAAAGAATTGTATCACAATATGTATACCTATATTTCACAGCTAGATGAAGAGATAAAGACTACAAAAGAATTTTATGAAAAGCGTTTAGAGATATGTAAGGCATGTAAACGGCTTATTGAAGGTATATGCAGTGCTTGTGGTTGCTATGTGGAAATGCGAGCAGCTATTAAAGTAAGGCGATGCCCTTATGAAAAATGGTAGTAAATAAAAATGGGAATAAGAAAAGAGTACCAAGTGAAGAAGGAGAAAACAAATGGCAAAATGGTATATAAACCCTCATATTAAAAAAGGACATATTCATAAAGAACTACAAGGTCATTTTTCAGAGCATTTGGGTAGATGCATTTATGAAGGTCTTTATGTAGGAGAGGAGAGTCCGATTCCTAATAAAAAGGGTATGCGTATAGATGTAGTAGAAGCTTTGAAAAATATACAAATCCCTGTATTACGTTGGCCAGGAGGATGCTTTGCAGATGAATACCATTGGAAGGATGGTATAGGTCCTAAAGAAACGCGAAAGAAGATGATCAACACACATTGGGGGGGAGGTGTAGAAGACAATAGCTTTGGAACCCATGAGTTTATGGAGCTTTGTGAGCAGCTGGGATGTAAAACTTATATAAGTGGCAACCTAGGAAGCGGAACAGTTCAGGAGATGTCTGAATGGGTAGAATACATGACTTTTGATGGCTTATCTCCTATGGCAGCTTTGCGAACTGAGAATGGTCGCAAAAAGCCTTGGCGAGTAGATTATTTTGGTATAGGTAATGAAAACTGGGGGTGTGGTGGCAACATGACGCCTGAGTATTATGGGAACGAATACCGTAGGTATCAAACTTATGTACGAAGCTATCAGCCAGATAAGACCATCTTTAAAATAGCTTGTGGGGCTAATGGGGATGACTATGCTTGGACAGAGGGAGTTATGAAAACTACCTATACGAATGCTCAAAAGCAATTGCATGGCTTTATGGATGGACTATCTCTTCACTACTACACTGTTCCAGGTACTTGGGAACACAAAGGAAGTGCCACACTTTTTGATGAAAAAGAGTGGTATACAACGCTTAAAAAGACACTTTATATGGAAACGCTTATTAAATGTCATGAAGAAATCATGAATCAATACGACACGGAACATAAGAATGCCATTATTATTGATGAGTGGGGAACCTGGTACGACCCTGAACCAGGAACAAATCCAGGCTTTTTATATCAGCAAAATACAATGCGAGATGCACTGGTGGCAGCAATTAATCTAAACATATTCAACAAAAATTGTAATAGAGTACGTATGGCGAATATTGCACAGGTAGTCAATGTCTTGCAGGCGGTTATACTAACTGAGGGAAAAGAAATGGTGTTGACTCCTACCTATCATGTCTTTGATCTCTATAAATATCATCAAGAAGCAGAGCTTATAGAAAGTCATATAGAAACAAAAGAGATTGGAGTAGGAGAAGAACAGGTGCCTAACTTAACTGAGTCTGTTTCACTAGGGCAAGATGGCAAACTTCATCTTACACTTGCTAATCTATCAATAGAGGAAACTTATCCCATTGAAGGATTATTTACAGACACTCAGATTCTCTCAGCAGAAGGAAGTATCCTTAAAGGGAATATGAGAGACCATAATACCTTTGAGGAAAAAGAGAAGGTAAAGCTAGAGCCGTTTACTAAGATAAAGATAGTAGATGGGCAAGTACACTTTGAAATCCCACCTTGTAGTGTAGTGCATCTAGCACTAGGAATAGATTGATAATTATAGAGTATAAAAAATAAGAGCAGCACAAGGCTAATGAGTAGTCTTGTGTTGCTTTTATTTTTTATACTCCAATTTAATCTTTGTTTACGATTAGATATTAAATTTCTGAAAAGCATAGTTTTCTTAAAAGGTACAAGTATATTTTGCGCGATATTGTGAAGGAGAAACTCCATAATATCTACGAAATACTTTACTGAAATAGTGATTATCTGTATACCCAAGACGCTCTGAAATATCTACGATTTTAATTTCAGCATGAGCTAGAAGCTCAATAGCACGTTCCATACGGAGTTGGACAACATATTCATACATAGTGCAACCATATTTTTGGCGGAATAATTTGGTTAAATACTCTACGGAGAAAAAATATTTTTCTTCAAAATCCGTTATTTTTATATTAGTACAGTAATTACTATCAATATAATTTTTGATATTAGTAATGATTTCATCAGAAGTAATAGCTTCATGCTCGACCTGTGTGTTAAAAGTTTCATGAGGATTTATTTTTAAGATAGCATGACGTATAGCGGCATTTAATTCTTCTGCAACAATGGGTTTAAGTAGATAGTCACATACACCGTAGCGAATAGCATGTTGAGTATAAAGGAAGTCATCATAACCACTAATAACTATAAATTGAGAGGTGGGAAATTCTTTAGAGGCTACATTTAAAAAGCTGCATCCATCCATAATGGGCATATTCATATCTACAAAAACAAGGTGAGGCTTGAGTTCACGCATGGTGCATAGTCCTTCTTTGCCATTAGAAGTCATTTCGGGAGGTTCAATATGAAGCTGTCTCCAAGCTCCAAGTTTACTAATTGCGATACGAACGGGTTTTTCGTCATCAATAATTAACGCTCTATACATGGACATCCTCCTTTATAGCTGGAATGGTTAAGGTAATTTCGGTATAGTTATTAACCTCACTTGTAATGGTAAGATTTGCAGGTTCTGCATAGAGTAGTTTTAGACGAACATATAAATTGGGAAGGCCTATACCACCACCTGTTCCTGGAATAAACTGTTCTTCAAATTCTTTATATAATTTTTCAAGCTGTTCTTCAGATATTCCACGCCCATTATCCTTTACTTTAATAATCATTTGGTTTTTCTCTTGTTTAACAGATATTAAAATTTTTATAGAAGTGTTTCCAGGATGAATACCATGAAGTAGCGAGTTTTCGACAAGCGTCTGTATACTGATTTTAGGAATGAGAAAGTTAAGTGTAGATTCTTCAATATCCATTACAACCTCCAAATTATCATCCATTCGTATTTTTTGTAAATAAATATAATTTTGGACATACTGTATTTCCTTTTGCAGAATTACTAGGTCACTATCTTTTATACTGTAGCGCAAGGTAGAGGCAAGGGAGGTAATCATGGTATTTAGTTTAATCTGATCGTTCATGAGTGCTTCAGTTGATAGGGCTTGTAAGGTGTTGTAGAGAAAATGGGGGTTTAATTGTGCTTCTAGAGCAGTAAGCTTGGCATTTTTTTCACTTAATTCGGCAATATAAGTACGTTTAATGAGTTCGTCAATGTGATGGACCATGGAATTAAAGCTGTCCGTTAATTCTATAATTTCTTTACTTCCATTGTGTGGGATAAAGAGATTAAAATTGCCTTGTCCAGCAAGTTCCATTTTACTTGCTAAAACCTTTAAGGGATGGATGAGGAAACGAATCAGAAGATTAATAAAAAATGTGGTACATAGCCAAATAAAGATGCCCGTCATAACAATAGATTTTCTTATAGCACCTATTTGTGAATCGATATAAGCTATAGGAGTCAGAGAAATAAGAGTGATCCCATAAATAGTACCTGTTGCCTGAGTGAGTAAATAGTCGGAGTTATTTAAAGTGACCAGGGTGTAACTGTCTTTATATAAACGAGTTTCAGCTAGTAGTTTTGAAATGGAGGTTGTTAGAGAAAGGCCTTGAGTACTAGAAAAGATCAATTCTCCTATTTCATTATAAAAGAGAAAAATATTACCATTTTGTGCATGATTATTTAAAAGACTCTGCAAGGCTTTAGTATTCACCTTTACTTCTACAAGGGCTTGAGGCGCTTGATTTTTAATACGAATAAGGGCTTGGTAGAAGGTAAAAAAGGAGTCTTTAGTGTGTGAAGGTAACAGAATATGGTTATAGGAGCTAGTAATACATGCTTGTTTGATATCTTTTAAAGTACTAGCCTCCATGGTATGTAGGGTAATACGTTGTTCACGAGAAGTACGTCCCACTCTAAGGTTTTGATTAAGAAAATAGATTTGGTAATCAAGAATATCATTTCTAGTGTAATAATAATAATACATTTGTTGTTTGATATAATCTCTATCTTTTCGTAGAAAAAGAGAGTTTTGATTAACTAACTGTGTAAACTGACTATCATAGCAAGGTAGGATGCAGTAGTTAGCAAGAGTCTGTAAGTAGTGTTCAAGATTTTGCACCTCTAGAGTTAGTAAGCGTTTAGTTGTATCAACATGATTATGTATTGTATTTGTACGAGTAGCAGTATAGTCTTTGTAAATAAGAGTAAAAGCAATAAGTGTACAAATGAAAGTGATAAATAAAGCAAGCTGTAACCAAAGAGAGGTACGATGAATGAATTTTAATAATTTGTTTTTTAAGACTTTTAACATAACTACTCCTAAATATTTAGAATTACTTGTATTAACTATACAATATATCCAAACAAATCACAATTGCAATAATAAGATGTTATAAAATGTACACCTTATTGTTCAGAAAAGTACATTTAAAGTATAAATGTATAACACTATAATGATTATAAGAGGAAAATTAGCAAAATTAAACTAAAGGAAGTGATGAGGTGATACAAAGACAAAAAAAAATAGTTGAGACAATGGTATTTTCTATCCCAGCAATTATTCTAGTGAGTTTAACGATTTATATTCCCTTCCTAATGAGTAGTTACTATTCTTTAACAGAGTGGAATGGTATTTCAAAACAGGCAGTATTCATTGGATTTAGAAACTTTACTGCCCTTCTTCAAGGGAAAAAAGAATTTTTAACCTCCTTATGGTTTACTACTAAATATACGATAGGTTACGTTATATTGTCTAACTTAATTGCACTTTTGCTAGCAGTTGCTTTAACTAAACGATTTAGATTAGCTAATTTTTTTAGGGGTATATTTTTTGTGCCTTATATTATGAGTATGACTATTGTAGGGTTTATATGGAAGTTTATTTTTACCAGTGGCTTTGAAAAACTCTTTGAGTTTACGGGGTGGCAACTTTGGAATTATAGCTGGTTAGGCAGTTCACACCTTGTTTTTTACTCTGTTGTATTTGTTGGGGTATGGCAATCACTTGGTTTTTATATTGTACTTTACATAGCAGGTTTGCAGGCTATTCCTAAGGATGTACTAGAAGCAGCTACTGTAGATGGCGCTTCAAGTTGGCAAAAGTTTTCTAGAGTAACGTTACCTTTACTAGGTCCATCTTTTACAACTTGTATTTTTATGGCTTTAACTAACGGATTAAAGGTATTTGATATCATTTTAGCTTTAACTAAAGGAGGACCAGGAACAGCGAGTAATAGTGTGACACTTCAAATTTATAAGGAGGCATTTACAAATAATAATTATGGTTTAGGTTCAGCAGAGTCCATTATTTACTTCCTTTTTGTCCTTATTCTTACACAAGTAGTATTAAGTGCATTTAGAAGGAAGGAGGTAGATTTATAATGACCCTCAAAAACCAAAAAATGATATATAAAGTAATTTTGATGATTTGTTTAACAATGCTTGCCTGTATGTATATTTATCCTGTTTTTTTAATGTTTATGAATTCCTTTAAACCTTTTGGTGAAATTATAGCTAATGTATTAGCTTTTCCCAGCAAACTAGATTTGAGTAACTATATCTATGTTTTTAACAAGATGAAATATTTACGCTTATTTAGGAATAATGTCATTATTACAGTGATTGGTATTGTAGGCATTATTATTTTTTCATCTATGGCAGCTTATATTTTGGATAGGAGAAGAGGAAAGTATTCGAGCGTTGCCTATGCTTTGATTATTACACCGATGCTGATTCCTTTTCAAACCATTATGCTTACTTTATTAAAGTCAATGAATACCCTTCATTTATCAGGGAGTAAGATTGGGTTAGGTGTGCAGTATTGGGGATTTGGTATTCCTATGGCAACCTTTATCTTTTATAACTTTATGAAAACTATTCCTATAGAAATTGACGAAAGTGCCAAGATAGATGGGGCATCTACCTTTACAATTTATATAAAAATTATCTTCCCACTCTTAAAGTCCGTAACGGTAACAGTCATTGTACTTGACGTGATGTGGATATGGAATGACTTTTTACTACCCCTCTTGATGGTCAATACCAGTAATGAAACCAAAACATTGGTGTTAGCTGCATATACCTTTATTGGTCAGATGAACACCAAATGGAATTATGCTTTAACAGCAATGGTGATGGCGATTGTACCTTCTATTATTATCTTTATATTATTACAAAAGTATATTGTAGAAGGGGTGGTAGCAGGTGCAGTAAAAGGATAATGTGAATTTAATAGCTGATACGAGCTATTAAAATAGATTTTTCCCAATGGGATAAAAAAGGAGGGTTTTCAATGAAAAAGAAATGGATAAGTATTTTACTTAGTGCATCTATGGCAGCTCTTGTACTTGCAGGATGTGGAGGGGCATCAAAAGAAGCAGCAGAAAAAGCACCAGTGGCATCTAACCAATCACAACAAAAAGAAACACCAGCAGCAAAGCCAAACACTTCAGAAGAGCCATGTGAAATCTATATGTTTATTAATTCACCAGAGTATGCAGATGCTATGACAGAACTAATCGAAGCTTATAAAGAGGTAGCACCTCATGTAACAATTAATTATGAAACAACTCAAAATGATTATCCTACATTATTAAAAGCAAAAATTAATTCAGGTGATATTCCAGATATTTTTGCTTCTACTTCAGGAAAAGAAATTGATGTTTACCGTGAATATTCTTATGATTTAACAGGTCAGCCCTTACAAGGTACTATCCAAGAATCAGTGGCAGACGCTATGAAATCAGCGGAAGAAGGTGGAGGATTATACGGCATTGCTATTAAAGGTAATTATTTTGGAATTGTTTATAACAAAGATATCTTTGAAGAATGTGGTATTACTAGCTTTCCAAGTACAATAGCTGAAATGAAGCAAGCCTGTGAAACCATTAGTGCTAAAGGTTATAAACCTTTTACAACAGGTTTTAATGAATGGTGGGTATTTAAACATGTCTGGCAACATTATTTAGACGCAGCGGCTGAAAATGCTGGTATGGATGTATCTAAACTTGTTCAAATGTTTGAAAAAGGTGAAGCTAAGGTATCTGACTATCCAGAGCTTTATAATAACTTCTTTGAATTTATTGACTTAGCTGTAAAATATGGTGATGATAAACCTCTTGAAACTGCATTAGATGCAGAAATATCGGCTTTTGGAACAGGTAAAGCTGCTATGGTGGTTGGGCAAGGCGCTTGGATTGAAGCAGATGTGCTTTCAGTTAACCCTAATATTAAGATTGGTTTTGATGGCTATCCTGTTACAGATAAAGCTGAGCAGTGCCAAGTTATTTCTGGGTCTGACCAATCTCTTCATGTTTATAAAGATTCCAAAGTATTACAACCTACATTAGATTTTGTGAACTGGTGGTATACTTCTGATTATGGTAAGGAATGGTTTACCAATGTAGCGGGTGTTGTTCCTCCTATCAAAGGAGCGGCGGCATCTAACTATGCCATTATTAATCAAGGTGATGCACTATCTTCTCAAAAGGGGGCAGCAGCTTTAGCTGTATGTTATTCAACAGATAGCTGGCATGAAGTGTTTGGGGCTTTAATACAAGATTATATTGGTGGAGCAGTAGATAAGGATGCAACTTGCACAGCTATTGAAACACGTTGGAAAGAAATTGAAGGGGTTCAATAATAAAATAAGCTAAAGAGTATAGGCGTGGCGCTTAAGCACCATGCCTTATTAAAAATAAGGGGATATTAAGAAGGGAGTAGAGAGGATTATGAAGTTTACAGAAGGGTACTGGTTACGTAGTGAGAAGGTACAGGCATCATATGTCATGCAGGCTTTTTATGTAGAAAAAACATCTAGTGGTATGAGGATGTTCGCACCAGAACGTCCTATTACTAGGCGGTGTGATGCTCAAAATATAACCACATTAATAGTGGATTTTACTGCTTTTGCCCCTAATAATATTGCAGTAAGCATCAAGCATTATGAAGGATATCAAAATAAAGAAGCACGTTTTAAATTAATGGGTGCACAGGTACCTTATGAAGTGGAAATAAATGAGGCATTTGCTTTGATGACGTGTGGAGAGTTGGCTGTTCGAATTGATAGAAAAAGTGGTAGTTATCGTTTTGAAACTAATGGAAAGATAATTACTTCCTGTGATTTTCGTAATCAAGGCTATATTCGCTATGATAAACAACCGAGTACTATGCGGCCAGCAGCCAATTATTTATCGGATCTTTATACACCTTATATGGTGACAGAATTATCTTTAAAGGCAGGGGAACGTGTATATGGCTTTGGAGAGCAATTTACTGCTTTTTGTAAAAATGGGCAAGTAGTGGAATGTTGGAACGAGGATGGAGGCACTTCATCCGATGTTGCTTATAAGAATATACCTTTTTATGTAACGAGTGAAGGATATGGGGTCTATGTGGATCATATGATGCCAGTTTCCTTCGAGGTAGCTTCTGAGAAGGTAGAATATGTTGGTTTTTCAGTAGAGGGAGAAGAATTAAGGTATCATTTTATTTATGGGCCAACCATTAAGGAGGTAGTAGAGCGCTATACAAATATGACAGGAAAGCCAGCCTTACCACCAGCATGGAGCTTTGGACTATGGTTAACCACTTCTTTTACTACTAATTATAATGAAGCAACTACCAGTTCTTTTATTGACGGCATGGCAGAACGCCGTATCCCTCTTCATGTTTTCCACTTTGATGTCTATTGGATGAAGGCGCTTCGTTGGTGTGGTTTTGAATGGGATGATGAGACATTTGGGGATGTACCTACTATGCTCAAACGTTATAAAGAAGAAAAAGGTTTACATATTTGTGCATGGGTTAATCCTTATATTGCAGGAGGGACGTCTCTTTTCTATGAAGGGTTAGAAAAACAGTATTTCGTAAGACGTAAAGATGGAAAAGGGATAAAACAAACTGACTTTTGGCAACCAGGTCTTGCTTTTGTAGACTTCACAAATCCTGAGGCAACGAAGTGGTATACTTCTAAAATTAAGGCCTTGTTAGAAGTAGGAGTAGATTGTGTAAAGACAGATTTTGGTGAAAGAATACCCATAGATGTGATGTATGAAGATGGTTCGGATCCTGTGTCTATGCATAATTATTATACATACCTCTACAATCAAGCCGTTTTTAAAGCAATACAAGAAGTAAAAAAAGATAATGAGGTAATGGTATTTGCAAGAAGTGCTACTGTAGGGAGCCAGCAGTTTCCTATTCATTGGGGAGGAGACTGTTCAGCAAATTATCCTTCCATGGCAGAAACTTTACGTGGTGGTTTAAGCCTGGCACTTTCAGGTTTTTCATATTGGAGTCATGATATCTCTGGTTTTGAACAAACAGCCACACCTGATTTATATAAAAGGTGGGTGCAGTTCGGACTTTTATCTTCCCATAGCCGTTTACATGGCTCATCTAGTTATCGTGTACCTTGGTTATTTGATGAAGAGGCCTGTGATGTACTTCGTTATTTTGTAAACTTAAAATGTATGCTGATGCCCTATATTTATCAGATGGCAGTTATCTCTCACCAAACAGGTATTCCTCTACTAAGGCCTATGGTGATGGAATTTGAAAAAGATAGAGGAACTAAAGATTTAGACATGCAGTATATGTTAGGTGACTCCCTCTTAGTGGCTCCCATCTTTAATGAAGAAGGAAGAGGATGCTTCTATTTGCCAGAGGGAAGCTGGACCTATTATTTCACAGGTCAAGTTTATGAAGGTGGCAGGTGGTATGAAGAAACCTATGACTATTTTCATTTGCCACTTTTTGTACGTGAAAATACACTTCTACCAGTAGGCAAAAATAAAGAAAAACCAGATTATGATTTTTGTGAGGGGATAGAGCTACATCTCTATCAATTACAAGATAAGTGCCAAGTAGTTTGTAAGGTTCCTAATTTAAAAGGAGAAGTAGTGCTACAGGTTGAAGCACGAAGAGAAGGAAATAAGCTATCCGTTAAACTCAACACATTATTAGGTGAACCAACTCTTATTATTCACAGTGAGCATGGTAATAAAGAACCTAGAAATATACAGCTTAAAGGAAAAGAAGTAGAGATTATAATGGATTAGAGAAAGGGGACCATATGCGGTATATACATATAAATGAAAATGGCATTTATCTTGTATTTGTTGTTTCAAAGGAGAACCAGTTAAAGCTCTTACATTTTGCTTCAGTGCCTTATGATAAAAAAAGAATAATTAATGAAGGACATTTAAAAGAAGGTTTTCAGTTTGTCCAACTGGATTGTGCAGGTTTTGATAGACCTTATGAAAGACACGGTAATAAATATGTAGTGACCTCACCAGGATGTTTACTTGAATATGTGGAGATGAGTGAAAGTATAAATGAACAAGGAAAACACTTAATCATTGTCCAAGAAGAACCTGTATCTAAGTTAAGAGTAACTTCCAGCATTCAATTTTTTACAGGTGTACAGGTAGTG
The DNA here is from genome assembly GCF_002735925.1 of Sporanaerobium hydrogeniformans. GTDB lineage: Bacteria > Bacillota > Clostridia > Lachnospirales > Cellulosilyticaceae > Sporanaerobium > Sporanaerobium hydrogeniformans. The sequence goes on along the minus strand of NZ_PEDL01000016.1, from coordinate 32,376 downwards.
AGATTTTCTCATACAGTAGAGAATAGGGGGGAGAAAAGTCAGACCTTAACCTATTTATCCTCCTTTAGTTATACAGGATTTGAAAAAGAGGGAGAGAGTTTTGCACAGGATAAAATACATCTTAGTATTCCTCATAACGGTTGGCAAAAGGAACTTAATTGGCGAACCTATACTTTATCTGAGTTAGGTTTTTCAAAAACCCAATATCATTCTATAGGGAGAACCTCTAAGTGTATCGAAGTAACCAATACAGGGAATTGGTCAACCAAAGCGTATTTACCCATGGGATTTATAACGAATAAAGAGGCAAATATAGGACTAATTTGGCAAATTGAACATAATGGCTCTTGGCATTACGAAATAGCTGATCAAAATGATTATATGCTACTAAATGTGAGTGGGCCAACAGAAATTCAATCTCATTGGAGTCAAGTATTAAAACCAAAAGAAACCTTTACTAGCGTTCCTGTGGCAGTTGGTGTTTCGGATGCTTCTTTTGACCAGGCAATAGGAGAACTGACGAAATATCGTAGACGTATACGCCGCAAAAACAAAGACAATGAACATTTACCCATCATTTTTAATGACTATATGAACTGCTTATGGGCAGACCCTACAACAGAAAAGGAGCTTCCACTTATTCAGAAAGCTGCCCAACTTGGTTGTGAGTATTATGTAATAGATGCAGGGTGGTATGACTCTGGGTACTGGTGGAATAAAGTTGGAGAATGGAAGGAAAGTCTAGAGCGCTTTCCAAATGGAATAAAGGAAGTGACAGACACTATTAGAGCATTGGGGATGATTCCAGGAATTTGGCTAGAACTAGAGGTAATGGGCGTTGAATGTGATATTGCAAAAAAAGTACCAGATGATTGGTTTTTTGTGCGCCATGGAAAACGTATTTATGATAGAAGCCGTTACCAATTAGATTTTCGTAATCCAGAAGTTGTGAATTACATTAATCAAGTTATGGAGCGTATTATTACTGAGTATGGTGTAGGTTATATTAAGCTAGATTATAATATTGAACCAGGAATTGGGACAGAGCTTGGGGTAACAAGTGTTGGGCAGGGCCTCCTAGAACATGAAAGAGCCTATCTTAAATGGTTAGATAGTTTATTTGAGAGATACCCCAACCTTGTTATTGAAAACTGCTCAAGTGGTGGCCTGAGAATGGATTATGCATTGTTAGCAAGATGCAGCATACAATCCACTAGTGATCAAGAAGAATTTTTAAACTATGCTATGATTTCAGCTAATGCAGCAACAGGTGTAGCACCTGAGCAAGCTGCAATATGGTCTTATCCTTTAAAGGAAGGGGATAAAGAGGAAGTTATCTTTAATATGGTCAACGCACTTTTACTTCGTATTCACCAATCAGGTCATATAGTAGAATTATCTAATGAACGTTATCAATTAGTAAAAGAAGGCATTGAGTTTTATAAATCTATTCGGAGTGAGATTAAAAAGGGCCTACCTTATTGGCCACTTGGTCTTGCAATGTGTGAAGATAAGTGGATGTGCTATGGTTGTGATATAGAAGAAAAGCGAACGGCTTATATGGCAGTATGGAAGGTGGGAGGGGAAGAGGAAAGGATAAGTCTACTGCCAGTTCCAAAAAGAAAGCAAATTGACCCCAATCAAGTGAAGGTAACACTCGCCTATCCTATATCAGAAACAGTAGAATTTAATTACGAAGCTGAAAGAGGAACCTTAGAGGTTGTATTCTCACATGCCTACATGGCTAGAATATTTAAAGTAAATTATTAGAACAACAATAATTTAAAGGGGGATACATAAGGTAAATAGAGTAGTGTTAAAGGTTGGTTATTTAAAATGCCAAGTCCATTTATAAAGCTAAATGGGCTTGGCATTTTGTTGTAGATAATAATTAAAAACGTCGTGAAGTTCAGGAAACTTCTTGTTAAGAAGGAGAGGCTTTCCTTCAGCATCTAAAAAGCAATGGCGAGATTTACCAGTAGCTACAATTTGATTAGAATTTCTATTTTTCATGACATAATCAAGAGTAAACTTAAGACCACGATACTCAGTGACTTTAAGTTCAATTTGGATTTTATCGTTAAAAGTTGTACTTTTCTTGTAAAGACATTCAATGCCAATAACAGGAGAAACAATTCCAAGGCTTTCAAGTTTGGCATAGCTCCAGCCAATTTGTTCTAAGAAATCAACACGGGCTTCTTCCATCCAACGAATATAGTTGGAATGATGGGTTATACCCATCTTATCTGTTTCGTAATACTGTACGTGATGGATATAGGGTTGCATCATAACCTCCATAAGATAGATTTATGCATACTAGACACATAGGTGCTTAAAGTAATTCTTTGATGTTATTTTAAAGCTATTGCTAATTTTTTGCAAATAATTTTATAAAATTAAGTAAAAATAAAAATAGAATAAGGGGAATAACTGGAAAGGAAGATGCGGTAATGAGTCAGATATGGTATAATTTTAAGGGTTAAGTAATATTAAAATAGTATAGAAGATTATAAAATAAATAAAAGAATAAAAAATAGAATTACCTGTGTGGTTAAAGGGGGTTAGAATGTATAAAAACAGGTGAATAATGGAAAGGAGTACCTAATATGTCAGTTTATCTTCTTGTGTCAGCGGTTATTATTATCGCATGTGTGGTATTTAATAAGGTCTCTAGTAAGCTAGGGATACCGATGCTATTGTTATTTATTTTGCTTGGAATGTTCTTCGGAAGTGATGGAATTATAAAGATTCCCTTTGATAATTTTAATTTTGCCGAACAAATATGTTCGGTAGCTCTTATATTTATTATGTTTTATGGTGGATTTGGGACAAAATGGAGTGAGGCTAGACCGGTTGCTACTAAAGCTGTTTTACTTTCTACACTGGGGGTTGTCCTAACCGCCGGCATTACTGGGTTGTTTTGCTATTTTGTATTAAAAATAGAACTACTAGAGAGTTTATTAATTGGTTCAGTAATTAGCTCGACAGATGCTGCCTCTGTGTTTTCCATACTTCGTTCAAAGAATTTGAATATGAAATATAATACAGCTTCTTTACTTGAAGTAGAAAGTGGAAGTAACGACCCTTTTTCTTACATGCTTACGATAACGTTACTATCTCTTATGAGTGGTTCAGTAAGTGGTGAAAAAATTGCCTATATGTTATTTGCACAGATTGTATATGGTATAGGGATTGGAGTCATTACTGCCTATATGGCTATTCGTATATTAAAAAGGTTTAACTTTGCAACGGAAGGCTTTGATACTATCTTTATCTTTGCACTTGTTCTTTTTTCCTATGCAGCACCTACTTTACTAGGAGGAAATGGCTTTTTAAGTACTTATATTTTTGGAATTATTTTAGGGAATAAACCCCTTCGTAATAAAAAATCATTGGTACATTTTTTTGATGGAGTTACAGGTCTTATGCAGATGGTGGTTTTCTTTTTGCTTGGACTTCTTTCCTTCCCTTCAGAATTACCCAAGGTTGTAGTACCTGCACTTATCATTGCTTTATTCCTCACCTTTGTTGCAAGGCCATTAGCTATAGGATTACTCCTTGCACCCTTTAGATGTAAGCTTAATCAGCAAATACTGGTAGCTTTAGCGGGTTTACGTGGAGCAGCCTCTATTGTCTTTGCTATTATGGCTATGACTAGTCCAGCCTATACACGAAATGATGTTTTTCATATCGTCTTTTGTATCGTTTTATTCTCCATATTGCTACAAGGTTCTTTGCTACCTTATCTTGCTAAAAAGTTAAATATGATAGATGAAGAAAGCAATGTTTTAAAAACTTTTAATGACTATATCGAAGAGGTTCCAGTACAATTCATACAGCTTACCATTAAGCAGAATCATTTATGGGCTGGAAAGGTTATTCGTGATATACAGTTGCCACCTGATACGTTAATTGTTCAACTTATACGTGGTGAGGAAAGAATAACACCAGATGGCAATACTGTGCTATGTGCGGGAGATGTACTTGTGTTAAGTGCAAAATCTCCAGAGACTATTGATAATTTTTACCTAACAGAATTATCACTAATAGATGGTCATGAGTGGATTGGTAAAAATGTATCTTCTATTAAGCTAGAGCCAAGCAAGCTAGTAGTTATGATTCAAAGAGAGGGAGAAATTATTATTCCCAATGGAAATACTACTTTAAAACTAAATGATAAATTGGTTATTAATCAATATGTTTAAAGGGATTAAAGAATCAGTATATAAAATAAAAAAGAGTTCCTATAAATCCTATTTATTAGGAGATATAGGAACTTTTATATTAATGATGTGAGAACTTTTAGAAAAAACTATTGACTTGGAGTGAACTCGAAGTGATACAGTTAAGAGGACAAAATAAAGTAGTGAGGAGAGAAAAAATGAAAAAATTAGGTTTTGGATTTATGCGTTTACCTTTACAAGCAAATTCACAAGAGATTGATACAGATAAAGTCTGTCAAATGGTAGATACTTTTTTAGAAAGAGGCTTTACTTATTTTGATACGGCCTATATGTATCATGAAGGAAAAAGCGAAGCACTATTAAGAGAAACCTTAGTAAAACGCCATGCAAGAGAAAAATATGAGATAGCTACAAAACTTCCTACTATGTTTTTGAAAACAGAGGAAGACCAAGAACGTATCTTTAATGAACAACTAGAAAAATGTGGTGTAGAGTATTTTGATTATTACTTACTTCATAACCTAAATATAAATAACTATAGAACCGTTACAAAACTTAATAGTTTTGAATTTGTTAAGGAGAAGAAAAAGGAAGGAAAGGTCAAAAAGATAGGTTTTTCTTTTCATGATAGTCCAGAATTATTAGAAGAGATTTTAAGAGCTCATCCAGAAACAGAATTTGTTCAGCTTCAAATCAATTATGTGGACTGGGAAAATGCGAGTATTCAATCAAGAAGGTGTTATGAAATTGCTCAGAAGTATAATAAGCCTATTATTGTTATGGAGCCCGTTAAGGGTGGTACTTTAGCTAATGTACCAGAGGAAGTAGAAAAATTATTTAAAGAGTATGCCCCCAATAGGACAGTTGCATCTTGGGCAATTCGTTATGCAGCAAGCCTTGAGGGTGTCATGGTTGTTTTAAGTGGTATGTCTAATATGAAGCAGCTACTGGATAATACAGGATATATGGAGGACTTTAAAGTACTTACTAAACAAGAGCAGGAAATTGTGAAAAAATCTGTAGAACTTATTAATGAAGCTACAGCTATTCCTTGTACGGCTTGCAGATATTGTACAGAGGATTGTCCGAAACAGATTGCTATTCCTACTTATTTTTCTCTTTACAATATGGAAAAGTTTACAAAGTCTAAAGGTGATTCCCTTCAACGGCTTTATTATACTAATTACACTGAGAAATACGGTAAGGCATCAGAGTGTATAGGGTGTAAACAGTGTGAAAAGCATTGCCCACAGCATATCCAAATTATAGAGTGCTTAAAGGATGTCGCAGATCTTTTCGAGACACCTATTCAATAAGCTAAGGGGAAAAAGTGAAAGAAAGGAGAATAGAGTATGCTTCAAACAAAAACAAAGAAAACTATTACAGCAGGAATGCTTATTGGATTAGGGCTTATCTTACCTTATTTAACGAGCCATGCTTTTGGTATTCCAGGAACTATATTGTTACCTATGCATATTCCTGTATTAGTTATAGGACTGAGTTGTGGCCCCTTTTATGGAGGAATAGGTGGTTTAGTTACCCCCTTACTGAGTGCATTACTGACAGGAATGCCACCTATTTATCCTATGCTACCTATTATGATGGGTGAATTAGGTACTTATGGTTTAGTGAGTGGACTCTTATTACATAAGACAAAATTAAAAGGTTCTAAACGAGGTATTTATCCAGCACTTTTAGGGGCTATGGTAAGTGGACGATTGATATATGGAGTGATTTTTTCTATCTTATTTTTCTTAAATAATGAGATGAAGGCTCTTTCTGTAGGAGCAGCTATTTTAACGGGGTTACCAGGTATATTGGTACAATTATTAGTGGTACCACCTGTTGTTATAGTTATAGGGCATGGGATAATGGATAGACAGCAATTAGAGAAGGGGGATAAGATGTTAGAAGAAGCTAAAAAGATGATTAAAGAAGAGGTGGCAACCTGCATTGTCATAAAAGAAGATCGTATCTTAAAAGCAGAAAATGGGCGTGGCATTCAACCAGTTATTTATCTATATGAGGAAAATTGTTTAGAGGATGCTTTAGTAGTAGATAAAATAGTAGGGAAGGCGGCAGCTATGGTACTTACTCTCGGTAAAGTTAAAGGTGTTTATGCACAAACCATGAGTAAGGCAGCTAAGGCCTATCTTGAAGAGCAGCATATAGAAATAGCTTATGAGCGTTGCATTGATGTCATTAACAATCGTGAAGGAAATGGCATTTGCCCAATGGAGAGAGCAGTTATGGGGATAGATGACCCTAGTGAGGCTTTAGAAACTTTAAAAGAAACACTTATTAGTCTTAGAAAAATGGCATAAGGAGGTACGCTATGACCATTACAGAAGTGAGTGAGCAGTTTGCATTATCAGCAGATACACTTAGATACTATGAAAGAATTGGTTTAATCCCACCAGTAACACGTAATAAAAGTGGAGTTCGAGACTATGGGGAAGAAGATATAAAATGGGTAGAGTTTATTAAATGTATGCGTAGTGCAGGTATGCCTATTGAAACACTTATTGAATATGTGAATATGTTTAGACAGGGAGAGGTGACTAAACAAGCAAGAAAAGAGCTTCTTATTGGAGAACGTAAAGCATTAATAAAGCGCATTCAAGAAATGCAAGAAACCCTTGCTCGTTTGGATAAGAAGATTGCAGCTTATGATGAGAAGGTATGTATTAAGTAATGTAAAATAAGCTATATTCTGATAAAATTTAAGTAAAGAGAATAGTAGAGTATTACAGGATTTCAACACTATTAAAAATACAAAGTAGGAGGAAACTTAATAAGATGAATCAAGTAATGGAAAATATTTTAACCAGAAGAAGTATTCGTGCTTTTAATGAAAAGTCTATTAAAAAAGAAGAACTGGAACAAATTTTACAAGCAGCTATTTATGCTCCAAGTGGAATGAATAAGCAGACTTGGCAGTTTACAGCTATTGTAAACCGTGATAAAATCCAGTATTTAGCTAAGATTGTTGAACGCGTACTTGGCAGAGTAGGCTATGATTTCTATCAGCCGGCAGTGCTAGTGCTTGCATCCAATGAAAGAGAGAGTCGTTGGGCAAAGGAAGATAATGCCTGTGCATTAGAAAACATGTTTTTAGCAGCACATTCCTTTGGCATTGGTTCAGTATGGATCAATCAATTACAAGACATCGGAGATCATCCAGAAATGAGAGCCTATTTAAGAGAAATAGGTATTCCAGATGAACACCTTGTTTATGGTGTAGCAGCATTAGGCTATGCACAAAGGGAAGCAGGAGAAGTCAGCAAAAAGGGAATCATTAAGATTGTGGAATAAGTGTATTTGGAAATAATACTAAAATGAGATATAAAATAAAAAAGAGAAGATAGATAAAAGCTGGGAAACCAGCTTTTTTTTATATACAATAATTAAACATGTTTAATTATTGTTGACAAATGAAAGTTGTAATAGTACAATTAAATTAATTAAACATGTTTAATCTATAGTAGTTATAGAGATAAATGGAGGAGATAAGATGACAAAGATTATGGGTATATTATCTATTATAATGTTATTAAGTACACTTATTTGTGGGTGGTGGATTCGTTCTACAGGGGAAGGAGATATCCACTTTCACATGCAATTAGGTATTTGGACAGTAGTTGTAACGTGTATCACTATTGTATTTTTCTTTATAAAAAGATAGGAGTGTAAGGGATGTCAGCAAAAAAGACAGCAGATAAACTATTAGAAGCAACCATTCATTTACTTGAAACAAGTGAGACACCTAGCAAAATAACAGCAAGAGATATTGCTAAAGTAGCAGATGTAAATTTAGCTATGATTAATTATTGCTATGACTCAAAGGATCAGCTTATTGCTACAGCAATTGATAAGATTATTGAAGAAGATTTTGTGAAACTTTATGAGCAGTCAGCAGGACAGGGGTCTACGCTAGAAAAATTGACGCAACTTATGCAAGGTATTTGTGAGACTGTTTTTCGCTATGAAGAGATTTCTAGAATAAGTATGCCTTATCTCCTTCTAGAGAAAAAGATAGAAGTACCTTTAATGATTTTACCATTAGTAAGTGCTTGTTTTAAGGGAAAAAAAACAGAAGCAGAATGTAAGATTATTGCTTATGAAATGGTTTCCTTTTTGCAACTGGTCTTTTATCAACGTCTTAATTTTAAAGAGTATACCGGTATTGATTTAACACAAAAGGAAGAAAGGGAAAAACTTATTAGTATGCAACTAGCGTTATTTTTTTCATAACTTCTAGTTTTTGACTGTGTATTCTTTCATGAGAAAACATTAAAAGTATTATGAGAGTATGTTTATTATTTATTGATTTTTATGGTAAAGTTTAATTTTTTGTGATAAGATAAGTGAGAAAAAAGAATAAATAAAAACGGGGTGCTCACTGAAGTGGGCTGAGAGTAAGCTGTAGTGCTTTAACCCATAACCTGATTTGGATAATGCCAACGTAGGGAAATAACCAAGGTCTATTTATCGGTGATACCTCTATTAGGGTATCGCCGTTTTTTAGTGTGCAAATCTAAATGAGGGAAGCAGATTGGAGGTGTGATTTTTTGATGTTCTAAAAATTAATGTTTAGGAAAGGAGACGACAATGAAAACAGCATTAACAATTGCTGGGAGTGATTCAAGTGGAGGTGCTGGCATTCAAGCAGATATCAAAACGATGACAGTCCATGGTGTATATGCTATGAGTGCAATTACAGCTCTAACTGCTCAAAATACAATGGGTGTACAAAAAGTGATGGAGGTTACTCCTGAATTTTTATCTCAGCAGTTAGAAAGTGTTTTTACAGATATCTATCCAGATGCAATCAAAATAGGAATGGTTTCTTCTTCAGCCCTTATTGAAGTCATTGCAGAGAAGCTTACCTTTTATGATGCAAAAAATATTGTGGTAGACCCAGTTATGGTAGCAACAAGTGGCTCTAAACTTATTAATGATAAGGCCATAGAATATTTAAAGAACAAACTTTTTGCAAAGGCTACCTTACTCACACCGAATATTCCAGAAGCAGAAATCTTATCAGGTAGGACGATTAAGACATCAGAGGATATGATTGCAGCAGCTAGGATCATGAGTGAAGAATATGGCACAGCTGTGTTATGTAAGGGTGGGCATGCTCTTAATGAAGCAAATGATTTATTCTATTATAACCACCAGTATAAGTGGTTTATAGGAGAGCGTATTGAAAATAGTAATACACACGGGACGGGTTGCACTTTATCAAGTGCTATTACCTCTTATCTTGCACAAGGTAAAGATTTAGAGAATGCTATCTGGTTAGCTAAGAATTATTTATCAGGTGCACTTCGTGCCATGCTCAATTTGGGTAAAGGGAGTGGACCACTTAAACATACTTGGAATTTAGAGGGAGGCTATGAAGAATGAGAAACTATAGTACACAAATGGAAGCAGCAAGAAAGGGAATAGTGACGAAGGAACTAAAGGTTGTAGCACAAAAAGAAAGAATGACTGTGGAAGAATTACTACCCCTTGTAGCACAAGGTAAAGTAGTTATATGTGCCAATAAAAACCATCCATGTATTGATGCAGAGGGTGTAGGTTCTATGCTTAAAACGAAAATTAATGTGAATTTAGGTATATCTAGAGACTGTAAAGATTACAGTGTAGAAATGGAAAAGGTTATGCAGGCTGTCGATATGGGAGCACATGCCATTATGGATCTATCTTCTCATGGTGATACGATTCCCTTTAGAAGAAAACTAACCTCAGAATGCCCAGCTATGATTGGTACTGTACCTGTTTATGATTCAGTTATTCATTATCAAAGAGATTTACATACCCTTACAGCAAAGGATTTTATTGATGTAGTGAGGTTACATGCAGAAGATGGTGTAGATTTTGTGACACTTCATTGTGGACTTACTCGTAAAACGATTGAGCAAATTAAAAAGCATAAGCGAAAAATGAATATTGTTTCTAGAGGTGGTTCACTTGTTTTTGCATGGATGTGTATGACAGGTAATGAGAATCCTTTTTATGAATATTATGATGAAATCCTAGAGATTTGTAGAGCATATGATGTAACCATTTCTTTAGGAGATGCATGTAGGCCGGGATGCCTTGCAGATGCATCGGACGTTTGTCAAATTGAAGAGCTTGTAAGACTTGGAGAGTTGACTAAAAGAGCATGGGAAAGAGATGTACAAGTCATGGTAGAAGGTCCGGGACATATGCCAATTGATCAAATTGAAGCGAACATGAAAATTCAGCAGACCTTATGTGGGGGAGCGCCCTTTTATGTACTTGGACCATTAGTAACAGATATTGCACCAGGCTATGACCATATTACTTCGGCTATTGGGGGGGCTATTGCGGCATCAGCAGGGGCAGCATTTCTTTGTTATGTGACACCTGCCGAGCATCTTGCTTTGCCTAACCTTGAGGATGTGAAACAAGGTATTATTGCCTCTAAGATTGCGGCTCATGCGGCAGATATTGCAAAAGGGGTAAGAGGAGCTAGGGAAATAGATGATCGTATGGCAAAGGCTAGGCGAGACCTTGATTGGGAAGCACAATGGACATGTGCCATTGATCCAGAAACAGCCAAGGCTATTCGTGAAAATCGAAAGCCAGAGCATGAAGATACTTGCTCAATGTGCGGTAAGTTTTGTGCCGTAAGAAGTATGAATAAAGCGCTTGCAGGTGAACATATAGACATTCTCTAAAGTATGAGCGAGTCTAAATAAGATAATGAAGTCTATCTAAACATAGAGGCAGGATGGAGCTGTTGCATTAAGAATAAATACTACAATACATTGTGCTCATTTTAAGTGAGTAGAGCAACCTATTGTATGTAAATTCCTTAGTGCCACAGCTCCATTTTTATTGAGATTTAGTAATATAAAAGGTAAATATTGCTTTTTATTGGCTTTTGATATAAGGTACAAGTGAGTAAGTTTATTTAATGAAAAGGCAGGAGAAGGGGCTAGATGGTAAAAAAATTACAAAATAAATTATATGATAGTTCTAAGATAGATAAAAATAAACTTTTATTTACCAACAAAGATTTGAAGTTACTACTCATTCCTCTTATTGTGGAACAGCTCCTTAATTCACTAATGGGAATGGCAGATACCATGATGGTAAGTAATGTAGGGAGTGCCGCCATTTCAGCAGTATCTCTAGTGGATTCTATTAATATATTAGTGATTCAAATTTTTGCTGCATTGGCAGTAGGGGGAACAGTCATTTGCTCACAATATTTAGGTAGAGGAGAAAAGGAACACTGTAATGAAGCAGCACAACAGGTTTTTTTAACAGTTTTAGTTATTTCTGCTAGTTGCACAGTTAGCTTTATTGGTTGTAAAAGATGGCTGCTAAGCCTTATTTTTGGGAAAGTAGACGCCCAGGTAATGGCTAATTCCCTAAGCTATTTTTCTATTACTGTGCTTTCTTATCCTTTTTTAGCATTGTTCAGCGTAGGCTCAGCTTTTTATCGTGTCAGTGGAAATTCTAGATTTCCCATGCGTATATCTGTTATTTCAAATGGACTTAATATAGTAGGAAATGCTATTCTTATCTTTGGTTTACATATGGGAGTTGTAGGAGCTGCTCTTGCAACCTTACTATCTCGCATTTTCTGTTGTGTTGTCATCTTCTATTATTTAAGAAAGCCTTGTCAGCCCATTGTGGTTGAAAAATACTTTTCTATACGACCTGACTTTTCACTTATACGAAAAATATTAGCCATAGGTATACCAGCAGGAATTGAAAATGGGATGTTCCAATTTGGTAAGCTAGCTATTCAATCCACTGTTTCAATGATGGGAACAATGGCTATTGCAGCCCAGGCAATGACCAATATGTTAGAGTCGGTTAATGGGATAGGTGGTATAGGAATTGGGATTGGGCTGATGACAGTAGTGGGACAGTGTATCGGTGCAGGACGGAAAGAAGAAGCAAAGTATTATACAATCAAGTTAATGGGATATGCACAAATAACTATTGTGTTATCTTGTTTGATAACCATGCTTCTTACAAAGCCTATTATGTATTTAGCAGGTATGGAAACAGAAAGTGCAAAATTATGTTTTAATATGATGCTTGCTATTACTATTGTCAAACCCATTATTTGGATATATTCCTTCGTTCCAGCATATGGCATGCGGGCGGCAGGAGATGTTAAATTTTCTATGCTAGTCTCTACAGGCAGTATGTGGATTTTTAGGGTGGCCCTATGCATTTTTTTAGTAAAGGTATGGGGATTTGGACCTTTTTCTGTATGGATTGGAATGTTTACAGATTGGACAGTAAGGGGAATGCTATTTATGATGCGGTTTTTTAGTGGTAAATGGGCAAATAAGCAATTGATATAGAAATAAAAATTTATATAAATGGGAAGCTTATGAGGATGAGATAAGGAAATCTAGAAAGAGGAGAGAAAGCTATGAAGATTGGTGTTATTTCAGATACTCATGGACTATTAAGGGAAGAGGTTTTAGAAAATTTAAAAGGATGCGATGCCATTATTCATGGAGGAGATATAAATAAGTTACAAATTTTAGAGTCCTTAGAAAAGATTGCACCTCTTTATGCAGTTAGAGGAAATAATGATAAAGGTGAGTGGGCCGAAGCTTTAGAAAAGGAGAAAGTCTTCAATTTAGGCAATAAGCGCTTTCTCCTTATTCATAATAAAAGAGAGATAACTCATGCTCTCGAAGACGTAGATATTTGTATTTATGGACATTCTCATCAATATAAATGTGAGAAAAAAGGCAATACTTGGTGGCTTAATCCAGGAAGTTGTGGAAAAAGACGTTTTAGTTTACCTATTACACTAGCGCTTATAGAGATTGAAGAAGAGGGACTAACAATCAATCAAATTTGTATATAGGAAATTTTTTCAAATTCAATAAAAAAGTAGATAAAGTGGGCAACTATCCAAGGTTTAGCCCCTTTAATATTTATAAAAAAATAAATATTTTATTATAGATCTTCCTAAAATATTAAATTGAATACAGAAAAAATAAAAAAATTACATAAAATCTATGAAAACTACCAACGGTTAGAAAGATAACATTGTATGATAATAATAACTTAATAATGAATCTAATTTTTTGATGAAAGTGAGGAAAAAATATGATAGCAAAAGAAATATTAATTAAAACATTAAAACATGAAGCAACAGAACAGGTGGCATGGGTTCCATTTGCGGGTGTTCATTCAGGTAAACTAGTTGGGTATAACGCTACAGAGGTGTTACAAAATGGTGATAAACTATTCGAAGCATTAATGGAAGTAAATAAGCTTTATAAGCCTGCAGGGCAGCCTGTTATTTTTGACCTTCAAGTAGAAGCTGAATGTCTAGGATGTGACTTAACATGGGCTGATGATGGTCCTCCATCTGTAGCAAGCCATCCACTAGAAGATGCAGAAGAGTTAGAAGTACCTTGTATGTGTACGATTCCAACTAAAGAGTCAGGAAGAATTCCTATGATTCTTGATGTTATGAAGAGAATGAAAGAAGCTGTAGGAGAAACAACTGCATTATATGGTTTGATTTGTGGACCATTTACACTTGCTACACACTTACGTGGTAATAATATATTTATGGATATGTATGATGATGAAGAAGCACTCGAAAAGTTCTTAGCTTATTGTAACGCAGTGGCGATGAAAATGGCAGATTATTATATTGAAGCGGGAATGGATGTTATTGCTGTTGTAGACCCTCTTATTTCTCAAATTTCATCTGATCACTTTGAGCAATTTATGCATGAACCATTTGCAAACTTATTTGCCCATATTCGTGAAAAAGGTGCTTTCTCTTCTTTCTTCGTATGTGGAGATGCTACAAGAAATATTGAAGTAATGTGTAAAACTGCACCAGATTCTATTTCAATTGATGAGAATGTGGATCTATTAGCAGCAAAAGAAATCACAGACAAATACAACGTAGTTATTGGTGGAAATATTCCACTTACAACTGTTATGCTTCATGGTACACAACAAGATAATATGAAGTTTGTTATTGACCTTCTTGATAAAATGGAAAATAAAAAGAACTTTATCCTTGCACCAGGATGTGATATGCCATTTGCAGTACCAGTAGAAAATACAATTGGGGTTGTACAAGCGGTATATGAAACAGATTCAGTAAGAGAAATGGTGAAAAATTATGTTGCGGAAGACGAAACAATTGAAGTAGAACTTCCAGATTATGCGAATTTACAAAAACCACTGGTAGAAGTATTTACTTTAGATTCAGCTACATGTGCAGCTTGTACTTATATGATGGGTGCTGCAAATGAAGCTAAAGAAACCTTTGGAGATACTATTGATATGGTAGAGTATAAATTTACAGAAAAAGAAAACATTGCAAGATGTAAGAAAATGGGCGTACCAAACCTTCCATCCATGTACATTAATGGCGAATTAAAATTCCGTTCTCTTGTTCCCGCAAAAGAAGAATTAGAAGCAGCCATTCGTGCGGTGCTTTAATAATATGAGTAGACTCATTTTAATTACCGGCTTCTTAGGAGCCGGTAAAACTACATTTCTAAAAGAACTTATTAAGGTGTTAGCAGATTCTAAACTTCACTTAATTATTAATGAATTTGGAAAAGAAGGTGTAGATGGTGAGCTATTAAGAGAGGTAGGAACAGTACTCGATGAGATTAATAATGGCTCTATTTTTTGTTCATGCCGTCTTGATAAATTTGAAGAAGTACTCCAAAGTGCTTTAATACAGCAGCCAGATATTATTGTAGTAGAAGCCTCAGGTTTATCTAATCCTTTAAATGTGAAGAAAATATTAGGGCAGAAGGATAAATTCTCAGAAGTGGAGTATGAGGGAAGTATTTGTATTATAGATGGAAAGCAGTTTCACAAAGTGTATGAAACTGCTTCTGTAGTAAAAAAACAGCTTGCTGTCAGTGACCTATTTTTGATTAATAAAACAGATTTAATTTCAAAAGAGCAGACAAAAGAGATAGAAAAAGTATTAAATAGTCATAGACCAGATGTGCCTATTTACTATACAACTTTTGGTAAAATCCAAAAGGAATGGCTAACAACAATGAAAAAACAAGAAGATATACAAGAAGATTTATTTCAGTCTATGGATATAACCCTTAGAAAATACACACTCTATCTTTCTGAACAAGTAGATTTATATAGTCTTCAAAAGTTTTTGGAAATGTTTATTGAAAATACTTATCGGGTAAAAGGATTTGTAAATACAAATCAAGGAAGATATCTCATTAATTGTGTAGGCAATATGTTTGAAGCACAGCCTTATTTAAAGGTACCGACGCAAGAAGATTATCTTGTAGTACTTTCAGGAGTAGGGCTCCCAACAAAAAAAGAAATAAAAAAAGCAATGGAATGGTATCCCCATATGGTAAAAGATTTTTTATAAAAAGTGCTTTGACTGCTAAAGTGAGAGCTGAAAGAGAGTTAAGCCAGTGGCTTTAAGTGGACTCTAGAGTCTTGATATGATAAAATTTATTTATTATATCAAGACTCTTTTTTTAGAGGCTATAGCTTTGGGAGGAATAGAAAAGATGATAAGAGTACTATTTATTTGCCATGGTAATATCTGTCGTTCACCAATGGCAGAGTTTGTATTTAAAGATATGGTAAAGCAGAAGGGGTTAGAAAAAGAATTTGATATAGCTTCTGCGGCTACTAGCACAGAAGAAATCGGTAATAGTGTGCATAGTGGAACGAGAAATAAATTAAATGAATATGGGATTTCAGTAGCAGGGAAAACAGCTGTTCAGCTTAAAAGGCAAGATTATAAGAATTATGATTATCTTATTGCTATGGATCAAAGAAATATTACCAATATGCATCGGATTTTAGGGCAAGATGGAGAGAAAAAAATTTATAGGCTTCTAGATTTTACCACTCACCCAAGAGATATTGCAGATCCCTGGTATACAGGGGATTTTGATTTGACATATAAAGAAGTTTATGAAGGCTGTGAACAACTTCTAGCCTTTCTTTTAGCTTCTAAAAAACAAAAGCAGGATGAAGTAGGGGGAATAAAGGGTGAATAATGTTGTTACTCCACCTGTATATGCTCAAATTGCACATGATATTGCAAATCGAATTGCATCAGGAGAATTAAAAGAGAACACTAAAATATTAGGACGTTCAGTTATGTCATCAGAGTATGGGGTTTCTCCTGAAACTATAAGACGTTCATTTAAATTGCTAGCGGATATGAAAATTGTAGAAGTCCAAAAAAACAGTGGAGTTGTAGTTATTTCTAAAGAAAAAGCTAAAGATTATATGATTAATTTTAAAAGGGTTAATGATTATGAAATCTTAAAGAAACAATTAGAGGATTTAACTGAAAAAAGAAATAAACTGAATGAACAAATTGAAGAGATTATTAATCAAATGTTTAGGTTAAATAAAAAGTCTAATTATGAGGCTGTTATTCATCAATTTGAAGTTACAATACCTAGGGAGAGTTGGATTATTGGAAAGACAATTAATGAAGTGATGTTTTGGCAAAATACACATGGTACAGTACTTGCAATTAAAAGAAATAACCGACTCATTATGTCTCCTGGACCTTATGCAGTATTTGAAGAAGGGGATGTGTTTATTGTAACAGGTGAAGAAGGTGTAGAAAAAAGAATAGAAAAATTTATAAGTCAAAAGTAGTTTCAAAAGAGCTATTACAGAGCAAAGCAATTTGCTGAATGTAATAGCTCTTTTTAGTGAATTTGACATAAATAGCATTAAAAATTTGACTATTTCAAAAAAATGGGATATACTTACAAAGTAACAACTTGTATATAGAAAAAGAGTTGTCAGATGAAGGAGGGATAAGAATGATAGAATTTAATCAAGTGAGTAAGAGTTATGGGCAAACACAAATTATTAAGGATTTAACTTTTAAACTAGAAGAAGGTAAATTATATGTATTTATTGGCCCAAGTGGATGTGGAAAAACAACTACATTAAAAATGATCAATAGGCTGATAGAGCCTAATGGTGGAAATATAAAAATAAATGGTGAAGATATTTCCCATTTAAATGCTGTTCAATTAAGAAGAAATATAGGTTATGTTATTCAACAGATCGGTTTGTTTCCTAATATGACAGTAGAGGAAAATATTTGTGTTGTTCCTAGAATGTTAAAATGGAGTAAAGAAAAGTGTCATGAACGTGTAAAAGAATTATTAGAGTTAGTTCAT
This sequence comes from Sporanaerobium hydrogeniformans, assembly GCF_002735925.1. Taxonomy (GTDB): domain Bacteria; phylum Bacillota; class Clostridia; order Lachnospirales; family Cellulosilyticaceae; genus Sporanaerobium; species Sporanaerobium hydrogeniformans. The sequence goes on along the minus strand of NZ_PEDL01000016.1, from coordinate 14,993 downwards.
ATGAAATATGAGAGGTATGCAAAAAAATATCCCACTCAATTAAGTGGGGGGCAACAACAAAGAATAGGTGTGCTAAGAGCTCTGGCAGCACAACCACCTATCGTCCTCATGGATGAACCCTTTGGAGCACTTGATCCACTTGCAAGAGAAGTATTGCAAGATGAAGTAAAGTCACTGCAAAAAAAGTTACATAAAACAATTATATTCGTAACACATGATATGGAAGAAGCACTTAAAATGGCAGATGTGATTGTATTTATGGAAAAAGGAAGGATTATTCAAATGGCATCCCCACAAGAAATGTTAACAAATCCCGCATCCGATACCATTAGAGAATTTATGGGAAAACATGTGAAAAATACACACTTTCTTAAAGTAAGCGATTTTATGGATGAACAAGTTGTTAAAGTATCTCATAGCAGGCCAGTTATAGAAGCTACAGAGGTAATGAAACGTAAAAAGGTAGATTCGTTAATTGTAACGGATCAACGTAATACCTTCAAAGGTGTTATCACAATCGAGGATTTAAAGAAAGGTACCAAAGGAACTTTAACTATTGGAGAATTACTGAACAAGGAAGTAAGAGTAGTAAAAAAAGATATGGATGCTAAAGAAGCTTTTAATTTACTTATTAAATCTGAAAATGATTACCTTGTAGTAGTGGGAAACAATAAAGAAGTGGTAGGTATTATTGACAAAACCAATATGGTAGAGACAATGGCAGAAGCATTGTGGGGTGACTTAGCATGAGTGAATATATAGGGTTTATAAATGAAAACGCTACTATTATTTTAGAGGCTATTCTAACACATATACAAATGGTTTTTGTAGCTGTAGCAATAGGAGCGTGTATTGCTATTCCATTAGGTATTTACTTAACGAGGAAAATGAGCTTAGCTAAAATCGTACTTAGCTTTGTACAAATTATTCAAACTATACCGGGGTTAGTCATGTTAGGCTTAGCACTTATTTTATTTGGAATTGGCAAAGTACCAGCTATTATCGTTCTTGCACTTTATGCTATTCTTCCGATATTAATGAATACTTATACAGGTATTTTAAAAGTAGAAGAGCAGTATAAGGAGGCAGCAAAAGGAATGGGTATGACACCTTCTGAGATTCTCTTTAGGATTGAACTGCCATTAGCATCTTCATCTATTATTGCAGGAATTAAAATTTCGACAGTATATATTGTGAGTTGGGCTACTATGGCAGCATTAATTGGTGCGGGTGGTTTAGGCGATTTGATTTGGACGGGACTAGCAACAACTAATCAGAAATTTATTGTTATTGGTGCAATTCCAGCAGCATTACTTGCTATCTTGATGGGGATATTAATAGGCTGTATAGAGAGAAGTGTATTGCCTAAAGGACTTAGAGAGGGGGGGAAATAAATGCAAGTTTTATTAGGATATATAGTAGAGCATGTCTATATTGTACTAATAGCTTCTTTGGTAGCTACGGGAATAGGTATTTTATTAGGAGTAGTGGCTTATTGGGTTAAATATCTCGATACGATTATTATCATGACAGCTGATAGCATACAAACCATTCCTTCTTTAGCGCTACTGGCTATGTTAATGATATGTTTTGGTCTTGGAAACACAACATTAATAGTGGGCCTTGTTTTATATTCACTATTACCCATTATAAGGAATACCTATAATGGACTAAATAATATACCACCTTCTATTCATGAAGCTGCTAGAGGCATGGGGATGTCAAAATATCAGAGGTTAGTTAAAGTTGAACTGCCCTTAGCTTTTCCTATGATTTTTTCAGGAGTTAAAATTGCTGTCGTAACAGCTATAGGTATTTCGGTTATAGGTGTTCTTATAGGAGCAGGAGGATTAGGCTATCCAGTTTATAGAGGAATTCAATCGAATAACTTAGGTCTCATTTTACAAGGAGCTATACCAGTTGTAGGTTTAGCTATTTTATTTGACTTAGGTATGGGACGTATAGAAAAACAACTATTGAGTAAAAAACAATTTAATTAAAGGAGACAAAAATGAAAAGATTGAAAAGACGAATATTAATAATAAGTAGTGTTTTATGCCTTGCGTTACTAGGTGGTTGTAGTGCAAAATCTAATACAATTATTATGGGATCAAAGGATTTTGATGAAAATATTATTTTAGCTGAAATAATGGCCCAGTTAATAGAAAATCAGACGCAGCTAAAAGTAGAAAGAAAATTAAATATGGGTGGAACCTTTGTAAACTTTGAAGCGATAAAAAATGGACAAATTGACATTTATCCAGAATATACAGGAACAGCGCTTACAGCACAACTAAAAATGGATGTTCTTTCTGATGCTAATGAAGTCTATGAAATTGTGAAGGATGAATTTGACAAACAATTTGATATTAAATGGTTAAAACCTTTTGGATTTAATAATACATATGCCATGGGTGTAGCGCCAGATATAGCAGAAAAATATCAGCTTGAAAAAAATAGTGATTTAGTGCCTATAGCGAATGAACTTATATTTGGGGCAGAACATGAATTTTTTGATAGACAAGATGGTTTTGATGGATTTATAGCTACTTATAACATTGATCATTTTAAAGAAAATGCCAAGATGAATGTTTCTTTAAAATATCAAGCAATAGGGGAAAAGAAGATTGATGTAACAGATGTTTTCGCAACAGATGGCCAGATTATTAAATATAGCATAAAAGTCTTAGAAGATGATCTACATTTCTTCCCTCCTTATTATGCTGCACCTATTATTCGTAATGAAACACTTAAAAAACATCCTGAATTAGAAGAAGTACTCAATAAGTTAGAAGGTAAAATAGATGATAAAAAAATGACACAGCTTAATTATAAAGTACAAGTTGAAAAACAATCTGTAGAAGAAGTAGCAAAAGCATTTTTAGAAACAAATAATTTAATAAAATAAATATATAAAGAGATACCCAAGATATTACACTAAGTGAACTAGCCACCTAATGTAACATCTTGGGTATTATACCACTTAAGAGCTCTTTCGAATTGTTCTGCTGTAAATTCAGGCCACATTTCAGTGAGTGTATAAATATCGGCATAAACAGATTGAATGGGTAAAAGACCAGAAAGACGACTACGACCACCCCAACGGATAACGAGATCAATCCGTGAAATGGCTTTAGAATAGAGACAATCCGAAATAGCAAAACGGTTATTTGAACAAGTATCCATATGGCTTAAGTCCCATTCCCAACCATAATTTACAAGAAAGTTAACCTTAGTAAGTCCTGTTCCAAATGAAACCCTTTCTTTAGTATAGAGAAGTAATTCAGTAGGAAATAAAGGGGACTGAGTATTACCTACTACTAATAAACTGACATTATGAGATTTAATTAGTTCGACAGCTTCAACACAAGCTTTGATAAAGGCTTTGACTTGGATAGAAGGTCTTTTGCAGTTATCTGTTGTAAAGCCATAATAAGTAAGCTCCTCTACACCATGGCTTTGAGCTAAGAGTAGGGCTTCTACACCTGGATGAAGTCCATGTTCATACCCTTTATGTTTTTCAAGTCCAGATTCATAGGCCCACCTTCTATTGCCATCAGGAATTAATGCAATATGTCTTGGGATACGCATGATAATCACACTCCTTATAGAAAGAAGTATGAACAAAATTGAGAGAAACTAAACTCTTAGATTAAATAGATAAATTAAATAAATGATAAATAATAGATAAAAAATAAAATACGCCTGAACAATCAGGGATTGTAAACTATAAAAATACATAAAGTTGACAATATTAATTTAATCTTTTATAATAAAATAAATTTTAAAATTGATAAAAGGAGAAACTTCGATGCAATATAAGTTTTCAGTTCAAAAGTTAACTTTAGTTAGTTTATGTACAGCACTTATGGTGGTATTTTCACAAATTGCTATTCCACTACCTTTTGGAGTCCCTATTACCTTACAAACCTTTGGCATAGTTCTCATTAGTATTTTATTAGAAGAAAAATTAGCAAGTTTAGCTTTATTTACTTTTATGTTATTAGGAGGAATTGGGCTACCTGTTTTTGCTAATTTTAAGGGAGGTTTTCAAATGATAATAGGACCTACAGGTGGTTTTATTATTGGTTTTGTGGTAATGGCATTTATTACTGGTTGGGGTGCTAAATCGGGAAATAAATTTATTTTATGGATTGCAACTTATGTAGGACTTATAATAGATTATATAATGGGTGCTATTCAATTAGCAATTGTAGTAAAAATGACTTTTCACCAAGCACTTGCAGCAGGGGTTTATCCTTTTATAATAAAAGATCTTATTTTAACAGCAGTTGCTATTTTAGTAGCTTCTAAAATGAAAGTGATGCTTAAGGGAGTTATAGGACAACATGTTAAAGCTTAGGCCACATCATTTATTATGTCTTGCCTTTTACAGAGGGAAGGGGTATAGCGAAGGTATTTGTGCATTAGAAAAGCAGGCATTATTTTTAGATAGGAACGTGAGGAAAGAGAATGAGTAAAATAGCAGCTCAAAGTTATTTAGAGAGCTTGGGAAGTTTTGGTGTTAAATTGGGCTTAGAAAATATGGTAGCAGTTATGGGGCTTTTAGGTAACCCTCAGGATAAGCTTCAAATCATTCATGTAGCAGGAACCAATGGAAAAGGCTCTGTTACTCAGTTTATAAAGAGTATCTTAAAGGAAGGAGGATATAAGGTAGGAACCTTTACCTCTCCTCATTTAGTGACTTTACATGAACGCATATGTATTAATGATGAGATGATTTCAGATGAGAAGCTTTGGCTTTGTATGGATAAGGTCAGAAGGGCCAACCAAAAAGCAAAAAATTATGGCTATGATGCCTTGGGTTATTTTGAAGCACTAACAGCTACAGCTTTTCTTTATTTTTTAGAGGAGGACGTAGACTTTGTTGTACTAGAAGTAGGATTAGGTGGGCGCTTTGATGCGACGAATGTCATTTCTAAATCACTTCTTTCTATTATTACACCTATTGCTATAGACCACAAAGAAATATTAGGAGATACCCTTCCTCAAATTGCAAGAGAGAAGGCTGGAATTATAAAACAGAGGGGATGTGTGGTGGTATGGGCTCAAACATCTGATGTCATGCAGGTTTTTGAGGAAACTTGTAAGGAACGCTTAGCGACTCTTTATTGCTTAGAAAGTTCAGAGCTTCAAGAGGTTACTTTAAATGAAGAAGGAACTCATTTTAAATGGCAAGGTGAGCCTTATGACTTGCAAATGATAGGAATACATCAAGCACATAATGCAGGTTTGGCAATAAAAGCTATTGAAATTTTAAAGGATAAAAAGATAATAACTATAAAAAGAGAACAACTCAAAAAAGGACTTCAGGCTGCTAAATGGCAAGGACGCTTTGAAAAGGTTATGAATCAGCCGGATTTTTATGTAGATGGAGCACATAATGTAGATGGCATAAGAGCCTTGGTAAATACTCTAAGCCATCTAAGGCCTTGCTATAATATAGGGATTATAGGAATTTTGAAGGATAAAGAGATAGATAAAATGGTTACTTTAGTGGCACCTTATTTTGATGTGCTTATTGTAACTTTACCCCCAGGTAAAAGGGCAGTAGTTTTAGAAGAGCTTGTTGAAGAGGTAAAGAAGCATCATAAGGAAGTACACAGTCAAATAGATATAAGTGAGGCTATAGAAGAAGCACTTAAGCTCAGTCAAACCAGATTGGAAAGTCGAATAGTTGCCTTTGGCTCACTGTATATGATTGGTGAGATTTATACTTTATTAGAAGCAAGAATAGATGAAAAATAGGGACTAGTATGTAGTTAGTTAGTAAGTAAAAAGAACTATAAAATGTTGATGTGACCCCAATAAGTTAGACCTAAAAATCTAACTTATTGGGGTCACATCACTTTTAGATGGACAATTTTTAATCTACCTATTTTGCCAGTTAGTTATTTGTTTAAAAACAAATAAAGAATATAGAATATTTAAAAAATTAAATATAAATTGTATAATAATATGCCAAAAGTACAAGAAATGTGATATGATTTAACTAACTAGTAGGGTAAAGCGATTTAAATTCATAGATTTTATCAATTTAGTAGGTAAATAGAGAAAATGAATTGGGGGCATTTTATGGGGAAATTTATGATACCAAAAGATATTGACTATAAGCAATTTGAATATGCTATGTCGACCATAGGAAAATGTACGGATGATTATTTGTTCTTATTTGACTTCAAAAAAGACTACTATAGCGTATCCGAAACCATTCTAGAACGATTTAATTTGCCCAGTGCTCAATTTTTTAAGGTAATAGAGGTTTTAAAAACGGTCATACATCCTGACGATTTTGATATGCTTTATTCAGAGATAGAGTCAGTAAAAGCTGGCGAAAAGGATAGGCATGACTTGGAGTATCGATGGTTAGATAAAGAAGGAAATATAGTATGGATTAGTTGTAGAGGGAAAGTTATTTTAGATGCCGAAGGTAAGCCACGAATGATGGTAGGACGTGTGAGTGAGTTAGGGGTAAAAAGCAAGGCAGATAACTTAACAGGTTTACTGACAGAAACTCAATTGCAGAAGGATTTTGATAAGCTAATAGAGGAAGAAAAAAGCTTATCAGGCTACATAATGAAGATAGGAATCAATAATTTTAAGACAATTAATGAAAAATATGGTATGGAGGTAGGGGATATAGTATTAAAGGATATTTCTAACTGCCTAATAAAAATCATGCCTAAGGAAACAAAGCTTTACCGTGTAGGAAGCAAGACTTTTGCCATTTTTGCTTTTCAAGGAGAGACTACTGAACAAGCTAAACAACTTTATAAAAATTTAAAAAGAGCTATTAATCATTCAATAGAGACCTATGCATATAAAATTTTCTATTCTATTTCAGCTGGAATCGTAAAGTTAGATGCAATAGAGTCCTTCTATAAAGAGATACAGAAAAAGGCAGAATTTGCGATTAATACAGCTATTCGAGAAGGCAAAGAGAATGAGTTTGTATTTGATGAACAGGCTTATAATGCTTATATGAGACGAATAGGAATAGAAGAACAACTAAGACAATCAGCTAATAATTATTTTAAAGGGTTTAATATTTTTTACCAACCCATTATAAGTACAAGGACACGGCAGTTAGTCGGTGCAGAAGCTTTACTACGTTATCAATGCGAAGAATATGGCACCTTATCTCCAGGAGAATTTATTCCTATTTTAGAAGAGAGTGGGTTAATTATTCCTGTTGGAAGGTGGGTACTTGAAAATGCTATTAGGCAATGTAAGGTTTGGCAGGAAAGAGTAGTTCATTTTCATATAAGTATTAACTTATCTTATATACAGGTGAGAAGACAAGATTTAGTAGAGGAAGTTAATGAGTATTTAAAACAGCATGAACTAGAAGCACACTCTGTTATTTTAGAATTAACAGAAAGTGGATGTCTTGAGAATGATAGAATGATTCAACGAACATTAGAAATCATTCGAAAAAAAAGGATGAAGTTAGCGATAGATGATTTTGGTACAGGTTATTCTAACTTAAGGTATTTACAAGATTTTAATGTAGATATATTAAAGATTGACCGCTCTTTCGTTTATAAGGCATTAAAAAATGATTATGATTATAAATTAGTAAGTTATATTATTGAAATGGCTCACAGTATTGGGTTACTCGTTTGCCTAGAGGGGATAGAAACAACTGAGGAAAGAGAAAGACTAGAGAGTTTAAGACCAGACCTTATGCAAGGTTATTTATTTGGTAAACCTGTAGCAGCAGAAGCTTTTGAAAAAATAATGTGAATCTTTCTTTGCAAGTTGCCGAAATAAAAGAAAATAAGGGAGGTGTGTGAAATGATAATTAATGATGCAACAACCACAGTAACAATTCAAGAAATAAATAAAACATTTAAAACAAAAAATGAAGAAATCAAAAATGAAGAAGTAAACAAGAAAACCTCAAGTAGAAAGCAAGAAGTACCACAAGATACCTATGAAAAATCAGGAGATACTTCTAAGCAAGGACTGTATAGTGATATAAAAAAGCTTAGCAGTACACAGATACAGGCAATAAAGGATAACGAACAAGCTACTCAAATACAAATGCTTGAGCAAATGATGAATGCTAATATTAAAAATCAAAACATAGCGTATTCCCTAGTGCAGCAAACAGAGGATTTATGGACAAAAGTTTTTGGGAGCATAGATGCTGCTCTTCCACCTCTTGCAACTAATAAGGAGGAGGCACAAAAAGCATTAGAAGCGGGCGGGACTTATAGTGTAGGTGCTGTAGCAGAACGGATCATGACCATGGCTGAAGCTTTAGCAGGAGATGATAGTAGTAAAATAGTTTTACTACGTCAAGCAGTAGAAAAGGGTTTTAAACAAGCAGGAATAGAAATAAAAAGTAGGACAAAGTCTGAGCTTCCAAAGATTTGTCAGGATACCTATGATGAAGTGATGAAACGCTTTGATGTGTGGGAAGAAAAAGAAAAAAATGTAGTAATAGAAGAGACTAAAGTGGATAAAGCTTAAGAAGCAAACAAAGTTTGAGGATAAAAAAGAGCATATGGTAAAGCGAGATGACTTGCTTTACCATATGCTCTTTTTTAGAGTAGCCTACTAATTTTATGTAAATAGGGTCATAAATAGATAATAAAGAAAGCAGTCTAATAAAATAAATAAAGATGTAAAGTAGTAGGATGATTATAGGTTTTTAGTTATATAAAGGTCTGACTAGTTAAAATGGTATTATTAGTATAATTATAATATGTTATAAAAATTTTAGAAAAAAATAAGAAAAACGTATTGAAATTTGTAACAATATAGTATATGATTATATCAACAAGTCATAATTTTATACAAAACATTAAAAAAATCAACTAAAGAACATCATACCAGTTGTGATGGAAAGGTCATACCAATAAAAGGAGGAAAGTTAATATTGCCAATAGAAGAAGTAAAGCAGGATGAGCTTACAACAGTCATAACACAAAAAATGAGACAAATGATAATTGGTCAAAATATGAAGCCGGGCGATCGATTGCCAAGTGAAGCGGAGCTTATTGAAATGTTTAATGTAAGTAGGTCCACTATTAGGGAGTCGATGAAACTTTTAAAAGCGGAAAACATTGTTGAGATACATAGAGGAAAAGGAACTTTTATAAGTGAGAGGCCAGGGGTTGGTAAAGACCCTCTGGGGCTTGATTTTGTTGATCAAGAAACCATACTTGAGCAGCTTTTAGAAGCAAGACTAATGATTGAACCTCAAATAGCTTTTTTAGCAGCTCAAAGAGCTACACCCGCCAATATAGAAAGACTAAAGATGATTATTCAGAAAATGCAACAAATAAAAAGTGCTGAAGAAGAAAATCGAGATGTAGATATTGATTTTCATACGATGGTAGCAAAATGTACACAAAATGATGTACTGCATCGAGTCGTACCTATTATTAATGAATCAATAAGAGAAGGTTATGTAAAGACTAGTGTTGTTACAGAAAGCTTTAATAGGGCTCAAAAAAGTCACTTAAATATTTTTAATGCTATTCAAAACCGAGATGCTATGACAGCTAGATATGAAGCTGAAAAGCATATTCGACAAACAATTGAAGATGTAAAAAAAATAATTTATGGGAGGTAGTAGTATGAAAAAAGTATTAGCAGCTTTACTAGCAGGAGGATTAGTATTAAGTACAGTAGGATGTGGAGGGAGCAGTAAAAGTGAAGTAGTAGCTACTCCAGATCAGTCAGCACCAGTTGCAGCAGCAGAAGAGAACAAAAAGGAACCAGTTACCATAAAACACTGGTACTGGGCAGATAACACAGAGTATTCAGCTGTCATGCAAGACATTGTAAAAAAGTTTAACGAGACAAATGAATCAGGTATTACAGTTGTAGCAGAAGAATATCCATGGGATGGAGGAGGATATAGTAATACTTTATTCTCAGCAGCTATGGGTGGAGGTGGTCCTGATACAGCATCTTGGAAATTAACCTCTACACCACTTTTTACAGCTAACAATTTATTAGCTAATTTAGATGATTATATTGCAAATTGGGATCAAAAGGATGATATTGATCAAAACTTATATGACATTATGAAACAAGCAGGTGGAACAGAAAATATCCATGTAATGCCATGGAATACTCAAATCCTTTATGTATACTATAGACCTTCTATGTTTGAAGAAGTAGGAATTGAAGTACCAAAAACCTATGAAGAATTTTTAACAGCTTGTGAAAAATTAACAAGAGATACAGATGGAGATGGTAAAACAGATGTTTATGGCTTTGGTATGAGAGGCGCGAAAGGCGGACAAGAACCATGGGGAAGTTTTATTCATGGTAGAGGTGGAAACTTTGAAGATATGACGTCACCAGAGTCAGTTGCAGGTATGCAAGATTTCATAGATCTTTATCAAAAAGGTTACGTTCCACCAACTGCACCAACAGATGGCTTCAATGAAATTATTGCAAACTTTAAATCAGGACGTACAGCAATGACTATCCACCACACAGGTTCTTCAGCAGGTATGATTGAGACCTTTGGCGAAGATGTATCTGCTTTCCCATTCCCAGCAGGTAAAGGACAATGGACTTCTATGGGAGATACAGAAAATGTTATTTTTGAATCTTGCAAAAATAAAGATGCAGCTTTTGAATGGGTTGCTTATTTAGCAACAGGTGAAGGACAAAAGATTTGGTGTGAAGCAACAGGAAACGTACCTGTAAGTAAAACAGTACAGGCTCTAGATTTTTACCAAAACAATAAATTTATGAAAGCTTCTATTGAAGGAATGTCTTATGCGGGAATCTTACCTATTTTAGATACTACAACTGAATGGATTAGTGTAACATGGCCTAATACAGTTGGTTTTGCTCTTACAGGTGAAATGACAGCAGAAGAAACAATGAAGGTACTTCAAGAAGAATTATATAAATAAAGCAGGATAATGAGCTATAGGACAGCAAGGAGGCGTTAGTTTGCAAGAGAAAAAGGCAAGTATATGGCCCTATTTACTTATTGCGCCAGCCCTTATTATTGTAATTGCGGTTGTATTTATACCCGTACTACAAGCTATTTTAATGAGCTTTCAAAGTTATGATTTAAGGCGGCCAAATAATATAGCATTTATTGGATTTGAGAATTACATAGGGCTTTTCAATGATAAACTCTTTTGGAAATCTCTTTTCCGTACCTTTATATGGGTAGGTTTTGGGGTAGGTCTTCAGTTTATATTTGGATTTGTTTTAGCCCTTATCCTTAACCAGAGCTTTAGAGGACGTGGCATTGTACGTGCCGTGAGTTTAATACCATGGGTGACACCAGGAGTATTAATTGGTTTAATGTGGCGATGGATTTATGATGGAAATTATGGAGTGCTTAATGATATTCTTATGAGACTTCATATAATTAATGATAATATTCCATTTTTATCAAAAGCTTCAACTGCTTTTCCTTCTGTTATTTTAACAATCATATGGCAAGGAATACCTTTCTTTGCCATTATGATTCTAGCAGGTTTGCAGGGAATATCACAGGACATGTATGAAGCAGCAGATATTGATGGTGCTAGTAAAATGCAAAAGCTTTTTAGAATCACCATTCCTTCATTAAAAAACACCTTATTTATTACAGTACTTTTACGTATTATATGGGTAGCCAACTCAGTAGATGTTATCTTTAATATGACAGAGGGGGGACCTTCTTATTCTACACAAACATTAAGTGTCTACATATTTAATAAGGGGATGGCCATGGATTTAGGTTATGCTTCTGCTATGTCTCTTATATTAACAATTATTTTATCAGCAGTAGCTATACCTTATTTGATTAATAAATTTAGAACGGAGGAGGAGTAAGATGGATAAAAAACACATTTCTTTTGGAAAAATCTTTGGACTTTATTTACCACTTATAGCTATTTTACTTTTTCTACTTTTTCCGTTCTATTGGACTTTTATTACTTCTATTAAGCCAGAAGCGGAACTTTACGGGAGTGTTGTTACTTATTGGCCAAAGAATACTACCTTTGAAGCCTATAGGAAGCTGTTTTTTGAGTTTAATTTCTTAAAGGCTATGGGTAATAGTTTAGTTGTAACAGTGTCTACGACAGTACTAAGTTTAGTCGTTTCAGTTTTAGCAGCCTACGCTTTTTCACGTTATCGTTTTAAAGGAAGAAAATTTTTTATGGTTATGTTTTTAACTAATAATATGTTCCCAACAGTATTATTACTTATTCCACTTTATGCCATTATGAGAAAGTTGAATATCCTATATACTCCAGGGGCGTTAGTACTTGCTTATACAACTTTTACCATCCCTTTTTCAGTATGGTTAATGAATGGATATATGAATGATTTACCAAGTTCTTTGGAAGAAGCTGCTTTAGTGGATGGTGCCAATCGGGCAACTGCATTTATAAAGATTATTTTACCTATGCTTACACCTTGTATTGTAGCGACAGGCGTTTACATTTTCATGAATGCATGGAATGAATATACTTTTGCCGTTATGTTTACAAATGAAGCTAATCGTACTATTCCAGTTGCTTTAAAAAGTTTAATTGGTCAATTAGGAGTACAATGGGATCTTCTAACAGCAGGTGGTATCATTACAATCATTCCAGTATGTATTTTATTCTTCTTTGCCCAAAAAAGGCTTGTTGAAGGACTTACAGCTGGTGCAGTAAAAGGCTAAAAATAAAAACTAAAGGGGATTTTAAAATGGACGAAATGAATCTTACAGCAAAAGCTCAACAAATAAGAGCAGATATTATTAAAATGCTTTATACTTGTCAATCAGGGCATCCAGGCGGTTCGCTTTCTTGCGTAGAAATGCTTATGGCACTTTATTATAGGGTAGCAAAGGTTGATCCACAAAATCCACAAATGGAGGATAGAGACCGTATCGTACTTAGCAAAGGTCATGCTTGTCCAGCACTGTATGCTGTTCTTGCAGATAAAGGTTACTTTCCAAAAGAAGATCTTTGGAACCTAAGACAAATAGATAGCCACCTTCAAGGGCATCCTGATATGAGAAAAACACCAGGTGTAGATGTGAATACAGGATCTTTAGGACAAGGTGTTTCTATAGCTATGGGAATGGCCCTTGCAGCAAAACATAAAAAAGCAGATTATAAAGTTTATGCCATTGTTGGTGATGGAGAAGTTCAAGAAGGTTTAGTATGGGAAGCAGCTATGGCAGCAGCTCATTATAAGCTAGATAATTTTGTAGTCATGCTTGACCATAATGGTTTACAAATTGATGGTAGTAATGAAAGTGTTATGAGCCTTGGGGATGTTGTAGATAAATTTAGGGCCTTTGGCTTTGAATGTTATAAGGTGGATGGACATGATTTAGCGGCTATTGAGTATGCTTTAAGAGCACCTGTTAGTGGAAAGCCTAAATTTATATGTTGCGAAACCCATAAAGGTCATGGAGTATCTTTTATGTCAGATCAAGCAGGTTGGCATGGAAAAGCTCCCAATAAAGAAGAGTACGAGCTAGCGATGAAACAATTAGGAGGCATAAACTAATGGGAAAATCATTAAGAGTTGCATATGGAGAAGCTTTACGTGAATTAGGGGCAAAAAATGATAAGGTTGTAGTAATGGATGCAGACTTAGCTCATGCAACCATGACAGCTACTTTTGCAGAAGAGCATAAAGACCGTTTCTTTAACTTTGGGATAGCAGAAGCAAATATGGTGTGTGCTGCAGCAGGTTTCGCTCATACAGGCTATATTCCTTTTGTAAGCACTTTCGCACTATTTGGTGCAGGAAGAGCTTTCGAACAAATTCGTAACTCTGTATCTTATGTTAATGCAAATGTTAAATTTGGTTTATCTCACTCTGGACTTTGTGTAGGTGAAGACGGTGGAAGTCACCAATCTATCGAAGATATTGCATTGATGAGAGAGTTACCAGGTATGACTATTTTAGTACCTTGTGACCCTATTGAAACAAAAAAGGCAGTTATGGCTGCTGCTGAAATAGATGGACCTGTGTATATTCGTGTGGCAAGACCAATTGTAGAAGATATAACAACAGAAGAAACACCTTTCATTCCTGGGAAAGCTAATGTAATGAAAGAGGGCAAAGATGTTTGTATTATGGCAACAGGTCTTATGATTAGTGAGGCACTTCAAGCTGCAGAGTTATTAGAAAAAGAAGGAATAAGTGCAGGTGTTATAAATTTCCACACCATTAAACCTATTGATGAGGCTTGCATTTTAGATATGGCTAAAAAGTATAAGGCAATTGTAACAGCAGAGGAACACTCTATTATTGGTGGGCTGGGCTCAGCAGTGGCTGAAGTACTTGCAGGAAAAAGTAATGTAAAATTTGAACGTGTAGGGATTATGGATAAATTTGGTAAATCAGGAAAACCAACAGATTTATTTAAAGAGTATGGATTAACAGCAGAAAATATAGTGCAAAAATCTAAAGAATTACTTTAATTAGAGGAGGACTAAGGGATGAAAATTGAGAGCTATGCATTTACTGGCGAAGGAATGACACGTGTTTATGAGAATGAAAAATGGATGGTAGGAATTAAAAATTGGAAACCTGCTAATGATATTAAAGGGATTGATTGTTTAGAACGTCATAATAGAACAGATGAATTATTTGTACTTATTTCAGGAAAATGCACTTTACTTTATGCAAATGAAGAAGAAAACGGATTAAAAATTGAAAAAGTAGAAATGGAGCCTTTTAAGGTATATAATATTCCAGCTACACTTTGGCACAATACGATTACTTGCCAAGATACAAAACTTATTTTGATAGAAGATTCATCTACCAGTATGGAAAATAGTGATATTTATGAGTTAAGTGAAGAACAAGTAAGATTCATACAAGATAAATTATATTAATAGTTATTTAAGAGATAATTAGGAGAGACTAAAATGAAATTATTTATAGATACTGCCAATACAGAAGAAATTCGTAAGGCAAATGACTTAGGTGTAATCTGTGGTGTAACAACAAACCCATCTCTTATTGCACGTGAAGGTTTAGAG
>NZ_PEDL01000015.1 GCF_002735925.1 Sporanaerobium hydrogeniformans | reverse complement strand
TCCTGTAGAATATAGGCTCAGTCTCTTGGCAGCATAAAATAATTGCGTAGCAGTTAAAAACTACTACGCAAAAAAGTCTAACTTATTGGGGTCACATCAAATTTTAATCTAGCTACTTTTTATACTTCTTCTAGTCCTCAACTAAGCATTTTGTTTGTTTAAAGCTGCACCTACAAAATCTTTAAACAGTGGATGTGGTCTATTAGGTCTTGATAAAAATTCTGGATGGAATTGAACACCAACAAACCATGGGTGCTCTTCAATCTCTACAATTTCTACCAAGCGATTATCAGGTGAAGTTCCTGCAATTTTAAGACCCTTTGAAGTTAAAAGTTCTCTATATTGATTATTATACTCATAACGATGCCTATGTCTTTCTTGAATTAGGTCTTCCTTATAGGCACTGTAAGCATTACTTGCTTTTTCAAGTTTACAGGGGTATGCACCAAGACGCATAGTTCCCCCCATATCTTCTATATCTTTTTGATCTGGCATAATATCTATAACCGGATATTTGGTTGTTGGTAAAAGTTCTGAACTATGAGCTCCTTCAAGACCTGCTACATGTCTTGCAAATTCAATAACAGCACACTGCATACCTAAGCAAATGCCAAAATAGGGGATTTTGTTTTCTCTTGCATAACGTACAGCTTCAATTTTACCTTCTACCCCTCTATCGCCAAATCCGCCTGGTACTAAGATACCATCTGCACCTTTTAATATTTCATCTACATTTTCATGAGTTACTGTTTCTGCATTAATCCAGTCAATATCAATTTCTGACCCATGATAAATGCCTGCATGATGAAGAGATTCTACAATCGATAGGTAGGCATCATGAAGTTCTACATATTTACCTACAAGAGCAATTTTCGTTACCTTATTCCTATTTCTTTCTTTTTCAATCATGGCTTTCCATTCTGTTAGCTCTGGTTCTGGCGCATCAATATGTAACTTTCTACATACGATTTTTGCAAGACCTTCCTCTTCTAACATAAGAGGCACTTGATAAAGTGTTTCTGCATCTAAATTTTGTACAACACAGTCTTTATCTACATTACAGAATAATGCAATTTTATATTTCATGTCATCAGAAATTGGCTGTTCTGTACGACACACGATAATATCTGGTTGAATCCCTATTGAACGGAGTTCTTTAACAGAATGCTGAGTAGGCTTTGTTTTCATTTCCCCACCTTTACTCAAGTAAGGTATAAGGGTTACATGGATATAAAGTACATTTTCTTTACCTACCTCTGTTGAAACTTGTCTGATTGCTTCTAAAAAAGGTAAACTTTCGATATCCCCTACCGTACCACCTATTTCGGTAATAACGATATCTGAGGTCTCGCCTGTATTTCCTACACGGTAGACACAATCCTTAATCATATTAGTAATATGGGGAATCACTTGTACGGTTGCTCCTAAGTAATCCCCTTTACGTTCTTTATTTAAAACAGACCAGTAAATTTTACCTGTCGTTACATTACTGTATTTATTTAATTTTTCGTCAATGAATCTTTCATAATGTCCTAAGTCTAAGTCAGTCTCTGAGCCATCATGAGTAACGAATACTTCCCCATGTTGGTAAGGACTCATCGTACCTGGGTCAATATTAATATAAGGGTCAAACTTTTGAATTGTAACTTTTTTCCCTCTTGCTTTTAGCAGTCTTCCTAAACAAGCAGCTGTAATGCCTTTACCTAAGCCTGAAACAACTCCTCCTGTAACAAAAATATATTTTGTCGCCATTTTTTTCACCTCAACCAATTTGTTTTATCGTTTCTCATTATCAACCTTTTTATTTTATTATTAAAAGAACCTACTGTCAAGTAAAGACGTTGGATATCCTTTTTTAATAGGTTTTGTCTTTGAAAATCTTTTTATGCCTTATTCTTTCATCTAACAATAAGTGGCAGCTTTATACCTTTTCCAATAAATAAGGAACTGTTACAAATCCCATAGCAATGTCCTTTTAGCTTGCCTTGGTCTGTTTTGAAACAGTCCCTTTTATTGTTCATACTGTTTTATTTTTAGCAATTTTCCTTTATCACTTGTAGCACCTTGTCAATACTCTTTACTTTTGTAGCTTGTTCCATGGCTGTAATATAGTTTTTACGTTCACTGTAAAGTTTTTCAATTTCCTGAACAAGCTTACTAGATGTTAGTTCTTCTTCTTCAAGACAAGCTGCATATCCTTTCTTTTTCATAGAATACGCATTAAGAATTTGGTCACCCCTGCTGGCTTTTTGCGATAAAGGAATAAGTAAGCTTGGGATGTGAAGAGCTACAATCTCTGCAAGGCTATT
This sequence comes from Sporanaerobium hydrogeniformans, assembly GCF_002735925.1. Classification (GTDB taxonomy): domain Bacteria; phylum Bacillota; class Clostridia; order Lachnospirales; family Cellulosilyticaceae; genus Sporanaerobium; species Sporanaerobium hydrogeniformans. The sequence goes on along the minus strand of NZ_PEDL01000015.1, from coordinate 95,365 downwards.
AGCCCCTGCCCTAGAAAGCATTACATCTGCTAAGGCAAAAAGATGAGGAAGTTCTTTATCTACATACTCAAATTGCTTATACCCCTCTCGACCTTCAAGCTTTGTATCATAGTTTCCCCTACCGCAAATATGCACAATATTATAGTGAGGAAGTAACTCTCCAAGTGCTTCTCTAAGCACTTTATTTAGCTTTCTCGCGCCTAAACTGCCTCCCATCATAAGTAGGGTAGGCTTCGACTCTTTAAAGCCACAAAGCTTCCTTGCTTCCTCTTTATTTCCTTTAAAAAGTTCTTCTCGAATAGGTGAACCTGTATAAACCCCCTTTCTCCCCACATATTGAAGGGTTTCTTCAAAGTTTACACAAACCTTTTTGGCACCTTTTATGGCAATTTTATTAGCAAGGCCTGGAGTTATATCTGATTCGTGAATAACAACTGGTATACGAAGAGTATTTGCTGCTAGTACAACTGGAACTGTAACATATCCCCCTTTAGAAAAAACAATTTGTGGTTTGAGTCTTTTTAAAATCTTGTACGCATCCAAGTAACCTTTTATTACTTTGAAGGGATCTTTAAAATTTTCTAAAGAAATATAACGTCTAAGTTTCCCTGAAGCTATCCCATAGTAAGGGATATTTTCTTTAGTAATAAGCTGTTTTTCTATTCCTGTGTGACTCCCTACATAACGTATATCCCAACCTTCTTCTTTTAGCTTAGGTAACAAAGCAATATTGGGGGTTACATGGCCTGCTGTGCCGCCTCCTGTTAGTACAATAGTCTTCAAGTTGAACTCCTCCTTTTATTTCATAGAATCTATAACAGCTTTTGCCACCTTATCTGCAATCCCTTTATCAAATGGTTTTGGGAGTATGTTTTCTGGACTTAAGTCCCCTTCTTCTATCATACTGGCAATACCTTCTGCTGCTGCTAATTTCATATTTTCTGTAATTTGTGTAGCTCTAGCCATAAGTGCTCCTTTAAAAATTCCTGGAAAAACAAGGACATTATTCACTTGATTAGGAAAATCTGAACGTCCCGTTCCTACGACTAAAGCCCCTCCCTCTTTTGCAAGTTCTGGCATAATTTCTGGTGTAGGATTTGCCATGGCAAAAACAATTGCTTTTTCATTCATGCTTGCTATCATTTCTTTGGAAACAATATTCGGTGCGGATACACCAATAAAAATATCTGCTTGAAGAAGTGCGTCCTTTAAAGTTCCCTTAAGATGTTCTCTATTGGTCCTTTTGCTGATGTCTTTTTGTGCCCAATTCATCCACTCTTCTGATTCTTCTAGAATACCTAGTTTATCCACTACAATAACTTTTTCAAAACCATAGCTTAATAGAAGCTTTGTAATTGCTAACCCTGCTGATCCTGCCCCATTCACAACAACTTTCACATCCTGTTTTTGTTTACCGACTACCTTAAGCGCATTAATAATCCCTGCAAGTACAACAATAGCCGTACCATGTTGGTCATCATGAAATACTGGGATATTGAGCTCTTCTTTTAGCCTTGCTTCAATTTCAAAGCATCTGGGTGCTGCAATATCTTCAAGATTGATTCCACCAAAGGTCGGTGCAATTTGTTTAACAAATGTAATAATCTCTTCTGTATCTTTTGTATCAATACAAATAGGTATAGCATTAATCCCTGCAAATTCTCTAAATAATACTGCTTTTCCTTCCATAACAGGCATGGCTGCTTCTGGTCCAATATCTCCTAAACCAAGTACAGCTGTTCCGTCAGATATAACTGCTACAGTATTACCTTTCATGGTATATTTATATACATTTTCCCTATTGGCTGCTATTTCTTTACAAGGTTCTGCTACACCAGGTGTATAGGCAATGGATAAATCTTTGCTATTATCTACTTTAGCTTTTGCAACAACTTCTAATTTCCCTTGCCACTCTTCATGTTTACTCAGTGCTTCTTCCCTTAAGTTCATCCTTAATATCTCCTTTGTTTACCAAATTCTATTACACTAATAATACTCTTCCTAACGTTTTTAAGCAATAATCATTGCAGCATCTCCTCCAAATATTTCATCCTATTAAGCTATCTAACTCTTTTTATTTGTATCTATAAGTCCCTTGCAACTAAACATCTTTTATTTAATAGAACCTGTTTATTATCCTTCCATAAGGCAATACTATGACTAGTGTGTATACCCCTATCATTGATTTTGAGACGTAAATGTGTTAAAGTTAGGGCGTATATTTTGAGAAAGGGGCTTACATAATGTGTGGATTTTGTGGCTTTGTAGATACAAGTTTAGATAATAAAGATTTTATTTTAAATAGTATGATGGATCGTATTGCCCATCGTGGTCCAGATAGCTCTGGAAAATACAGCGATACTACCATCAGTATGGGTTTTAGACGCCTTAGTTTTTTAGATTTAGCAGCTGGTGCTCAGCCTCTTTATAATGAGGATGGTCGCTATGTTCTCACCTATAATGGCGAAATTTATAATTTCCAGTCCATTCGAGAAAAACTTATTGCGGCTGGTCATATTTTTAAGACTCACACGGACTCAGAAGTCCTTATTCATGGCTACGAAGAATATGGTACAAAGCTTCTCGATCATTTAAGAGGAATGTTTGCCTTTGTCCTATGGGATAAGGAAACTAAAACTTTATTTGGAGCAAGAGATTTTTTTGGCATCAAACCTTTTTATTATACTCTAACAGATAATAATAACTTTGTTTATGCTTCTGAAATCAAAGCTATTTTAGAACATCCTGCTGTAAAAAGAGAATTAAACGAAGAAGCTCTAGAAACTTATCTCACCTTCCAATACTCTGCTTTACCGGAAACCTTCTTTAAAGGTATATTCAAACTTCCTCCCGCTCATTACTTCCTTTTCAAAGAAGGTAAGCTTACCATCACGCGTTATTGGGAACCTACCTTTAATGAAACAGAAGAGTCTCTCGAACATTATGTTGATGCTATTGATGCCCAAATGAAAGAATCTATTGAAGCACACAAAATCAGTGATGTTGAAGTAGGGAGCTTTTTATCTAGTGGCGTAGACTCAAGTTATGTAGCAAGTTGCTTTAACGGAGACCATACCTTTACTGTAGGCTTTGCCAATGAGCAGTATAATGAGATTAGCTATGCTGAAGAACTTTCAAAAGAAATTAATATCCCCAATAATAATAAAATCATTACTCCTGAAGAATACTGGAGGGTGCTCCCTAAGGTACAGTATTATATGGACGAGCCTTTAGCTGACCCTGCTGCAGTTGCCTTATACTTTGTTTGCGAGTTAGCAAGTAAAACCGTTAAAGGAGTACTTTCAGGTGAAGGTGCTGATGAATTCTTTGGAGGATATAATATTTATAAAGAACCTTTGGATTCAGCAGCTTATCGTAAATTGCCTAAAGGGCTTCGTAAATTTTTAGCTCAAATAGCGCTTTCTCTTCCCTTTAGCTTTAAAGGTAAGAACTTCCTTGTTCGTGCAAGTAAAGATTTAGAAGAACGTTTCGTAGGTAATGCCTATATGTTCTCAGAAGAAGAGCGTAAAAGGCTCCTCAAAGTGCAAACCTCTGCACCTAATCCTTTTGACTTAGTTAAACCCATCTACGATAAGGTTAAACACAAAGAAGATGTTACTAAAATGCAGTATTTAGACATGCATATGTGGCTCTCTGGTGATATTCTTCTTAAAGCAGATAAAATGAGTATGGCAAACTCTCTAGAAGTACGTGTCCCCTTCCTTGATAAAAAGGTATTTGAAGTAGCTTCTCGCATTCCTGTGAAATACAAGGTAAATAAAGAAAACACTAAATATGCTATGAGATTAGCTGCCAAACGCAATTTACCACCTGCAGTAGCCAACAAGAAAAAACTGGGTTTTCCTGTCCCTATTCGAGTTTGGCTTAAGGAAGATAAATATTATAATGTTGTTAAATCTGCCTTTAACAGCCCCTGTGCAAATAAATACTTCCACACTGAGAGTCTTATTGCTCTCCTTGATGAGCATCGTGCAGATAAAGCAGATAATAGCCGTAAAATTTGGACAGTATTTATGTTTCTGGTATGGTATAGCGAATACTTCAATGATTTAAATAGTTTAAGCGCTTAATCTTCTTATACAAAAAACTCGGCTCCTATTAAAGAGTCGAGTTTTTTTATATATCCCTATTTCAATTCATTTTTTACAAAGAAAGTGGCTGTTTGCTGCCTATTATCCCATATTGCTTCAATACCAAACAAAGAGCTGACTTCAGCAATTGGGATATAAGTTCTACCTTCTCTTAACACAGGTGCTGTAAGCATGGTAGACTTAAGTTTACCGTTTACTTTAAGTTCCTTACTCCCAATAGCTACTTCTAGCATCTCCTCTCCTTTATGAAGGATAATTGTACCTTTTTCATATTGAATAGCTTCATCTGAAATAGATAAACTATTAGCCAAATAGCGAAGTGGGATCATGGTACGCCCATCAACTAAATAAGGGGCTCCTTCCATAATTATTTCTTCACCAGCTACCGTATATTTATTAACCCCTATTGTAAAGCAAATCTCTTTTTTATTTGAAGTTTCTTCTTTATCTGACCTCATTTCTTCTTTAATAGGCAACTCTTGCCTTTGAGAAATATCTCTCTGTCCAAAAGCTGCTATTGTTGGATCATACACAATAGAACCGTTGCTGTCTATAAACACACTTGCTTCTCCACCTGTTGTTTTGACATAAAGTGGGATTTTAAATACATCCCCCCTTTGAGCTACTGCTTGGTCTGACTGCAAATCCCCTGAACCATAAAGATTTACTTGTACCTCTTTATTACTATTTTTTTTATAATTTCCTATCATTTTACCTTTACTAGGACCCTGCTCACATGTAATAGGTGTAGAAGTAGTAGGTACTTGCCATTCACTATTCGTAATATGAATAAAAAATATGGCTCCTGAAGTAGGCACTTGATCTTCTAATTCTATTTTTAACCAATTTGGGTTTTCTAAAATTGTATCTTTAGCTGTTGTTACTACTGCATTAGTTAAAGTAATCGTTGCCTTTGCCCATGTACTTGTACTTAAAAATAAAACAAATAAGATAACACTTAGTATTTGTCTCTTCTTCATTCTTTGTCCCCCTAATTACTTATATTTTATCCCCTACTTATCATTTTTTCACATACTCCCTTTAGTTCATCCATTGTTATTTCACTATGAGCTGTCTTATTTAGCGTTACTCCATCTTCTTTATAACGAGGTACTATATGAATATGAAAATGTCCTACACTTTGTCCTGCAGCTTCTCCATTATTTTGTACAATATTTATACCTTCTGCTCCTACAGCCTCTTTAATCTGTATTGCTAGCTTCTTCACTAATGGATAAAGCTTTTGTGCTTCTTCTTCAGGCAAGTCAAAAATATCTTGCGCATGTTTCTTAGGTAATATTAAAGTATGCCCCAAGTTAGCTGGTGCCCTATCTAAAATCGCTTTAAAATATATATCTTCATAAATAGTAAATGAAGGAATCTCTCCTTTAATAATCTTACAAAATATGCAGTTTTCTTCCATTTTTATTCTCCTTTTCTTTTGTTTACTTCACATATAACTTGGTATATGTCCTCCTACCTTCTCTTTACATAGTGGTAAAAATCTGATCAATTTTAGGCAATATTGCAAAATTACCCTTCACTTTTAATTTACCTAACATAAAGGCTTTTTGGTAGGTCATACGTTTTTTCATTAAATCTATTAAGGTCTGCTCTGACATTGTCAAATCCACCGTAGGTGTGAAGTCACCTTCTTCCATATATTGGCAATCTCCATTTTGTATCAGAATAAAACCTTTTTCATTAGAATCTGTAATAGTATAACGAACCACTAAACTAAGGTCTTTATCATATTGAGCAATAAAATAATGGGGAATTTGATGAAGGTATCTAGAAAATGTATTTTGTTGCTGATAGAGATTAGGTCTCTTATATATACCTGTTTGTATAGCTCTAAACTCTTCCTTATCTTCTTTTTCGTCCCTGTTAACTTGCTGCTTTAGTAACGTAGTAATCTCCTTAATAGTCTGTTCTTTCGTTGATAGATTAACTGTGTTACTTTCTCTTTTCAAAATATCTGTTAAGCTTTTTATCTCTTGTTTATCTTCCTTAACAACCTGCTGTTCTTGCTCATTAACGATTTCTTGTATACTTTGTCCACCTTTTAAACTATTTAAGCCTTGTCCATTTTTTAAATACATGTAGAGAAGCCTTTCACTAGAAAGCATGCTTCCTCTTTCTTGCTTCATAGCACGATAAAAATCTTCTCCTACTCTTTCAATACGCTCCTTAATTTCTTCAAAAGCTACACCCTTATTCATACAGAATTTTGTACCTTCATTCCCCCCTAGTACATTCCACATCTTTAAAATACGTTCTGCTGCCTCTACTTCTCCTAACCACTCACTATAGGTTATTGCTAAAATAGGGGCATTAAAATAGCTAGAATCATATAATGTAGCATTATCAAAGAAGGTTTGCATTGCCCCATGCAGCGATAGCATAGGTACACTTGTTAGAGCTATTATCCCTCTGCTCTCTTTAATTTGCTCCATTAACTCATTGGTTTCTTTTGTACGCTCCCCATTAAAATAAGCTAGTTTTGTAAGATCGACCGTATTAACTCGAACCTCTAATTCCCTAAGTACCTTACTAATAATTGTGAGACCTTGATTTAAATGAGCAGAGCCTAGTTGAGCGAGTAATATTGTAACTTGCATGGTCTTATTTCCTTTCTTACCTTATTCTTGAACTATATAATCTTCCACTTGTCCACTAAAAAAACGTGGTTCACTTTTATAATTTTTAATAATTTCCTCCATCAATCCATTGTTAGTAGAGGTTGTGAAAGCTGAGTTCTTATAGTACTGTCTTAGAAGGGTATACCAATCCTCTGTACCAATGGTTTCCTCTACATCAGCTAACATTTGCATTGGCCTTAATACCTCATCTAAATTTTGTTCATCCTCATAGCTTTTACCTGTACTCTCTTCAAGTCTTTTTATATCGTAGCTTACACTACGCTTAATCCCCACTATACTTGTACTAGCTCTATAAGCTAAATATTTTTCTAACCCTTTATTAATCCATCCATTACTTTTTGGATTATTACATAAAATATACGGAATCCACTGCTTACCTATCTGTATGTAGCTTTCATCATAACTTGTTTGGAACTTACTTAAATCACAAATCATAAATGTGGGATAAGAAAATATAGTTTTAAGTTCTGGGATATCTACAATTGTAAATTCTTCGTAAGGATATGTTCCTAAGATATCATTATAGTATCCAAAGATATTTCCTACTTTTGATGCTAAATTTTCTAAAGAAACTGTTGTATATGAATAAATAATTAGCCTTTTATCTCCTGGCAAAAAAAACTCTTGCATAGCTAATGGGTCAGTCATACAAATACCAAAATCCCTTACTTTTTTAGCCATATACGTATAGCTTTGCCCATTATCTTTAGTCTGTGTTGCTATCAGACTTCCTGTTGCAAACACTGACTTACTTGATGTAACCGTCACAGTATAATCTGCTGGCTCTGCATAGGCAAATTGCTCCTGTCCACTAACTGGTAAGCTTATCCATCCTCTTTGTTCTTCAAAAGGTACAAGTTGTGGCAAAAAGCTTTTACTTAAAATAACATCTGATTGTTCTATAGGGTCTTTTGCTACTCTATAAATTGTGCCTTGCAAAGTCAGAACAATCTCTACTTCACTCTTATAGTTAAGCGCATCTTCTAAGTAAAGGGTTACATTTGTTCCTCTTTGAGTAAATTTTACTTCTTTACCTTCTACCATAGCCGTTACAATATTTACTTCATCTATACTACTATAGCCTAATTTATCACGTTCTTCCTTGGAGATTGCTGCATTACTCGGTATCTGTAATACAAGTGTCGTAGTGGGTGTTTGAAACTCATGAACATATTTAATAATTTCCGAGCCCTCAAAGCTTCTTAAATTTTGACTAAACTTAATTTGTGCTTCATAAGTATTATACGTACGTGGTAACTTCACATTTTCCACAACGGCTTCTATCTTTGTATCCGTCTCTATCTCTATAGGAGTCACTTGCTTTTTTATACTAACTCCTCTTATAGCTACTATCAAAATAATGATACTCATAATTACCCATATTATCTGCTGTACTTTTTTCACATTAACAACTCCTAGGCTCATTATACTTGACAGAATATTTATAGAAACATTATACCTAAATCTGTGCATAAAAGAAAGCATATCTTAAAAATATGCTTGAGCTTGATGAGGATAATAGGATTTGATTTCTTCGATTTCCCAATAAACATAAAATAACTTTCTTTTAATAATACCTTGTATAAAGTCACCTTGTTTAAAATATTTGTAGGTTGGATATTCAAGGAGAAGCTTATACTGTTTAGCCTGTCCCCTCTTAGTCAATATGATTTGCCCGCCCTCTTTACACTCTTGTACTTCAAAGATAGCTTGCTCATAAGTTGTAGCTAAGTCAGCTAAAGAATCTTTTTTCTTTTTATACCGATAATTGCTTAAATCAATTACTAAGGGCTGGATAGAGATAATAGGATCTTTCGTAGATTTAAGTAAGTTATTCCTCACTTTATAAAGACGAATATATTCCTCACCATAAAGATTCAGTATGGCTGGCTCATTTGCACTTGTATTTGTATCACTTTCTGGATTATCCTGCTCTACTTCTTGTTTGTACTCCTTAAAATAATTATAAATATCATTAATTGTAAATACTAACTGATAGGCTTGTGTCTCAGTTAAATATCTCTTGTTCCGTGGCACCCAATAAAGTAAAAATTTATCAATAAGAGCTCTATTCAACAAGGAGCTGTCATCATTTAGATTATTAGTCAGGATAAACTGACTAAAGATGTCTATCCCCATTTTTTGCAGAGTATATACATAAGGTGTCTTTTTTATAGTTGCTGTGTAATTAGCAAGGCAATCTAATATGTTCATTCTCTCCTCCATCTATAGAATCATCCATCTACTGTTTGCACTTATATTCTATACAAAAGAATAAGACTTTATACCTATATATGGAAATTATACTTGAGAACATCACTGCATAAAAAAAGCTCTATATAATATAGAGCATAAAGGGATTGATATGTTATTTTATAACACAATTTAAAATATAAGTTAGATTTTATCCACACCTATATCCACATTTATAATAGCATATTTGTTCATAACTGTCAATACGTTTAAGTCTTTATTTACATAGCTTTATCTACCTTTATAAAAATTTTATCCACAAATCCACAGCATAGTCCACACCCTTTATTAACAATGTTATCCCCAATTCTATTTATCACACTAGACTATTTAAAATGTAAAGCAAGGTAACACCTGGAACACCTAATAACCCTCCACATGCTATACTAACAGCATTAATTCCTATGGCATATTGAGGAACAATCTGATTAATGCAATAAATAACTAAGCAACCAACAATAGCTTGCGCAACTACCTTAATACACTTTTCTTCAAATAAAATGAAGCAAAGCACAATAAGACAAATTCCCATACACAATGCAATAAAAGGATGTATTCCATCCATCCTATCTCCCTCCTCGTACTCATTGATTTCGTAAGGCTTGTACTTAATCTATTAGTATGCAGCGAAGAGGCTGTTCATAACCTATTTATTCTTTATGACGGTAATATATTTTCTTTAATTTCTTAAGTAAGTAGCTATGCCTGATTTCATTTGCTTTATAATAGTAAGTATAGTAGTCTACAAGTTCGGGTTCAGTTACATCTGAAAATTGATTTAAAGTAACAGCCATTTCTTCTTGAAGTTTACAAATTTCATATATAAGAGCTTGTTTCTCATGTTCTTGTTTTGATAATTCTTGTCCTTTCATCCTAAAGCCTCCTTTTATAGGAGTATGCCCTAAACCTTTATTTCTTTATACACTCTTTTAAAAAAAGTGCTACAAGATTGAACTTGTAACACTTTTTCTATACCCTATAATGATTTTTTATAGACCTACTGCTGTAATAAAGATAAAATTTGTTGAGGACGCTGATTAGCTTGTGCCAACATAGAAATACCCGCTTGTGAAATAATATTATACTTGGTATACTCTGTCATTTCTTGTGCCATGTCTGCATCTTGAATACGTGAAAGAGCCGCTGTCATGTTTTCTTCACTCACACTTAAATTACTTGTTGTATGTTCTAAGCGGTTTTGATAGGCACCAAGGGTACTTCTTATTTTGGAGTTTGCTTCAATAGCTACATCTAATCTTACAATCGTTGCATCAGATTCTTTTTGATTTCCAAATAGAATCAGGTTTTCATTATATTTACTTCCTTCATTTGTACCAGGAATAAGCATTACTGCATCTTGTTTTCCATCTGAATTAGGTTTCATAATAATCCCATTAGCTGTTAAAGTGATAGGTCCTTTACCTGCTTTATAAACAAGCTTTTCACCTTTTTCTAGCGTCACACTACGTGGTGTACCATCTTCTTCAGCTTGAAGTTTAATTGTGCAGCCTGGGTCTAGCTTGATACTTACTACACTCCCTTCTGATAAAGTGATAGGAAGTTTAGAAGGATCTATTTCTTTGCCATCTACAACAATCATATTATTTGTAAGACCTGTTTCTCCTAATTGTTGGATAACGGGTGCTTTAGGTAGCTCCTCTATGTCTGCATCTATTGGTGCTCCTATTGGAGTTGTCCCATCTGTCGGATCTATCTCTTGCATTTCCCATTTATCATCTGTCCCATTATAAGAAGTTACTGTTTTTTTACTTAATGTTCCAGTAGGTTGTTCTTCTGTATAGGTAATTGTACCTAATGTACGATTAACTGTCGTTGTCATCACTTTCTCTGGTGTGGTGGATGTATCTGTTATTGTTGTAATATCTTCAAATTCACCACTTGCATTCTCTTTATTCACTTCATATTTAGTCGTAACTTCTCCTGTTACATCTGTGGTTGTGTACTCTTTCGCACCTGGAAGCTTATTAGATGTAACCCCTGAAATATTCACAAGAACATTGCTAAGACTCATACCATCTCCACCAATAGATAAGCATTGTTTCTCATTAGCACCTACTTGAAGAGTGATCTTATCTTGACTTCCATTTAATAAGCTCTTCTTATTAAATTCAGTACGCTGTTGAATGGCTGCAATTTCTTCTAAAAGTGAATTTACTTCATCCGATATGGTTTGCCTATCTTTATCATCATTGGTTCCATTAGCTGCTTGTAAGGTCAGTTCACGCGCCCTTTGAAGCATAGCGTGTACTTCATTACAAGCTCCCTCAGCTGTTTGAATCATAGAAATACCATCCATTACGTTGCGATTAGCCTGTTGAAGCCCCTTTACTTGGGCATTCATTTTTTGACTAATAGCCATACCAGCTGCATCATCACCCGCTGAGTTAATCCGAAGTCCTGAGGACAACCTCTCCATCACTTTACTCGCTGAATCATTTGCTTTATTTAAAGAGTTGAGTGTCCTTAGAGCAGGGATATTATAATTAATTTTCATAATCTTTTCTTCCTCCTTTAAAAATTAAGCCTTAAAACCACGATTACTATCTGTTAAGACGATTTCATCTAATTCTGTCCTACCATAAGTTATGCCTGCATAAACTGTTTCTGTATTTTGCATACTTACTTGTGTTTCTGTTTGATGCTTACATACTTCCTGATAGCCTTCGAGCAAACTACGTATAATGAAATAAGCTTCCTCTAGTTCTTTATCTGTTACTTTATAAGTAAGCAATAAGCCCTGTACATAAATATAAAGTCTTAAAATTTCCCCCGCTAACGCATATTCTAAGTTAAGCCCTTCGGCTAACACATGTAATGTTTCTATTGCCTTTTTCAAATATATTTCTCGTGTTTCTTGTTGCTCTATTGCCAATTTAATATTTTCTAAAAGGATTTCGTAGGTAATACACAGTAGTTCTCCTCTTGTTGCATTAGCTACTCTTGACACTGTTACCACTTGCTTCCCCCCTATCCACTTCCTCAAAATAACAAACAAATTGTTTAGCTATATGAAGTATATCGTCTTGTTTTTTTGATTTGTTTAATGCTTTCTCTTCTTTAATGCTATTTTGCCATACTTCATCTAATGTTTTCATCACTCTTCCCCCTATACTATTTCTTCAAAAAGGGTATTTCCTGTTTTTATAATCTGTTTTACAAGATTAGATTCTTCATTTACTTCTTCACTCTTATAATCTGTTCGCCCTACCTTATACCCCACTTCTCCTAGAAGCTTCTCTAGGAAATAGGCATGATTTTGAAGTCTAGAAGTAATCTGTTCGTTCTCACCTTTCATACGATAACTTACAGTATCTTCTTTAAATTCAATATAGGTTGTAATGACACCTAAATTTTTAGTCTCGTAAGTCATAACAGCCTTAGTCGTTGTATCACTTTCCCTATTGGTTTGCTCTTTTTTATTAAAATACATGGTTACCATTTTTTGTTCACCATTTATGTAAAAAGGTATATGATAAAGGCCTTCTTTATCCGAAAACAAACGACTAAGCTCTGTCATCTCTTCAATTTGTTTGTAATTTTTATAACCCGTCATATCTCCATTTTGAAAGGCACCTTCTTTCTGATGAATTGCCTCCTCCTTTTGCTGTTGCAGATTACCTTCTAATTCATCAAAAGATTCCGGAAACTCTTCTTTAGTAATTTTACCTTCTTTGAGAAGTTCTTCATATAGACCTGGTTCTTTCATTAGCTTCTCTGTCCAATAAATATTCGATACTGTAAGGGGAATATCTTTTTCCATCATCTTTTCAATGATCTCTGGTTTTACCTTCTTAACTACCTCTAGTTTCTCCATAAAGCTATCTGGCAAAGTAGAAAGACCATCAAATTTACCCATTTCTTTTTTAAACTGCTCTTTAATAATTGGATAGAGAAGGGCACTTATTCGTTTCAGCTTTTCTGTGCTATCTTCTGTAATAGGAAGTTCCATACTTTCCAGTGTCTTAACAATGTCAATGGACTTTGCAATAACCTCTCTACTTCCTTCTATTTGTTCTTTAGCTGTTTCCCTTACCTTTTGAACTTTTTCTAACTCTCCAAATGTCTCATCAACAGTTACTTCAATTACGGATTTTTTTCCAATATAGTGAACAGCTTCTTGTAGTTTTTCAATAGTAAGAGGTAAATCATTTTTAAATAAATAGCCTACTATTTCTTCTCTATTTTTATTTACACCTTGTAAAATACGATAAAAGCCTAACATCGTTTCTTTTTGCTCTTTATTAATTTGCCCTTTTTCTTCTAAAGCTACAATAGCTTCTGCAATACTTCCTTTTAGGACTTCTACTTGTGAATGAGAAATCCCCTCCAAAATAGAGTCTACTGTCATATGATAAGGATTTAATCCCTCCTTAATAAAAGTAGCTGCCTTATAAGGTGTCATCTCTTCCATAAAGGTATTTACCTTTAAAATAGTGCCTTGTACCCTATTTATATTCTCCATGGTTACTTCTAAACCATTGGCAATAAGTGCCTTAGCTGCTTGTTTATTTACCTTCGTAACTTCTATACCAAGCGTAGTAAGAAGTGCTTCGATTTGTGGTTCTACTCTTTGAATATTTTCTCCAAACCTTTTCTCTACTGGTGTCTCATTTTCTAAATACTTATCCAGAGCAGCCTTAACCTCTCTTATTTCTGCCTGTTCATCAGTAGCAACTTGAAAATGGACTACTTCCTCAGGGTTTTCTAGCATTTGCTCCTTAGCAGTCATCATTTGACTCATAATCACTCTATTTCCATCAGTTGGTTCTATTTGTGCCTGTCTTAAAGCTTCAGTAATCATTTGATCTTCTATCGCTGTTAGCTCAAGGGCTACATCCGCTAATTGACTACTTTCAAGTGGCATTTTTTCACTTAATCTTTGGGCTGCTTCTGTGGTAAGCTTCATGCGAATGGTGTTGATTTGCTCCTTGATTTTTTCGATAGCTGCTTGCCTACCTGGTGAATAAGAAACTTCCTCATCTAGCTGAGTTTGCTCATTGATTGTAGGTGCTTCATGCTTTTTTAGAGCTAATTCTGTATTTTTAAATAAAGTCGCTCTAATATGATCGATAGTCACTTCCTTACCTGAATCAACTAGCTCACCAATTATCTCCTCATCTACCTGAGCTAAATCCTCTTTAATATCTTTCATGTTTTGAGGACTATACATTACCTTATTGTCTTGCATAAGAGGTCTGTTCCCTGCTTCTTTACCAGTTGCCACATCTTCTTTTGCCTTCTGCTCTTCTTCTTGTTTATCTAAAGCCTCTACAGCTGCATGCATATTTTGAAGCTGTAAGATATCTTGTTTATTTACTTCCATGCCATATTCCATAAGCATGCTAGCACTCCATCTATTAGCTTCTATATTTTTAATCCCATTCATTTGAAGTACTTTAGAAACATCCTGTCTAGAAGGTGTTGCATTTACTTTCTTAAAATTTCCTTTATAATTTGCCTCATAAAGACTATTTAAAGTAATGCTTTGATGGGATTGTAAGGCATAAAGGTACATATTAGCTCCAGCTGCCTTCACCGTATCTACCTTTTCACTTACCTTTCTAGCCGCCTGTTCTTGCTTTTTATTCTCTTCCTCTCCTTGTCCTTCATGGATACTCTTAAAAACCGATGTATTATTTTCAGCCATATAAAGTAAATTGAGGTCATATCCATTTTGTTGTAATTTATAAATATCTTCATTGCTAATAGTAAATTTATTTTTCAAACCTTCAACAAGCTTTTCCTCTACACCTTCAAGGCTTTTTTCTGAATAAGCATAGTCTTTCAAGGTACTTAACAAGTGCTGTATATCTATTTGATTCACTGGATTTGTTTTTGCTGTAACAGTTTCCGTATTGTTTTTTATCACTTGATAGGCTTCATAGCCTCCTGCTTTTACCCCTTCAATCATTTTTCCACCTCGTCTCATTTTCCTGTTATATCTATCGGCAGTTACTTTTAAAATCTTTATGTATCATAAAAAATAAGAAGGCCTACCCTTTTTCTATGTAGTGCCTTCTTATTTTTAAATATGCTTTTTTCATTTACTTATTGAGTTGTAAACTACCCACTATATCTAAACCAAAATCTTTAGAGGTAGATGCGCTATAATGAGGAATAGTTCCTAAACGCCAGAGTGAAATACTTTGCACATCCAATAGCTTAGCCAAATCTATTTTTGCCTGTACACTTTGGCTGTTTTCATACCAAATCACATTTTTAACTGCTCCCTCTACATAAGTCGCATATGGATTATGATAGAGTTCAGAGTAAAAGCTTTGAGTACCTTGCTTTTGAAGTCTATTAAAAATTTTATCATAGGTTGGATTATAGGCTTTTTGATTTAAAATCATAGCATCCTGAAGCTGCCACTGGCTGCTTCCAAAAGAAAGCTGTAATATAATCTTACTTTTATCTTCTACACCTGTCTGTTTATCCGTAATCGCTTTAAGTGTCTCGTATACACTACTCAAGGGTGTTACAGGTGTAATGGTAAATCCAGAAAGCATCTCTTCTTGTGTCAAACTCTTAGCTTCATAATCATGGGCCATCAAGATGATATGATCCGCCAATTCTCCTATGGTTTTATAATCATAACCTTTATAGTAGAGATTAGGTGGAACAGCGACATTCATTTTCTTTTGCTTTGCAGTAAGAGCCCCCTTTAATTCTAATAAAAATAGATTAAATCCCTTTTTTAAATCCGCACTTCTAAAATTTTCAAAATCAACGGTTATACCATCAAAAGCTTCTGCTTCTCTTACCATACTGTCTATAATATTCTTGCGCAGTACCGAATCTTCAAAAAGAACTGTACTTAATGTTTTCCCTTTTAAGCTTCCTTGAGAAATCACTTTATCTTCAAGATAAAACATTATGTAACTTTCTACACCATTAGCTTGAGTAAAGTAAAGAGGTTCTTCAAAACCTATAGGCTTGTTAAAACCACTAGGATTATTACTTGTAGCTACCACAATACTTCCTAAAGCAGCATCATAGCGTATCTCTCCCCAACCAAAGCTAACTTGTGTGCAGTTTTTAATAAGTTCCATCTGGCTACTAGACTGAATGGCATAATTGCTATGAATCTCTTTTGTAGGCGCTTCTAATCTTTTATGTAGCCTCTCTATAATGCTCCCTACTTCTTTTTTTGTCATCGCCACTTCAGGACGAAAAGTATTGTCCTCATAACCGGCCATAATCCCTAACTGTTTAACTAATTCAATCTCCCCTTTGTAGTGAATAACATCACTAAATGAACTTACCTTAGCTTGTAACTTGTTTGCTAAATCTTCATAGCGCAAGGCATTCACAATAAGGCGTGCAAAAGCTTCTCTGGTTAGTTCCGTATAGGATTCATTTAAAAGCTGCTCTTCATTAATGGTTTTCCCTAGGGTCGCTTCTATTATATTCTTTGCCTCTAGATAGCTCATCTTACTCTCTAAAGGCTCTTCACTCATCCACGCATTTAACACATTTTGATTGATTGTAATAGCTTTTATATTATTTGCCATCAACAACATGCAACCTAATGTTAAAGTTATATATTTTATTTTTGCCTTATTCATTTTTCACTCCCCATTTTATTATATTTCAATCTATCTCTTTAATTATAACCCTACTCGTTTTCCTATACAAATTAATTTAACATTACAAATATAATCTATTTATTTCTACTCTTCTATCCTAGTCTAACGTTTTTCAATGGGAGGCTCTACAAGTTTCAAGTGATCTAAGCCATGATATTCAAATTCCTCTTCGTATTCCTCTTCAAGCCTATCTTGCATATTACGAAGTTGCTCTTTAGTCATATCTGGTTCAATATCCCCTAAATAATTAAGAGCATCTCTTCTTGCTAGGCGCATCACAAGTTCTTCCCAAAAAACTTGGGTATCATAGGCATCTAAATAATCATTAATGCCACTTTCTTCATAGTCATGAGTTGGCATCCATTCTTTAAATTCTTCATCATATTCAACGACTTCCTCTAACCCAAACTCTTTCGCCATTGCAAAAATAGTTTGTTCCATCTCTGCATAATCTTTTATCTTTTCTTCTTGGCTTCTTAGCCCATTAATGAGAATATTACCTGCATAAACTAGGTCAAAAAGCTTTTGAAATTCTTCTTTTGTACACTCTATTTTCATCATTAACCTCCTATAGTATATCGCTTTTAGTATTATTACCTTATATACCTTTTTCTTAAATGTTTATTGAATGAAATCCTTATAAATCATTTTTTACCTCAAATACATTTTCTCTTTATTAGCATATCTTATTTTGCCTTTTTTTTTCTAGTCTCTTATACTTTTAGTCCTTACTTTACTTAGATGATTAAATTTGGATGTGAAATTCCTTAGAGGTTTCTTAAGTTTTTTAACTAAAACTTTACCTCTATTGATGAGATTTGTCTGATTGATGCTCTTGATGACTTAAGTTTCCTTATTTTATGCCTATTCTACTCATAAAATAAGGGCTATGTAGCTTTTGTAAGTAAAAACTTACAAAAGCTACATAGCCCTTTGCTTTACTCAATCATTATACGGTGCTTAGGTATCTCTGTAATAGTTTGTTTAGGGGCACTAATACGTAAAATACCTTCCTCTAATTTAGCCTCAATGGCCTTTTCATCTATATTTTTAAGGTAAATACTTCTTTGCATAGAAGTAATACGTCTTTCTCTATGGATATAATTATCTTTATCTTCGTTTACCTCTTGTTTACGTTGTACATAAATAATAAGACGTTCCTTATCATAATCAAGCTGGATCTCTTCTTTTTTTATACCAGGAACTTCTGCTTCAATAAGGTATTCTTTGTCTGTTTCTCTAATATCTACCTTAAAAGTATCATTTCTCAGATTTCTAAGCGGAAAAAAGCTGTCATTAAAAAAGTCATCGATAGCATTGTAAAAATCAGTCACATCATTAGTAGTCCTCTGAACTGTGTTACGATTAAAAGGTGTTAATCCAAACATATCAATTCCTCCTTTAAGCTCTTTTTTGTTAGCACTCACTTAAGTTGAGTGCTAACATTTATTACACTTATAATATAGTGCTTTCTTTAAAATTTGTCAAGTACTTTTTAATATTTTTTGTTTAATTCAAAAAAGAGTAACCTTATCAAACTCCTTTAGGCTACTCCTTTCATTTTTTATTAAAATGCTGTATAAACTCACGTAAATCAATAGGTAAAAGCGGCTTACTAAATATATAGCCTTGTACCATGTCACAGCCTTTTTCCTCAATAATAGCTAGCTGCTCTTTTGTCTCTACCCCTTCTGTTACTACTTGTATATTTAAAGAATGCGCCATACTAATAATACTATCTACAATTTCTGCTAGTGGTTGACTTTGTACAATTTCATCAATAAATGATTTATCAATTTTAAGTATATCAAACGGAATTATTCTCAAATAATTAAGGGAAGAATAACCTGTTCCAAAATCATCTAAAGCAATTTTCATTCCCATATCTTTAATTTTCTTAAAAACATTAATATTTTCATCTAAATTTTCAATCAAAACACTCTCTGTAATTTCTAATTTAATGCGATGTGTAGGAACTTGATGTCTATTTATAATCTCCTTAATACGTCCTAAGAAATCTGGCTGTTTAAGTTGAATAGAAGAAACATTAATGGATATCTCCATTTCCTCATAACCTAATTTTCTCATTTTTTCTAATTCTTCTATAGACCTTTCAAACACCCATTCGCCAATTGGAATAATCAAACCAGTTTCTTCAGCTATAGGTATAAACTCATCCGGCGAAACAAAACCTATATTTTCAGCTTTTACTCTTAAAAGAGCTTCTGCTGCTACAATACTTCCTGTCTTTAAATCGATAATAGGTTGATATTGCAGGTACAAATACCTTGCATCAATAGCTTCTCTTAATATACGTTCAATAATAAGCTTACGATCTAATATTTTAGACATATTCTCATCATAGAAATTATATTTGTTCTTACCTGTGGCCTTAGCGCGATGCATAGCTGTATCTGCATTTTTAAGTAATACTTCATAAGAAGAACCATCTGTTGGATAAAGAGCTATTCCCATACTGCAGCTAATATGTACTAGCATTTCATCCATTAAACTACCTTCTGAAATAACACGTAATAAATCACGTGCTAATTCTGTTATCTCTTCTAGATTTTTAAAATTAGTTTTAAATATAACAAATTCATCACCACCAAAGCGACAAATTAAGGTATCCGACGGTAAAAATTGTTTTAATTGTTGAGCTACTAAGGTTAAAAGTTTGTCTCCCTTCTCATGACCGAGAGTGTCATTGATGTTTTTAAAATTATCTAAATCTATAAATATTAAAGCTGCACTATTTGTATCGCTTCCTGGCTTTAACCATTCCTTTAATATTTCCATAAAAATTTGTTTATTGAGTAAGCCCGTTAACGTATCAAAGTAAACAAGATTTCTAACCTTCTCTTCATTATTTTTATGTGGGGTAATATCTGAAATAGCTCCAATAAACTTCTCTATTTTATTACCATTCCTTATAACTCGAGCTCTACAAAATACCCATCTTTTTTCATCTGTATGAGGAATTTTAAAAAGGAGTTCTTGCTCTAATCGATCTTCTATCCCCTTTAGGCAGTCATTAAAAGCTTTTTTAAAGCTTCTAGCATAATCTACTAACAACATATTATCTATAAAGTTCTTATCATCTATACTCTGGATAGTACATCCCATTATTTCACTAAATTTTTTAGAAGCTGTAAAACGCTTATCTTCAATTGAGTATTCCCATATAGCTTCATCAAGCGCATCAAGTGTTAACCTATATTGCTCTTCACTGGTTTTTAGAGCTTCTTGGCTTTGAGATAAAGCTTTAATCATGGCATTATAGCTATCCACCAACTTACCAAATTCATTCTTTGAAGAATAATTACAAAAAGAGTTTAAGTTCCCCTTCTCTACTTCTTCCATGGTTAGTATAAGTTGATCAATAGGTTCACAAATACTTGTTGTAAGGGACATGCTTGCTATGGCTATCATACTAATTAAAACAATCACTACAATTAACATTATAAAGAGTTGCCTATACACCTGAAAATAAATCTCCTCTGTATTTTGAGCAATGCAAAGAATCCAATTACGTTCAGGTATTACTTCAAAACCTAAATATTTATTTTTTCCATTATAGTGATACACCATAATATCATTGGTTACTTCCTTGTTATTCTTTATCTGTTCTATAAGACCTCTTACTTTTTCATTTTCAACTAGCTGACCTTCCTTTTGTGCTATAGGATGAGCAATTAGGTAGCCTTCTCCATCTACAAGATAACCATAACCACTCTCACCAATCTTAATCTTCTCTATAAAATCTCCAAAAACTTTATTACTAATTGTTATACACGCAACTCCTAAAATTTCACCCGTTCCACTTTTTATGGGAGCTGCAACAGCCATACTCTTTGAATTATCTATTTCAGAAACAAGAACATCTGAAAAAACAACCTCACCCTTTAAGGCCTGTTTAAAATAACGCCTTTCCCCAACATTGATACCTAAAACATCCGGCTTCGTACTTATAATAACTTCACCATTTTTATTAACAATCTTAGAAGCATATAGGTCCTTCGAAACCTCTATTGCCCTCTGAACAACTTGCTTTGCATCTTTATAATCTTTAGAATTATAAAAAATATCCTTTCCTAGGACATCTGCTTTTATAGCGGCACTTATAATCTGAGAATCTGTAGCTAGTAATTGCACTTCATATCTTTTCTCCTCTAGTAATGTACTAAAGGCTTTTGCTTCTACCCGCGCTAATTGCTTAATAGCTTGCTTACTATTATATAGTATTAATTTTGACGAATAATGATATATCCCTCCTGCTAAGAATAGTAGGGGAATGCAAATAAACATAACTAACAAAATGGGTATTTTTTTCTTTATCTGCATATACATTCTCCTCCTACTTCTAATCCCAATTATTATATCATACATTAAAAATTAACCAAAATATATTTATTTAATTTTGTCAAAATATAAAATAAAAACAGCTAAAAAGTCATTTCTAACTTTTAGCTGTTCTCACTTTATATTACATTTCTCTTCTTCCTTCGAGTGCTCTTGAAAGAGTAATTTCATCTACGTATTCTAAGTCTCCACCTACAGGCACACCATGGGCAATACGTGTTGTTTTTATTCCTAAAGGCTTTAAAAGCTTACTAATATACATCGCTGTTGCTTCACCTTCTATATTGGGATTGGTTGCAATAATTACTTCATCTACCTCTTCCTTCCCAATACGCTCAAGAAGCTCTTTAATTTTTATATCACTAGGTCCGACCCCCATCATTGGCGAAATAGCACCATGTAAAATATGATAAAGCCCTTTATATTCACGTGTCTTTTCATAAGCAGCCATATCTCTCGGGTCCTCTACCACCATAATCTGACGGTTAGCCCTTTTAGGATCCTTACAAATAGGACAAAATTCATCATCTGTAATTGTACAACACTTAGCACAGTAAGTAATAGTACGCTTAGCTTCTATAAGTGTACTAGCTAGTTTTTCCACTTTTTCTAAAGGTAGGCTAATAATATGAAAGGCTAAACGTTGTGCTGACTTTGAACCTATTCCAGGAAGACGTGATAACTCCTCAATAAGAGCTATCATCTTATCGCCATAATATCCACTCACTAGAATAACCCTCCAGCTCCAAGTCCACCTGTTACTCTACCCATTTCTTTTTGTGAAAGCTCATCTGCTTGGCGAATTGCTTCATTAACAGCAGCCATTACAAGATCTTCAAGTGTTTCAATGTCATCAGGGTCTACTACTTCTGGTTTAATTGTAATCGCTTTAATTTCTTTTTTACCAGTAATAGTTACCTCAATCATCCCTCCACCTGCTGTTGCTGTAAGCTCTTTTGCTTCAAGTGCTGCTTGAGTTTCCTCCATTTGTTTTTGCATCTTTTGTGCTTGTTTCATAAGTTGTTGCATATTAGGCATTCCACCAAAATTCTTCATCTTTATTCCTCCTAGTTTTTTATTTGTATGTTGAAATTAACCTTTGATTCCACGTTTCTCAAAATACTGGCTATATCACTTACAGCTTCTGATTGCTGTGGACTTGTGCCATATACATCAAAGCATTTAGAGGCATAATCCTCTGCAGCAATAGTTCGTATCTGCACTTCTTTACCAGCTATTTCATTAATAGTCTTTTTAAGTATATCAAGATGGGTATTCACCCCTACTTCCATTCCTTTTTTATAGACTACATAAAAAATGTCATCTTCAATAAACCCTGCTTCACAGCTTTCATAAATAGCCCATGCTGCCCGAGGAAGCTTTTCTTTAATAGCTCGCCACTTCTTAATGAGTTCTCTAATATCAGCTGATACAGCCTTTGGTAAGCGCTTAGGAACACTTTCTTTTTGGGGAGAAACTACCACTTGTGGCTGCACTATTGGTGCTACTTTAAGTCCTTCTTGTTCAAGACGTTGTAGCTTTTCTTCAAGAAAGTGCATCCTTGCGAGCATACTTTCTGGTGAGGTGTCCATCTGTACTTCAGTAAGCTTTAAAAGTGTCACTTCCAATACGATACGTGGAGATAGGGTACTTCTTAACTCATACTCTAATTGCCCAAAATTTTTGATATAGCGCATTAGCTCATCGGTACTAATAGTCTTAGCTTGCTCTTGCAAACTTTCAATATATTCACTGCTATAGTCTAACACACCTTGCATGCCGTTTGTAGTCTTTGCAACTAAAAGGTTACGACTATGTTCAAGTAAGTCACTTGCAAACTGTTTAATACTCCTACCTTGACTATTTATTGCTTCACAAAGAGCTAAAACCTTACTGGCATCCTGTGCTATTATAGCATAAATCATATCAAATAATATACTGCTATCAACTGCTCCCACCAAATAAAGGACTTTATCTAAGGTAATCGTCTCTTCATAATAAAAGGATATGCTTTGTTCAAGTAAACTCAGTGCATCACGCATCCCACCATCCGCAAGCCTTGCAATATAGGCCAGTGCATTTTCTTCAACAGCTACTCCTTCTTTTTGCATATAAGTAGCTAAACGCTCCTCCATCTCTTTAGCAGAAATGCGTTTAAAATCAAAACGTTGACATCTTGACAAAATAGTAACAGGAATTTTTTGAGGGTCTGTTGTCGCTAATATGAAAATAACATGAGCTGGTGGCTCCTCTAATGTTTTAAGGAGGGCATTAAACGCTCCTGTAGAAAGCATGTGCACCTCATCAATAATATATACTTTATATTTACCTACAGCAGGTGTATATTTTACCTCATCATTAATCTCCCTAATGTTATCAACACCATTATGAGAAGCTGCATCCATCTCAATAATATTAATCCCTGAACCGTCTTGCACCTTTCTACAGGCTCCACAACTACCACATGCTGAACCATTTATAGGTGTTTCACAATTTACAGCTCTAGCAAAAATTTTAGCAATAGAGGTCTTACCTGTTCCTCTACTTCCGCAAAACAAATAAGCATGAGCCACACGTCCTGAGTGAATTTGGTTTTTGAGTGTTCTTACAATATGCTCTTGTCCGATGACATCATCAAAAGTATGAGGTCTATATTTTCTATATAATGCCAAATAACTCATGCTCTTCTCCTTCCTTAAAATTCACTTCTTTTTTATTTCATTCTTTTTACTTAACCTTTATTATACCACAAAACTTCGTAAGTTAAGCAATCTTCTTCTTTTCATTTTCTATAATAACAGCAATGAGAATAAGTATAATAGAAATCCCTATAGCAATACCTACTCCTCCTAATAGCGCCAAAGGTTCAGCTCCTTCTAATACACCTCTATAAATAACCATTATCCAATGAATGGGTGAAATGTACCCTATTTGATTTAACTTCTCCGAAAGTAGCTCTGCTGGGAAAATACAGCCACTAATCATACATAAGGTTGTAATACAAATACTACAAAATAAACTATAGCTTTCTCTATTAGACGTACTTACTAAGAGCAAAAAACTGATGCTTATTCCTACCAAAATAAGTATCACCCCTACTCCCATAAAGGCTAAATAACTCATTGCAAAAGAAAATCCTAATCCCTTCATCACAAGCCCTTGTATTCCTAATTGCACTAACAAAATTAAAAAAGCCCCAGCTAAATGTCCTACTACATACTGTCCTTTTGTAAGACTTGTCGTCATCATTTTTTCATAAGCCCAAGTTTCTTTTTCTATTAAGATTACTTCTAAACTCTTACTGCAAGTAAACAAAAAGAGCATAACAAAAAGAGAAAAATTCTGCAAAATGACCTCTTTACTTTTTTCATTTTTCTTTACCCGGTCACTCTGCAGCTGTGCAAAAGGCTTGCTAAAGTCTTCTCCTTTGCGAGCAAGTTGTTGAATTCTTTCTAAGGCTATGTCTACTCTTTCTTTAAGTACCTGTGTCTTTTGATTAGGTGCTTTCATCACTAAACTTATTGCTTTTTCTCCACTAAGAATATTCTCGACAAACTGACTACTTTCGATATATAAGATACCATCTATCTCTCCTTTAATCAGCCGCTTTATCGCTACTTCTTCTGTATCAAAATAGGCTTCCTTCTCTAAATCCAGTTGATGAAGCAGAAAATCAATCCCTGATATGTGTCTCTCTCCTACTATACTGACCTTGTATTGGGGCTCATAAATAGTTTCTCTAAAAGCTATGGCAAAAATCAAAGTTACTACAATGGGCAAACAAAAAAATAGAAAAGCAAGTGGTCTATAAAAAAATAATTTAAGATGTTCTTTTGCAATAATCAAGCTAGTCTCCATGTCTATCCCCCCATTTTTTTATCCTCCATGCAACTACATATCCTATACTTATAAAAAATAATCCTATTCCTAAGGTTAGCATTATAAGCCTTCCCATATGTTGTACTTTACCCCATTGACAAATATCTAAAATGCTATCAGTAATTCCTGTATAAAAAGAAAATTTTTTTATTAATTTAAAATCAATAATACCTGGTGTGAGACCACCAGAAGTAAAGGCTCCCAATAAAATAAAAAAGGTAATCAAGCTAGAGCCCACTAGTTCATCTCTAATCATTAAACCTATACCTATTCCTACTGCAATAGCCATCATACTACAGCATAAGATAATGATGAATAATTCACCTTTGTTTCGACTTAAACCTACTTTAAAAAAGAGTTCCATGCAAATACTTATAGCAATTCCTTCAAATAATGCTATCAAAAGACTTGCTAAATACTCACCTATATAAATGCTCATTTTAGAAATAGGTGCTAAACATACCCTTTTCCCCACACATTGATTTAAATAATGGATCTGTTCCATACCATAGGTCGCTTGAAGTAAAATAGCAAAAACAAGCATAGTACTAGCTATTTGAATAGCTGGCTGTGGTAAGGACTCTGACTTATTTTTAGGCTCTAAGTAAGATACAGTGTAAAGCTGATTTTCAAAATGACCTAATTTTTCATATGTTGCCTGCTCTTTAAGGTTGTCCTCCTCTTTTAATGTAGTCATGTTGGAAAAAACTAAAATAAATAACAAACTAAGAAATAGAGGAAAAAAGAGCATAAAACTGATGTAGTTACTAACAGCAAATTTTCTCTTCAAACTATTTTTTACAATAATAAAAGTCTTCATATTTAACCTCTAATCCCTTAATTTACGCCCTGTTAATTCTAAAAATACATTTTCTAAGTTGGTTACTTGTGTATTTACGCCCATAATTACACACTCTCTTTGTGCAAGATAACTTAAGATAGGGTCAAGGCAGCTAATTTCTTTTTTTGAAACAATGTGAATACTATCCTCTTTAAATTGAATACTCTCTACGCCTTTGATATTTTTTAAAATAGCCTCTTCTACCTTCTCTATATAGGCTACTTGGATACAAAAACTATTTTTATCATTAATAATACTCTTCAAATTCTCTTGACTACCTTCAGCAATACATAACCCTTTATCCATAATAGCTATGCGATCACAAAGTGCTTCTGCTTCTTCCATATAATGAGTGGTGTAAATAATCGTTGCCCCTTCTTTATTTAAAAACTTAATGGCCTCTAAAATATGCTTACGAGACTGGGGATCTACTCCCACAGTAGGCTCATCCATGATAATTAATCTAGGCTCATGTGCAATCGCACAAGCTATGTTTAATCTTCGCTTCATTCCACCTGAAAAGCTCTTTACCTTATCCCTTCTTTTTCCCTCAAGCCCAACAAATTCAAGAGCCTTAAGCGTTTTTTCCTCAAGTTTTTTCCCTTTAATGCCATAAAGGCTAACAAAAAAACTTATATTTTCGTAAGCTGTTAGCTCTTCAAAAAGTCCTAATTCCTGAGGTACTAAACCTAAATGGGCTTTAATAGCCTTCATCTGTTTACATGTCTCTTTGCCAAAAACTCGAACATTTCCTCTATCTTGTCTTAAAAGTCCACATATAATATGAAGAGTTGTACTCTTACCCGCCCCATTAGGCCCTAAAAGTCCATAAATTTCTCCTTCCTCAACTTCTAAATTCAAATTAGTAAGAGCTACTTTTTCTCCAAAGTTTTTATAAAGCCCTTGTATCTGTACAATTTTCATCTTTTATCTCCTCTTTACCTTAGATAGGTAATAGCTATTTGTGTACGATGTGTCAGGTTCATCTTTGTCAAAATAGATGTAATGTAATTTTTAACAGTTCCCTCGGAAATATAAAGTTTAGTAGCTATTTCTTTATTTGAAAGCCCTTCTGCTATACTTTCAACAATTTCTAATTCTCTTGCTGTAAGCCCATAGGCTGTCATTTTATTCTGATAAGCTCTTAAATTACTATTTAACTTATGTACAACCTCTTTTTCAAACGCGCCATTCCCTGCAAAAACAGCTTTAATAGCTGCTATTATTTTATCAGGAGTACTATTTTTGAGTAGAAAACCTGCCGCCCCATTACCTATAGCTTCTCTTATTAATTCATCCTCATCAAAGGTTGTTAAAACAAGAACAGGTAATACCTTTTTTCTTTTTTGAAGATATTTTAAAACCTGTATCCCATCCATAATTGGCATCCTTAAATCAAGTAAGAGCACCTCCAAATTTTCCTTTTCAATAAGACTTATAGCTTCTTTACCATTTGAAGCGGTAGCTACCACCTCAATCTCTTCATCTGCCCCTATAATGATTTTTAAACTCTCCCTAATTAATATATCATCATCTACTATAGCTAGCTTCATTTTCCTCCCTCCTTTCAATAATCATAATAATTTCAAATCCATCTTCTGTATTAATAATCAACTTACCATGTAAGGCTTGTAAACGCTCCTCCATGCCTATAAGCCCCATTCCTTTTTTATAGTGCATTATATTTCTGCCATTATCTTTAAACTGGATACGAATAATCTGACTATGTACCTCTATCTTAACCTTAAAGCTATCTGCCTTTGAATATTTAATAAGATTAGTAATAGCTTCTTGCAAATTCTGGCCAATAACATACCAAACTTTTGGACTAATCCCTCCCATATCACCTGCAAATTCTAAACTTGTTTTTATCTTTTGAGTATACTTTAACTCTTCTAATAGTTTCTTAATATGACTTAACCCTAACTCTGCTTGTTCTGGCTTAATACTTCTTAGAGTAAGACGAATATCATCCATTCCCATACGTAAGTTGTGAATACTGCTTTCTAAAAGTTCCTTTCCCTTATTAGGCTCTTTCATCCATACTAATTTAACAGCTTCTAATTGCATAATATTAGCTGATAGTACATGTCCTAACTTGTCATGGAGTTTTTGAGCAAGTATATTACGTTCTTGCACCTTAGTAACTTCTCTAATATGTCCCGCCTCTTCATTTGCTATAATTAGCTTTTGTTGTAAGCAATAAAGCTTCTCTCTTATTTCTTCATTTACCTTTTTAGCCTCTTGTACTTTTCTTTCATAATAATAAACACTACTTAAGGCAAGGATAGTTAATACATAAAAAATAAATTGTTGCCCTAAGAGACTATCTTGTACCCATTCATAGCTTATAATAAACAATAAACAACTCCCTATTGGCCATTTCTTTTCTTTATATAAACTCATTTGAAGGCATGTAGTTACTAAAAGTAACCCAAATTGACTATGAACAAAGAGAACTGCTCCTAGTAAAAAAAGGCAATCTATACTATATAGCCATTGATGCATTTTTTCTCTTTTTATAATAGCATTGGTTAAATAAATAAGGAGGTGGACAATGACTGCTCCCATTACTCCTATACTCCCATAAGTTCCTGTGGCCTTTCCTGTATACAAGGTATATATACTCATTATAAGTTGCCATAAAATCGAGATACAAATCATAGGCTTCTCCTTATTTTTTTATTATTCACAATTTTATATTAACCTAGTTCTTCCCTCAATCCAAGCTAATTCATAATAAAAAATACTCTCTTTATAAACACATTTAAAGTATAGGACTTTTTAGCTTAATAAAAAAAGTCACTCTTATATGAGTGACTTTTAATTATTCATTATGATTTTTATTATAATCCGTGCACTTTGCTTCGACAGTCATCTATAAGCGTTACCTTAGTAGTTAGCTCTAACCAAGCACCCTCGCGGCACATAAGCGGGCTTACTTAGTGCTGCTTCCTTCCGGACCTGACACGGTTCATAAGTGCTTATTGCGCAAGACTCAGTCGTCATCACTACTTGCTAAGGGCAGACCAAACAAATGAAAGCCTCAGACAAAGCATCACCCCTGCTTTAGCGGATTGCAGGTACAAGGCACCGCTGACTCCCCGGCTAGCACGGAAATGTTTTGACACTAATGTGTCATGTAAATTAGTATACATGGTTTCATGCTCTATGTCAATGTCCCATATTTTCTTACCCCTAGCATTTTTTACTTCCTTCATACCAATAGGTTTTTTATACTGCTCTCTATAGTGCACCAATAATATAATTTAATAGGAATAATACAGATACAATATACATAATAGGATGTACTTCCTTGGCCTTACCTTTTACTATCTTAATTATACAATAGAAAATAAAACCTGCAGCAATACCATTAGTGATGCTATAAGCAAAAGCCATCATGGCTATTGTTAAAAATACAGGAATAGCTTCTTCTAGGTCTCCCCACTTAATTTTCCCCATTGATTCAGCCATTAAAATCCCCACAATAATAAGTGCTGGTGCCGTAGCTGCTTCTGGTACAATCCCAATGAAAGGTGCAAGGATAACAGATATTAAGAATAAGGCCCCTACAGTAATAGCTGTAAGCCCTGTCTTACCGCCTTGGCTAATACCTGCTGCGCTTTCTACATAAGTTGTTGTATTACTTGTTCCTAACAAAGCCCCAATAGATGTTGCTGTTGCATCTGCAAACAATGCTCTATCTAATTTAGATGAAAAAGAATTCCCCTCTGCAAAGCTTGCTTCGTCAGCTGCATCAAAAATACCTGATTTCCTACCTGTTCCTAAAAAAGTACCAATAGTGTCAAACGTATCTGAAAGAGAAAAAGCAAAAATAGTTGTAATTACTAAGAAGAGTTTACTAGGGTCTGCAAATAGTCCCACAAAATCTAATTGTAAGAAAGTAGGTGCTAAACTTGGTGGTGCAAAGCTTACTGTGCTCCAGTTTGGAAGTTGTGTCACACCCATAAAAATACCTATAATGGTTGTCACTACAATTCCTATTAAAATAGCACTGTTAATCTTCATAATCATCAGTACAATCGTAATGGCAAGCCCAATTAAAGCCAATATTGCTGCTGGTTCTTGGAAGTTTGCAAGACTTGGAATGATTTGCTTGTAAATATTACTTGCTTCTCCTACTACAAGAGCATCTTTTGCTTCTCCTGTGAATTGTAAAAAGTGTGCTTGCTTTACTCCAATGTAAGCAATAAATAAACCAATACCTGATGAAATGGCATATTGAAGTGAAACAGGGATGGCTTTAATAATCATTTTTCTAATTTTAGTTACAGTAATAATAATATTAATAATTCCACAAATAAACACCATAGCTAATGCCTGCTGCCAGGTAAAGCCTAATGCAAAAACAACGGTAAAAGTAAATAAAGCATTCAGTCCCATACCAGGTGCCTGAGCAAAAGGTACATTGGCTACAAATCCCATTACAAAGGTACCAATGGCTGCTGAGAGCAGGGTTGCCATAAATACTGCTCCTTGATCCATACCTGTAAGTGCTAAAATACTTGGGTTGACAAATAGTATGTAGGACATCGTAAGGAAAGTTGTAAGTCCTGCTAAAAGTTCGGTTTTTACTGTTGTACCGTTTTGTTTAAGTTTGAAAAATTTATCCATTTTTACACCCCTTTTATTTTATAGTGCTATATTATCAAATTTTTCAAATATTATCAATATTATAATTATATTTATCTAACATATTTTCTATTTTTAGAAATATTGTTCATGTTTTATTTGCTCCTATTCTTATTTCTCCTTCGTATCTGTAGAAGAAAGAATAGAAAGTTGCAAGCCTTCTATAAATGCTGTTGCTGCTGAAGATAAAGGTACACTTTTCAAATAACAAGCACCTATATATCTAGTTGGTATTTCCTCCTCTAATCTTAAATGATATAACTCTTTTTTCTCTAAGTATTCTTCTGAAAACTCCTTAATCACACAGGAAACACCTAATTCAATCTTAGCAAATTCAAGAAGCAAGTCATGAGCACCTAATTCAATATCCGGTTTCATCTTTACACCTTTCCTAAGCATAAATTGCTCTACATATCTTCTAGAAACAGAGTTTTGATCCAGCACAATAAGTGGTAAGGTACTTAACTCTTCAAAGCTAAGTGGTTCTTTAGAACGCTGCTTATAGCTCTTGCCACCTACAAAAATATCATGTACTTCCATGCAATTCCTCACTTCAATCTGATTGTCCTCAATAGGTAAGTTACATATGGCTAAGTCGATCGTTCCTGCCTTAATTTTATCACATAGCTTAGTCGTTGTACGATTAATAATTTTTAGCTTTATAGAAGGATATTCTTTATGAAAGCTCTCTAAATAAGGTAAAAGATAATATCTAGATATAGTATCTCCTACACCTATTTGTAATTCACCTGTTAAGAGATTTTGTGTTTCTAGCAACTTTTTTTCTCCTGCAGCTATCAATTGAATAGCCGAATGAGCATATTCGTAAAGTAACTCTCCCTCTCTCGTTAATCTTACCCCCTTAGCTGTTCTCGTAAA
The DNA here is from genome assembly GCF_002735925.1 of Sporanaerobium hydrogeniformans. Lineage (GTDB taxonomy): Bacteria > Bacillota > Clostridia > Lachnospirales > Cellulosilyticaceae > Sporanaerobium > Sporanaerobium hydrogeniformans. The sequence goes on along the minus strand of NZ_PEDL01000015.1, from coordinate 64,110 downwards.
AAGCCTCACATTAAGCTGTTCCTCTAATTGCATAATAGCTTGACTTACTGCTGGCTGCGTAATATACAAATTTTTAGAGGCTTTGGAAAAGCTTTGGCACTTAGCTACTTCTATAAATATCTTATATAAACCTAATGGCACAGACATATAATTTCTCCTTATACCTTTTATCACTATCATTTATTTTACTTATATCACAGTTATGGTGTATAGTACAAGAGATGAGTTTTTTAAAATACAGACTTAAGGAGAGATTTCAAAATGGAAAGAATGGTAGGAACTGTTGTTAGAGGGCTTCGTGCACCCATTATTCGTGAAGGAGACGATATCGCTGACATCGTTGTAAAGAGTGTACTGGCCGCTTCTGAAGCTGAAGGCTTTAGTATTGAGGATCAAGATATCGTAACCGTTACAGAAGCAGTTGTAGCTCGTGCTCAAGGGAATTATGCTTCTGTTGACGCCATTGCAAAAGATGTTGCTAACAAATTTGGTGAGCATACAATTGGTGTTATCTTCCCTATCCTTAGTCGCAATCGTTTTGGGATTTGTCTTCGTGGTATTGCAAAAGGTACCCAAAAGGTTGTTCTTATGCTAAGCTATCCTTCTGATGAGGTAGGTAATCATCTTGTAGATCTTGATCTTTTAGATGAAAAAGGTATTAATCCCTGGACAGATGTCTTAACAGAAAAACAATTCCGTGATTTATTTGGTTATAATAAACATACCTTTACAGGTGTTGATTACATAGAATACTATAAAAGCTTAGTAGAATCTTGTGGTGCTGAATGTGAAGTTATTTTCTCTAATCATCCAAAAACCATTTTGGATTACACAAAACATGTCATTACCTGCGATATCCATACAAGAGTTCGTACGAAACGTATTTTAAAAGCAAATGGCGCAGAAACAGTTTGCGGCTTAGATGATATCTTATGTGAGTCTATTGACGGAAGTGGTTATAATGAAGCTTATGGTCTTCTTGGCTCTAATAAAGCTACTGAAGAAACTGTCAAGCTTTTCCCTCGTAACTGCCAAATAGTCGTAGACCGTATCCAAGCACTTCTTAAAGAAAAAACAGGTAAAACTGTAGAAGTCATGGTTTATGGAGATGGGGCTTTCAAAGATCCTGTGGGTAAAATATGGGAACTTGCTGACCCAGTTGTTTCTCCTGCTTATACCAAAGGACTTGATGGTCAACCTAATGAAGTTAAGCTTAAATACTTAGCTGACAACGACTTTGCTCATTTAAGTGGTGATGCTCTTAAAGAAGCTATTTCTGATTATATTCGTAATAAAGAAACTGATCTTGTAGGTAGTATGGCAGCTCAAGGCACTACTCCTAGAAGATTAACAGACCTTATTGGTTCACTTTCAGACTTAACAAGTGGAAGTGGTGATAAAGGTACTCCTATCATTTACATTCAAGGTTACTTTGATAATTATACAAAATAATAAAATCCCCCTAGACTACTCTCTCATTGTTCTAGGGGGATTTTTTAACTTTTCTCTCTTTGAATAGCCATATTAAATATGCCCCATTTTTCGTCCTTATAGTTAAAAACACCTTTGTTATAGGTTTCTGTAACGAATCCTACTTTTTTATAGCAAGCTTCTGCTGCTGGGTTGGTGTCAAATACACCTAAAGTTACTCTTCTTACCTTAAGTATTTCAAAAGCATAGTGAACCCCTAAGCTTACCATTTCTACACCATATCCTTTTCCTCTTAGACTAGGATCTACTATAATAAAACCAAAGTGCACACTCTCCTTCTTATAATCTGCCATTCGCATCAGAAAGTGTCCCACTGGTGTACCTTTCTCATTTAAAGCTGTAAAAATCCATCCAAACTCATCTATCTCATACATTTCTTTATAACCCTTTATCTGCTCTTCTGATAAAGGATACTTCAATTTATTTGCACTCCACATGTTAAAGCTTCTTTCATCTTGTATCCAATTTGCTAAATAAGTTGCATCACTCATCTTAAATGGCCTTAATCTTAACATTTTTATTCCCCTTTTCTTTTTTTATATCTTAACAAATCACTATGGGCTCTTCCCCAAAGAAAGCTTCTTTAGCTTAAGATACTCTATTTAAAACAAACATAAAAAGGAGCCTATGGCTCCTTTAAAGTCTTATACCTCTACTACTAATTTTTTAAGTAGACCATAATGTTCACTTGCAATTTTCTTCAGCATTTCTATCGTTGTCCCCAATACCATATTGGCATTAAACTGAGCTTCAAGTCCTGTAAAGAACATAGAGGCAATGATGCAGTGGTCTTGCGTTAAAACATATTTCATCGTTGGATATTTCAAATTAAACTGATTAAGCATTTCAAGGACAGCCTCCTTTTTCTCTGGGGCTACATCCTTAAAAAGCAAGCTTTGCACGCCTGCATAAGGTGTATCATCTATATTGATTACAACTTGTACACTATCCCCTTCCATAGGATATGCCGTTCTAAAAAAGATGGTGTTTTCTGCTTCATCTTCTTTAAACATGCCTACTACGTTGGTTTCAATCATAAAATCTCTTAACATTCTTGCTTTTTTATGTCTTGGATATGTTGCCATTTGTTTCCCTCCGCCTTTTAGTTTAGTGTCTTTTTCCTCATCTCTCTAAAATAGTTTTTTAGCATTTGGCTTGCTTTCTCTTCGCCTACCCCTTCAACCACTTCACATTGATGATTCAGCTCCTGGAGCTGCAAAATATTAAGGACAGAACCACCAAAGCCAGCCTTTGGGCTTTTTGCGCCGAAGACTACTCTTGGGATACGCGCTTGTACAATAGCACCTGCACACATGGGGCAAGGCTCTAATGTAATATATATTGTACAGCCTTCTAAACGCCAATCACCTATATACTGACATGCCTCATGAATAGCTAAAATTTCTGCATGAGCTAAAGCATTCTTATCTGTATTTCTCCTATTATATCCCCTGCCAATAATTTTCCCTTCATAAACGATAACTGCCCCAATAGGTGTTTCATCTAAAGTATAGGCTTTTTCTGCCTCTAGAAGTGCCTCCTCCATAAACAGTCTGTCCTCATTCATTTTGTCACCTTCATTAGTTAATTTTAACACGTTATCATCAGTATAACATACCCTTTAAGGAAACCCTAGAGGCTTTGTATATTTTTTCTAAATTCGTATACTCTACTAAGTAGTTACAAAAACGCTTAAAACTCTCTTAATTTAAACTCCTGGTGGTGAAAACATGAAAATTACACATGATTTTGAAGATAATCTTTTGAAAATCAAAACAAGTCTTAGAATAGGCGAAAGCTTTGACGTTTTAGAACGTATTATTAACGTTCATCATACAACCTTTTATCTTTACTATTTAGATGGTTTTGTAAAGGATAGCGTGCTCGAATACGTAAGACGTGATATGTATAACCTCAAAGATGAAGACTTTAGAACCATTAAAACGGCTAGGGACTTAGCTGAAAAAGCCATAAGCTCTATCGAGGTTTCTTATGAGACCGATATCGAGCTTATGATTACAGGTATTCTCTCAGGGCAAACCTTACTTCTTGGACCTGGTTTTAATGAAGCTCTTCTTTTAGACTTTCGTACCTATCCAGCTCGCGGCACAGAGGAACCTGCTAAGGAAAAAGTACTTCGTGGCTCTCATGATGGTTTTGTAGAGACGCTTGTTTGCAATACCGCACTTATTCGTAGACGTATTAGAGATCCCCGCCTTACTTTTGAAATGCATAGTGTAGGTGAAACCTCTCGAACGGACGTAGTCATTGGTTATATGCGTGATAAAGTAGATAAAAAAACGTTTAAACACGTAAAAAAGTTAATTACAGACTTACAAGTAGATGCTCTTACTATGGGAGACCAAAGCCTTGTTGAAGCTGTTCATTCCAAATCTTGGTTTAACCCCTTTCCAAAGGTGCGCTATACAGAAAGACCTGATGTGGCAGCTGCTCATCTTATGGAAGGTAAAGTCATTATATTAGTAGATAACACCCCTACCGCTCTTATCTTGCCTACTAATATTTTTGATTTTATGCAATCTGTAGATGATTACTATTTACCTGTTTTTACAGGAAATTATTTACGCTTGGTTCGCTATATTGTATTTCTTAGCAACTTACTTTTAACACCTTTATTTGTACTTTTTACAGATAATCCTCAGTGGTTTTCTAATCATTTTTCTTTTTTACTCCCTACAGACCCCTACCCTATTCCTATTTTTATCCAATTTATCATCTTGGAAATTGCTGTAGATGGTTTGAAATTAGCATCTCTTAATACACCAGATGCTTTAGGAGCTTCTCTTTCCATTATAGGTGGACTTATTTTAGGTGACTTTGCGGTAAAAACAGGGTGGTTTATCCCCCACACCATTCTCTATATGGCAGTGGTAGCTCTCTCAAGTTTTACTCAGCCTAGCCTAGAACTTAGCTATGCTTTTAAATTTGCACGTATAGTTATGATAATACTTACAGGTTTTTGGGGAACCCTTGGTTTTATTCTTTCTGTTATCCTTAACGTTTGCTGTCTTGCCTTTACTAAAACCTTTACAGATGAACCCTACCTCTATCCACTTATACCTTTTAATGCAAATGCCTTACACCATCTTCTCTTTAGAACCAAACTCAATACTAAGCAAAAAGTAAAATAATTTTATTCACAAAAAACCTCTAAAACAGTGAAGTTATTCACAAATTTAGAGGTTTTTACAATTATGTTGTTACCTGTTCAATGTATACTTGTCTCATCAGAAAATAAAATTCAAAAATATAAACCCTAATCGCCATACAAAACTCAAAACAAAGCCAAAGGCTACAAGGATAATGAAAATAATCGCTATAACCTTCATCACTTCACTTCTAGCTTCTACTAATAAAGGGAGTCCAATATAAATAAGATAAATACTATAGAGGCTTGCTAAAAGCCCTACTCCTTGACCTATAAAAGGTACACGATGGAATAAACTAGCAAGCACAGTAAATATGGCTAAATAAGCAGAAAAATTTACCATTCCTATATAATCTATCTTTCCTCCTGCTATAAGGGTAAATAAAAGCAAAATAGCCCCTCCTATAAAAATAGAAAGAGGAATACTTATTACATTCCCTAATCCACCTACACCCGAGGTAATAAGTCCAATAGCTATGCCTAAAATCGTTACAAGAGCAATTTGCACAAAGTCAATCTCACGAATCCTGCCAATCTCTTCTATTGCTTTAAGTGGATTTATTAATAGTATTCTATAAAGCTCACATTTCTTTTGAAATTCTTCACCTGATAACATTTTTTTCCTCCCTTACTACTCTGGTAGATGAATGGTCCCTATCCCAAATAAGTTTTTAATTTCTATTACTTTTTCATCTAATTTCTTAGCAAATTCCTGACGTCTTTGAACAAGCTCTACTAAATCCTTACGATTTTGTTCATAACCAAGTTCTGTTTTCATTGTTTCTACTTCTGTCTCTAATTGCTTAAGTTCTGTATTTAAAACATTTAGTTTATTAACTTTTTCTTGCCTCTCTCCCTGAAGAGCCTCCATATTCATTAATTCCTGATTGGATACTTCTACGTAATAAGGATACTCATTTCCTTTTTTATTACTCTTTGTTCCCTTTAAGTAGACATCTAAATAATAGACACCTTCTTTATAAAATTCTGTATTTGTTAATTTAACAATATACTTTTGACTAGAGGGTTTATAATTTCCAAAGATATTTTTTTTCGGAATAGACGCTTCATACTCTCCATTTCCAAGTCCTGCAGAAGTCTCAATATAGAGGGCCATATAGGCATAGTCAGCTAAACCCTCTAATTTGCTTTCGAGAGTACTTATTTCACCTTTAAGAGCTTCACAGCTTTTTTGCTGCTGTTCTAGTAGTTTAAATTTGTCTCCTAACTGAAGCTCAATAGCTTCCTTTTGATTATTAAGGTCAATTTCCTTTGTCTCTAAATCTTTCAAACCCTGACGTGCAAGTTGGAGTTCTGAATACTTGGTATTAAATTCTACATATTCTTGTGGTCTTAAAACTTGATTCTTATTTAAGAACTCTACCCATTGTTTCAAAGTATCTAATTCTACAGGATGGGTCTTAAGTTTTTTAAAAAATAATTCTCTTGCTTTCTCACTTTCAGACTTACTAAAAAGAATACTCTTCTTATCTGTTAATGTTTCACCTTCTAAAACTAATACCTCATATAAACTAAATTGAAACTTATTCAAAGGGATTTTATTGGGATAACTTCCTAGTAGTGTACTTAGTGTGTCAATGAAAGTAACATCTACCGCTGGCTTAGTGCCATAGTAATAAAAAAGTGCCTCATCCAATGCCTCTGGTGTCATTCGTTGCAGGTAAGTTTTACACGCTAAATGTCCCACATCTTGCATTAAAATATCCATAAATGCATTAGGGTTTTTAAAGCTTAACTGTTTTTTATTATAAAATGCAATAATATCATATTGTCTATCTAAAATAAAGTTTGCTAGGTTTTCTTCTAAAAAACTTAAACCTTCCTCACTTTCTTCTATTAATAAATAATTTACACCTTCTTTATAATACCAATCATCTTGTCTTCTTGTGTTTTTTATATCATCTTTTAAAAGTTCTATAATACGATCTGTGTCTCCTTGCGCCTTATAACTCATAAAGGCAAATACATGTAAGTTTGCACCTATTATGCCTAATATAATAGCCACAACTAAACCTATAATAAAAACCCACTTATAATGCATAAGCTCTTGTTTTAATTTTTCCATGTTCAGCTCCTTTATCAAATAGTTCATTTCACCTATTGCCCCTATTATACTACATGAATACCCAGGGTTTCAAACCATCCCTTATAAAAACTAAAAATATCCCATAACTTTAAAGAACTCTGTCTTATTTTTAGACTTTAAAGGCCCACCACCTTGCAAAGCCTTCTAAAAAATACTATGCTTATTGTGTTCTGTTTTTAATATCCTTTCCCTATATAGCTTAGTATAAATCATCTCATATGATTCGATGGATACTAAGCTTTTTTTAATTTAAGTGTTATTTTTAGTTTTTTTGTTTCACAAAACTTATGTACACTACTTTTATGAATAAATATACATTTTTTCTTGATTTTATTTACATCTATAGGTATAATATGTTTACATAATTTAAAACAAGAAAGGTTCTATTTATGCATACTTCTCATACTCCAACAAAAAATATTAAAAATGTTTTAAAGTTCATTATCCCTTCTTTAATAGGTGTTTTCCTATTTATATGTCCTCTCTCTATCAACGGAGAGGTTACAATACCTATAGCCATTATTTCTAGTAGTCTCCAAAACTTTTTAGAACCCGTTATGCTTTATATTATTGCATTACTAGCTACTATTTCATTTATGGGCTCTATCTATGTCAAGTGTTTTAAACCTCAGAAGCTTTCTACTTATCCTTTTATACAAACTTTATTTAATGTCTCGCCTCTTTGGTTTATTGTTCGATTACTTGCTTTTACCTTTGTGATGATTATTTTAGTTAATCGTTCAACTGATTTATCTCAAGTTCCAGTGGTAGGAGGTTTATTTGCAGCTATTACCTCTATGGATACAGGTGGTTTAGTCCTTTATAACTTACTTCCTATTTTATTTTCTATCTTTTTATTTGCAGGTCTCTTTCTGCCTTTGCTTCTTAACTTTGGGCTTTTAGAGTTTGTTGGCAATCTCCTTATAAAGGTAATGCGACCTGTTTTTAACCTTCCTGGCCGTTCAGCTATAGACTGTATTGCTTCTTGGTTAGGAGATGGAACAATAGGGGTACTCTTAACAAGTAAACAGTACGAAGAAGGCTTTTATACAGAACGTGAAGCTGCTGTTATTGGGACAACCTTCTCTCTTGTATCCATTACTTTTAGTTTAGTTGTGATTGATACAGTAGGCCTTAGCTCGATGTTCCTTCCTTTTTATTTAACCGTCACGGTTGCTAGTCTACTTGCAGCAGTTATTATTCCTAAACTTCCACCTCTTTCTCGCAAAAAAGATATTTTATTTGATGGAAGTAAACCTGCCCTTCAAAAGGATTCAAGCACAACTAGCCATCACTTTAAGCAAGGTTTAAATGAGGCTTTGATTAAAGCAGAAGAGCAGAGCTTCTTTCAAAACATTATTATTGATGGTTTTAAAAATGTACTCGATATGTGGTTAGCTGTTATTCCTGTTGTTATGGCCGTAGGAACTATTGCACTTTTGCTAGCTACCTTTACACCTCTGTTTAAAATACTGGGACTTCCATTTTTACCTCTTTTATCACTTTTAGGCGTACCTGAGGCAGCAGCAGCTTCTCAAACTCTAGTAGCTGGTTTTGCTGATATGCTCCTGCCTTCCATTATGGCAACATCTATTAAAAGTGATATGACACGTTTTATCATAGCAAGTGTCTCTGTATCTCAACTCATCTACCTATCTGAAGTAGGTGCACTTCTTTTAGGTTCTAAGATACCTGTTAAGCTTCATGAGCTTTTCATTATCTTTATCGAAAGAACACTTATTACTCTACCTGTTATTACACTTATCGCACATTTTCTCTTTTAAATCTAAACCAAAAAAAGCTATTGCGTATTCCTTAAGATAAACTTATGGAATATCACAATAGCTTTTTTATTTGTTAATTTGCCACAACTGTTCCTGCTACTGCATCTACTTCTACAATAGCACCGGATTTAAGGATTTGAGTTGCATTATGAGCACCTACAATAACAGGAATATCAAGTGCTAATCCTACAATCGCCGCATGTGAATTCAATCCACTTTGTTCTGTAATCACACCTGCTGCTCTTTTTAAAAGAGGAAGAATTTTATTGCTGGTATAAGGTACTACTAAAATATCACCATCATTGAACTTTTTTTCCACTTCCTCCTCTTCCTCACATACACAAAGAGGACCTGAAACAGTTTTATGTGTAATACCTGTTCCTGAGAGTAGAATATTACCAACTACTTCTACTTTAATCATATTAGTTGTTCCTGATACACCTAATGGTACACCACTTGTAATAACTACAAGATCACCACTTTCAACAAGCTCTGCCTTTTCTGCAGCTTCTACTGCATGTTCAAAGATTGCTTCTGTTTGAGTTTCTTCGTTAATAAGAAGTGGTGTTACACCCCACATAAGATTCATTTGACGATAAACACTTGGACTTGTTGTGCAGCCAAGAATAGGTGGTACTGGTCTAAACTTAGAAATCATACGTGCTGTTCTACCTGATTTTGTAACAGTAATGATTGCTCTTGCTCCTAAATCATGAGCTGTTGTACAAGTTGCATATGAAATAGCACTTGTTACATTAGCTGCTTCATGATCCATTCTATTTTTAAGACGCTTAATATAGTCAATGTCATTTTCTGTATGCAGTGCAATACGTGCCATAGTTTGAAGTGCTTCCACTGGATAAAGTCCTGCAGCTGTTTCACCAGAAAGCATAATAGCACTTGTACCATCATAAATGGCATTGGCTACGTCATTGGTTTCTGCACGAGTTGGACGTGGATTTTTCATCATAGAGTCAAGCATTTGTGTAGCTGTAATAACTTGTTTCCCTGCACTATATACTTTTTTAATAATCATTTTTTGAAGAGCTGGTACTTCTTCTGCTGGTATTTCAACACCCATGTCACCACGAGCCACCATAATCCCATCAGCTACACGAATAATTTCATCAATATTATCTACACCTTCTCTATTTTCAATCTTAGCAATAATTTTAAGTGTATGACAATTGTGTTCTTCAAGGATTGCACGAATATCTAATATATCCTGTGCCGACCTTACAAAAGAAGCCGCAATAAAATCATAGCCTGTTTGAATACCAAAGATAATATCTGATCTATCTTTTTCACTAAGATAAGGCATAGAAAGGCGAGTATTAGGTAAATTAACGCCTTTATTATTAGAAAGGATACCACTATTCATAACCTTACATACAACTTCTTCTTGTCTAATCTCTGAAACAGTAAGTTCAATAAGACCATCATCTAAAAGAATAACTGAATCCTCAGTAATATCTTTTACAAAATCTTTGTAATTAACACTGACACTATCCTTTGTTCCTTCTACTTGTCTTGTTGTTAGAGTAAAAATATCACCTTTTGTAAGTGTAATTTTCCCTTCAGTGAATTGACCAATGCGAATTTCAGGACCTTTTGTATCAAGTAAAGCAGCTATTGGTAAGTTAAGCTCTTCTCTTAATTTAACAAGTCGATCAAAATTTTTCTTATGACTTTCGTGAGTACCGTGTGAAAAGTTAAAACGTGCTACATTCATACCTGAAATCATTAATTGCTTTAATACTTCATCGTTATCGGTAGATGGACCAAGGGTACAGATAATTTTTGTTTTTCTCATGTTGTTCTCTCCAGTACATATATGTTAGATTGCTATTTCATCTATCATGTAAACTTTTGATAGGAATTCTTTTATAAGTATATACTCTTCATATTGAGCAACACTTATGCAATCATTTTAAATCTTAAATTGTAAGCCCTTATTATGTTCACTTACTCTATATTCTATTATATCAAGATTTTATGTAAATTCAATATCGATAGCTGCTTTTTTTCTGACAAATTAAACAAATATTTTAAATTTCAAATAAATATTACGCAATTATAGCAATATCTCAAATTAATGGAGCTATTTCTAATTTTTTTCAGTGGGTTCATTAGGTAAAAATTTAATGAGTGCCGTAATAATAATAAAGATAATTATAATTACTGTGAAAATAGCCAACATTCCTTTTCCCATTAAAATAAGCGCATTTATTTCATTTACTAAATTCATTTGTTTCCCTCCCTAAATAAATGTAGGTACTAGACTTAAGATCACACCACCAGCTATAACGGATGCAATTTGCCCAGATACATTTGCCCCTATGGCTTGCATTAATAAATAGTTTTGTTTGTCTTCTGCTGTAGCCATTTTCTGTACCACGCGTGCTGACATAGGAAATGCTGAAATTCCTGCTGCTCCAATCATAGGATTAATCTTTTCCTTGCTAAAAAGATTAAGTAGTTTAGCAAAAAGAACACCTGCCACTGTATCAAAAACAAAAGCCAGTAAACCAAGTGCCATAATCATTAATGTTTGAATGTTGACAATTTGTTCAGCTTTCATTGTTGCTGCAATAGTTATACCTAGAAGTAAGGTAATAATATTTGCAAATTCATTTTGAGCTGTTTCAGAAAGAGATTTAAGTACCCCTGATTCACGAATGAGATTTCCAAACATCAAGAAACCTACTAAAGCTACAGATGCTGGTGCTACTAAACCTGCAATCAGTGTAACAATAATAGGAAAAAGTATACGTGTCAGCTTAGAAATCTTCTTAGGATTATATGTCATCCTTATTTGCCTTTCCTTTTTTGTTGTTACAAGCTTAATCGCCATTGGTTGGACAATAGGAACAAGTGCCATATAAGAGTAGGCTACTACAGCAATCGTCCCCACGTAATTACTTTTTAAAACCTGAGAAACTAAGATGGAGGTTGGTCCATCTGCTGCTCCTATAATACCAATAGAGGCTGCATCTCTAAAACTAAAGCCTAATAAAGTTGCAAGTACTATAACCACAAAGATACCAAATTGAGCTGCTGCTCCAAATAAGATAAGCTTGGGATTAACAAGAAGTGGTCCAAAATCAATCATAGCTCCTATACCGATAAATAAAAGAAGAGGCATAGCTTCCGCAGCTTCTATACCAACTTCAAATAACCACTGAATAATACCATTCACATTTCCGATACTTGACAAATTCTGATTAAGTACACCAGAAAAAGGAATATTTACCAAGATCGCCCCAAAGCCTATAGGTAACAATAGTGCTGGCTCTAAATTCTTACCTATTGCTAAATAAATCAGTAAACCACCTATCACCCACATCAGTACTTGTTGCCATGTGACCGCCATCACTCCCTCTATTAAAAACCCCATCTTCTACTCCTCCTTATATGCCTTTATTCTAAGGCCTATTCTCCTGAATAGTAATATATATATTTATACTATTCAATACATTGATACATTTATGTTTTAAATCCTATTTATAAATAAAATAAATAACATCCAATCTCTATAATATAACCTTGTTTTTAATCAAATAAAATTTATAAAGTATGTTTTTCCTAGAATGGTTTATACTAACTATAATCGCTTATAAATAGAAAGGAGTTTACTTATGAAAGCAAAAGTTGATCAAGATACTTGCATTAGTTGTGGTCTTTGTCCTTCTCTTTGTCCTGAGGTTTTCCAATTCAATGATGATGGGAAAGCTCATGCAATTGTGCCAGAAGTTCCAACTGATTTAGAAGACACTGCACAGGAAGCTGCTGACTCTTGCCCTGTATCCGCTATTACCGTAGAATAACAAAAGTCCTAATAAATAAAATAAAGCTACATAAATAAAGCTCGTTTTAAAACGTTTGCTTAGTTATGTAGCTTTATTTTCTATTAAATACCCTCTCTCTTTTCATCCATACAACGTAGTAGCCGTCCCTCTATAAAATCCTTTATTGTCTCAAAAGTCCCTACTAAGCTCCCTTGACATAATTCTTGCTGTCCCCCACCTTTTCCACTAAATTCTTTATTTAATTCTCTACATAAAGAACGTACATCTTTTCCTTTTGCCCCTAAAGCATATCTGAGCATTTCCCCTTCCCCACTTAATACAAGACATACTTCATCTGTTTCTTCGCATAAAGCAAGACACATCTTACGAACCTCTTCCCCTACTAGCTCCTCCTCCAGTAAACAGATAGGACCACTCTTTACCTTTGCCACTTCTTTTGCTTTCATTTCTAAAGCTTGTTGCCTGTAGCTAGCTAATTTTTGTTTTGTAGCTCCTAATTCTTCTTGAAGCTTTTTTATATAAGTAGGCAATAAATCTTCTTTTGTTGAAAGAAGACCCATTAGTTCAGCTATGATTTCTTGTTTTTTAGTATACCCCTTAAGTGCCCGCTTCCCACAAAGTATAGTGAAACGCATTCCTCCACGATGGCGCTCTGCTGAGATAATCTTAATCATTCCCACCTCACCAGTGTAAGCTACATGTATCCCACAGCAGGCACAATTATCATAACCTTCTATAGTCACAAGACGAACTTCACCTGGCAATTCTATTTTAGAACGATAGGATAGCTGTTCTATATCTTCTTTTTGATAGAATTGAGTAAGTACTTTAATATTTTTATAGATCCCCTCATTAGCACGTCTTTCTATTTCACTTATTTGTTCCTTAGCTAATTCACCATCAAAGTCAGCGGTCATATACTCCTCACTTAAGTGAAAACCTACATTATTATAGCCATAAAGCTGATTTACAAGGCCTGAGATAATATGCTCTCCCGTGTGTTGTTGCATGTAATCAAAACGTCTATTAAAATCTATGTTACCCTTTATCTTTGTACCAACCTCTAAAGCTTTATCTACTATATGATAAATAATACCCTCTTTTACAAAAACATAATTTACTCTAGCTTCACCTAGTGTACCTGTATCAGAAGGCTGTCCACCTCCTTCTGGATAAAAAGCAGTTTTATCCAATACGACACTATAACCTTCTGAATGTGTCTCACAAGCTATAACCTGTGCTTCAAAAAGCGTTAAATAACCATCTTCATAAAATAACTTCTTTGTCATTTACTTCACCTCTTTATTTATAAGTTATATTATAGCACTTCTTCTTTAACAAAAACACACCACTCAAGAACTATACAAACAATGCTAAAAAGGTCTCCTACACAATTCTCTAAATAACTGTGTATGAGGCCTTTTTAAGATTTTAATAATTTAAAATTTTGTTTTACCTAAAAATACTGACTTTTTCTTAATAGCCCATAAGCTGTGGCAACCACATAGATACACCTGGTATAAATGCTACGAGCATTAATACAGCTATAATAATGGCATAAAAAGGTATAACCATTTTTATAACATTTTCAATCTTCGTCTTGGCAACCTTAACTCCAACAAATAGGATGTTTCCAACAGGTGGTGTAATGGTACCAATACATAAGTTGAAGGTAAGCATAATACCAAACTGAATAGCTGACATACCAAACTGTTGACAAATAGGCAAGAAAATAGGTGTAAAGATAAGTACAGCTGGAGTTGTATCCATGAATGTACCTATAAATAATAATACAATATTAATAATAAGAATAATCATATACTTATTGCTTGTGATATTTAATAGAATTGCAGAAATAGCTTCTGGAATTCTTGTAAAAGCCATAACCCATGACATGATACTAGATACTCCAATAAGAAGAACGATAATACCTGTCATTTTTGCACTTTCTCTAAAAATTTCTGGTAATTCTTTTAATTTTATTGTCTTATAAAAGAATAGAGAAAGAATTAGGCTGTAAACAACGGCTACAACAGAACCTTCTGTTGCTGTAAAAATACCTCCTACAATTCCACCAATAACAATAACAATAAGTAGTAAACTTGGTATGGCTTCCAAGAAAATACGAAATGCTTGATTCATTGTTACACGTGCAGTACTACGATACCCTCTTTTACGTGCCATAAAGTATACAATAACCATACATCCAAGTCCCCATAAGATACCTGGAATATAACCAGCCATGAATAGAGCCCCTACAGAAGTACCACCACTTACAAGAGAATAAGTAATAAGAACGTTACTAGGAGGAATAAGAAGACCTGTTGGTGCAGATGCAATGTTAACTGCTGCTGAAAAATCACGATCATAACCTTCTTTTTCTTGAACCGGTCCAATAATAGACCCCATGGCAGAAGCTGCCGCTACCCCTGAACCAGAAATAGCACCAAATAACATATTCGATACAACATTAGTATGAGCAAGAGCACCTGGAGCTCCACCGGTTAAAACTTTTGCAAAATTAATAAGTCTAATTGCAATCCCACCACGATTCATGATATTACCTGCTAGGATAAAAAATGGAATGGCAATTAATGTGAATACTGAAATACCTGAAAATATACGTTGTGCACCTGTTAACACAGAAGCATCAAAGTTTAAAGTAGGTAAAATGGCTAATAGTGAAGATACCCCTATTGAAATAGCAATAGGTACACCTAAAAGTAATAAAACAACTAATACTACCGCAATAATTAAGCCTGATACTAATGCAATACTCATTTATTTTCTCCCCTCATTTAATTGTCCAACAATATCCATCATATTAAGAACATTGTAAATTAGAATAATAATACCAGCAATTGGTACTACCATGTATACATATCCCATTGGAATACCTAAAGATGCAGTCACTTGTGTTAAGGTAAGGCGTGTAATGTTTATTCCACCATATACAAGCACTACTGCTGAGAAAATAAATACGAGTACTTCTGAAAAAAGAGATAAGTAAATAGCTTTTTTACCTGTAAACTTGTCAGCAAAGAAAGACATTCTCATATGGTCACGTATACCAAATACAAGAGCTGCTGCTAAAATAGCCATCCAAGTAAATGAGTAGGTTAAAAGCTCTTCTGAAACAGTGCTAGGTGAATTAAAAACATATCGTGTGACAATCTGATAAGTCCCTACAACTGTCATAAAGACAAATAAAATTGCGCAAATAGCTCCTAATCCTTTATCAAGAATATTTCTTATAGTTTGCATTGCCTATTTTGCCTCCTGTACTTGATTGTTAATCGCCTGAATGTGATCATAGATAGGTTGAAGTTTTGGATTTGCTGCTAAAAGTTCTTGGTGTAATGGAAGTACCTTTTCTCTAAAAGGTTCAATATCTGTTTCAAAGAATTGTACACCCATTTCTGTAGCTTGCTCTTTAGCAACTGCAACTTGCTCATCCCATTCTTCACGCTCTACTTGTGTTGCAATTTTAGCTGCTTCATCAAATATTTGTCTCTCTTCTGGAGATAAACCTTCTAAGAAACGGAGGTTACCAATCAGTAAGTCTGGTACCATCTGGTGTTGATTGTAAGTATAGTATTTACAAATTTCACCGTGTTTATTGTTTGTTAAGGCAAGCTCATTGTTTTCTGCACCATTAATAACACCTGATTGAATAGCAGTATAAACCTCACCAAAGCTCATAGGAGTTGCTGCTGCACCAAATAACTCCATCATACGTACATTAGCAGGGCTTTGCTGTACACGGATTTTTTTACCTTTTAAATCTTCTACTGTTTTAATAGGTGATGTTGCATAAAAATTTCTTGTTCCTGCTTCAAACCATGCAACTGCTTCAAAACCAGATTCAGCTGTAGAGCTAAAAATACCACTGATTAATTCCTCATTCTCCATTACGGCATGATACGCTTCTACACTGTTAAATAGGTAAGGCATGGTAAAAATTTGATAAATATCATCAAATGTTTCAAGGTTTGATGTACTCGCAATAGCAAAATCAATAGCACCTGTTTGTACAAGCTCAATAGCTTTTACTGATGAACCTAATAACTCGTTAGGGAAAATTTGAACATCATATTTATCTCCGAGTTTAGATTCTACATACTCTTCAAAAGCCAATAACCCTACATGATCTGGATGAGCTTCAGACTGTGAATGTGAAATACGAATAATACGTTTACCATTATTGGCAAGATTACATCCACTTAGGGCAAACACCATAGGTACTGTAAGCAGTAATGCCATTCCTTTTTTAATAAAACTGTTCATTATATACCCCCTAGAAAATGGTTTTCTAATCCTAGCTAATATACTAGTACGTTACAATGTTAACATACTATGTAATGTAAGTCAATTCATTTTTTTACATTTCGTGTCATTTTTAGCTCATTATTGCCATTAGTTTGAAAAATGTGTTGTAAAAAGTCAGTAACCCTTTTTATTTGTTAAACTATTTTTTGTTAACTTTGACCTTAAACGAAAGAATGAAACCTAATGAATTGACTAGTTAAATATTATACAAAGCTTATTTATAAGCTAAGTCTTAAATATAATATGCTTTGTAGATTAGTATTCCCATGTTTTTCAGTAATAAATTGTTAATATCTACCAAACTAATTTTAAACAATTTATTTTTAAAATTATCCTTTATTAAATTAAAAAAGAGATCTTCTTTAACAGAAAACCCCTTTTAACTATTGATTTAATTTTTAGATTTTAACTTTGTTTTTCTTATTATTTTTTCAATATAGTAAGTTGTAATTGTAAATAGTGACATAATTGACATAAAGGTTATTAACGTTTGTAATAAAGTTCCTATGCTTATATCCATACTTTCATTTGATTTTTTTCCTTCATGTTTATTTTGTTCTCCATCAACACTTTCCTTTCTTTGATTTTTTTCTTTTCTCTTTAATTCACTCTGTCCTCTTTCTCCTGATTTACTTTGCCCATTTTGAGTAAAATGCCTTTCTTCTGTTATAGACTGATCTCTATCTGTAAGTGATGTCCTTTCCCCTCTCATTTGGCTCGTGGTAAAGGGCATCATCAACCATCTTGTAAAGTTAGAAGTTACTATACTATAACTCCCTATAACTATACATACTATTACTGTAACCCCACATACTCCTTTTCTTAAAGGTATACTAAACGTATTTTTAAATCTCTTTCCCAATATACTTATAATAAATCTCCAATGCAAGCCAAGATGAATACCTACAAGCGCTAATCCTATCCCAGCTACAGATATATGAATTATTTTCCATGTGCTACCCTGTATAGTAAAATTAGGAAATAAGATTTTAGAAATAAATATGCCACTTAAAGCGATTGCACACATAACTATAAGAAGGAGTATATCTAATAAATAATTTATTTTCACTATTGAGGGTAAGTCTTTACTTGTTATTTTTTTAGTTACTGTTACAATCCATTTCCAATTTAAAAGCTGATGGGCTATAAACATAACACAAACCACTAAACCGCCTATTTCATGAAAAGACATGCCTAGTACTCTTTTATTAAACATAAGAATAAATAGTATAGCCATAATAAAATCTAATCCTATTTTTATAATTATCTTCTTTTTCATCTACATCCCCCTATGTATCTAATTTAAATGTTTAAAATTCTTCAGCTACTCACTAATAACTTTTTCTACTCCTATTTCTTTATTTAATTCACTACTCTTATTCATTTTTTCTTCTTAGATTGTATTTTAATAGCGCTATGTGATAAGTACATGATATTTAGTTGAAGTTTTTTTCACAAAAGTATTCAAATAAAAAAGGATTACTCCAAACTGGGAGTAATCCTTTTTTATTATTTATTAGTCAACAAGTCTTTTGTAGGAAGCAAGTCTTGCTTTTGCATTTTCTTCTGCTATTGTGAAAAGTTCTTCTGCTTGTTCTGGGAATTGTTTTGCAAGAGCAGAGTACCTTACTTGAGCCATGATGAAGTCTCTAAAACTTTCTGTTGGCTCTTTAGAGTCTAAGCTGAATGGGTTTTTACCTTCTTCAGCTAATGCTGGATTGAAACGATATAAGTGCCAGTAACCACATTTAACTGCTTGTTCTTCATTAGCAATTGTACGTCCCATACCTTCTCTTAAACCATGGTTGATACATGGTGCATAAGCAATGATGATAGATGGTCCTTGATGAGCCTCTGCCTCAAGAACAGCTTTCATTAATTGGTTTTTGTCTGCACCAAGGGCAACTTGTGCAACGTATACATTACCGTAAGACATCATCATCATACCAAGGTCTTTTTTACGAGATCTTTTACCAGATGCCGCAAATTTTGCAATAGCAGCTGTTGGTGTAGCTTTTGAAGATTGACCACCTGTATTAGAATATACCTCTGTATCAAATACTAATACGTTCACATCTTCTCCAGATGCCAATACGTGATCAAGACCACCATAACCAATATCGTAAGACCAACCATCTCCACCAAGCATCCATACAGAACGTTTAACGAGGTAGTCTTTCTTATCTTCAATTTCAGCTAATAATTCTTTAGCTTTCTCATCTGTAATTGTATTGTTTTCAAGAATAGCCATTACTTTTGCTGTAGCTACTTTTGAAGCTTCACCAAGATTCATTGTTTCTATCCATTCTGTGAAAGCTTCTTTAGCTGCTTCATCAATATCACAAGCAACTATTTCTGTCATTAATTCTTTTAATTTATTTCTCATTTGTCTAACAGCTACTGCCATACCAAAACCAAACTCTGCATTATCTTCAAATAATGAATTCGCCCATGATGGACCTTGTCCTTTACAGTTTGTAGTATATGGTGTGCTTGGTGCTGAACCACCCCAAATTGAAGAACAGCCTGTTGCATTAGCAATCATCATACGATCTCCAAAAAGTTGAGTAACAAGTTTAATATAAGGTGTTTCACCACAACCAGCACATGCACCTGAGAACTCAATAAGTGGTGTCTTGAATTGGCTACCTTTAACTGTAGTCGCTGGCATTAAATCCTCTTTTGGAGTTACTTTCTTTATCGCATATTCCCAGTTAGGAATTTGTACTTCTGTTTGTGAATCAAGTGGTTTCATAACAAGCGCTTTTGTTTTAGCTGGACAGATATCTGCACAGTTGCCACAACCTGTACAATCCATTGTACTTACTTGCATTCTATATGCTAGACCTTCTAAGCCTTTACCCACAGCTTTCTTTGTTACAAAAGCTTCTGGTGCAGTTTGAAGCTCTTCTTCTGTTAGAAGCATTGGTCTAATTGTTGCATGTGGACAGACATAAGCACATTGATTACATTGAATACAATTTTCTGGAATCCATTCTGGTACATTTACAGCAATACCACGTTTTTCATAAGCAGCTGTACCACATGGGAAGGTCCCATCTTCAATGCCATTAAAAGCACTTACAGGAAGGCTATCTCCTTCTTGAGCATTCATAGGTCTTAAGATGTTTGTAATGAATTCTGGTTCATCTACTGGTGCTTTAGGTGCATCTACTGCTGCTCCCCAACTAGCTGGAACTTCTATTTTTACTGCTGCTTCGATACCTTTATCGATGGCTGCATGGTTCATATTAACAACTTTTTCACCTTTTTTACCATAAGCTTTAACTACAGCATCTTTAAGATACTTAATAGCTTCTTCTTGTGGAATGATGTTAGCAAGATTAAAGAAAGCTGCTTGCATAACCATATTAATACGATTTCCAAGACCAATTTCACCAGCAATCTTAGTTGCATTTACTGTATAGAAGCGAATATCATTTTGAGCAATGTATTGTTTCATTGCAGCTGGAAGATTTGCCTCAAGTTCTGCTTGATCCCAGATACAGTTAAGAACAAATACTCCACCTTTTTTAAGGCCTTTTAATACGTCATACTGATGAACATAAGATTGGTTATGACAAGCAATATAATCTGCCTCATCAATAAGGTAGGTTGAACGAATAGGTGTATCACCAAATCTTAAGTGAGAGATAGTTACTCCACCAGATTTTTTAGAGTCATACGCAAAATAAGCTTGAGCATATTTGTCTGTGTGGTTACCAATGATTTTGATAGCTTGTTTATTAGCACCAACAGTACCATCTGAACCAAGTCCCCAGAATTTACATCTGATTGTACCTGCTGCAGCAATCTTAAGTGTATCTTTTATTTCAAGTGATGTATTCGTTACATCATCTTCAATACCTACTGTAAATTGATCCCTTGGATTTTCACTTGCAAGGTTATCAAATACTGCTTTAATAAGAGTAGGTGTCGTATCTTTTGAACCAAGACCATAACGTCCACCAATGATAAGTGGTGCATTTTCTTTGTTATAGAATGCAGAACGCACATCTAAGTATAATGGTTCACCAATTGAACCTGGCTCTTTTGTTCTATCTAATACACAAATTCTCTTAGTAGTTTTTGGAATAGCAGCCATGAAGTGATCCACTGAAAATGGTCTATATAAGTGTACCTTAACCATACCATATTTTGCACCTTGTGCATTAAGAGTATCAATGGTTTCTTCAATGGTTTCTGTCGCAGATCCCATTGCTATTACAATATTTTCTGCATCTTCAGCACCATAATAATTGAATAAACCATAGTTTCTACCTGTTAAAGCATTTATCTTATTGATATATTCTTCCACTATTGGCACAAGATTGTTATAAAATTTATTACTAGCTTCTCTTGTTTGGAAGTAAATATCTGGGTTTTGAGCTGTACCACGAGTTACTGGATGATTTGGAGAAAGGGCTCTATCTCTAAAGTCTTTGAGTGCTTCTTGATCTACAAGTGCTGCTAAATCTGAATACTCAAGAGCTTCTACTTTTTGAATTTCATGAGATGTTCTAAATCCATCAAAGAAATGTACGAATGGTACTCTACCTTTAATAGCTGCAAGGTGAGCAACAGGAGCAAGATCCATTACTTCTTGTACGGAGCCTGTAGCAAGCATTGCACAACCTGTTTGTCTTGTAGCCATAACGTCTTGGTGATCACCGAAAATACTAAGAGCTTGAGCTGCAAGAGCACGTGCACTTACGTGGAATACACCTGGTAATAATTCGCCAGCTACCTTATACATATTAGGAATCATAAGAAGTAAACCTTGAGAGGCAGTAAAAGTAGTAGTTAACGCACCTGCTTGAAGTGAACCATGGAAAGCACCAGCAGCACCCGCTTCTGATTGCATTTCTACAACATTTACAGTTTGTCCAAAAATATTTTTTCTACCTTGTGCAGCCCATTCATCAACATTTTCTGCCATATTTGAAGAGGGAGTGATTGGATAGATTGCTGCTACTTCTGTAAACGCATAAGCTACATAAGCCGCAGCAGCATTACCATCTACAGTCATCATTTGTTTTGCCATTTTCTTAATCTCCTTTGTATATTTTTTATGTAATTTTTAAAAAATTCAATTTAAAATTATAAATTTATTAGCATTGTTTAATAATTATCAATGTCTTGAAATAATATAATTTTAAATCTTTAATTAACTCTATGTTACACTATTTTATTAAAACTGTAAACTCATGTATACAATATTCACCAAATATTTTTTAACAAGAATTAGGATTTACAGTTTTATGCTTTTTTATCCTCTTTGGTTATGCAAATATTTTATAAAAATAAAATAAGCTCTCTAAAAATTTCTGAGAGCTTATATACTTTCTTAATTATTTTTATTTTTTCATTTTGTTTTAATTTTAACATACTTGTTCTTTTTTGCTATTTATTAGACACTTAGTACACTATAACCTTGCTGAAGGGCATCTGTTAATAAGTCACCTACTGATTTCACTTCCACTCCCAACCAAGTCAATTTATCCGTTACTTGAAGTTGTTGAGCTACACCTTTACAAGCCACTACCTTTACACCATGATGAAGAGCTGCTTCTATTTTATCTTGTATTAAAGGACTTGTAGCTGCTAACTGCGCAGACGCTCCCCATATGATAACAGTTACCTCATCCCACCTATTACCAATTGCACTGTTAATAGCATAAAGCATTACCATTTTTTCAGATGTAATAGGATTATCCGTTGTCCAAAGTATCACTAATTTTTTTCCTGTTTTCATCATAATTCCCCCTTCTCTTTTCTTCAAAGGTCCTTATTATGCAATGACTTAAAGTCCATACTTTGCTCCTCTTTATTATACCTTATTTTTATATACTTATATAGTATTTTTTAATTTTTAAAAATAAATCATTTTTTTAATTCTTATTAATCTTTATAGAAAAGAAATCTTAAGTTTAAAACATCTTTTCGCCTCATTCTAGTCAACAAACCCTAAAACCTTTAAAATATGTTGAGCAATATTTCTTTCTTCCCCTTTATAAGGAAAACAATGAATATGAATGGCTGGATTAAAGTTTAACTCAATAACTGAATAGGGTGTATTTTCATCCCTATAATCTTCTAACATCATATCTACACCACAAATTTTTGCACTTACTGCTTGTGCCGCTTGAACTGCAATTTGTTTAAAGCATTGAGGTATTTTGTCTGTATAGTCCATACTATCTCCACCCGTACTGATATTGGAATTCTCCCTCAAGTAAACTACTTCATCTTTCTGTGGTACACTCTCAAAGGTTAAACCAGCCTGTTTAAGAAATAAACTACTACTTTCATCTAATTGGATTTTCTCTAGTGGTGTCTTATACCCTTTCCCACGTAAGCTATCTTGATTTTTAAGCGCTACTAGCTCCCTAATACTATGAATACCATCTCCTTTTACATTAGCTGGTACACGGTGCAAAATACCTACTACCTGATCGTCTATAACAAGAAAGCGATACTCTTTTCCTTTTGCAAATTCTTCAATTAATACAGTATTGTCATGTTCAAATCCAATATGAAGTGCATCTATTAAATCTCCCTCGCTGGCTCCTTCTGGAAAAATACTAATCCCTGTTCCAAAATTAGTGGATTTAGGTTTTACAACTGCAGGTTTATTGACAAATTCTTTCGTAGCTAAGGATATTTGCACTTTAGAGGTAACTTCTACCCCTTTTGGTACACAGATATTTTGTCTTTCTAAAACTTTTTTAGTTACTACCTTGTTTTCCATCATTAACATAGTCATGTAACTATCTTTTGAAGTCTTGGTAGCTTGTTTTACATATTCGATATGATTTTTTTTAGAAAGAGTTATAAAGTTATCTGCACGGTCTAAAACTTCCACTTTAATCCCTCTTTTAATCGCTTCTTTCATTAGGATTTGAGTAGAAAGTTCCATATCTTCGTAACCTTGTAATTTATAGCGATTGGCATAAGCACTCTTTTTATACTCCTTAGCTAAAGCTAAATGAGTTTGTAAGTAACCTTCTTTTTCTACGCGTTTTAGTAGGCGATAGGCATAGGTTTTTTCTGGTTGCATGACTCTCTCTAGCATTTGCAACACTAAAGCTTCCTTACCTAGACCTAATATCTCATTGAGCACTTGTATTTCATTGAGAAGGGTTTTTGCCCATTCTACACTTTTAATGGTCTCACCCTCTCTTTTTAGTTTCACATTTTGAAGACCTTCTTTAGCAATCTGTCTTTGATTAAACAAGGCTTCTTCTTGCCATTTCTCATAAGCAGTTTCTTCTTTAGTAAGTAAATACAACATAAAAAGATGAAGAAACTCTAAATCTTCTAGTGCAATCCCTGTTTTATCAAAAGGATTAATATCAATGCTGCGAATTTCAATGTAGCGAATTCCTTCTTCCTCTAAGGACTCCAAAAGATTTTCATTATCTTTTGCTTTAGGACGAATTTGAGTATATAGCTCTTTATAGCTTTGAATGGTTTCTTGCTTCACAAAGTCTTCAATACTCTTAACATAAGTTGTAATGCTTGTGTAGTCAGGAAACAAATCCACTTGATTCTGATAACCACATTCTCCATTCCGATAAGAAATAGCTCCTAGATTGGTATAACTATCTTCACCAATTTTCTGAAGTTTCTTTTTACATTCTTTATTATAGGTATCATGAACAATGGGTGCCCCACCAATAAGGTAAATCATAAGCCATCTATAGCGTAAATAGTTACGCACTATTTTAAGATAAAGTTGATTCTTATAAAGCTTATAATCTTTTTCTTCACTTTGTGCATTATAGAGTCTTAAGATAAAACTTTCTTCAAAAGAAAAGTTAAAATGTATACCAGAAATAAGTTGTTTTTTACCTCCATATTTCTTAAATAGCTCTTCGCGGTAAAGACGTGCCTTTTCACACTCTCTACAGTTTTTATACTTTGCAATAGGAATATGCTCATCTTCTGGAATATCACAAGGCATGGATTGAGGCCATAAATATTCATCACCTATCTCAAGAGCAGTAATATCATACAATCCGTTTAAGAAGTCATAAACCTCCTTAGTTGTCTTAAAGGTAGGTGTAATAAGCTCTACCTGGCTTTCTGAAAAATCTGTAGTAATATAGGGATTGGTCAATTTATCACCAAAAACTTCCGGATGATTGGTAAGAGCAAGAGTTCCTTGTGCTGTTGTCCTTAAACTCTCTCTTTCTATTCCAAAATCACCACTTAATAATTCTTCTTTTATAAATAATGTTTTTAATTGTCGAAGCATAGATTCGCTTTCCTCCATTTCCTCCCAAATCAATTATTCTATCTTTTTTATTAGGGGTACTTCTCTTTAGTTATTTAATTGATTTAACTTATAGTATCATATCCTTTCTCCACAATAAACATGTAACTTCTAGTTATATGAAGATAATTGGAACTTTTTACTTATTAACTCCGTCTAATTGTTGAATAAAATCATTTTATGTAAAAGATAAGGAGATGTCCAATGAAAAAACATTTTATTATGTTATTTACAATCCTGAGTATAGGAGGTGTTCTACTAACAGGCTGTGGCTCTGAAAAAACTTCTGATCTCCCTGAGCAAACACCAGCTATTGAAACACCTGCACTTGAACAATCTACCTCCAAACCTCCAACAGAGGAAGTTCCCAATACAGCTCAACCTGAGGCTTCTACTAAACCTCAGACTTCTAAACCTAACACCAGTAAACCTGAAGCATCTAAGCCTATAACTAAACCTGAAAAAACTCAGCCAATCCCTACACCGGAAGCTACACCTGAAACCCCTCTGCCAGAAGTTTCTTCTTTAAGTGCATCAGAAATCTATGATAAAGTCTTATCTGATTTAGAAATACCTAGACAAAATACACTGGATGATACAATGCTTAAAGATTGGTATGGTATTGATGCCTCTATCCTTAAGAGTTATAAAGTAACAATGCCCCTTATGTCTTCTCAAATTAATGAATACGCTGTATTTGAAGTTAAAGATAGTAAAGATGTACAAACTGTTCTTGACGGCATTGAAAAACGTACAGAGGGTATGTTCCTCTATCCTTCTCTTCAAGAAGCCTTTGATGCACGTCAAACTGTAACTAAAGGGAATTACATATTATTTGTTATAGATGGAGAAGCTGTAGATACTATCGTTAAAAATTTTAATGCACTTATAAAGTAAGGTGAAAATATGGTCTTTAGTAGTTTACTTTTTTTATTTATTTTTTTGCCACTCTTTTTAGGTATTTATTTTATAGTACCTAAAAAATTAAGAAATCTTATACTCTTTTTAGCTAGTCTCTTTTTTTATGCATGGGGAGAACCTATTTACGTTCTCATTATGCTTTTTTCCACTGTACTAGACTACAGTTGTGGCTACTTCATTGCTCATTTTAGAGAGCATAAATGGCTTCCTAAGCTAGGTCTTATGGTTTCTATTTTCACCAATCTTTCTCTACTTGGCTTCTTTAAATATTCAGATTTCTTTATTACAACCCTAAATGGTGCTTTAGGTACAAACCTAGGGCTTTTAAAGTTAGCTCTTCCTATTGGAATATCCTTTTATACCTTTCAAACCATGTCCTACACCATTGACCTCTATCGCCAAAAAATTGAAGTTCAAAAAAATATCATTTCTTTTGGTGCTTACGTAGCCATGTTCCCACAGCTTATCGCAGGGCCCATTGTTACCTATGCTACTGTAGAAAAGCAGCTCAACCATCGCATTACAACTTGGGAAAAATTTGGCTTAGGAAGTATACGTTTTATTGAAGGACTTGGAAAAAAGGTACTCATTGCTAATAATATCGGTATGCTTTGGGAGACAATTAAAGCGGCAGCCTTTAGCGAATTGTCTTTAGTTGGGGCATGGCTTGGTATGATTGCCTTTGCCTTGCAGCTTTATTTTGATTTTAGTGGGTATTCAGATATGGCTGTAGGTCTTGGTTATATGATGGGCTTTAACTTCCCCGAAAACTTTAACTATCCCTATATCTCCAAAAGTGTTTCTGAATTTTGGAGAAGGTGGCATATCACCTTAGGAAGCTGGTTTAGAGAGTACGTTTACTTTCCAATGGGTGGAAGTCGTGTAAGTAAACCACGTTTCTACTTTAATCTCTTAGTTGTTTGGTTTTTAACAGGTTTCTGGCATGGAGCAGGTTGGAATTTTATCTTATGGGGGCTCTTTTTTGCCTTCCTTATGATTTTGGAACGTAGTTTCCTTTTAAAAGCTTTAGAAAAACTCCCTAGTTTTTTTTCACATTTTTATCTATTATTAGTGGTTTTAATAAGTTGGGTCTTTTTCTCTCTAGATACTTTAGAACAAGCTTTAGATTATCTCAAAGTGATGTTTGGTATAGGTGTAGATGTCTTTATTAATACCTCTACCCTTTATCAGATAAATAACTATGCTCTTATTCTCCTAGTGTCTATTTTGTTTGCAACACCACTTATGAGTCGTTTAAAGAAACGCTTAAATGCTAGTATTCTCTCTGTTTTTTATCTGGCTGTTTTAGTTTTAAGTACTGCATATCTCGTAGACTCTACCTTTAACCCTTTCTTATATTTTCGATTTTAAGGGAGATACCATCATGAAAAATAAATTATCTTACACAGTAGGCTTTTTATTTCTACTTTATATTTTTAGCTTTTTCGTTTTTCAACTTTTAGGGAAGGATAAAGCCTTCTCTGAATTAGAAAACCGTAACCTTAGTTTATTGCCTAGCTTCTCTCAAGAAAAGTTTTTTAGCGGTGACTTTAGTAAAGATTTCGAAAAATATATCGCTGACCAATTTCCTTTTAGAAATCACTTTATCTCAATGAAGGCCTATTCAGAACGTACTCTTCAAAAGAAAGACAATAATGGTGTTTATATTGGAAAGGATCATTATTTTATTCAGAACTTCATAAAACCAGATATGGAGCTTGCAAAGCGAAATGCAACCTATATTAACGATTTTGCCAAACACTTTAATGTGACTTTACTCCTTGCTCCTACTTCTACCAAAATACTCGAAGATAAGCTTCCTCCCTTTGCTACACCTTATGATGAAGGAAGGTATTTAGAAGACTTTATTACTCTCCTTTCAGGCGATATAAAAGTTATCCCTGTTCTTGAGACTCTTCTTGCTAAGAAAAATGAACCTATTTATTATAAAACAGACCATCACTGGACTACCTTAGGGGCCTATTACAGCTATCGTACCTTAGCCCATGAACTAGGTTTTACCCCTTTAGAATTAAATGATTTTGATATTATCAATGCCAGTAGTTCCTTTTATGGTTCACTCTTTAGTAAGGGAAACTTCACCTTTGCTCAGCCTGATAACCTTCAGCTTTTCCATTTCAAAAATCCCCCACAGCTTGAGGTAACTTATGTAGCAGAAAACAGAGTAACAGATACACTCTATGAATACTCCCATCTTAAATCTAAAGATAAATACAGTGTATTCTTAGATAACAATCATCCTATTATTACAATTAAAAGCTCTATAAATAATGGTAAAAAGCTTATGCTTATTAAAGATTCTTATGCTAACTGCTTGATCCCCTTTCTCACGCATCACTATGAAGAAATCCATGTGCTTGATTTGCGCTTTTTAAATATGCCCCTAAAAAGCTACGCTACTGAAAATGGTTTTGAAGATATTCTCTTCCTCTATAATATTCAAAACTTTAGTGGAGAAGGTAAACTCAGCTTACTTAGAAACTAATAGGTAAGGCGTCTGTCTAGTGATATGAAGGACGCCTTATTATCCTCTAAAATTTAAAGATAACAGTTGCAACCTTTTAGTATTTAGTATATAATGATTAGGCATTCAACTATCGGGGTGTGGCCTAGCTGGTAAGGCGCTAGACTGGGGGTCTAGAGATCGCGTGTTCAAGTCACGTCACTCCGATTATTAGAAGTAGACTGATAAAAGTAGACAAGCCCTTGTATATCAATGACTTGTCTACTTTTTATTTCTTCATTTTGGAAACGGATTGAAATATTTTTTACTGTAAATATCACTATAAAAAACTGCTCTATTATTAAACAAAAAAATAAGACCAGGCATAACCTGGCCCTCCTAAAACTATCTTTTTAATTGCTAGCTTAAGCAGCTATTTATTACAATAAACTGGAATTGATTAGTCAATTTTATTAAAAACGACTGTCTGTTCTTTCATAGATATTTTTCCTACTTGATAACCGTATTCTGCCAATTCTTTCTTATACTTCAAAAAGGAATGGTCTATTGGTATTCCGGCAATATCCTTAATTTCATTAAAAGTTAATTTGAATGACTGATTTCCGTTTTTCTGTACATATTCCCATAAAGAATTGTATTTACTCATTCTTTTTCACTCCTTGTTTAATTAAAATTTATAGACTATTTATACAGTATATCACTTTAGGAGTGTTGCATTTTGTAATTATGTGCGATAAAAATAAGACCAAATACTTGCACCTGGTCCTACTAAAACTATTCATTTATTTATTGTCCTATCTATTTTGCAGCTAAAATCTCTCTGTCTAAAAAGAAGAGCACAACAGGGATGATGAGTAGTAGTCACGTCACTCCGATTATCTAAAATTAAAAAACGTAAGTTTCCATTGGCATTCAAAGGATGCTTACGCTTTTTTATTTTATTAGCTGCTACGCTCACTCTTACTTATCTCCCTTTGGTTTTTGCAAGAATACTCTCTTGCCTATTGTTTGGTTAATAATAGATAGTCCATCAATAACTGATCCGTCATAAGTTATTTTTTCAACTGCAAATTTATCATTACATATTTTTTTGCCTTTATACTCTTTAATATTACAATCTACTGCACTAATCCATATAAAAGGTGCTGTATATAGCTCTCTTCCTATACCCCAGTTAAAACAAGCTCTCTTAAAACTATCACTTGCTTGCCCCTTTTCTTTCGCTGTATTGCTTTCGGAGCCTACATCTTGTTTCCAAACCCATTCTCCCAAACCATCCTTACGCTCAAAACGTATACCTACATTACAAAAAAGGTTTCCGTTTACTAGCTCATGGCGCCGTTGCCAATTATCTGCTCCTACCGTTTCATCAAGTATATTCATATCACATCTTGCATCTTTATAGAGTAATAAAACGAGTCCATTGTCTTTAACTAATTGCACCCTACACTCAATCTCTTTAGGTTCTAACTTTCTAAATTGCATCAAAATATCCCCTTTTTTAATTTATTTCTTAGTACATAAATCCATTTCTGATAGATATAATTCTCTTTACATTTACTATCTTTTCAAACCTTTTTGAACGCTTATCCTCAAAAAGTCAAAGTATGTGTTAGCATCTTTTTCTTTTAGTATGAGTATAGGTTAAACAATCTATGTACTTATAACTCCGCTTGTCAATATCTACCTTTAGATGGACACATTACCTTAGCTTGTCATTCTTATAGTACCCTTATCAATATTATGTTTTTTCTTCTTTATACTGCATTGCTTTTTGATTAAATAATATTGATAGATGGATTAAAACAGTATATTATTGTTGAGGGAAGATTAAAATCATCTATGAGGAGGAATAGCGAAATGTTAAAAGAATTCAAGAAATTTGCGTTAAAAGGAAATATGATTGATCTTGCAATAGGTATTATTATTGGAGGTGCTTTTAGCGGAATAGTTAATTCACTTGTAAAGGATATTATCATGCCGGTATTAAGTATCCTAACAAATAAAATTGATTTTACAAACTTGTTTATAGCACTTGATGGAAAAAAATATGCAACATTAGAAGCAGCTAAAAGTGCAGAAACTGCAACAATAAATTATGGCTTATTTATAACAGGTGTTATTGATTTTATTATTATGGCATTTGTTGTATTCTTATTAGTGCAATGGATGAATAAACTTAGAAAATCTGAAAATACAATAGTAGTTCCAACAACGAAAAAATGCCCTCATTGCATTTCAGATATTCATATTGATGCTACTAAGTGTCCTTATTGTACAGGTGATATAGTTTAATAGAGATAACTTTAATAGCGGTATGTAAAAAGACAGCCTTTACGATAAAAGGATGTCTTTTTTGCTACTCTCTAAAATACCTAAAGAGGTTAAAGATTTGCCCTATCAATAGGTTCATTTAAAAGAAGAGTTAGTGCCCTTTCATATATCTCAGTCATTTTAAATAAACTGTCGATGCTCAAATATTCATTCGCTTCATGTGCTAACTCCTCTTCATAGGGTTGTAAGGGACCAAAAGCTACGGCGTTTGGAATGGCTCTTGCATAGGTTGCACCCCCTATAGATAAAGGTTCACTGATTTCATCCCCTGTAATCATTCGATAAGCTTTTAAGAGGCAGGTCATAAGTGGTGCATCCTTTTCCATACAAATAGCAGCTAGATGATCTATTTGATTATACTCAAAGCCTGCTTTTAAGGATGTTTGCTCTACAGCTTCTTTAACTACTTCATAAGGGGTAGAAACAGGATAACGTAGATTAGCTTCCATAATAAGGCTATCTTTATCTAAATAAATCTTACCAATATTAAAAGTTAATTTACCTGATAAAGCATCTTCAAAACCACACCCATACGACTGCCCATTATATTCTTTGCCAATATAGTGCTTAAAGCTCTTTACCATTTCATGGTGAGAAAAAAGAGGACCTAGTTCATATAAAGCATGCATCAATAAAGCAATGGCATTACGCCCTTTTTCAGGTGTCATACAATGCGTACTTTTACCTGATGTCTCAATGGTTAGTAATCCTTGTTCATAGCTTATCTGAGTATGTTTCAATGCTTCTAAACGTTCTTCAATGCGTTCTTTTAAAAAAACTTCAGAACTTACTTTAAGCTGACACATACATTTACCTGGAACAACATTCCTACCATTGCCCCCCTCTATAGAAATGAGCTGAATAGGTAAACGAGCGTCACTTGGGTGTTTAGAGATTAAATTAAAATCAAGTAGTCCTTTTTCATAACAGATTGCTGGAAAATTACCATCTGGAACAATAGAGACATGAGGAAGAATAGGAGCATGGGCAACATAATATTGAATCCCCTCCCAATTCTCTTCTTCATTGGTACCGATAATCATTCGTAAAGAAGTTGAAGGTGGAATAAGTTGGTGGTCATTTAAATATTTCATGACATATAAACAACTGATAAGTGGCCCTTTATCATCTATAGCGCCTCGTCCATAAATTTTTTCATCCTTTATAGTTGCCTTAAAGGGAGGGGTTTCCCATCCTTCTCCAGCATCTACAACATCTATATGACAAAGGATACCCACCCTGTAGTCTCCTGTTCCTATAGTAATTTCGCCTGCATACCCCTCATAATTTTTAACCTGCATCCCCCATTTTTCTGCTAAACTTAGTATATAGTCTAATCCTTGTGCTATATTTCTTCCAAAGGGAGCCTTCTCTTCCTTTGCCCCCATAACAGTTGGAATATTAATAAGCTGCATTAAGTTTTCAATCATTTCTTGTGTATGGTTACCTATAAAATTGTTAAACATGCTATACCTCCTTATTTTATGCTTATTATAACTTGATAGCTCCTAGGTTTTGCTTATAAATATTATTAAAATAACTCCTAAAATTTGTTACTAATACAAAATATATCAGTTGTACCTCTGATATACTTAAAGCTAGTTAACTTAAAAAATAAGGAGAATAACGATATGTTACATTATGAATTACAACATGCAGCAGATAAATTAATTAAAGAGATGTTCGCAGTTAAATCAGGAGAAACTGTCATCATTACTGCTGATACTTGCTCTAACGAGCAAGTTGTTGAGGCAGTTGCTTCTAGTGCCTATGCAGCAGGGGCTATTCCCATGGTCATTACTATCCCAACACCTTCTGGAGTAGGAAAAGCTGCTGACCCTAACTTACCGATTGATGCATTAGCTGGAGCACTTGTTCATGCTGATGTATGGATAGAATTTAATCATCAGTGGTTATTATATTCAACGCCTTTTGAAAGGGCAGAGGCAGAAAATAAGAAATTACGCTATATGTGTTTAGTAGATTTCACTCCAGAGCTTCTTATTCGTACAGTAGGAAAAGTAGAAACCTCTCAATTAAAAATTTTTATGCAAAAAGTGACGGAAATGACTAAAGCAGCTCATACAATGCGTGTCACTACTCCAGCAGGCTGTGATGTAAGCTTTGAAATTGACCCCAATCATTTTGTAGCATGTGACTGTGGAGATGCATCTTATCCAGCTATTCATATGCTTACAGGGCAAATTAATGTTGTGCCCAAGTTTGGTAGTATCCAAGGAACGATCGTTTTTGATGGTTGTGTGACACCACCTTTTGGTCACGTACCTCATACACCTATTGCATTAAAGGTAGAAAACAGTATCATTACCCAGATTTCAGGAGGTACAGAAGCTACTGAGTTTGAACGTTTCTTAAAATCTTTTGATGATGAAGGTATGTTTAAAATGGCACATATTGCTTATGGTTTTAATCCAGGAGCTATTTTAACAGGAAATATTGTAGAAGATGAGCGTGTATGGGGATGTACAGAATGGGGAATTGGTTATGTAAGTCCTTTTGATGCACCTCCAATAGGTCAAGATGCAAAATCTCACTGTGATGGTATTTGTTTAAATTCTTCTGTTTGGCTAGACAATAAGCTGATCATGAAGGAAGGTAAAATCGTAGATGAAACATTATTAGCCCTTTCTCCTGTTAAATAGCTTAAGCTACTAAAAAGGCACCCTCCTAGGATGCCTTTTTATGTTTCTTACTTTTCTTTTCTCCGAATCATCGCACTCATTCCAGAAGATCCTTCACTATTTACGTTTTGATTTGCTTCCTCTAATGCCTTGAGTAATTGACCGTTTGCCATATCTTCCGAAGTTACATTATCTATCATCACTAATGCTTCTTGGGTGTCAGAAAACAATCCATAATTTTTAAATTCATACCCCTCTCTCTTTAAAAGAGAATGGGATTCTTTTAATATATTTTCTAGATTTCGAGGAGTTATATCCTTTAATTCTGCTCTAATACTAATAAGCATACTAGAAGTTACTTCTTTATTAAAGGGCATGTCTAATACAATATTTTTTTCTAATGCTTCCCTCTCACTCTCCTCTAATCTCTCAGGATCTACAAAGTTTACCATAGCCGTATTGTTCTCTAACTGAGGTATTTTTGATAAAAGTGAAATGACTTCTTTAGTACAAGCTTCTTCTAACCTACGTCTTGTATTAAACTTGCCTTGTACATAGCTTTCATACTCATCATATTTTATTCTTCCTTTTTTATACTCTATGGTAAAGTGAGTATCTATACTCGTTTTTGAACTTACACTCACCCCATAGGTCTTAAATTTAAAATTATAACTGGCCTTCCCAACCTCTAAATCCAGCTCTGGATATTTCTCAGCTACATACGCTTTAACTTTATGAGTAGCCAAAGTAGCTGTGATAGGATTACCCAGTAAATCATTGGCTCCCCATAAAACTACCCACATAAGTAAAATCCCCAATATCCCTGCAATACCTTTTTTTATCCATGACATTGTCTGCTTAGTCTCCCTTCCAAAAGCATATCCAAATAACGCACCAATAGCTGTACCTATTCCTACTAAAATCGTATAAATAATACTTAGAAATAGAGGCATAATAAGTACTTCTGGTATGCGTCCCAACCACTCTATATCCTCTAAGACGCTTTGAATGATAATACCTAAATAAGCCCCTCCTCTCTCTTTAATAAGTCACATTTTTTAAGATTTGTTATATACAGAATTATCACTTATTATAATAGCATTATATCCTAATAAAGACCATGTAAAACTAGAAAAATCCTTTCTAGTCCTACATGGCCTTTATTATCTGTGGTTATTTTATTAAAAATAAGAACAACTACTTATTTTGTAAGGGCTTCGTAGGTCTTTGTACCCACTGTCTTGCTCATAACAATGAAAACTATAAAAGCAACTGCAATCCCTTGAATAAAAGGAATACCTACAGGAATACACTTAATGGTTAATACCCCACAAATCCAAGCTACTAAACCATTTCCATTCCAATTCCAGTTTGTTCTAACATTATAGCTTGCAGCTTTTCCTTTTGCTAAAACCCAATAATCTGCTAAAAAAATCCCCATAATAGGTAAGAGAATATCTCCTAAAATATATAAAAACGCTTCAAAATGGGTAGCCATGCCAATAACGGCTGCCAATGTACCAATAACACCTGCTAACATAGTAGCCAGCGCCCTTTTATTTTCTTTTAAATTAAAAATAGAAACAGCATCTAAACCCGCTGAATAAGCATTGGTAGTGTTCGTAGTCCAAGTAGCAATAATAAGAACTAACATACCCATAATAGGAATACCTATTTGGCAGAAAACTAAAGTAATATCATACTCACTGGCAATACGTGTCATAACTGCTCCCATAATGAGCATAAGAATCCCTGCTGGCATCACACCAATAGAAGAAGAAAGAATAGTATCCTTACGTGTTTTTTGATACCTTGTAAAATCTGGCGCACAAAGTGCTCCTGCTGCCATAAAGCTAACAGTAAGAACAATACCATCTATAAAGCTCATTGTTTCCTCTGCTGGATTTACAAAAAGATTAGCTGTACCATAACTCTTAAGCGCCATAAAACAGCCAATAATCGTCACTACAAACAAAGCAGGAACGGCTAACTTATTTAATTTTTCCAAAGCATTAATACCATATACTGCCGTTATAAGCATAATAAGTCCCCAAATAAGCATTGAAAATTCCTGTGAAAAGTTGATGCCGGTAAACTCTTTTAGTAAGTTAGAAAAGGCACTTCCACAGACACTAGTCTGAACAGCAAACCACCCAATCATAGAAAGCATTAATAGCGTACTAACAATAAAACGTGCCCCCTTCTTCCCAAAGGCAGAACAAGCAACAATGCAAGTAGGAACTCCTAAATCACTTCCAATGATTCCAATTAAACAAAAAAGAATAGTGACAAGTGTATAACCCACTATACCTGCCCAAATCGCTTTACTTATAGACATCCCTTCTGCTAAAATCCCCCCCAACATCAGGCTTGGAACACAAATCATAATCCCAGCTTGAATATACGCTACATTAATCCAACTCTTCCTTTCAGATAAAGGAACCGCTTCTAATGTAGTCGTTTCAAATGTATTTTTATTTGCTTCACTCATTACTCAAAATCCTCCCTATTGTTTGATAAAAATAGTATATTACAGCTTTAGAAGGATATGTTTGTAGATTTTTTAAAAATTAGAGTGTATTTTTATACATTTTTCATCTTTGCTTTAACAATTTTTGAGCTTGTACTGCTAAAGCGATTATTTGATGAAATTCAATTGTATCATGCTCTAGATTAAGATAGGCCTTCACTTTATTTATCCGATAACGAATAGTATTTTCATGTTGTCGTATTTGTTCTGCCGCCCGTTTATAATCTCCTCCCCTATCCACATAGACTTCAACCGTATGTAATAGCTCCTCAAGATTATTGTCAGATGCCTGTATCCTAAGGGTTTCCACATAACTATTATAAAAAGCAAGTAGTTCATGGGAGTCTCTTAAGGTTACTAATAAAGGTAGAGTGGATAAAGGTGAATAACGAATAAATGGCTTCTCAAATAACTTACTTAACATAAGGGCATTTTGTGCTTCTTGCAAAGCATAGTTGATTTCCCGTTTATCATAAATTTGACTAATTCCTAAATGGATCTCTCTAAAGTTTTGAGTAATGGTTTCTGTTAATAGCCTTTCTTTTAGCTCTAGCTGCTTACTATCTGTACTGCTAATAACAAGTAGCCTATAAGCCTGCCCTTCAATAAAGAGATCATCCTCTTTATTCATAAAACTCTTTTTAACATGTGCTAATGAAATAGCAGAATTCATAGGACCTGTTAAAAGTAAAATACAAACATAAGACTTAATATGAGGATTTATGTTATAAAGCAGCTGTAATTTCTCCTTCCCATCTCCTGAACGAAGAAGCTGCTCTAATTTATACTCATTAATCAGATTAAGTTGTTGGTGGATAATTTGCTTATTAATAACATCTAAAAGAACAGCATAAGGAATATTGTTAGTAAAAGCAATAACAGGAAAGTTATGGGCTTCACAAACTTGTTTTTCTTCTTCTGAAAGGAGAGGCTTCTCACTATTAGTAACAATACAAAGCCCACTACTTCCTCTGTTAATAAGTTGCTGTAAGAATTCTATAATCTGCCCCTTATTATTATCAAATTGTTCAAGGCAAGAAAGGAAAAAGTCTCCCTCTTCTATAAGTGAGTCGTAGCTTTCTTCTTTAGAAAATGGACAGTCAAATACAGAAACTCTTTTGAGGTGCCGATTCATTCCCTGACTTCCGGCTAAACAACGAGCAGATTCAAAAATAGGATGTTTTAAAATACTCTCTAGTGAAATATTCATAATGTCCCCTTCTCCTGTATATTTTTTAATCTCTACTATTATCGGATAATAGGGATACTAAATACAATCTATTTTTGCAAATTCTCTTTTAAAACCCTATCCTTTTATTAAAGCAGTTGTCTTTTTGAGCTTTTAAACAAATTCCTCTGTTGTAGAAATTTCTTTAATACTATCCTTTGGCATAACCTTATATAATAGCATAGATGAAAATACTATCATAATAATATCAGTTATAGGTTGTGCATAAACAAATCCTGAAAAGCTGAATAGTTTGTTCAGTAGAATTAAAAGAGGCATATAAAGTATTCCTTGTCTTGATATAGATAAGATAAAGGCCACCATAGCCTTACCCATTGACTGAGCTGATGTTGTAGATATCATCTGACCACCAACAAAAGGAAGTGAAACGATTAAGGCTCTAAGTATGGTAGCTCCTTTATCTATAACTTCAATATCACTTGTAAATAATCCTATTAAAGAACTAGCAAATACACCAAAGATTAAAGCTAAGCTCAGGCCAATGATAGAGGTTATGATTATTCCTTTTTTGATAATCTCCTTAACCCTAGAAATGTTACCGCATCCATAGTTATATCCAACTAAAGGCTGACATCCCGCAGAGAAACCCATAAATACAAAGGTACCTATAGTCATTATTTTCATCGCAACTCCCATACCAGCAACAGTTAGATTACCATAGCCAACAGCTATGTTATTAGCAACAACAGTAGCTACTCCCATTAACATTTGATTGAATGAGGCTGGAACACCAATTATAAATATTTCTTTAAATATCTTTTGATCATATTTAAATTGTCTTAGACTTATTTTTAAGGTAGTCTTACCTTTAAAATAAGCATAAGCAAAATAGAATAGTGTTGAGGCTTGCCCAATTACAGTAGCTATGGCCGCACCAGCTATCTCCATATTTAACCCAAAGATAAGAATAGGATCAAGTACTATATTAACAACAGTACCTAGTGCAAGCCCTATAACTGACTGCATTATATTCCCCTCTGAGCGAAGGAGCTGCCCTAGTGCATAGCTGCACATAACAGGTATTGAACCTATAAACATTATAACTATATAGCTATAAGTATCATCAAATGTAGCTTCATTTGCTCCTAAACCTTTTGCAAGATTCGGAGACATTAATCCTCCCCCTATCATAACAAGCATACTTATTATAATTAAAATACCGGTTGCTATTGAAATAGTCTTATTCGCTTCCTCATAATCCTTATTACCAAGACATCTTGATATATATGAAGCTGCACCTGAACCCACAATCCCCGCTATAGCCATAAGCATCATGAACACAGGAAGTGCTATATTAGCTGCTGCTAATTGATTTGAATCGTTTAGCATGCCTATAAAGTACGTATCTACTAAATTATATAAAACTTGAACCATCATCCCCATAACCATAGGTATAGATAACTTTAATATAGCTTTTGAAACACTTTCATCTTTTAAAATAAATATCTTTTTATCTTCCATTTGACCCTCCTATTTAATGCTTTTTTTTATTGTTTATACAAAATCTTGATAATAATTCTACTGCATTATTTATTTCTTCTTTCTCTTTTCCCTGTGTCGTATCAAACATGTCATTTATATTTTTGTATAAATTATCTTTTAACTTATCTGCTACTTCTACGCCTTTTTCTGTTAACTCTAAGTTCATAGATCTTTTATCCTTTTCATCCTTGATTTTTAACATATATCCCTTCTCAATTAAAGTATCAACAGATGTTGTAAAAGCTCCTTTTTGAAGTCCTATATACTCATTAATTTTACTCATTTGTCTTTGGCTGTGCTTATATACAAATAGTAAAATCTTGGCGTGTGTTTCATTTAGATTGGGCTCTATTTCTTTTATGGAGGAATATTTAAATAACCCCTTTGTAAAATGATGTATAACCATTAACTTCTCTATAAAATCTAAGTTTTTCATACCTTCACCTCAATTAGTTCTAATTAAAACTATTTTTTGTCTATATAATAAACCTATTTTCATAAAATGTAAACAAAAAAGTTTGATTTAAAACTATTTAATGACATAAAAATAAAAGAGGCAGAGCCTTAGCTCTACCTCTTTTATTCGTTATAGATTATGCTTTTGTTACATTTTCTGCCTGTGCGCCACGAGGACCTTGTGTAATCTCGAAGTTTACTCTTTGTCCTTCATCAAGAGATTTAAATCCATCTCCTTGAATCGCTGAGAAATGTACGAATACATCATCTCCATCTGCTCTTTCAATAAATCCAAATCCTTTTTCTGCGTTAAACCATTTAACTGTACCTGTCATGTGCGGTACCTCCTATTTAATATAAATTTCTGTAATGGTCGCAAACAAAAAAATTCACATACTATTACAGATTACACCTCGTACTGCATATAATCTCTAATAACATGTGAATTTCACTATCTTTTAAAGCTATAAACAACTACTTGATACACTCTTAGTATACATGGCTTTCCATAACTTGTCAACATAATTTTAATAAATATATTGATGTATCTATAAAGCTCCCCTCTTTAAGCTTAATTTGTATTACACCACTAATGGCATATCTAGTGGTGTAATAGCTCTATTTAAAATAAACTACTTATTTTATCCTCCTCGTCCTTACTAAAATGTTGAACGATTAATGCACCTAACCAAGTTATAATAGGACTATAACCAACTCCTATAGCGGCTAAAAGGATAATCGCTATTTTTTGTAGTGCCTGTTTGCTTCTTCGCCATTTATTGAATCCAATAACGGATAAAGGCATAAATATTCCAAAGAGCAATACAGTCCATACAAGAGGTGGAAAGGCTAGTAGCTTAATAGGACTACCAAATAAACTTACAAGGATACATGCCCCACCTAATAAAAAAGTTGCTCCTCTCATGGGGCGTTGTATCATAAAAAGTGGAATAAGAAAACTTCGCCACAAAGAGCCTGTCTGCGCCCCTCCCAAACTTCCTGCTAGCATATTTCTTACAGCCACTACCATAAAAGATTTATTTAAGTCTATTTCTTCTGGATTTTCTTCTTCGCTACTTTGTTCTTCCAATAAGGTTGTAATAGCAACTGTATCCATCCCCCAAAGTAGCATCACAAAAAAAGCAAAAGGTAAGGTTTTTAAAATTGTAACGAAGTTAAGTCCAAAACCAATCCCCCATACTTCCTCCCACCAATAGATTGGATTCAGAACTAAAGGATTCATAGGTTCCATAAGGTTTAACTTTATTCCCCCTAAAAAAGCTATTAAAAGCGAGACAACAGCTGAAATGGGAATCATCATCCAAACTTTATCCATTTTTATTAAGTAAACATAACAAAGCGTTAAAAGTATGAGAAGTAAAGCTAAAATAAGATACTTTTCATTAAAGAAGCTAAATAGCTTTTGAACACATAGTAATACACCTGATACTCCAAAAACAAGAGTAAGACTTGTTTTGCTTACATGCTTAGACAAAAGAATAAGTTTGGATAGTAATTCCATTCTAATAAAAATAAGACCAATAACCCCTACCAGTATACTCAAAACAAAAGGATGTACACCAAACTTTACCATCGAAGGAATCAATATAACAAGTGGCGCCAGGGTTCCTGCAGGAGCTATTTTAGGTGAGATGCATGCGACTACTAAAGCAATGATACCTCCTATTAATAATTCCAATCGTATGTTGTCAAATACAAAATGTGGATTCGTTATCCTTAATTCCTGTGCCCAAACAACTGCAAAAGAAGATACCAGTGATATTTTCCCAATCAAACCTGATAAAGCAGGTATAAAATCACCCATCTTCAAACAATGCTTTACTTTTTCCATAGCGCCTCCTTATTGAATGTTTCTAAATATCATTTATAAAAATATAAAAAGCCGATATCCTAGAAATAATTCTTGGATATCGGCTTACTTACAATTTAGCTAAGCTACCTTGCATTGTCTTCCGTATATATTATTTATTTTTTTGTAACTAATTCTTCTAAATTAGAATCTGTTGTAATGACAATAATTTTTTCTCCAGTTCTCGTACTAATATCCGAGTGAGTGCTAATCACGGCTACATCAATAATATTCTTGATCAATGTTTCCAAGTATTCTCTCCCACCTTCAAAAAGCAGAGTGCGCATTTTTTTAAACAACTCAATGCCTTGAGGATTATCAGTAAGTTTTTGCTCTGAAGGGTTAAGAAAGCCCAAAAGCCTAATAATAATTATCTCGTTAATAACATAAGTCCGAATGGATTTAGGACCTCTTCCCATATACTCCACTTCAAACTTACTAACTGCTTCACTAATCTTAGCTTCTAACTGTCCCTTTGTCACGTCATCACCACCCACTAATTATTCATAATATATCAATATATACCAAGAATGTCAATATATAATATAGGAGTGGTACAACTTTATCGCTAGCAAGAGTAATATATAACTAACATTTGATGGCCTTCTATTTTAGGAACAGTACATTTTACATAGCCTTCTTCGATTACAAAGTCTATAGGCATTCCTTGAGGTTCGCATACTACTTTTTCAACTGCTTTCTCTACTTTTACTTTAATAGAGATGTTATAAAGCGGAATGACATCTTCTATGATATCAATAGATTCAGAGCGTCGCTCTGGGATATAGTGTAATAAATGTACTACTCTGCGATTCTCTCTTAACTGATCATTGATAGTAGTAAGCATAGTGCTTGGTCCTTCATGTTCTAGTAGTTTATCTTCCATTAAGAGCCTAATCCCATTAATCAACATTGTCTTACACCATTTAGGTGCATTATAGTTGTATTGCTTAAATATAGGATGTGAAAAATAAAGTATATTTTTATCTTTATTTATTACAATACCATCTGAAATTTTATTACCAGAAGAAGGTGATTGTCTATGAGAACAGAAGTGACGATAATCTCTATCAAATACTGAACTAATTACATCTACCAATACAGTGCTTTCTGTACTTGCCTCTACATTAAGTCCTTTTGTATACATAATGTGCTCTGTCTCAGGTAACCCTGCTCCAATAACTCCTTTGGGAATCAAATACTCTCCATAATTTCCTCTATCATAAATCTCTCCAGCTACTAAATGACCATATATATCTTTTCCTTGCTCTTTTTTCATGACTACTCCTATATCCTGAAGAGCAAACTGAGTTTTTTCTTCATTAAGCCCTGACTCAAAAGTGCAAATCACTTTCCCCCCTTTCGCCATATACTGTTCTAATTTTTTGTTAAGGCTAGAGGATACAGGAATCACATCTGGCAAAATAATAAGTCTGTATCTATCAAATTCACTGTATGTATCTAGAACATCAAACTGATAACTACTTTCTTGAAGTATACGAATAACCCCTCGTAAAGAATCAGGCAACACACCTACTGTCGCACCAATAAATTCTTCTGGTGTTAATACACCAATTTCTGATGACGGTGTCTGAGTGCACCATGCTTCTTTTTGTTCTACTTGTTCATAGACTGAACCAATGAGCTCATATACTGGCTTTGACAAGCTCCCCTTAGGCTCAAGTTGATCCCCTATCATACATTTTGCATTAAGTGCTAGCATGTTAAAACATTCAAATTCTAAAGCTGCTTTATTTTTAAAAGAATGAAAATCTCCCCACATAGTATGGAATTTACCAGTTTGTGCAAGGCAATCTTTACCTAATGTTCTAGCATAACGTATAGTTGCTGGGAAATGTAAATACCCCCATGCACCACTTGGTAAAGTTTCTAGCTCAAAATGTGTATAGGCATCTTTTACAGACCTATGTGGTGTGCCTACATGTCCACGATTATAAAAAATTGTACATGTTTTATTAAATTGCCTAATAAAAGCTGTC
The DNA here is from genome assembly GCF_002735925.1 of Sporanaerobium hydrogeniformans. Taxonomy (GTDB): domain Bacteria; phylum Bacillota; class Clostridia; order Lachnospirales; family Cellulosilyticaceae; genus Sporanaerobium; species Sporanaerobium hydrogeniformans. The sequence continues at coordinate 21,174 of NZ_PEDL01000015.1, read as the reverse complement.
ATATCTTTTTTAAAGTTATCAATACTTTGTTGCGCAAAGAACTGTCTATCTTTTTTATCATGTGGATTAAATCCTTCTGAAAGCATCTTATTTATACAGTTACTACAGCAACATTCTACTGGGAATACAATATCTAAAAAGAGTCCATCTGCACCTTCAAAGGTTTCTAAAATTTCTTTTACATGGGCTTTCAAAAAATCTCTATAAGGTGTATTTATACAAAGTGTTTCATAAAAACCTGGTTCAAGTGGATTTTGAGGACCTAATCCTGCTTCCCCTATTGCCCTTCCTTCTGTATCAATACATACCCAGTCACGGTGTGCTTTAGACGTATAATAATCCCATTGTACCGTTGTATAAATAGGTACCCTTATTCCAACCTCATGGCAAGCTTCTATCTGTTCTTTTAACAGCTCTTTATTTACAAGATGAGGATGGACTCTCTCTGGATTAAGCTTAGAATCATAATAAAGCATCCCATGATGACATCTTGCAAAACAAGTAATAGAATTTACCTTGGCATCCACTAATGTTTTTGCAAATTCTTTAGGATCAAATTCACTTCCAATACCTAGTATTTCACTATTTGTATGAAAATCTAAATGCACTTGTCTGAAATTTAATTCTTTCATCTTATACACTCCTTATTTTTTCTTTTACTTTTTAAATTTATTGATGTATATTTCTCTTTACCCCTTTACTGATCCAGCTGTCATTCCCTTGATAATATTTTCTTGGAACATAAAATAAATTATCATAGTAGGTAATACACCTACAATAACAGCTGCACACATACCAGGATAATTAGAGAATCTTTCCCCAGCAAATAATGTCAAGGCAAGTGATACTGTCTTTGTTGCATTGTTTTTAAGTAAAACGAGGGCAAGAATTAACTCATTCCATGCACCTATAAAAGATAGCATTCCCATTGTTGCAAGTACTGGTTTACTAAGTGGCAATACAATCTTCCAAAAAGCTTGATTAGCATTACAGCCATCTACAATAGCTGCCTCTACAAGTTCTTTAGGAATGGATCTCATAAAACCTGTTACCACAAATATAAGGTAAGGTAAACCTGTAGCTACATAGATTGCAATAATGAACCAGAAACTATTATAACCATTCACAGCTTTTGCAATAATAGAAATAGGTATGATAATGGCATGTACAGGTATGAGCATACCGATAATAAAATAGAGCATTATTTTATTGTTTATTTTCATACTAAAGTTCGCAATAATATAAGAGGCCATTGCACCAAAAATAAGTTGCAGAGTAACTGTCATTATTGCTAAAAATAAGCTATTCATTATATTGCGCATCAGATTCATTTCAGTAAATAAATGTGAGTAGTTAGAAAAAATATACTCCTTAGGTAGTCCAAAAAGATTTGAAAACATATCTGTCTCTGTTTTAAAAGAAGAAATAAAGGTATAAATCAAAGGATAAATTGTTATAATCCCCCATAAAATCAATATGATATAGCAGATGACATTGCCAAGTGATAATTTTTTTTCTCTCATATCCGCTTCCCCCTTATTCCTCTTGGAAGGACTTAAAGTAAAGCATAGAAGAAAGAAGTCCACCCATTATCATAATAAATACTGCTATTACACTACCATTTCCGAAATTCTCTCCTATAAAGGAAGTAATATACATAAGCCCTGTTGGTACCTGATTAATATCTCCAGGACCAAAAGAACCATTTGTAAGTACATAGATAAGATCAAAGCTTTTCATTGTATTAGTCACAATAAGTATGGCGCAAATACCTATAATATCCTTAGTCATCGGTATAATAATTCTAAATATCTTATCAAATCGAGTAGCACCATCAATCTCTGCTGCTTCAAACATTTCTTCTGAAATATTTAATATCCCTGCAAGTAGTATAACAAATGTTACACCTACTTGTAGCCACGTATTAATAAGACATATTACTGTAAAGCATATCTTAGGGTCTGTAAGCCATGAACGTGTCCAACTCTCTAAACCTATAACCTCTAAAAATGTATTTACAAGTCCATAATTACCTGATAAAATCATTCGCCACATTAATGAAATAGCCGTAACAGACAAAACGGCCGGAAGGAAAAAAGAAAGTTTAAAAAACTTATGCCCTTTAAGCTGAAGACTAATAATATAAGCCAGTATAAATCCTAAAGGCAGTTGTGTACTCATACTTATAATCAGAAACTTAACTAGGTTGCTTACGGAAAGCCAAAATGTTTTGTCCGAAAAAACTTGTATATAATTTTTGAAACCATAAAATTTAAAGACTGTTCCTCCTACCCCTTTCCATTTAAAGAAAGATAAAACAACAGTTTGACAAGCAGGCAAAATGAGAAAGGCTGTATAAAATAATAATGCTGGAAGTAAAAAACAAATAACTGTCTTTTTATAGTTTTTATAATTAAGCATATATTTCCCCCTTAATACTGAACCGGAGACTGTTTTAGCATTCTCCGGTTCAATAAAGATTTAATTACTCCTCATTCTTTCTAATTTCATCATCTAATTCTTTACCAGCTTGCTCTGGTGTAAGCTGTCCGTTGATAACTGCTGTTGCAACACTTCTAATTTTATTTAACATCGCACTTACTGGATCTGGATTAGTTACATCTGTTTCACACTCTTTTGCTACCTCTAGATAGGTAGAGAATTCTATCATCAGTGGATTTACTTTATTCGGATCCAATTCTAAATCTTTTCTTGTCATTAAAAGTGCATTAGAATTTAAATAAATACTTTGTCCCTCTTTCCCTGTAAGAGCCTTTACAAGCTTATAAGAAGCTTCTAGCTCTTCAGGACTTTGATTTGCAGCTACATTAAGTGCACAATCTCCACCTGCAAATATAGAACCTGTAAATTCTGGTTTGTCTGCAAATGTAGGTGCTGCGAAAAAGCCTACTACATCTTTAATTTCTGAATCTGCCCCACTAAAAGTCTCTACAAAAGCTGATAAACTAAAGTTCATAGCTGCTTTACCTGTCTTAAATAAGTTTTGCTCCATACCAAAATCTACAGAAGCTGGATCCGGTCCAAACCCTCCCATATCTTTAATCTTGAGTAAAACTTCCCAAGGTTTAGTTGCCCCTTCATCTGTGTATTTCATCGTACGATTTGCTAAATCCTTAGATTTTCCAACGCCATTCCAGCTGTAAAAAATTTGACTATAGAGATGCTCCACACGCCAACCATCCTTTCCACCAAGCGAAATAGGTATGGTATCAATAGCTTTTAATTTTTCAATAACTGTATACATTTCTTCCCATGTTGTAGGGGGTTCTACACCAGCTTTTTCAAATAAATCCTTATTATAGTAAAAACCTGCTGCAACGTTGGAAAGAGGCATACCCCATAACCCTGGAATATCTTCATAAGTTACATTGGTAGCTGTTAAAGCTGATGAAAGAAAACCATCCTTAAACTCTGGGTCTGCTTCTAACATTTCTGTCAAATCCATCACTTTTCCAGATTTAACAGCTTCTACAAGCTCACTGCCACCCCAGCTTACAAAAACATTAGCAAGCGTATCTGAGGCAATTTCAGTTTTTAACTTATCGTGATATTGGGTTGCTGTCTGCACTTCTAGTTCTACTTTGATATTAGGATTATCTTCCATAAATTGATTGACGATTTCTTGAGTAGGTTTATTAGCAGGCTCTTGTGAACTAAATGGTATATATAACCTAATTGTTACATCTTTAGCTTTTTCATCTTGTTTAGATGTACTTGTTTGATTGCTATTAGTTCCTGATAACTCTTTACTGTTACTTCCACATCCTACTAAGGCCGAACTTGCCATAACAATACCAAGACCTAAAGCTAAATATTTTTTTAGTTGTTTCATATAATTACCCCTCTCATTTTTTCACTTTACCATCCAATATGCATATGAATTTTATAATTAAATTTTACTTTTTAAGTCATTTTAAATAAAGTGTGTAAATTCTCTTTTATGTGGTAAAATTATCTTCTTTTAAAATTTATTTATTCTCCTTTATATATTTCTATATTCTGAGGGGGTAAGTCCTACCTTTTTCTTAAAAAGCTGATTAAAATAACTTACATCTTCTAAACCTACTTTAAGGCATACTTCATAGTTCTTATTAGCTGAATCCTTTAATAAATCTTTGGCCCTTTCAATCCGATAATCATTTAAGTAATTCTTAAAATTAGTTCCTGTTTCTTCTCTAAAAATCTTACAAAAATAACTTTTGCTTACAAATAACTGCTCTACCATTTCATCTAATGTAAAACGTTCAGCATAATGTTCTTCTACGAATTGCTTTGCCATTATAATGATACTGCGCGAAGAGTTCCCTTTGCATTTAATAATTGTTTTATTAATCCCTACTAGCTCTTTACGTAGGTGTTCTCTCATTCTCTCTATACTTTCTTCTTCATTCACCCTGTCAATTAACTCCTTATAGTCTGTACCTTCTTCACTCTTATAACCAATAAAATAGCGCTTTATAGCAATGATAAGTTCTATTAACACTGCTTTTATTTCATTTATTGTTAATATTTTTTCTCGAAATAACTGCTCCAAAAAACCATTAATTGCTTCCTCAATACTAGTTGCATTACCACTTGCTACTTCTGTTAATATCTTCTTTTCTGCCTCTAAAGGATACGTATATTTTAGTTTTGTAATATGTAAGATACGTTCAAAACAAATAACTACATTATTTTTGTAGTTTATAACATAACTTAAAGCTTCCATTGCTTCTTGATAAGACCTCTCGATTTGCTTAATTCCTTCGTAAATGCCACCTACTCCAAAGTAGCAGCACACATTATTTTCATCCTCTATTTTTCTTAAAAGCTCATTAAGTATATTCTCTGGTTCAAAATAATCATCTGTATAACCTAAAATAATACAAAACTTATACGGCTCTAAAAAAAACACTTCTCCGCTGTAGTTGTTAGCTAGAAAAACCTTTATAGTATTTATAATAGCTTGCTCATTATTTATATTGTGTTCGTTATCTTTCCTGAGCAGGCCCACAGCTACACAAAAATGACTTTCCATTAAAGCAAGATTCCATACTCTTATTTGCTCTAGTACATCTACCTCTTTGCTTAGCTTTCCTTGTACAAATTTTTTTAAAAAGGCTTGTTTTCGTTCTTTCTCAAAAGTATACAGCTTTAATGTATCCTCTATCTGCTCTTTTGCCTTTAATATAGCTTCATTGATTTCTTCTTCATCTACAGGTTTAAGTACATAATAACTAGCACCATACTGTAAGGCTGCTTTTGCATAAACAAAATCATCATAACCACTTACAATGATCACCTTAGTACTTTTATTTTTAATATTTATATTCTCTATTAACTCAAGTCCATTCATTACAGGCATACGAATATCTGTAATAACTAAATCTACTTGATTTTTTTCCAAAAAATCTAAAGCTTCTAATCCATTAGCTGCCTCACCAACTAGTTCACACTCAAGTTCCTCCCAATGAATAAGTGCATGTAGCCCTCTTCTCAGTAATACCTCATCATCTACAATAAGTACTCTAATCATACTAGACCACCTCCATCATTTTAGGAATCATCACTTTTATTGTTGTACCTATCTCCTGCTCACTTTCAAAACTAAGGCCATAATCTTCTCCATAATACAACTTTATCTTGCTATTCACATTATAAAGTCCTACACTATCACAATTGCCTAATAAAATATCTTCCTTTAAGCGTTGCCTTATCTCATTAACCTTTTCTCTATTCACACCTATCCCATTGTCTAGAATTTCAAGATAAATGCTTCCTTCATTTTCATACCCCCTAATCGTAATTATTCCATGAGTTGGTTTTAACTCTATTCCATGATATATTGCATTCTCTACTAAGGGTTGTAAGATTAGTTTTACTACTTTATAGTTTAAAATAGAAGGCTGTATATCAAATATAACTTCAAACTTATCCGCATACCTAATTTTTTGGATTTTAAGATAACATTTTACATGTTCAATTTCCTCAGCTATGCTTACAAATTCTCTTTTTGTATTAATGCTTAAACGTAATAGCCTTGCGAGGGCTACTGTCATTTGCATAATATCTTTTTCACCTCTCAACGCTGCCATCGCATTAATAGAGTCTAACGTGTTGTATAAAAAGTGAGGGTTGATTTGGGTTTGAAGAGCATAGAGCTCTGCCTTTCTTTTGAGTTTATTTTTCTCATGAATATCCTTCATTAGTTCTCTTAAATCTAAAATCATTTCATTAAATTTCTCATATAGGATTTTCATTTCAATAGCCTTTTGTTTTACATCAATAGTCTTAAGATTCCCTGTGCTAATTTTAGACATATGGTGTACAAGCTGTGATATAGGTTTCATAAATTTAGAAGTGATATATAATGTTAATGCAGAAGCTACTAAAATCCCTAATATTACAATGAATATTGAAAACCTACCTATATTTTCAGAAGTCTTTGTAAGGTTATTGAGTGGATTATAAACTACTATACGAAAACCTGATTGGTTAAGTGGATTAACTGAAACAAGATATTTTTTACCTAGAATAGTATCTATCTCATTAATCGACTTAGAACTTTTATGTAGCTTAACTTGTTCAAGAATACTTTGCTCTACTTCCTTATTATGACCTTTTATGTTTCCACTCTTTCCTTGTGCATCTACTATAAAGGCACCTGCCCCTTCCCCTAAGTAAATGCTATTTAAAATAGAATTGATATTATTGATATCTAAACTCACTATAATAAAGTATTTACTACCTTGCATCTCATCTGGGCGATAAATACTTCGTGCTATAGACAAAGTAGGCTTACCATATTTGTTTGTTGTAATAATTGGAATTATTCTAGCATTTAAATACATATCCTTGACCCCATAATAATTACAGAGTGTACCAAGAGTTTCCTCATCATATAATCCAAACATAGATACAAGATTGTTATCATTATGGACAATATTAATATCATCTATATCACTCCGTTCTACTACTGTTTGAAAGAGTACTTTCTTAATATCATCTTTTGTTTCTTTAGATGGAACTGTATTAAAATAATCCCCATAATATTTTATACTGGACTGATTGGCTAGTGAATCTGTTTGTCTCATCACCTCATCACAGTACAGTTCAATATTTTTGCAAATTTGTTCAACAAGCTGTTGATTATAAGAAGTGCTTACCTCCAATATTCCTTTATGGGCAATACAATAATTAGTTACTCCTAAAAGTGAAAGTAACGTAATAATAATAATAATCATTGCAGCTAATAATTGTATCTTTAAAGACCTACTACTTTGTAAAAAAAAACCTTTCATCTACCTTCACTCCTAGTACTTATAGTCATTCTATCCATTACCTACGTTATAATTATATATAATTATAATCAATATCACAAATTTTCTTTTTTACTAATGTCCCAATTAGTAATATTCTCAAAAATAAAAAAGCCACAATTTTATATTGTGACTTTAATTTCTATATACATACTTAATTAAGACTTAATTTTTTTAATAGTATTAGCTTTAAACTATTTAGATGTCTGTCTAGTATATTACAACTGAAAAAAGTTTTTCTACCAGCTTCGTTTGATACAATCTTCTTTTATTTCTAGTACACCTTCCTTCATAAGTCTACCTGTGGCTCTTTTGAAGGCAGCTTTACTTATATGAAGGATTGCTTTGATTTCCTCTGGTGAGCTCTTATCATGGATTCGTAGTACACCATTGTGTTTATCTAGCTCTTCCATAATTTTTTTAGCATCCTCTTCTATCTGTAAATAAGCCTGTTTACGAAAGCTCAGCTCTAGTTTACCATCCGACTGCACTCTACTTACCCTAAGCGTTATATGATCTCCTACTTTAACTTTACCATAAATCTCTTTGCTAGGGATAAGCCCATGGTATTTGTAATCGACTGCTATAAAGATACCTATCTCTTCTTTAATGGCATAGACTATCCCCTTTACTTCGTCATTTACTTTATAAGGAGAATCTGTTTGTAATAAATCATAAACCTTCATTGTTGCACATAATCGGTCACTTTTATCTACATACATACCAACTAAATGAACTTCTCCTTTGTGGATCATCCCTACTTGTTCTTTATAAGGTAGAAATAAATCCCTTTCAAGCCCCCAATCTAGAAAAGCTCCTATATGGTTAATACTTACCACCTCTAACGAAGCGAGTTCACCTATCTCTAATTTAGGCTTGTTCAGTGTTGCAATCTTCCTATCTTGAGAATCCCTGTACACAAATACATTTAATTCATCACCTACTTGAGCAGTCTCTCCTATTTGTGACTGAGGAAGTAAAACCTCCTCTTTTTTATTTCCTAAATAAAGACCCTGTACTGTCTTTTTAACTACTTTTAACTGATGCCATTTACCTATTTGTATCACATTATTCTACCTTCTTTCATAAATTTAGCTTTATTTTTATATATGGACAAAAAATTTTATCCATTTTTTCTACTTAATATATTTAAAATCTTAACTATAATAAATATATGCTTAATTAAAATTCAATTATTTGTAAGGGAGTCAATTAAAAATGAAATTAAAATTAAGAGGTCGTATTTACTTAGCCGTCATTCCCATGTTTTTTGTTCTCACGTTAACACTCATGTCTTTATCCGTCTATTCCACCCGTATTGCTACAGATAAAACCATTTATACAGAACTTAACACCAACATGTATTACTATGAGGATATCACTGAAATGGCCTTACCGGGGCCTTATTTCACGGATGGTACTACCCTTCTAAAAGGAGAAATTGATTTATCTACACTTCCTCTTTTAGATGAGTTAAAATCAAGGACCACCTTTGATTATACTTTATTTTTAGGTGATACACGTCTACTCACTACATTAGATGCTTCACTCCTTGGAACGAAGGCTGACCCAAATGTTGTAGAAAAGGTTTTAGAAAATGGTGAAACCTTTACTACCGAACTCCAATTAGAAGCCAAGCCTTACCTTGCTCAGTATAAACCACTTAAAGATAAAAACGGTGAAGCTATTGGTATGATTTTTATCGGCCTTGACCTCACACCTTACAACAAAGAATTTAACGCACTCATTACGCTTAATCTCAGTATCGGTATTATTTTATCTCTCATTACACTCATCGTAGTAACCTTTGCTGTAGGCTCTATCAGCACAAAAATCAATAAAGTAGTTAACCATTTAGCCCTTCTAACTACCAAAGATTTTACAAAACATATGGATGCGCGTATTAGTAAACGTACAGATGAAATTGGCGAATTGGCTCGTGGCCTAGAAACAATGCAAGCAAGTATTGTTTCTATTTTATCGGATGTACATAAGCTCACCATGGGAGTAAGACAGGAAGCTAAAGCCCTTGCTCATACTTCTCAAAAATTAGCTGAACACTCTGAAAAGGTTGTGGCTGCTACAGAAGAAATTACTGTTAGCGTAACAGATGAAGCACATGATTTACTTGGTATCAATGACCATATGGGGAACCTCTCACATAACATCGGTACTTTAGCACATTCCATGGGAAATATTGATACACATTCTTCCCAAATTGGTGAACACTCTACTTCTAGTAAAGCTCATATGGAAAGCACTCTTTCTTCTATTTATTTGTTTAGCGATAATTTTACCAATTACATGCAGGAAATGAAATCTTTTGAAGAAAAAATTAATAAGGTAAGTGAAATCACTCAAACGATTGACAGCATTGCAGATCAAACTAACTTGCTTGCTTTAAATGCTGCTATCGAAGCTGCTCGTGCAGGTGAATCAGGTAAAGGCTTCTCTGTAGTTGCTGAAGAAATCAGAAAACTAGCTGAAGAAAGTCAAAATTCCGTTCAAGGCATTGCCAACATTATTACTTCACTTTTAAAAACCGCTCAAGCGTTAGCCGCAAGCACAACGAGCATGAATGAAAATCTTATTAATCAAGTCAATAATATAGAAAAAAATGCAGAAGTCTTCCAAGAAATTGCAACCTCTATTGCTACCATTATTCCTGAAATTCAAACTATCAATCATGAAACAAAAGAAATAGACCATAAAAAAGCCACCATTGTAGAACGTATCCATCATACCTCCTCTATCAGTCAAGCTATTGCAGCTGCTTGTGAAGAGGTTGCTTCTTCCACTGAAGAGGTTAATGCTGTCGTAGAAGAAGTAACGAGTCTCTCTACTGAGCTTGATGCACTTACCCATCATCTGAGTAAAGAACTTAAACTTTTTAAATTACCTCCACTCTAGGGGTTTAAATTTTTAATAGACCTTAAAATTATCCTAAAAAGAGAGAATGCCCCTAATTCTTAAGTAAGTTATTGGCATTCTCTCTTTTATGCTCTCTCTATTTTTCCTATACTTATCAAAAATTTCTCTGACCTTTTCCTACTATAAATCTTTATGAACTTGTAAGATATAGAGATATGCATTTTCTTTCTTAGAAATAGGATACATTTCCCGAATGCTATATGCTTTTCGTTTCATTACTTCCTCTTCTACAAACTCCTTATTACGCGTATAAAGAACTATTATTGCTTCTTGTTTTAAGAACTCTAAAGCCTTACTAAAGAAGCTTTTATAAAGTCCTTTTATTTCTTCTTCTGTTTTACGCCCTGTAACTGTTGGCATATTCGTAAAGATTTCATCAACTAGATATTTATGAGTAAAATCAAAGAAATTTTTGTTAATAAAGTGTATATTACATCCTGCTAAAGCACTATTTTGAGCCGCCTTAAGGATGGCTTCTCCAAAACTATCAATGCCATACATGTTTTCAGCTTCAACTAGCTTCTGACGCTCAATGAGCATCGTGCCTACCCCACAGAAAGGATCTAAAACAGTTGCCTTTTCTTTGAGGTAGGGCTTAGCTAAGCGAGTAATAAGAGCTGCATGGACGGGCTGAATACTTGCTGCAATAGCTTCTTTTCTATAGCTGAAGCGCTCATCTATTAGGGTATAAAGCTTTAAGAGTACATTCCAATCTTCATCTTTACTTTCAATTAGCCTAATTTCTATTTCATAGTTAGAAGTTGAATTAATTAGCTCCCTATTTGAGAGTCTTTCTAACTCCTCTGCCATTTTCTTAGCAAAAATACTTTTTTTATCAAGTGAGCGTTGCGTTTTAAGCTCTAGTCTAAAATAAAAGGGTGCTGGTTCCTTATGTCTTTCTTTTAAGAAAGCTACAAGCCCGCCCTTGATTAACGCTTGTGCAGCTAAAGCAGGATCATCATCTACTTTCGCAACTTCTTTTAATCTAAAAAGCAAATCAGAATAAGTACGAATTTCAAAAATTTCATTTAAATCTTTCGTCCTAACCACTACCCCTGCATTAAAAACCTTAGCCTGTCCCTTTTTGATTTGTTCTAAAGTTATCTCTCTATGGTCACGGTTCGTGAGAAGCAATAAATCAGAAAGGATCTCGTTTCCTGTAAAGGTATGTTTATCTGGTTGTTCTAAATCTAAAATCATTTTAGTTAAAGCTCGTTTTTCTTCATTAATATGCTTTAAGCTTGCTTCTTCCCACTTGTTTTCTGTCAAAAAAGTTAATCGCTCTTTTAAGTTTCCCACCAAAGAGCTATAATTAAAACCACTTAATGCACTTAAATAATCTGCCTTTACAAAAAGCTTTTCTTCCTTTTGATAAGCCTTCCATAAATACTCTCTCAGCTCTGGAGATCTTAATTCTCCCATAATGAGTGCCACATTTTTACGCACCTTAGCATCCTCATGCTCTAACAAACTACTTAATAGCTGGTAGTTACCTCCTAAATAATACAGCAAAGGGGCTACTCCTTCTACTTTTAACTCTTGCCTAAGTTGTATTAAGTTTTTACGTATATCTTCTTGCCTTACTATCTTTTCATAAGTCTCTCGAATCATTCTTTTTCCTCATCTTTTATGGCTTCTTAGCTTTAATCTGTTATCTACACTATCATTTTTACTAGCTAGGTGCAACTCTTTCTTTATTAAAATCCTTCAAAATTCCTTTAATATGTCTTAACTTAAAAGAAGCCAAGTTAGCGCTCACTTTTAAACGCCCTTGGCTTTTCTTTAAACTTCTATTTATTTTCACTATAAAAGTATCTGCTTTATGGTTTTAATGCAGTGGTGGAAGGCTCTTTAAACAAACCAATAGTTGGAGGACTCCAGGTAAAAAGAATCATACACCCCATTAAAATAACTAATCCTATCCATGCATACTGCCTGGCACTAAGGGAAGTGAAATACGAAGTCCCTAAAAGGCTATAGCTTAATCCATACGCTACAATCACTCCTAATATAAAGGTTGCTATATCTGCCCATAAATAATGGTTCCCCACAATGCCTACATACGTATAAAAGCTTACTACAATTGTTAGCATACCTGCTACTATACTTAACAGCTTTACTGGAACAAAATTTATAATCTCTTTTCCCCCTAATATGTACTCCCCTATAGCAAACAAAAGAATAGGTGTAATGAGAAGCTTTAAATGCTCCCATGTGCTTTCATTCACGGGTGCAAAAAAACTAACGAATATATTTTGTCCTGTCCATTTATAAACAAAATGTAAAAGCGTACCTGCAATAATAGTAAATAGTGCTCCTATAACTTGACACATCTTTAATTCCATATTTTATCCTCCCCCTTTACCTTCATTATTATGTAAGGGAAAGCCTATTTATGTCTATTCTTTACTTAAAAACAATAAACGCTTTATTTTATAATAAGATCTTCTAGTTGCCTTTTAGGTACATGATGTACCTTGTTCTCATCTCTCCAATATTTAAATTCCCCATCTTGCTCAAGCTTATCAATTACAACTTCTTCAATAGGTTTACCAAGAGCTATTACCATAGCTACTTCATATTTTTCTTCTAAATCCAGTTGTTTTTTTAGCTCTCCTCGATTAATACTCCCAAACATACAGCCTCCTAGCCCTTTTTCTGTAGCACCTAATAAAATAGTTTGAGCCACAATTCCTTCATCTTGCATGGCATAAGCACCTAACGAAGTATCCTTGAGCATGACGATATATGCACTTGGTTTTTCTCCTTCCTCTGGTCCATCCCACTGTGTAAGATAACCTGCCCATTTGAGGGTAGGAAATATTTTTTCATTGTTTTCTTTTGTATAAGAGAGCATATATCTTAGTGGCTGCTTATTCATTCCTGAAGGTGTAAGCCTTGCTAAGTCTACAAGTTCACGAAGATCCTCTTCTTTTACTTCTACTGATTGATCAAATCTTCTATAAGACCTACTTTTTAAAACCAAATCTTTAAGCATCTGTCATCCTCCTTGTATATTTTTCATTTTTACTCCTTTTATTGTACTACTTTTTAAACAGTTCTGTCATCTCCAAATCTCTTATAACGTGATAAATAACCTCATAAATAGCATGTTCGTCACAACTTACTGTTACTAAGTCAGCCACCTCTTTTACCCTAGGATTCGCATTACTAGGTGCAATGCCAATAGTAGCTACTTGTAGCATTTCCCTATCATTGTCAAAATCTCCTATAGCCACACTTATTTTATCTTCTACTCTTAAAAGATGCATTAGCTCTTTAAGTGCACTTCCTTTATTGGCACCATAAGGCAAGATTTCTAAGTATGTTGGCACTGAAAAAACAGTATGAATCTCTTTAGCCTCTACTAAAGGCCGAAGTAGCCTTTCATAAATTAAGAGTTGTTTATGAGAGGCATTGATGATCATCTTTATACAAGGCTTCATTAATACTTCCTTTGCACTACCAAACTTAAACTGATGACTTTCTTTTAGCATTACCGGATCTACATATCTATTTTCATTTATGACATAAGTTATTTCTGTATCAAAGGCTTGTACACAAACCTCTTCCTTTGCCTTACATATTTCTTCAATAAAAGGCTTAAGTATCTTTGTATTTAAGAAGTGGCATGCTAAAAATGTATGCGTATGTATATCATAAACACCTCCACCATTGTAAAGAATACAAGGACTATTAATAGTTAGTCCTTGTAAATAAGGGAGAACATTTTGTGCTGTCCTCCCTGTAGCTACTGCAAATTGACCCCCACCTTGTACAAAATCGGCAATGGCCCTTTTATTCTTTTCTGAAATAATTTTATCACTTCCAATTAAAGTATTATCTAAATCACTTACTAGTATATAATTTGTATACTTACCCATAATCTCCTCCAATCACTTCTCTTTTATTTTACTGCCTTTTGAATAATAAAGCTTTTATTCTTTGCAAACTCCGTAGGAGCCATACCTGTATATTTTTTAAAAATAGCACAAAAGTTTTTATACTCACTAAAACCTGTCATATCAGAGACTTCATAGACTCTATAAGAGCCTTGGCCAAGGAGCTCTATCGCCTTTTGAAGACGGTATTTATGGAGCATTTCCAAAAAGGTTTGAGCTGTTTCTTCCTTAAACTTACGACTTAGATAACTACTACTTACTCCTAGTGTGTCTGCTACTGCTTCTATACTAAGTTTCGTACTATAATTTTCTTTAATAGCTGTAATAGCTTTTTCTACATAAGGATTACTTGCTTCCTTCTGCTGAATATAAATATCTAGATCCACAAGTTGCATCTTACTTTTGTCCTTCGTCTTTTCTAAAAGCTCACTATAAGTACGTTTTTCATTAATTTCTTTTCTAATTTTTTCTACTACTTTTAGTAGCTCCTCTTCATCAATAGGTTTCAATAAATAGTCTGATACCTTTAGATTAATAGCTTTTTGTGCATAACCAAATTCTGAGTAGCTAGTCAAAATGACACTTTTAAAATCCACAAACCCTTTAGCTAATTCTAACATCTCAATACCTGTCATTTTAGGCATGATAATATCTGTAAATACAATATCTGGCATAAGTTCCTTGATTCTCTCTAGCCCCTCTTGCCCATTTCCTGCCTCGCCTACAACTGTACACTCCATATTTGTCCAATCCATCGTATGTATAAGCCCTTTTCGAATCATATCCTCATCTTCTACAATTAACACCTTTAGCATCTCATTTCCCCCTCTTGTTGATTGGTAATATGATTTTAACAACCGTGCCTTCACCTATCTCACTTTTAAGCTCTACCCCATAAGCTTCTCCATACATTAATTGTATGCGCCTGTGAACATTATACAGTCCAATATGATTAGAAGTATTATTGCCTTGCTTTAGTAAATGCTGTAATTCTTCAAGAATTTCCTGTTGCATTCCTACTCCGTCGTCATAGATTACAATGACCAAATCATCTGCTAAAAAACTAACCTTTATTCTAACTGTTAAATCTTCTTTATCCCCAAACCCATATTTAATAGCGTTTTCTATAATGGGTTGCAGTATGAGCTTAGGTACAATACACTCCTCTGTCCCCCTTTCCATATAAGTTGTATAATGAAAGCGTTCAGAAAAACGATATTGTTGAATGTGTAAATAACTTTTTGTGTATTCTAAATCCTCTGCAATGGTCACATCAGAAAGATTGTTATTGATGCTATAGCGAAGCAAGGTAGAAAGGCTGACAATCATCTTACTAGCTGCATGAGGATCTAGCTTTGCCATATAGCGAATATGCTCTAAGGTATTAAACAAAAAATGAGGATTAAATTGAGATTCTAATTGTTTAATTTCTGATAAAATAGTCTGTCTTACTCTCTCTTCGTTAATAAGAAGCAAATTCTTGATGCTAGCTAGCATCAGATTATAAGACTCGCCTATGATTTCAAACTCGTCATAGGATTTAATGTCTAAGGTAACATCTAAATTACCTTCTTGTACTTCTTTAAAGGCATCCACCATCCTATCGATGATATGTGTCTTTTCTTTTGCAATTTTTTCAGCAATTACCAACATTGCTATACTTAAAGTAAGAATGACTAGTATAAAAAAAAGACCCGCCCATATAAATACCTTCATGAGCCTACCAACAGAAGTAAAGGTGTAAATTCTTAGCTTCCCCTCTACAATGCTACTTTTTTCTTTATAATACTTATCACCATCTATGGTAACATAGTTATCCTCTTCCTTAAATTCTCCTTTAATTTTATCTAGGGTATTACTAAAGCCTGGTGTTGTAGCCAAAAAAAGATTATCATACTGATCTGTTACTAGAATCTGAGTAGTAGGACTCCCTGAGGTCTTAATAAATTCATCCCCATATAAAATAAATAAAATATATCCTTTAATTTGGTTATCTTGTAAAATAGTATGTCCTATAAGTAATTTGGTACGTTGCAAATTATCTTTATAAGTTTTATTACATTCTAGAATAATATCTGTGGGATTATCCTTCATCCTTTTTGTAATTCCCCAAGAAATGTGACTATCTTTAGGAATAAAATTCGGTATTTCTTTTGTGCTACCAGCAAGCATTTCTAACTTTTCATCAAAAATATAAAAATCTACTTGTTCTTCAATGCTATTGGAAAAAGTATAAAGTTTTTGATAGATAGCACTTTTTTGCCTAGGCTGTTGAAGCTTCTCATAAAAATCAGCATCCTCTGCAAACTCCACTGTTTTTTTCATAAAGCTTGTTACCACCTGTTCAAGCTTCTGCTGCATCCTTCTATTTTTATCTCGTGTTTGGGAAATAATCATTCGATTCCAAATAAAGAAGGCAGAACAATACGTAATCAGTGTAATCATACTAATAGGAATGAGAGCATAAATCAAAAAGGTTCGTCGAATATCTTCTTTAAAATATTTGCGCCCTTGTTCTTTCATACCCTCACTCCTTCATAAATAAACCCTTTTGTCTTTATTATATATAATTTACTAACTAGTTGCCATCTTTTAAATATGAACATCCTTGCTACCTGATAATTTAAAGAATATTAATAAGGAGATAACCGTTGTAACAGTTAATATCGTAGAAAGTGCTGCTGCTGTACCATAACTTGCCCTAATAACCTCCGTGTAAATAGCCACTGACATAGTACGGGTATTACCTGTGTAAAGAATAATAGAAGCACTTAATTCATTAATCACAGTAATCCAACTTAAGATAGCTCCTGCTAGAACCCCCGGTAACATCATCACTGCTGTTACCTTAAAGAAGGTGCGAACAGGTGAATACCCTAAACTAATCGAAGCCTCTTCCATACTTGGACTAATCTGATAAAGGATGGCTGCACTAGAACGAAGTGTATAAGGAAGCCTTCTAATAACAAAAGCAATAATTAAGATAGTCGCTGTACCACTTAAAAGTAGGGGTCTTTCATTAAAGGCTAAAAGTAAGGTTATTCCTAATACCGAACCTGGGATAATATAAGGGAACATGGTAATGGAATCAATCGTATTGGTTAAGATGTTTTTTCTGCGAGTAGAAATATAGGCAATAAACATACCTAACAAAATAATAATAATGATGGCAATGATGCCATAAAGGTAACTATTTACAATAGCTCTACCTGCATTTTTAAAAACTGTTTGGTAACTTTTTAGAGAAAAACCAGAGGTAAACATAGAACCTTTTGTTTTAAGGAAGGAGGTATAGATAACAGTAAGTTGAGGAATGATGGATAAAAACACTGCACTATAGATAAAGGCATGCATTAAGAAACCTCCTACTCCTTTAGCTTCCTTAGGCTGAATAGGACGTAAGGAACTCATAGTAAAGGATTTCTTGTTAACTACATATTTTTGTGCAATAAAGAGTATGGCTGTAATAAGTACCATAATTCCTGCCATAGCTGCTGCAAAATTAGCTTGCCCACCTACCTCACTGATAAACTCTGAATAAATGATAACCGGCATGACACTAAATCCTTCACCTATGAGCATAGGAGTACCAAAATCTGCCAAAGCATTCATAAAGACTAAAAGAGCTCCAGCCAATACTGTTGGTAAGATAAGTGGAATGATAATGGTAACCACCTTTTTTACAGAACTACATCCTAGGCTTTCTGCTGCTTCACTTAAGGATACATCTATTTTCTTTAAGGCACCCGATACATAAAGGTAAATAAAAGGATACAGCTTTAAGGTAAAAACGAGCAGTATTCCCCCGAACCCGTATACTGATGGCATCTGTATACCTAATAAATTTGAAAAAAACTTTGTTAACACTCCACTTCTTCCACCTAATAAAATCCAAGAATAAGCTCCGATAAAGGGTGGAGAAAGCATAGAAATAATAACAAGTACCTCAATTAATCCCTTTCCTTTAATTTTGTA
The DNA here is from genome assembly GCF_002735925.1 of Sporanaerobium hydrogeniformans. Taxonomy (GTDB): domain Bacteria; phylum Bacillota; class Clostridia; order Lachnospirales; family Cellulosilyticaceae; genus Sporanaerobium; species Sporanaerobium hydrogeniformans. The sequence goes on along the minus strand of NZ_PEDL01000015.1, from coordinate 3,047 downwards.
ACAGGTCATAAAATAAGCAATAGGCGCTCCAATTAAAATTGAAAGAATCGTTACGCTAACAGTTACTTTAAAACTATTAAGCATAGATTGATAGTAATATTTCTTTTCAAAAAACTTAGCAAAGTTTGCAAAGGTAAACTCACCTGTTTGAGGATCTTGAAATCCACTTACAAAAAGAGAAAAAAGCGGGTAGACTAAAAATAGCGCAAAAATTGCCATAATAATAACAGTTATTGTACTCCAAAAGTCCCATTTTATTTTTGCTTTACTCATATGTCCTCACATCCTTCATTAAACTTTCTGTGCCTTCATCTGTGAAAATATTAATTTTATCTTTATTAGGTATTAAGGTTATTTTTTCACCCACTTCGTAGGTTTTTTCTGCATGCCCTATATCCTGTGAGTACTCAATGGAGGGCTGACCTGATACAAGCATCTCCTCAGCAAAATCTAATTCATAATTTACATATTTTCCTAAGAAAGTTTTATTTTTAATAGTGGCTGTAATCCCTTGTTTAGCAATAGCAAATTCTTCTGGCCTTACTGCTATCGTTACATTTACTTTGTCCCTTGTATGCTCTATAAGATTGCTCATTTGTATCTTATAGCCATTTTTAAAGGTTACAAAAGTTCCCTCATCCGTTGTAGTGAGAACTCCCTTAAATAAATTGGAATGTCCAATAAAAGTAGCTACAAATACATTGGCAGGACGTGTATAAATCTTATGAGGTGTGCCTACTTGTTCAATCACTCCCTCCTTCATAACAGCAATACGATCCGAAATAGCTAAAGCTTCTTCTTGATCATGCGTAACATAGACTGTAGTAATACCGACTTCCTTTTGCACATCCCGAATAGCTCCACGCATTTCTACTCTTAATTTGGCATCTAAGTTCGAGAGAGGCTCATCCATTAAAAGTACACTTGGGTGGATAACAATAGCCCTGGCTAGTGCTACACGTTGCTGCTGACCTCCTGATAGGCGCTCTGGCAAGCGGTCTTGATACTCTTCTATTTTTACTATTTTTAAAATCTGATCCACTTTCTCCTTCATTTCCTGCTTATTGAATTTACGCAATTTAAGTCCATACTCTACATTCTGTCTTACCGTTAAATGTGGAAAAATAGCATAGCTTTGGAAGACCATACCAATATTACGCTTATGAGCAGGTATCTCATTAATGATTTGCTCTCCAAACCTAATACATCCTCCCTCTATACTGTTGAAACCTGCAATCATACGAAGTAAAGTGGTTTTACCACAACCAGACGGTCCTAACAAAGTGAAAAACTCTCCATTCTTAATTTGAATTGATAAATGAGGTATAACTGTAATATCACCATATTTTTTTACTATATCTTCTGCACTAATTGAAACGCTCATTTTAAGTCCCTCCTCTTAAATATTTAATTTATTCCTTCTTTTTATAATTCAAGGTCTATATCTAAAGGTTACAAAATGAGCCCACATAGGCAAGACCAACGTGGGCTACATATGAACTCCTATTTAGCTTAATTATTGTGCACTTGTAAAAATATCTTTAAACTTATCAAGCCATTCTTGCTTCTTCTCCACTACAAGATTTTGGTCATCATAAATTAAATTAATATTTTCAAGTTTTTCAAGTCCATTTGGTGCAGGTACATCCGTTCTTACCGAACGACGATTAAGCTGTTCAATAATGATGGTTTGCGCATCTTTACCTGTTACGAAATCAATAAATTTCTTTGCATTACCCATATTTTTAGCACCTTTAATAATATAGACACCATCTGGCTTAGAAATAACGCCCTCTTTCATGTAAACTAATTTAACCGGTGCACCATCTGCTACATATTTTGCACCACCTTCTTCAAAGGTAAGTCCTACTGTATATTCGCCATCTGCTACCCCTTTATAAACAGCAGAGGAACCACTTAATAACTTACCATCTAAGTTTTCACATAATTTTTGTACGTAGTCCCAGCCTTGTTCTGGGTCTCCTTTACCCATTGCATACAACATATTGATAAGGTGCTCATAAGAAGATGATGATTTAGAAGGGTCACAGTGTGCAATCTTTCCCTTTAATGCTGGATTAAGTAGATCTTCGTAACCCTCTACTTTAATGTCTCCAATGAGATCTGTATTCACCATAATAACACTTGGAATGTTGGTAAAGCGTGTAAGTGGACCTTCTATATTTCTCATCGTATCATAGACAAACGCTTCATTCACAGATTGATAATTTTCAAAGAGATCCTTTTTAGGTTCCATAGTAGAAAGTGAACCCCCCCAAAAAATATCACCCAAAGGATTACCTTGCTCAGATTCTACCCTCTTTAAAAGTTCTCCTGTACCAGCTGCTACAACTTCAACAGAAATACCTGTTTGTGTCTCAAATTCACTTACTAATGGATTAATAAATTCAAGTGGATGTGGACAGTAAATGACAAGTTCCTTCGTCTCCGGATCAGCTACCTCAGTTGCTGGTGCCTCTTCTTTCTTTGTATCTGTTGTAGCCTCTACTTTCTTTTCTGGTTCACTACTAGCTGGCACCTCCGTACTCTTACTTCCTCCACAGCCTACTAAAGATGTAGCCATCATTACCCCAGCTATTAATACAGCAAATCGTCTCTTCATTTTGTTTTCCCCCTCATTTAATGTTTTCTTGCTTAATTAAATAGTAAAACTTTTATAGATTTCTCTCAATCCTAAAAAACAGTTAAAATATCCTCAAAACTGAACCCAATATTTTAAAATGCCCAAGTTAGTTATCTCACCTTAAAATCGATAAATTTCAGTTTATCGAGGTGTTTTACATATTAGACTACTAAAAGGAAAGAGATAGGGGGTGTTCTCAGGGGCCGCAAGTAAGGGAGCTCTTCGCAAGCTTCTCGGTCCTCGGATGGGTAAAATCTAAGTTCAGTCCAATAGGCTAACGGTCCTACCTATCACAAGAAAAGCACTTGTGATAACGTCCCTAAAAACAGCCTATAGGACTTCTCTAAGATTTTACATCCATCCTGTGGAGGAAGCTTGCGAAGAGCTCCCTTACTTGCTAGCC
>NZ_PEDL01000014.1 GCF_002735925.1 Sporanaerobium hydrogeniformans | reverse complement strand
CTAGCAAGTAAGGGAGCTCTTCGCAAGCTTCCTCCACAGGATGGATGTAAAATCTTAGAGAAGTCCTATAGGCTGCTTTTAGGGACGTTATCACAAGTGCCTTTCTTGTGATAGGTAGGACCGTTAGCCTATTGGACTGAACTTAGATTTTACCCATCCGAGGACCGAGAAGCTGGTGAAGAGCTCCCTTACTTGCGGTCCCTGAAAACACCCCCTATCTCTTTCCTTTTAGTAGTCTAATGTGTAAAACACCCCAACAAACTGAAATTTATCAAATTAAAAACTAAGTATGTATTCGTCATATATTACTTCCAACTTAGCTCATAGTTAGCATCCGTATTAGAGTATTTTATAACAAGATAGTATATTTCCTTTTGATTAACGATAATGCTACCTTGCTTCGTTTCATTATCTAGCGTCAAGACACTCTTTTTATTTGAATCAAGAAAACCATTTCTATACAAGAGATAAATCAAAATAGCTATTAACAGTAAAAAAATATTTTCCAAGTCATCTAAAGTTCCCTACAGCTTTCTCTGATAATTAGTTCTGTAGGAATAAGAATTTTTTTACTTATTTTTCGCTCCGTACGTAAACGCTCCAACAGGGTTTCCACTGCTGTCTCTCCCATAAAATCAGTGTGCACTTTTATAGTTGTCAAAGACGGCGTTAAATAGCGAGACATATAGATATCATCAAAGCCAATAAGACTGATATCTTTACCTACTTCTAGTCCTTTATCTGTAACTGCCTTATAGGCCCCAATAGCCATTGGGTCACTTGCTACAAAAAAGGCTGTTGGATATTCCTTGCTTTCTAAAGCTTCTTTTAAAAGCTTATAGCCTGATTCTGGTGTAAAGTTTTCTTTTAAAATAAATTCTGGCCTATAAATTCCTTTTTGAGTAGTAAAGTGGACAAAAACCTCTTCTCTCCTATCTTGTATCAGTTCTTTTTTCTCCCCTACATATTCACACCCTCCAATATAGCCTAAACGGCGATGACCTAGGGCATATAAATACTCAAGCGCTTTCCATACACCTAGTTTATAATCCGCCATTACACTATCATAAGCTAGTTCATCTGGACATGAGTCTACAAAAACAATATAAGTCGCAAGCTTTTCAAAAAGAGCTGCCTGCTCTTTTCCAAACTTCCCTATAGCAATAAGTCCATCTAACCTGTCTACGCTATAGCCCATTTCCTTATAGCGCATAAATTTAAAGCCTACCCCTTCTTTTTCACAGCATTTTTCAATGGTTAATCGGATAGAAAGAAAATAAGGATCTCTTATTTCTTCTTCTTGACTATACCAATGTATGATACCTATATTAAACTTTCTTGCTTTATTTTTGCGCCTATTGACTGCTACATACTGAAGTTCTTCTGCAACCTCTAAAATACGTTTTTTGGTCTCTTGTGTGATATTAAGGGTTTCATCAAAATTAAGCACTCTTGAAACAGTTGCAATGGATACCCCTGCTTTAGCCGCTACCTCCTTGATTGTCGCCATGTTATCTCCTTCTCTCTTTTAGTAAAAGTTTTACTTCTCTTTTTTGTATTTAACTCCCTAAAAATCGTTCTTTTCTATCATTATATTAGGAATAAAATAAATTATCAACTTTTACTTTTTTACTAAAAATATTGATTTTTTTTACTAGTATTATATACTAGGGGTATATCTAGTTATTATAGGGAGGTTCTTATGGAATTAAGTTGTTTACAAAATGAGTTTCAAACTGTTTTTAACACATCCTCAGAAGCTACTTTTTTTGCTCCAGGCCGTATCAACCTTATAGGAGAGCATATTGATTATAATGGCGGCCTTGTTTTCCCTTGTGCCATTACTTTGGGAACTTATGGACTTGTTAGTAAGCGCTCTGACAAGCTTTTTAGAGTCTATTCCTCTAACTTTAAAGAGCTTAGCATTTTAGAGTTTTCACTGGATGATTTAAGTTATGCTGCCAAACATAACTGGTGTAACTATCTCAAAGGCGTTTTACTCTACTTAAAGGAAGCTGGGCATGTTATTGAAACAGGTCTTAACCTATTAGTCTTCGGCAACATTCCCAATGGTGCTGGTCTTTCTTCCTCTGCTTCTTTAGAGATGCTCATGTGCAAGATCTGTGCCGACATTTATAACCTATCACTTTCTCCTGTAGAAGCGGCTCTCTTGGGCAAACAAGTAGAAAATCAATACATAGGTGTAAATAGTGGTATTATGGACCAGTTTGCTATTGCTCTTGGCAAAGCAGATTCTGCTCTTTTACTTAATTGCAATACTCAAGAATATAATTATATTCCCTTTAAACTAAAGGGCTATAGCATCCTTATTATGAATACTAACAAACGTCGTGAATTAGCTGACTCCAAATACAACGAACGCCGCAGTGAATGTGATACTGCCTTAGCCATACTTCAAAAATTTTTCCCTATCCATACTTTATGTGATTTAAGTGAAAGTCAATTAGAAGAAGCTGAAACACTACTTAACAATCCATTACTTTTCAAACGTGTTCGTCATGTGGTAACAGAAAACATGCGTGTTATAAAAGCTACAAAAGCTCTAGAAAAGGGAGATCTTATTACCTTTGGAAAACTTTTAAACGATTCCCATCGCTCCCTTAAAGAAGACTATAAAGTAACAGGCAAAGAGCTTGATACTTTAGCAGAAAATGCTAGAACCATAGAAGGTGTATTAGGTGCACGTATGACGGGTGCTGGCTTTGGTGGGTGCTCTTTGGCTATCGTGGAAAATACTAAGATTCAAGATTTCATTAGTAAACTATCTATTATCTATAAAGAAGAAATAGGATATGCTGCGGACTTCTACGTTGCTTCTATCGGAAATGGTCCTATTCAACTTATCCAATCATAAAGGAGGTTTTTTAATATGAAAATACTTGTAGTAGGTGGTGCAGGATACATTGGATCCCACGCTGTAAAGCAACTTTTAGAAAATCAAATGGAAGTCGTTATCATAGACAATTTAGAGACAGGGCACATAGAAAGTGTGCCAAAAGATGTTCCCTTTTACCAAGTAGACATTCGCAATAAAGAGGCACTTAACGAAGTATTTAAAAAAGAACAAATAGATGGCGTTATTCACTTTGCAGCAAACTCTTTAGTGGGTGAATCCATGACTAAGCCTCTTAAATACTACAACAACAATGTAGGTGGAGCAGAAACCTTATTAGAAGTTCTTATAGAAAATGGCGTAAAATATATTGTCTTCTCTTCTACAGCTGCTACTTATGGAGATGTTAAGACCATGCCTATCAGTGAAGAAACTCTTACTTGCCCTACCAACACTTATGGCGAAACCAAATTGGCTATCGAAAAAATGCTTAAATGGACTCATCAGGCTCATGATCTTCACTATGTTTGCCTACGTTACTTTAACGTAGCTGGTGCTGATGAAAGCGGAATGATTGGTGAAGCTCATACTACTGAAACCCACCTCATTCCTCTTATCCTTCAGGTACCTCTTGGTCAAAGAGAGCACATCACTGTTTTTGGTCAAGACTATGAAACCTCAGATGGCACATGTATAAGAGATTATATCCATGTTACAGACCTTGTAGATGCTCATATTTTAGCCCTTGATTATCTGATGAAGGGTGGGGAAAGTGATATCTTCAATCTCGGTAGCAATAGTGGCTATTCTGTACTTGAAATGATCGAGGCTGCAAGAGAAGTAACCGGTCACCCTATTCCTCTTGTTGTAGGTCCTAGACGCTCAGGCGATCCCGCCCTGTTAATTGCTTCTTCTGAAAAGGCTAAAAAAATATTAGGTTGGACCCCTAAACGCACAGATATTAAAGAAATGATTGCCTCTGCTTGGAAATGGCATAGAACTCACCCTAGAGGTTATAAGGAGGATTAACATGACCCATTTATTTGCACATATCAATAAGCTCATTGCACTCTCTATCCAAAATGAGCTTATTACTCCACGTGATACAATTTATGTTCGTAATCGTCTTCTAGCTCTATTTAATGAAGAAGAATACGAAGAAACAGAACTTGCTTCTGGTGATCTTTATGAAACCTTAGAGCATTTAGCAACTCTAGCTGTCCAAAAAGGCCTTATCGAAGATAGTCTTTATGCCAAGGACATTTTTACGAGTACTCTCATGGACACTTTTTTACCACTTCCTTCTCTTATAGAGGAGAAATTCTTTAAAGCGTACGAAAAGTCACCTCAAGCTGCTACAAATTATTTTTATAAGCTGAGCCAAGCTGCTAATTACATTAAAATGAGTCGTATTGCTAAAAATGTATTTTTTAAAGCCAATTCTCCCTATGGTGCTATTGACATTACTATTAACCTCTCTAAACCAGAAAAAGACCCTAAAGAAATCGCTAGACTTAAAACAGCACCACCTAATAAATATCCCTCTTGTCTCTTATGCATTGAAAATGAAGGATATGCAGGAACAATTAAGCTACCTGATAGAGCCAATCATCGTACTATAGGACTTACTATTAATAAGCGTAATTGGAGACTTCAGTATTCACCTTATCTTTACTACAATGAACACTGCATCCTACTTTCTGAAACACATGAACCTATGAAACTTAGCAAGGATAGTTTCTATAATCTTTTAGGTTTCGTTAAACAATTTCCTCACTACTTCATCGGTTCTAATGCAGATTTACCTATCGTAGGTGGTTCTATACTCGCCCATGAACATTATCAAGGTGGGTGTTACAAATTCCCTATTCACCATGCAACCACCTTATGGGAATTTCAAATGAAAGGCTTCCCAGATGTAACTTGTAAGGTTCTAAATTGGCCACTTTCTACCATTGAATTAAGTAGCCCCCATTTAGAGGCTGTCGCTGAAGCAACAGATGCTATTTACCAAAAGTGGATGTATTACTCTGATGAAGAAGCGGATATTTTATCTCATACTGAGGACGTACGACATAATACGATTACCCCTATTGCCGAACAGTGCGATGGCAATTATGTCATGAAGGTCGTCCTTCGCAATAACCGTACCAGCCCAGAACACCCTCTTGGCATCTTCCACCCACATAGCGATGTGCAACATATCAAAAAGGAAAATATCGGCCTTATAGAAGTGATGGGACTTGCCATATTGCCAGGTAGACTTCTAGAAGAGCTTGAAGTGATTAAAAACGAATTAAAAGGTGAAGCAGTAACAGTGGCTGATCATCATCTTACTTGGGTAGAGGAACTTAAAAAGACCTATTCTTCAAATGAAGACTTAGACCTTTTTATGCAAAATGCTCTTGGTGCTAAGTTTAGTCGGGTCCTAGAAGATGCAGGTGTCTTTAAGCTCACTGAAGTTGGGCTTATTCACTTTAAGCATTTTATAGAAACGTTATAACTCTCAGATAAATGATAAAGAGGCAGTATAGATATGCTATACGGCCTCTTTATCATTTTTGTATTTACCTACTTTTATTATCCTCTTAAACTACTTCTTATGGCGAAGTGCATCTCCTGCACCCATCGTCCCTGAACTCATAGTACTTTTAAACCCATTTCCGGCATTTTTAGCATCTTCCATATGCCCCATACGACTTTGTAGTTCTGCTTCACGTTTATTGTCTTTTTTCATTATGGCCTCCTTTAAAGCTTGTCTACTTTATTTTCCCCAAAATACAAGCCTCTATACTTTTACATCAAGGGGGGATTTGATGTTTCTAGGTATAGAGGCTTATTTTATAAGTAATATTTAATAATTAGTTGCTCTTACTTCAAAGTAAGCTTGTGGATGGGCACATACTGGGCAAACTTCAGGTGCTTTTTTACCTTTATGAATATGACCACAATTACTACAAATCCACTCTACTACTTCTTCTTTCTCAAAAACTTGACTCTCTTCAATATTCTTTAAAAGCTTGAGATAACGTTCTTCGTGTTCTTTTTCAATCTTAGCTACCTCTTCAAATAAAATGGCAATATCCTCAAAGCCTTCTTCTCTTGCTTCTTTAGCAAAGCGTGCATACATATTAGTCCATTCATCATTTTCCCCTGCCGCTGCTGCTTTAAGATTCTCCATTGTATTTCCTATACCATCATGAAGGAGTTTATACCAAATCTTCGCATGTTCCTTTTCATTATTTGCTGTTTGCTCAAATAAAGCTGCGATTTGAGTGTAGCCTTCTTTTTTAGCCTTAGACGCAAAGTATGTATACTTGTTTCTAGCTTGAGATTCACCCGCAAAGGCCTCCATTAAATTTCTTTCTGTATTTGTTCCTTTTAATTCCACACAAACCACTCCTTTTATTAAGTATTTAAGGATAATTATTATCACTTAATAAAATATTATCATAATAGTTTGTTAATTACAACCACTTTTCCCTCTAAATCTTTTATCCTCTTAGTTGGAATTTATCCACTAACTCAGCAAGTGCTTGTGCTTGCGCAGATAACTCTTCACTTGTAGCTGAACTTTCTTGAGCTGTAGCAGAATTGCCTTGAACGACTCCTGAAATTTGTTCAATACCGCCTTTTATCTCTTGCATAGCTGCAGCTTGATTTTTAGATAATCTTTGTGTTTCTTCTGCAAGTCCTACAGCACCTTGAATCCCTAACATTACCTCTCCCATAACTCCCTCTGTCTTCTTTGTGATCAGGCTACCGCTTTGTACTTCCTTTAAAGAATTCTCAATCAAGGTTCTGGTTGTATTCACTGCTTCCGCACTTTGATTAGCCAGTTTACGAATTTCTTCTGCTACTACAGAAAAACCTCTTCCTGCTTCTCCTGCCCTAGCTGCTTCTATAGCTGCATTAAGTGATAAAAGATTAGTTTGAGTAGCTATGTTCTCAATAGCAGTAATAATGGTACTTATCTCTTCTGAACTCTCATTTATCTTAGTCATTGCATTTGTCAATAAAGTCATCTGTTCACTGCTATCCTTCGCCTTAGCTCCTAACTCCTTCATCCCTTCACTAGTTTGCTCAGAATACATAAGATTTGCTTCTACTGTATCTGTTATATTTTCAATAGTAGCCAGTAATTCTTCAATAGCTCCTGCTTGCTCTGTGGCACCTTCAGCAAGTGAATTGGCACTCTCTGCCATTTGCATAGACGCCATAGAAACTTGCTTGGAAGACTCATTGATTTCATATAAAGTACTACTTAACTGATTTACAATATCATTTAAAGCCCTATAAATAGGTTCATAACCACCTACATAACCCTCTGCATTACGAGAACGTATATCAAAATTCCCCTTTGCCATCTCTTCTAGGAGATAAGTTAAATCCTCAATAATATCCTTTATAGTATGTACTGTAACTAAAAAGGCCTTTGACATCTGACCTATTTCATTCTCTGAAGTATCGTTAAGTCTTATATCAAAATCTCCCTTAGCTAGCTGATTAGCTGCCCCTACAATATTATCCATAGGTTGTAGTAATTTACTTACTGTTTTATTTATTAAAAATAGGGCAATTAGTAAAGATAAAATACCTTCTACTATCATCCAAATCAAGATAATTTTAACCTCTTTATTCATATCCTTTTCAGATAATGCGGTCTGTGACCACCATATTTCAGACCCTGCACGAATTGGCTCATAAAAACGCACATATCTTTTACCATCCGTATCATGTGTTTCTTCAATAAAAGATGAACCTTCTTGGAAATGCTCTGTAATATTTTCATACCCTTTAGTGTCTTTAAGAAATTCTTTTAAATTATGCCCTATATCCTGTACTTTTTCTGTATCAAAAATGATAAGTCCACTATCATCTAAAATAGTGCAGTGCATACTTGGATAAGCTTCATCTTTCACATCTAGTTGAGTAAAATTGGTAAGTGCAATGTCTGCTACAACTACGCCTTGAAATACATTATCATATATAATCGGGTAGGCTGCTGATATCATCCTTACACCATTAAAATCGTAGGGCTCTGTAAATATAGGTTGCTGCTTTTCTTTTACTTCTGCATAATAAACTGCTGCAGAGTACTCCGCATAATTCCCCAAGATAGTAGGTACCTCTAAATGCTCTCTATCTATATAAAGAGAATAGTCCTCTACATTGGCATCGTAGGCATAAGGCTCAAAGGCAATACCACCTCCTACAATATTTTCATTATTTCTAATAATGGCGCCTAAAGTATCAATGATATATTTTTCTATCTCAAAATTATTTACGGTAAGAGGTTTATTAACTGCTTTACTCAAATAAGTTGCATCCTTATCCTTTGCCCCTCTATTTAAACTTGTTTTATGCTCTTTTTCAATAAGATTCAAAATATCTTTCGCTACAGAATCTGCTGCATCAAATATGCCTTGTACTTTTATAGCATTAGCTTGGGATATCATTTTAAATTCTGAATGTATTGACTTTTTCATACCAAAACCTACTCGAACAGCAATAATCACCATCAGCACAAAAAAGGTAACCACTAAAATAAGTGATACAACAAGTTCAATGTGCCTTGCTAATTTCATATTTTGCAAACGCTCGCTTAAAGGAGCCTTTTTTTTTTCTTTGCAATTCCTCGCTACCTACCCTATTCATATACCTATTTTCTCCTTATCCTCTTATTATGTTTTTACTAGATACTTTAAATTTGTATAAACATTTATAGCATCCTCATAATAATTAAGGATGCTATAGTCTTTAAAATTATTAGAATAGTTTATCACGTTTTTCTCAAAATGACTAGAGTTATGCTCAAAATTACTGTTTATTTGACGAAAAATGTAATATTAAACAAGATATTTGCTTAGAAGCATCTTGAATTCATTCTCATTATCCTGTAAATAGTCTAAAAACTTCAATTGTCTTTGTTCTAATAACTCGGCTAATTCATATAAAAACTCAGGGATTTCTTTTGCACATAAATCACCATAATTTTCACCAAGGACTGTTATTTCTTTCCCCAATCTACCTCCTACAAAAATCTCGAATACTTCTTCTATTGTCTCTCCTACCTTCTTTTTCTTTCCTACAAAGCCTATATTGCTTACTTGATGCCTACCACAAGAATTGATACATCCTGAAACATGTAAACTTGGAAGCCACTTGGAAGCCATTCCTCTGTCCTTAAAATAAGTTAGAATTTCACTAAGAAGCTTTTGACTTTGTGCAATCCCCATTTGGCAAACAGGTACACCGATACAACTCACACTTCTCTCTAAATCCGTTACTTGCCCTATTCCCTCTATTAACTTTAATAACCCTTCTGCCTCTGGTCCTGTTAGATTTTGAACATATAGACTCTCATTCATAGTTAGACGAAGCTGTAAATCCTCGTACTTACTAAGATGCTCTATAAGTTCCTCTAACATTTTAGTAGAAAGCTGACCATTTTGTGGGTGAATCACTACTGTATAAAGCCCTTCTTGCTTTTGAGCAATCAAACGATTGTCTTCTAAATCTAAAGTAATACCTTTTTTAGTAAGTAGGGCTGGATGGGTTAGCTCAATAGGCAAATGTAAGTCTTTTTCTTTTTTAACTTGCTCTACATGTTCTTTATAACAGGCTAGAAAGGCTTCTTCACCCATCCTCCTAGGGATATAACGTGTACGTGCTTTAGCTTTATTTTCATAATCCCCTTCTGCCATAAACAAGTTAAGCATACCTTCTACATGATAGAGAACATCCGTAGGCTCTATATATTCATCTAAAAGAATACCTTTAGCTGGGTCTTTACCTAAGCCTCCAGCTAAATAAACTCTAAAATAAGGTTTGCCGTCTTTAATAGTCGCCATGAAGCCTTGATCTGTAGCTGTACTACATGCATGATCTTTATCACTATTTGAAAAGGCTACTTTAAATTTACGTGGAAGTTTATAGGTAATCATACGTTCCATAAAATATTTATTAACAATAAGTGCGTAAGGAGTTACATCAAATGCCTCACCCTTTTCTACACCAGATAAAGGTGAGAGGGCTACATTACGAGGGAAGTTTCCTCCTCCTCCTCTTGTATAAATAGCACTTTCTAATGCTTCTTCCATAATATCACACACATCATCTGCTGAAAGTCCATGAAGCTGGATAGCTTCTCTAGTGGTTAAGTGCACTTTTTCACACTTATATTTCTTTGCTAAGCTTAAGACATTTTGAAGCTGCTCTAAGGTAACTGTTCCTGATGTCATCTTGAGACGAATCATCATATGCTGTCCATCCCGCTCTGCATATACCCCCATACCTCCAGACTGCCCTTTAAATTCCACTTTGGCTATTTCTTTATTTACAAATTGATGAGCTAATGCTCTAAATTCAGGAATCTCCTGTTTTAAAATTTCTTTTAAATCTGCCATAACTGTCTCCTCTTTCAATTCATGTTCTTTCTAGTTTTTCTTATACAGTTTTTGTTACTTTGTTCTTTCTCATACCTTCAACTTAAAAAAGTTAAATTTTTACAAAATTTACAATAATTCAGAACAATTAACAAACCCTCTTTCATATTATATAATATTATTTTACTAGCGAAAGGAATTTTTTTATGAACAAACTCGCCTCTCTAGCACTTTTATCACTGACAGCTTCTAAGCGCCATCATTCTTACGTTCGTACTCCTAGTACTTCTCATATAATCAATCCACGTACTGACCTTCAGGATTTAGCACCTTGTCCTACTTGCAACAACGGCCCTACCAATGCTTATACCTCTCAGACTCCTCTTAATGAAGCGAGTACTCCTCCACCCACTCTTCAAAGTACCAATGTAGTTGTATCAACTAATCCTTATGGATCCATTAACTATGTTGGGGCAGGTGGTGAAACACCTTACATCATTTATACAAGACCTCTCTATCTAGAAGGTTCCTCCAGTTATGCTGGTCCTAAATTTTCAACAGATGCCATACTCTCTACCCCTACACTTGGTAACAAAGATGCCCAAGGGCATTTTATACTTCCTCCACTAAATTACGATTACAGTGCTTTAGAACCTTTTATCGATACTGAAACTATGAAAATACACTATACTAAGCACCATCAAAAATATATCTCTGACCTAAATAATGCCTTAGTGGGCTATCCTGAATTGAATGCTTATACCCTAGAAGAGCTTTTAACTTCCAGTGATACACTCCCTGCCCAGATACGTTCTACTGTTACTGATACTGCTGGTGGTAACTACAACCATAGCTTCTTTTGGAAAAATTTATCCCCTAAATCTAAGCAATTACCTCAATCCAACCTAAGATGTGCCATTAACCGAGACTTTGGAAGTATAATGGATTGGCGCTTCTTGTTTAAGCAAGTTGCTCTTAGTGTCTTTGGTTCTGGTTGGGTTTGGCTTGTTACAGATGCCAATGGCAAACTTCTTATTGTGGCAACAGCTAACCAAAATACGCCCCTTCCTCTCGGCTTAAAACCACTTATCGTCCTTGACCTTTGGGAACATGCCTATTACCTTAAACATCAAAATCAACGTGGTAACTATATTGATAACTGGTTTAATGTAGTGAACTGGGAAAAAGCAAGTGAACTTTATGATGAAGCCCTTTCTAGGGAAATTTCTCAATAAAACACGAATAAACAAGGGATGCTCTATCACTTCTCTCACCGAAGTTATGAGTCATCCCTTCTTTATCGTCTTACCTCTATGCACCCTCCTTTATATTCTATATGAAGGGGTCCTTTACCTAATTCTACTTCAAAATTTGCAAAACTCGAATATAAATCTACGTTACGTAAAACATGTATTGTTACCCACCTACTGTTTGGTGTTGTGCGAACAAGAATAGCACGGGATTTTGGAAATTGAATACGTGATAAGTACGGTAAGTCTAATTCCAAATGAATAGGATAATTATCCGTTTCTATGAAATAATCTATATCTTCCTCCCTTTTGATACAGCGATATTCAAGGGTCGTCTCTATAAATGTTGAATTTAACATATGATTACACCTTTTCCTTAATAAAATTCTTGATTCTTTTTATTTTATTATACACTATCTTATTTTATTTTTCAGTCTCTTTTCAGTTTGTTTTCACTTAGTTATCACATAATGTGTTTATCTTATAACTATAAATCATAATCATTCTAGGAGGTAATCATTATGTTTGATAATAAAGACCCTTTTGACAAATACATCCCATTTAACCCTATTGAGGAAAATGCACCTTTAGAAATGAACAGTGCCTACACTTCCTCAGAAGATGACAGCTCTTACATTGATCACTCAAAAGAATTGAAGGAACCTGAGATCATTATCACTCATTCTTCTTCTAAAAAACACAGCATAAAAAAACCTATTGCTCTCATGCTTTCTATGCTTACCCTTACAGCCTTTGGCTTTGGAGGTGGCTATGCAGTCGGACAGTTTGCAAATCCTCATTCTACCTTAAATACTACTCCCTCTGTCTCCTCCTCTCAAAATGATACGGTTGTACAAACAGCTTCTCGAACGAGTGGTAAGGCCTTATCCGTTACCGAGATTGCCAACCTTAACGGAAACTCTGTTGTAGAAATCACAACCGAAGTCATGGTAACAGGTAGACGTCTTGAACAATATATCTCACAAGGTGCAGGAAGTGGCGTTATTATTACCAATGATGGCTATATCATGACTAATAACCATGTTATAAGTGGCTCTAATAAAATAAATGTTCGTCTTAAAAATGGTGAAACCTATGAAGCAAAGCTTATTGGTACTGACCCTACAACTGACATTGCAGTTATTAAAATAGAAGCAAAAAATCTTGTTCCTGTTACCTTTGGTAACTCTGATAAACTAGCAGTTGGAGAGCTTGCTGTTGCTATAGGTAACCCTCTTGGCGAACTCGGTGGCACCGTAACAGATGGAATTATCAGTGCTCTTGATCGTGAAATTACTATCGATGGTGAAACCATGAATCTCCTTCAAACAAATGCTGCTATCAACCCTGGTAATTCAGGTGGTGGCCTATTCAATGATGGTGGAGAACTCATTGGTCTTGTCGTTGCTAAATCTTCTGGTTCAGATATCGAAGGTCTTGGCTTTGCAATCCCTTCTAACGATGTAAAAACTGTTGTTGACGAACTTATCGCTCATGGTTATGTAACTGGTCGTCCTGCCCTTGGTGTTTCTCTCTTAGATATAACTACTGCTCAAGAGGCTATGATGTATCGTGTTAACCAAACAGGTGTCTATGTTGCTCAAGTAAGTTTAGATTCTGCTGCTGATAAGGCAGGCTTTAAAGTAGGTGACTGTATCTTAAGTGTTAATGACACCCAAATTACTAGTACTACTGAACTCAAAAAAGCAATCCTTGAACACAAGGTAGGTGACAAACTAAAGGTTAAAATCTTAAGAGATAGAGAAGAAATGACCTTAGAACCTGTACTTAAAGAATCTAATCCTTCTAATTAATTCCCTTCATTGCCATCCCCTTTTAAATATATTACCTCTCTTTATTTAAGGAAGCCCTAAAAGTTTACGCTTTATAGGACTTCCTTATTTGTTCTTTAATATGAAATTTTTCTCACCCTTCAATCACATAGTTATCACATACTTACTTTATACTAAACCTATGGAATCTTGTATAAATATGCTAAAATAAAGCAAATGATAAAGAGGTGATAAAAAATGTTTAACCTTTTAATAGTAGATGATGAAAGCATGATTCGAGAACTTATAAAAAAGTATGCTCTATTTGAAGGTCATACAGTAAAGGAAGCTTCAAATGGGATGGAAGCCATTGAAATGTGCAAAAAAGAAACCTTTGATCTCATTATTTTAGATGTCATGATGCCTGAGCTAGATGGCTTTTCTACTTGTAAAGAAATACGTAAATTGAGCACCACCCCCGTATTAATGTTATCTGCTCGTGGGGAAGAATACGATAAAATCCATGGTTTCGAAATAGGAGTGGATGATTATGTCGTTAAACCTTTTTCGCCCAAGGAACTTATGATGCGCGTTCATGCCATTATCAAAAGAAGCACACAAACTTCCCCTACTGCCATTAAAAATGAAGTGAGCTTTGGTGACCTTAAAATCGACTTTGATGCACGTCTTGTAACCATTAATGGCAAGATTGTAGACTTAACCCCAAAAGAATATGATTTACTCTTTTATATGGCTAAAAACAGAGGTATTGCCCTTACTCGGGAAAGTCTTATTACCAACGTATGGGGCTATGATTACTACGGTGATGATCGCACCTTAGATACACACATCAAATTACTTCGCAAAAGCCTAGGTAAGCACGCAGAACGCATCGTGACCTTGAGGGGAGTGGGATATCGCTTTGAAACACACTAAATGGGGAATTAAATGGCAGCTTTTTAGTTATCTATCTCTCTTTGTAGCTCTACTCCTTATTATTCTATGGCTGTTTCAAGTGGTTTTTTTAGAAAGCTTTTATAAGCGCATTAAGCTTAAAGAAATTGAAAATGCAGGTACACGCGTAGCCAAAAATATTAATAACTCTCATTTAGAAAGTATACTAGAAACAATCGCAGATGAGAAAGATTTAGCCTTCCTTATCACCGATGAAACCGGCTATATCGTTCACTCTATTAATAATTCAGCTGACTCTATTTTTAGCCATATGACTGCCGAGGATTATCTTCGCTTTATCCAAAATGCTTTAAGAAAAGGCGGGGAAGATATACGCAAGATAGACTATAAACTTATCGAAAGTGGTAGCCCACAAATAAAAAATTATAGTCGTACTATGCCTAAACCTCAAAAGCGCCAGCTAGAAAGTGTCCTTTATACAAAAGTTATTCAAAAAACAAATACCTCTGCCAATGTAGTGATGATTAATGCCACTATTTCACCCGTAGATGCTACAGTATACACCCTGCGGACTCAGCTTATTTACGTTACAGTCATACTTCTTTTTATGGCTTTTTTGTTAGCTTGGTTTATTTCTAAGAAAATTGCTAAACCTATTATTAGAATTAATAATTCAGCTAAAGAACTTGCCAAAGGGAACTATACCTCGTATTTTGAAGGCGGAAGCTATAAAGAAATTTCTGAATTAGCTGAAACACTCAACTATGCCAATGAAGAACTTTCTAAAACAGAGCATTTTAGACAAGAATTACTTGCTAATGTTTCTCATGACTTACGCACACCGCTTACACTCATTACAGGTTATGCCGAGGTTATGCGTGATTTGCCTGGTGAAAATACACCTGAAAATACCCAAGTTATCATTGATGAAGGAAAGCGCCTTACCGAATTAGTTAATGATATGTTAGACCTCTCTAAGCTCCAAGCAAAAACGCAAGTCTTGCAGCCTACTACCTTTAACCTTACAGCTTCCATTCATGATATCTTAAGCCGCTATACCCGTCTTAGAGAACAGGAAGGTTACATCTTTCATTTCTCTTATAAGCAAGATGTATGGGTCAGTGCAGATGCACTTAGGCTCTCTCAAGTACTTTATAACCTTATTAATAATGCCATTAACTATACGGGTGAGGATAAAACAGTATCTGTTAATCAGATCATTAAAGCTGAAGCAGTACGTATCGAAATCATTGATACGGGTATAGGTATTGCAAAAGAAAATCTTCCGTACATTTGGGATAGGTACTATAAAGTAGACAAAACACATAAACGTGCTTTTGTAGGAACAGGCTTAGGATTATCGATTGTTCGCTCTATACTTGAAAGCCACCACGCACTTTATGGTGTCATAAGTGAAGAGGGTAAAGGAAGTACCTTTTGGTTTGAACTTCCTATTGTGAAAAACTTATAGCACTTTCACGTATTCATCACATTTATCTGCTATAATAATAAAAGTCTTTTGCTATATCTCATGTTACAAAGGGCTTAAATTCAAAAGAAAGTTGGACGTATAATGAAAATCTTCAAAAAAATAGTAGCCATTGGTCTACTTACACTTCTCACATTAAGTACTGTAGCTTGTAATGGAAAAGAAAACGTTTCTTCAACTCCTTCTACTACTACTCCTACTACTACTATTGCCAAAGTTGGCAAGGTTGAAATCCCTAGGGAACGCTATGATGAACAATTAGCTTATCTTGATTCCATGATGCAGTGGCAATTTGGAGCTGATTACTCTAGTAACCAGGAAGCACTTGCTTATTATGAACAGCAAAAGCAAGAGATTGTTGACTTCCTTGTAGATGCTGAACTACTTCTTCAAAAGGCAGAAGCACTTAAATTAGAGGTTTCAGAGGAAGATATAAACGCAGAACTTGAAAGCACCAAAGCAGGTTTCGACTCAGAAGAGGCTTTTAATGATGCTCTAAAAAGTAAAAATCTTACTTTAGAAGCTTTAAAAGAAAACATTAAAAAAGATCTTCTTATTTCTAAAATGGTAGAACAGCAAACCGCTGATGTAACAGTAACAGATGATGAAATCCAAGCTTACTACAATGAAAATAAAGGCTCCTTTACTACTTCTCCAGGCGCTCAAATGGCCCATGTTCTTCTTGAAACAGAAGAAGCTGCTAAGGAAGCTAAAGCTGCCTATGACAATGGTAGTTCTACTTTTGAAGAGCTCGCTGCTAAACATAACACAGATAGTACAAAAGATACAGGTGGAGCTCTTGGCTTTGTTGCCTATGACGCCCCTAACTATGACCCTGATTTTTTAGCAGGTGCTAAAAAACTTAAAGAGGGTGAAGTTTCTGAACCTGTCAAAAGTGCTTTTGGCTGGCATCTTATCAAAGTAACAGATATTCAATCCGAAGCTGTTACTCAACCACTTGAAGAAGTAAAAGCAAGTATTCAAAACTCTCTTGAATCTCAAAAGGCTGCAGATAAATTAGATGCCTATCTTGAGTCTCTCCGTACTGAAATTCCAGTAGAAATCTATAAGGAAGCACTTAAATAATATAACGAAAAACTGCTCTCTATTCTTAATTCTATAATCCCCTGAATGAGTTTATTTATAGAATAATTGGATAGATGAGCAGTTTCTTTTTATCTAATTTACTATTTTATGGCTCTCTTGAATAAAGCATAATCGTATGATGCATATCTTGGCTATATGACTTAAAGCCTAAACGTTCATAAAGCCTTTTAGCTGGATTACGATTATCTACACTTAAACTAACTGATGATACCTCTAGCGGAAGCTTTTTTAAAAAATAAGCAATAAGTTTCGTTCCTAACCCTCTACCTCTATAAGGTGGTAAAATAGCTACCCCAAGTTCAGGAATATCGTCTCTTATATAAGCATATCCCTTATTATTATAGTCAAAAAATCGAATCCATACAGCACCTATTCCTTGATGTGTGTTTTTATCCACAAGTGCATAACCTAAATCACCTTTTTGTCCCCAATCAGCAACATATTTATACACCTCTGGCTTATAAACAATATCTCTGGGTACTTGCTCTCCTTCTTCTACAAAAATTGCTTCATAAAGAATATCCTCTAAGAATCCTTGATCCTCTGTATCAACTAAACGATAATAATAGGGCTCTGTTTGTTGTCTTTTTAAAATCATTAATTCCTCATATTCCTTTTCTAGTATTTTATAAGTTAAAATTTCTTTATTTACTTGTGCTAAAGCACCAATTACATAAGCTAAACGATTTTCTTGACGTAATAATTCTTCTTGTCTTTGCTTAGCTCGCTTCTTAAGTACCCCTATCCTTAATTTTTTTAACTCCTCTTGCTTTTCTTCATATCCTATCAAGTTATACTCATAGCGCTTAATCTGTTTATTTTCAAAAATAAGCATCTTATCACAAACAGCCTCTAGCATATAGCGATCATGAGTTACTAAGAGAATAGTACCTTGATAAGCTTTTAAAGCTTCTTCTAAACGTTCCCTCACATGTAAATCAATGTGATTTGTCGGTTCATCTAAAATAAGCATTTCACATCCTTCATGAATCATCAAAAGAAGCTTGAGTTTCATACGCTCACCTAAGCTTAAACTACCTATCTTTTTCATTAAATCTTCTCTCTTAAAGCCTAGCTGACATAACTCTGAGCGTAATTTACTTTGCTCCTGCCTCGTAGGCATTTTAAAGAGATCTAATACCGTCTTCCTTTCATCTAAGTCAATAACTTCTTGACTAATATAGCCTATTCGTGTATGCAAATTATAATAAAGCCTTCCCTCTATATCTATTTCTTTTAGGAGTGCCTTAATTAAAGTAGACTTGCCACAACCATTAGGTCCATATAATCCTATTTTTTCTCCTCTTTTTATATAGAAAGAGCTTTTTTCGAAAAGGCATTTGGCTCCATAACTCTTTCCTATATCTTTCGCTTCTAAGAGAACCGCCCCTGTCTTACTTGCCTTTTGGATTTCAAAG
The DNA here is from genome assembly GCF_002735925.1 of Sporanaerobium hydrogeniformans. Classification (GTDB taxonomy): domain Bacteria; phylum Bacillota; class Clostridia; order Lachnospirales; family Cellulosilyticaceae; genus Sporanaerobium; species Sporanaerobium hydrogeniformans. The sequence goes on along the minus strand of NZ_PEDL01000014.1, from coordinate 79,492 downwards.
TAAACAGTACTCTCCTCCTTTGGTTTTTGGAGACCTTCTCTATTTATTTTTTCTAATCTTTTAATACGAGACTTTACCTGCTGGTCCATTCTTTTTGCTTTCGCCCTATTATACTGTTTACCCCCCATTTTATTTCCCATTTTGATAGCCTTTGCTGCTGCCTCCCTATGTGCTTTGCCTGACCAGTTTTTAAGTTCTGTAATTTGATTTTGAATACAAGCCTTTATCTTTTCTTGTTCATAGTAAGCATGTAACTTATCTTCAAATTGCTTTTGCTTTTCTTTGCGGTAAAAGCTATAATTTCCTTCATAACTCTTCAGCTTGCCTTCTTCTATTTCAACAACTCGGTTAACACATTGGTCTAAAAAGTACCTATCATGAGAGATAATAAGAATAGCTTCACTCCTTCCTCTCAAAGTACGAAGTAACCATTTTATTCCTTCACTATCTAAGTGGTTGGTAGGTTCATCTAGTATGAGTAAGTCTCCTTTTTGTAAAAAAAATTTTTTGAAGAAGGGCTCTTGTTTTTTCTCCACCACTCAAGTTAACTTTTAAATCGCTATACTCAGCTGCTTGTTCTAAATAAAGCACACTCGCCCTCTTTTTAAACCAAGTAATCCTTCCACTTGTCTCCTCTAATTCCCCTGTTAATAATTTAGCTAGCGTAGTTTTACCAGCTCCATTGCTTCCTACCAAGCCAACCCTTTCTCCTTCTTTCAATTCAAAATCTATACCTCTTAAAATACTAAAGTCACCATATTCCTTATAAAGTTTATTAGCTTGTACAAGTACCTTCATTTCTTCACCTCAAAATAAGGCTATTTATTTCGTTATACTCTGAAGTTAAGCCTGTTTAAAAAGCCTTTATCCCTTATTATCTAAAAAAGACTGTAAATGAACATTCCGTTCACTTACAGTCTTCTCATTTTATATTCTTTAGTAGTCCCCTAGTTTTTACTCAACTGCTTTAAGCAGTGATTGCTTAATATTTTAAGCTCCTACTGCTTAATGGCTAGGACTTCATAGGTTCTTTTATATCCTATAAAAAAAGAAAACAAAGACATAGGAATGCTCTTAGCTTAACTTATTTTTTGCATAACAAAATAAGGTATTGCCTCTTATTTTATTAAACAAAAGTTTCGTTTTTTTAAGCTAAGATTGTCTTCATTTCTTTCTCCTTTTCTTAAAATTATTAGCGTTATTATATATCATTTTTTATATACTTTCAAGTAAATATAGCTAGAAAATAATATTACTACACTCTCTTATACAGCTTTTCATCAAAAACAAAAAAGCTACTATAAGTGTGATTAAATAATCACCTTTACAGTAGCCCTTCTAAAGGTCATAAAAATTATGCTTTTGTTACATTTTCAGCTTGAGCGCCACGAGGACCTTTAGTAATTTCAAAATTTACTGTTTGTCCTTCTTCAAGAGATTTAAATCCATCACCTTGGATAGCTGAGAAATGTACGAATACATCATCTCCACCTTCTCTAGAAATAAATCCAAAACCTTTTTCTGCGTTAAACCATTTAACTGTACCTGTCATGCCGGTACCTCCTTATGCGAATTTTGTAGTTGTTGTAAATAAAAATTCACATATTACTACAGATTATATGGAGTTATTTATATAATCTCTAATAACATGTGAAATCTATAAACAATATACCAATTACTTTATTAGTATAGTCTACACAAGGCTTATTGTCAAGCCTGATTCACATGATTGACTTAAGAATCTATAAGAATTTTCACTTACCCATTTATAAGTTCTACTTGGCACATTGGCATAGCTGCCAAGGCATTTATTTGGTTTTTTTACATAATGTGTAATTGGAAGCTTGCATCCCTCTCATATTTCTAAGTATTCAGATGCATGAGTATCTTTCGTAAAATAGATAAGTCCCTCTTTTTTGACGTACCCCTTTATTTTACGAGTAACTGCTGGAACAATACTTATATTTCATTCATTAAGTCTATTATACCTCAATGAGGCAAAAATGATTTTACCAATTCACACGTTGCACGCCAATTCCTATAAGACCAGGACCTGTATGCACAATAAGTGCTGGCGTAATTTGTCCTTCCACACAAACATTAACACCTGGAAGTAATGTCTTAAGCTCTTCGGCAATCTTATCTGCTTCTTCCTTAGCATTACCATGCATGATAGTGATATTATACTTCTCATAATTCTTAGCCATATTTACAGCTAACTCCTGTGCCTTTTTAAGAGATTTTACCCTACCTCTTACCTTTGCTACTGTGTAATAAACTCCCTCTTCATTACAAGAAATAATTGGCTTTAAGTCAAGAGCTGTTCCTAAAATAGAGGTTACTAACCCAATTCGTCCACCTTTTTTTAGATATTCAAGGGTGGAGACACAGAAATAAATTCTAGTATGCTCTACATTTTCTTGTACCTTTTGGCAAACTGTTTTAAAATCCAAACCCTTCTCAATAAGCTCTCCCGCCATAATAGCACTAAACCCAGCACCTATTCCAATATTCTTTGTATCAATCACACAAATCTCAAGCTCTTCAAGTTCTTTAGCAGTACTTGAAACCATGCTATACGTATTACTGAGTCCACTAGAAATAGAAATGACGATTACCTTTTTATAGCCATCTGCTTGAATCTTTTTAAAGGTATTGTATGTGATTTCTGGACTTGGAAGGGAGGTTGAAGGAATCTCCTTGGCAAAGCGTGCGTAAACATCTTCTGGTGTAATATCTATCCCATCATAATACTCTTTATCTTTGTAAATAATCATTAGAGGGATAACATACATATTATATTTTTCACGATACTCCTTAGGTACATCTGTACATGAATCTACCATAATAGCAATCTTTTCTTTATTCATAAGCCCTCCTGTAAATCCAAAAATGATTTAATATAGTTTTTAATACTATATTAAATCATTCCCCTTATAATGTCAAATCATTTTTTAAATTATTGACACTCTATAAATAGTATGCTACATTCAAAATAATAGGAGGTTATTATGCAAACTATTTTTGAAGAATCTACTTTTGTAACCAATATTTTAGAATTTCATTGCCCCAGATATAACGAGTTGCCTACTATCGACCTCTATGTAGACCAAGTCATTTTATTTATTAGTGAAATTCTTACCCCCTTTTATTTAGATGAGGATGATAAAATCCTTACCAATGCTATGATTAATAATTATGTACAACAAGGTATTGTATCTCCTTCTACCAACAAAAAATATTCTAAAAATCATATGATGTATTTAATCGTTGTGTGTGTTTTCAAAAAAATGCTTAGTATTCATGAGATTTGTGCCTTAATTAAAATACAGATAGAAACTTATCCTATACACGTAGCCTATGACTACTTTTGCACCGATCTAGAAAATTGTATTCAAGCTACTTTTTCGCCTAACGGAATTCCTATGCCTCACATTGCAAGTAAGAAAACCGATCAAACTAGACTTATCCGTAGCACCGTACTTGCTTTTTGCAATAAACTTTATATCCAAAAATATATTCAATATCAACAGCTTCTAAATACTCTATAGCCTTTTAAAACAATACGAAATCAAGCAGCAACTAACCATATAAATCAAAGAATTTCACAGTGGCAAAGAACTACGACGACTTGACCGTATTTTTTATGCTGATTTTCAAATAATAGCGTCATTAATCTATCTACCAATGATACAGGCTTCCACGCAGAGATATGCCTGTCTCTTAGAATAGAACAAAGCATTCTTTGTTCGGTATAGCCGTCTATTTATAGAGCATCTTATGTTCTATTAAGAAATATCCCCTAAATCTTCTAGAAAAATAAGATTTAGGGGATATTTTTTAATAAATCTTTATTGAACGCTCTTAATCATTCAAGTCCAAAGTATTCTTTAGCATTGGCATAACAAATATTGTGAACTACTTCTGCTAGCTCTTCTTCATCTGAAAAGTATTCCCCACGTTCTACCAATATACCTAAATAATTGCAAAGTACACGGCGATAGAGCTCGTGACGTGGGTAGCTTAAAAAGCTGCGACTATCTGTTAGCATCCCTACAGATAAACTGATAGGATATAGATTTGCAATAGCCTCAAATTGACGGTTAATCCCATAGGCTTGATCATTAAACCACCAAGGTGCACCAAGCTGTACTTTTGCCCTCGTTCCACCCTCACAAAAGGCAGCAGCTAAAATGGCAAAGGTTTCGATTTGTACTGCATTAAGAGGATACAAAATCGTTTTAGGCAAAGTACCACGCTTGGTAAGAGTATCCAAAAGAGCACCTACACTTTGTACCGCCGTATTGTCATCGGTGCAGTCAAAGCCTGTAGCCACTCCGATAGTAGCTTCCTTACTCTTATTAGCCCCTTGATAGGTTCCAATATGAAGTTGCATGACAAAACCATGTTTATGGTAAAGTTCTGCCATCCCTAAAAGAAAGGCTGTTTTATACTGAGCTTCTTCATGAGCTGTAAGCTTTTCACCTCTCACCGCCTTCTGAAAAATGGTCTCAACTTCCTCTTCACTTGCCTCAGCCCATGTAAAGCTCTCGATACCAGCATCAGAAATCATGGTTCCAATTTCTTTAAAAGCAAGGAGACGTGTTTCTAAGGCATCCATTAAGGTAGCAAAAGAGATGATTTCTTGGTTTGCTGCCTTTCCTAGCACAGGAAGATAAGGTGAAAAGCTAGCCTTTTCACAATAAAAAGCTTTGTCTGGTCTATAAGCTGATAAGATGCGTGTTGTATAACGAGAATCCTTCATCAATTTATGATGATATTCTAAACTGTCTGCTGGGTCTTCTGTGGTACTAGCTACTTCTACGTTAGATACCTGCATGCACCAACTGGGTGTCATGTGCTTTTCTTTGATAAGAGCTTTCGTTTTATTATATAAGGCTTCTGCATTTTTAGCAGAAAGAGGCTCCTCAATACCGAAGTAACGCTTAAGTTCTAATGCACACCAAATATAGATAGGATTTCCAATAAGCTGAGGCACAATAGCTGCAAAGGCCATAAACTTTTCGTAATAGGAGGCATCTCCTGTGATAAAACGCTCATCAATACCAAAGGTACGCATAGCACGCCATTTGTAGTGATCATGTGCAAGCCACATTTCTCCTAGATCTTCAAATTCTTTATCCTCATAAATTTCTTTTGCTAATAGATGGCAGTGATAATCAATAATGGGTAGTTTTTCTGCGTAAGTATGATAAAGATGTTTACTTGTTTCATTTGTCAAAAAAAGCTCTTCATTAAACATAACTCACCTCCTAAAATCCAATAAGGGCGCCACCATCTACTGGAAGGCAAGAACCTGTAATATATTTTGCTGCATCCGTACAAAGGAAAACTGCTGCCATACCAATATCCATAGGATCTCCTACCTTATTCATAGGGATACGTCCAAGGATTTTATTAAGACGTGGTGCATCATTATCTGTTGCCTTGCGGAACATAGGTGTATCAATCCAACCTGGTGCAATGGCATTGACGCGCACATTATCTGGTCCACATTCTGTAGCTAGTGTATGCACAAGTCCAAGGTAACCTGCTTTAGCTGTGGCATAACCTGCTACTGCTGGCTGACCAATATAGCTTGTCATACTTGCTTGAAAGATAATGCTTCCCTTTTTATTTTGTTTCATATGTGGTACTAGGGCTTTAGTCAGTGCAAAAGCTCCTACTAAGTGAACGTTTAATACACTACAATAGTCTTCTACTGTCATCTCTTCAATCGGCTTTTTGCAATGATTTCCTGCATTATTAATAAGAATACTTACATTACCTTGTTCGGCTATAACCTTATCTACCATCTCTTGTGCTTTGTCGGTATCTGTTACATTATATTGATAGTAAACTGCCTTATCACCAAACTCCGCTAAAGCTCCTTCTGCTAAACTTGGTTCTTCTAAACTAAGTACCGCTACACGTGCTCCTGCTCCAATAAGGCAACGGGTAATAGCAAGTCCTAGACCTGTAGAACCCCCCGTAACAATCGCTATTTGCCCTTCTAGAGAAAATAATTTCTCAGTTGTAAACATTTTGTTTTCCTCCTCTATTCTATGTCACAGCGCTTAATCACGCCTTTTTGTTGGTATTTATAAGGAATAAAATACTCTTTATGGCCTAGCTTTTCACTTTTAGTCATTTTACCCGAAGCTACATCTATCACCATTTTCTTTAAATCCTCACAAAGTTCACTCTGAGTGCAAAGTCCATTTAACACCCGTCCTGCATCAAAATCCATATCCTCTTCCATATGGGCGTAGGTATCACTATTACCCGTAATTTTAATGACTGGCGAGACAGCCGATCCTACTACATTCCCACGTCCTGTTATGAGAAAAAGTAGGTGACACCCCGTACTAAGAAGTGCCATAAGACCTTCATTGTCATTAGGATTAGTAATTCCAAATTGCATCCAGTAGGGATCCGGTGTACTATCAAGAAGCCATAACCCCTCTCTTCTTGGGACTTCACTTACTTTAAGCACACCTTGAATCGGTTCAGAACCACTTTTAATTACCGCTCCCATACTTTTTTCTTCTATAGTAGAAAGCCCTCCTGCAAAATTACCAGGACTTACTGAGTATTGCCTTACAGACTTACAGTACTCTAATGCTTTATCATAAGTTATTTGAAGCTCTTCCTTTGCCTTCTTAGTAGCTGCACGATTTGTTAGAAGCTCCACAAGACCAATGGCCTCAACAATTTCTTCAAATATCGCCGTTCCACCTGCTTGCACAAGATCATCATACAGTCTTCCTACTACCACATTACCTGCTAAACCACTGGTGTAGTCACTGCCTCCACATTCGGCCCCAATTATTAAATCTTTAAAACGCATATCTACTCTAGGTACATTCTGCATAACCTCTAGCATATTTTGCACACTTAAAATCCCTTTTGTAATGCTCGCTTCTGTTCCACCCACTTCTTGGATAAAGAACCAGTCTGCTTCTTTACCTGCCTCTCTAGCTACCTTGGCTAAACGCTCTGGCTGAACATATTCACAGCCAAGTCCTACGCAAAGTACACCCCCTACATTGGGATGACGAATAAGGGAAATCAACATACGTACAGCATATTCATTATCTGTGCATCCTGAAAATCCAACGCATTCCACATCAATATGCTGAGCCCTTTGAGCAATCTGTTTGGCTACAAAGTTAGCGCATTCCACCGTATAAATGACAAGTAAACGGTTGCGAATGCCCTTGCGACCATCTTTTCGAGCATAACCCTTCCAAGTTAATTCTTCCATCTGGTCTCCCCCTTATTCATAGTCAATATCACAAGGTGCACCCGTATGTACATCTAAATGTGACGAACGTTCATCATAGATACTACACATACAATGTAGGTGTACCCAACTACCCTTGTTAATAACTTCTGTTGCCTTACCGATAACTACGCCATATTTGAGGATAGGTTCCTCCTTAGCTATAGTCCTTATAGCTATTTTATGCCCTTTTGGTATATCCGTTGTTGCTATAAGCTCTCTTAAATCTGAATCCCCACGCATACCTACAATTTCACCTTTTTTCACTTCGGCTAGTGCTGTTGCTACATTGTCTGTATGGGCTATCTGAAAAACAAAAGGTCTACTCATTATAAAATCCCAAACTTAGCGAAAGCTTCTGTAGCTGTCATACCACCTTCAATAGCTTTACGAACAACTTTTTCGCCAACTGCTTTTTCAAGAGATTTTTCAATAACTTCAGTGGCTATCCCTTTAGGGATAACAAGCACACCATCCACATCGCCGAAAATGAGGTCGCCATCATGAATTGTTACCTGTCCAATTTCAATAGGGCAACGGAAGTCTACTACTTGTGTACGCACAGAAGAATCTTGTGCATAGCAGCCACAGCTAAATACTGGCCAGTTTTGTTCAAGCACCTGTGGTGTATCACGGTGCCAACCATTCACCACAGCACCTACTGCTCCACGTGTACGTGAGGTTGCTGTAAGAAGCTCACCCCAGTATGCACAACGTTTTGTACCACCAGTTGCAATATAAACTTCATTTTTATCTAACTGATCAAGAGCCTCTGTCAATAGTCCAAAAGGTTTCTTTTGTTCACTAAACACATCAATCATTAATACCGTCATCGCTTTACCTGCAAGCTTCATATCTTCTCTTAAAGGACGAATTTCTTGAGGCAAAAATTGATGATAGTATCCCATTACATCTAAGATATCTCCTACTACTGGTGTATATAACTTTTCTTTCATTAACGCAAACATTTCATCTTCATTTTTCCAAAGTGCCATTTTTCTCTCTCCCTGTATCTACTATTTTTATTATTATTTTTAATTACTCTTAGAAACCATAAGCAAGTGCGCCACCATCTACAGCAAAGTCTTGACCTGTAATATATTGGGCACTATCTTCTAGTAAGAAACGAACCATTGCCCCTAAATCTCTTGTATCACCAAAACAATGAACTGGCATACGTGCAAGAATCTTTGCTTTACGTGCTTCATCCATTACCTGTTTACTCATTTCACTTGGGAACCAACCAGGTGCTACAGAATTTACTGTTATATTATTATTTGCCCATTCTACACAAAGCCCTCTTGTAAGACCTAAGACTGCTGCCTTACTAACACAATAAGGTGTCACTTCACTAAAACCTAAGTGGGCAGCCATACTACTAATGGTTACAATCCGTCCTACATGCTCTGAGTTTTTTAAGTAAGGATAACAAATTTGGCAAAGGCGAAAAACACTCTGCACATTAACTTTCATAATTCTTTCAAAGGCTTCTATAGGAAATGCTTCTGCACGATGCTTTTCTGTAATACCTGCATTATTAATGAGAAAATCTAATTTGCCGTGCTCCTTCACAATGTTATCTACAACAGCCTGCATCGTTTGGTCATCACACACATCTCCCTGTACATGACGTACATTTTCATGCACGGGCATCGTTTCATCCTTTACTTTCCCTGTTCGACTAATCGCATAAACAATCGCTCCTGCTTCTGCTAATACATTGGCTACAGCATAGCCAATACCACTTGATGCACCTGTTACAATACCTACTCTTTTTAAAAGTGTACTCATTTTTCTTCCTCCTATTAGTTATTTGTAAGTTATTCCTATTAAATATCTCTCATTGCTTTTGTAATATATCAGTTAATGAAATAGTATCATTTTCTGCTATTTAATACAATATAAAATTCGAAAATAAAAGACTTGAAACATTATTTTTTTTAATGTAATATATTAGAAGAATCAAACTTTATTGCTAAGGAGGTATTTGTGTGGGAAACTCAGAACAAAGTATGACAGAGCGTGCCTATCTCTACTTACACGACAAAATTCAAAACTGTGACTACATGCCTAATGAACCGCTTTTTGAGAAACAAATTTGCGAAGAACTAAGTTGTGGCCGTACTCCTGTAAGAGAAGCTCTATTAGCTCTCAAAAATGATGGATTAGTAGATGTTTTTCCTCGAAAAGGAATGTGTGTACGCCCTATCACCAAGCAATACGTTAATGAGATATATCAGGTTAGAAAAATACTCGAATCAACGGTAGCCTCTCAATTTTGCCAACTCTATGACAAAAGTGAATTACTTGTTTTTGATGAGCGTTTTAAAAATCTTAATCTGACTAACGATAGAGAATATTTCACTTTTGACATAGACTTCCATCGTTTTCTCATTCATGTGACAGGCAATCAAACCATGATAAAGTTCTACGATAATCTCATGCAGGTTCAATATCGTTTAGGCATGTATTCTTCTAAATGCGGTACCGCAGTTAAAGATGATACTTACAAGCAGCACCATGCTATTATCGAAGCTATTCTGAGCGAAGACACCTCAGCGATCACTCAAACCATTACCCAGCACACAAACCAATCTCTTATTATTGCTTTAAAAACTATTGCAAATTAATTATTTAAAGGAGGAAATACCATGAAAATCATAAGCTTTGAAACCTGGTGGGTAGAACGCAAAAATTGTCTCTTTGACAAAAAGCGTCAAGGTAGTGCCGCTATGGATTGGGATGTTGTTGTACTTAAATTAACTGCCGATGACGGCACAGAAGGCCTTGCAACTTGCCTTGCCGCTAGAAGTGGCACTGTAACCGAAGCCTATTTACACGATACGATTGCTCCAGTTGTCTTAGGCAGAGACCCTCATGACCGAGAAAAAATTTGGCATGAGCTTTGGAATATTGATCGCCACCTTACCTTTTTCCCAGTGTACCTACCAGGTCCTGTCGATGTTGCTCTTTGGGATATGTGTGCTAAAAAGGCTAATCTACCACTTTATAAATACATAGGTGCTTACCGTAATACACTCCCAGTTTATGCAAGTGGTTTATTTCATGAAAAGGTAGAAGACTATGTAAACGAAGCACTTTATTACCAAAATAAAGGCATCCGTGCTTACAAGGCACATCCTCCAGGACCTTGGAAATTAGATATGGAAGTCCATCAAAAAGTACGTGAGGCAGTTGGCGATACCATGGAACTCATGAGCGACCCAGTAGCTGAATATACCCTAGACCAAGCTATAGCCGTAGGACGTCAACTCGAAAAACTAAACTACCGTTGGCTAGAAGAACCTTTCCGCGACTTCGAACTTTACAAATATACCGAACTTTGTCGCACCCTCGATTTACCTATTGCTGCAACTGAAACAACTCGTGGCTGCCATTGGGGTGTTGCTCAAGCAATCGCACAACGTGCTGCTGATATTGTAAGGGCTGATGTTAGTTGGAAGGACGGTATTACTGGTACCCTCAAAATTGCTCATATGGCAGAAGCCTTTGGACTTAATTGTGAGATTCATACCACCACTATGAACTTCATGGACCTTGTTAACCTTCATGTAAGTTGTGCCATTCGCAACTGCGAATACTTTGAGTATTTTGTACCTGAAGACAACTTCCGTTTTCCAATGAAAGGAGATTTACCTATTGATGAAAAAGGCATTATCACTGTACCAGAAAATCCGGGTATAGGTGCTGAACTAGACTGGGAGCTTATTAATAAAAACTGTGTATCTTACAAAAAATTAATTGCTGAATAAGCTTTTTTAAAAGGTTACCCTATAATTTTATAGGTAACCTTTTTTGCTATTCCTTTTTCAAAAAGCCCTCTGGCAACTACCAGAGGGCTTTTTCTCTTAAATGCCTTATCCAGTCTATGGTGTTAGTACTGGCATCACTAAGTTAGGTAGGAACATAACAATTTCAGGAACATAGGTGATAAACATGAGTACAATTACCATTACGGCATAGAATGGCAACAATGTCTTAACCAAACGCTCAATCTTAACTCCAGATACAGCAGAACCCACGAATAAAGTACCACCAACAGGAGGGGTAATAAGCCCTATACCAAGATTTAAAATCATAATTACTCCAAAGTGCACAGGATCAATACCGATACTGGTTGCAATAGGTAGTAAGATAGGAGTAGCTACCAGGATAATAGCTGACATATCCATGATCGTACCTAAGATTAACATTAATACATTAAGGATAAACATAATAACATAAGGATTATCCGATATACCCAAAATGACATTTGCTACAGCTTCTGGCATACGAAGATAAGTAAGCAATTTACCAAAAACAGTAGAAGTAGAAATTAAGATAAGTACGATAGCAAGTGTATTAAGGGAGCGTTCCATAATGTGCCACATATCGCGAATTTTAATTTTACGGTAGATAAAGAAGCTTACAAGCATAGACCATACAACAGCAATGGCTGCACTTTCCGTTGCTGTAAAGAAACCTGTAACTACCCCCACCACTACGATAAGTACTGTTAAAAGTCCCCAAACAGAGTCTGCTAATGTTTTCAGTACATTTTTAATACTAAAGGGATCTCCCTTTGGATAATGGCGCTTTACAGCAATAATATAGGAATAAATCATAAGTGCAATCCCTAAAACAATACCAGGAATCATGCCTCCTAAGAATAAACGTCCCACCGAAACAGTACCTGCTACCATTGCATACATTACCATATTATGACTAGGTGGAATCAAAAGTCCTTGAACAGAACTAGTCATTGTAACGTTTGTTGCAAATTCTTCATCATAGCCTTCATCCTTCATCATAGGGATAAGAATCGTTCCTAAGCTTGCTGTATCTGCTGTTGAAGAACCAGAAATCCCCCCAAAAAACATGGAAGCTACGATATTTACCATAGCTAGTCCCCCACGCATCCAGCCAATAATAGAGTTAGATAGGTTGATGAGCTTATCCGAAATACCGCCAGCACCCATAAGCTCACCAGCGATAATAAAAAATGGTACAGCCATTAAACTAAATACATTTACCCCACCAACCATGTATTGCACTAACTGTTGGAGAGACAGCCCTAGATAAGCTGTGGTAATAACACTTGAAATACCAATTGCGAAGGCAATGGGAAAACGAGCAATAATCATAACAAAAAAACTAATAACCAGTATGAGGGTAGCTATTGTATTTGTATCCATTATTAGATCCCCTCCCCTTCTAATGCTTCTACAATTTTTTGTTCTTGAACAGATAGTCCTTCTAAGGCAGCATTCTGTGCTTTAGCCCACTCTGGATATAAGCGGCGTTTGATAAAATTAAGTAGGCGTTCAGACTCCATTAAAGCTAAGGCAACCCCTGCTATAGGCACAGATAGATAAAGCCATATATTTTTAATCCCTACACCTGTCATAGTACTTTTTGCAGCAATTTTACAAAACTCAAAACCATAGATAATCATGAACCAGCTAAAAAAAGTAATCCCTATATGCGCACAGCCTTTAAGTACATCTGATACCCTTCTAGGTACAACAAAGTCAATAACTGTCATACGAATATGGGTATCCTTACGAATAGCTAAAGCTGCTGAAATAAGTGACATATAGACCATGCACATAAGTACAACTGGCTCACCCCATGTAAGTGGGTTCTTAATAATATAACGATTAAATACAACATAGCTCGTTAATGCAACCATCAAAATAAAACAACATTTACAAAACGACATAAATAACCAATGCACTGCATCAAAAAACTTCGTTACTGCATCCCATCCTTTTGGGGGCATGGCATTTTTATTTTCCTTTTTACTCATAATCCGCCTCCTTATCATAAATAAAGAGAACTAGCAAAAGGCCAGCTCTCTTTATTTTGTCTGTCTTGCTATGTAAATCTATTAAAATTATTTTGCAAGAATCGCGTTGTAGTAATCTTCAAGCCCAACAATGTATTTTGCAACAACACCTTTTGTTGCTTCAATATATGGTGTTTTATCTGGCACTTCAATAACATTGGCACCAGCAGCTTTGATATCTTCAAGTAATTTATTATCTAGCTCCTCAATGTTTGAACGGTTCCATTCTTCTGTTTCTTTAGCAGCTTCTATAATAATTGCTTTGTCTGCATCCTCAAGTGTATCCCATTTCCCTTCACTCATTAAAACAATAGATGGGCTGTATGTATGCCCTGTAAGTATATAGTTAGGTGCTACTTCAAAGAATTTATTTGAGTAGTAACCAGAGTGAGGTTGCTCTGCACCATCAACAGTACCTGCTTGAATCGCACTATATAACTCACCAAAGGAAATAGGTGTGCTTTGGATCCCCATAGCTGTTACTGTTTCTGTCATAAGTTCTGTTGTAGGCACACGAAGCTTCAAGCCTTTGAAGTCTGAAATATCATTAATAGGTTTGTTTGGTATCGTATAGAAGTTACGAGAACCTTCATCTAAATAAAATAACCCTACCATACCTGTACCTGCTTCTTGTGGCTCCTTTAGGAACTCCTCACCAATTTCACTATTTAAAACATTCCAAAGATGAGCTCTATCACGGAAAACAAATGGAAGACCAAATAAGTTAAGCTTTTTAACTCCAAAATCTGCTAAAGAGTTTGTATTACCACGGCATATATCAATCGTTCCTCCTCCCATTTGCAAGGTTTGATACATGGTTTTTTCATCTCCTAGCTGTCCAGCTGGAAAAACCTCAATAACGATACGTCCATCTGATTTTTCTTTTACTAATTCAGCAAATTTATCACCACACTGATCCATAATGTGGTCATCTGGATTTAACTCTGCATATTTGAAAACATAAGTTTTCTCAGATGCAGCTGGTTCTTTAGAAGCCTCTGGCGTAGTTGCCTCTGCTTTGTTAGCTTCTGGCGTGGGTGCACTTTCTTTTTTACCGCCACATCCTACTAAAGAAGTTAATGCTAAAATACCAACAAGAATACATGCCATTGATTTTTTCATGCTGTGTTCCTCCCTAATTATTATTGATTTATCTTTGCTAGAGTAAGTACTCTACAAATTCTATTTAAGGTACATAGAGAGATTACTATTAAATATCACATTACTCTCTACATAATGTGTTCTTTGTACCGGTACGACTCCACGTATCAGATACTCAAACATTATTTTTGTTGCTTGATAAGCCTGCTCATAGGGATGTTTACATATAATGTTTTGCATAATTCCCTCTCGCATACTTTGTACATTTTCTTCAAATACATCACTTCCTACTACCTTTAACTTGCCAGCATAACCTTGCCTGCGAATGACTTCACTAAGGATAACGCTGCAGCGTGCATTTACACTAAAAGCTGCGCGAATATTCCTATCACCTTCTAAAAGTTCCCTAATACGCCCCTCAATTTGTGGGATTCTTTGATCCCCATAGCCATATACATAAATACATTCTATCCCTGTTTTATGTTCTTCTAAATATTCCGCAAAGCCTTGTGCTACTAAGGCATGGTTAGAAACCTGTGCATCTCCAGCTAAAATAATAATTTTATCTCCTGATAAAAGTTGTGCACTTAAGAGCTCTGCTGCTAACCTACCCGTCATCTCATAATTTGCAAGGACGCTTGCCAGTGCATTGGAACTCTGATCGGTTATCATCACTAATGGAATATTCTTTTCAGTAAATTGATACAGGACTGCGTGAGCTGATTCACTTAGATGACCTGCTACAATAATGCCGTCTATATCTCCACTGAAATGCTTATAAAGAGAGAGTAGTTCTTCTTCTACTCGATTACCTGCCACATTATAGTAGGGGATTTCTACAATATCAAAATTATAATTTCCTAGTTCATTAACATAATCACGAAACCCTTGCCAAACATGGGAGTAGAAAAAACGATTCTGTGCTTGCGGACCAGGTATAGCTACTAAAATCCTTTGCGTCTTACGCTTAAGAGCCGCTGCCGCTTCATTGGGAGTATACCCATTTTCTGTAGCTATACGAAGTATTTGCTTTCTTAGCTGATCTCCTACACCTTTTTTACCATATAAAGCTCTATGTACCGTACCATAGGAAACTCCGACCTGTTCTGCTATGTCCTTAATGGTGATACGCTTTTTATCATGCATTTTATCTTTTTCTTTCATAGCCGGTCTGTTCCTCCGGTTCTATATAGTAATCGAAAAGTTTTAAATAGATAAAACGTTTTCTCTCACTCGAGTATACGCTTTATTCGCAATATATGTCAATGTTTTTTGATTTTTTAAATTTATTTTATTATTTTTTACTAAAATACATTTTATTAATTGTTTAAATATAACTAATTTTTTATATTAACAAACTGTTTTATTGTAACTCTGAATCAAACATCTTATAATAGAGAAAACGCTTTCCTTAGGAGGAATAGACTTATGGAGAAAATACCTATTCAGATCGATACACATATGGATGTGGCTACCTTTCGCGCCTTTAGCCATTTTAATTCCTTTAAGCTTAATAATCGTTTTATAACGCTTGCTTTATTTCCTGTGGTAATGTTTGGTTTAGCCGTCATTAATGCGGTTACTGGAAGTTCACTTTTCTTTTGGCTTCTTATTAGTTTAGGTATCCTATTACCTAGCAGTTATTTGATTTTCTATAAGGTCGCTATGGAACGTCAGATAACTCTCCATGGTCTTGATACCCCTAAAAAAGTTTACAGTCTAATAGTTAATACTAAAGGGCTATATATTACAAGCCAAACAGAAAAAGCACACTACCGTTGGAATCAAATTTATCGTTTATTTGTTATGGATGATTCTATCTATATTTACCTTACAAAAGCGCGTGCCTTTATCTTACCTTATAAGGACTTTACACAAGGTACACCAGAAGAATTATTGGCATTGGCCCAAAAAAACCTTCCGTCTGTTCGTCTTTTTGATAAATGTAGCAAGAAGGATTAACTTTAATTTTAAAAACTAGAAAGGAGGCTACTATACAAATGACTATTCAGTCATTTGTATAGTAGCCTCCTTCTTATCATTGCATTAAAATCTATTTATTTAAAACACTCTTTAACCATTCCGTCGCTAGTTCAAACCAATGTGCCACATGAGGATCTGCCATACGCCCACATGCCTCTTCATTCACCTCTTCAGTCGCTAAGGATAAACCATGTACACCATGTGGGAATAAATGCACTTCATGTGAAACCTGATATTTTCTAAGAGCCTTACTAAGTAACAAAGTATTTTCAACTGGTACGGCTTCATCATCCATAGTATGCCACACAAAAACTGGAGGCACTTTTTCTGTTACAAAATTTTCAAGAGACCATTTTGCTTGCTCACTTTTTTCTTCTCCTGCTAAATTCAAAAAACTTCCTAAGTGCGCAAATTCACCTGCACTTATAACAGGATAGGAAAGCACCATGGCATCTGGTCTTCTCTGATTAGCTGTCGTTGTTTCGTCAAATCTTTCATCATCTGCCCAAAACACCCCCAAACTAGCCGCCAAGTGACCACCCGCTGAAAATCCACACACTGCTACTTGTTGAGTACACTCAAACTCCTCTGCTCTTTCTCGAATTGTTTTTACTGCCCACGCCAGCTGCCTTAAAGGGAGAGTATCTAGCCTTTCACCTGTTGAGCAGTCATAATCAAGCACAAATGCCGCAAAGCCAGCTCTATTCCACGCTTTAGCTATAGGTTCCGCTTCCCTAGGTGAAGTAAAACGATATCCTCCTCCAGGGCAAATGACTACTGCAGCTCCACCCTTGCAAGGATAGACACTCAAGGTAGCTGTTCCAAAAGGACAATTTATCTTTTGCATATTCTTTTTCCTTCCTAAAAATCCCTCTATAAGATTTATTTAAGATACATCGACAGATTGCTATTAAAAATAACATTGCTTTCTACATAATGTGTTCTTTGTACTGGTACGACTCCACGTATCAGATACTCAAACATTATTTTTGTTGCTTGATAAGCCTGCTCATAAGGATGCTTACATATAATGTTTTGCATGACTCCATCTTTCATACTTTGTACATTTTCTTCAAATACGTCACTTCCCACTACTTTTAGTTTACCTGCATAGCCTTGCCTACGAATAACTTCACTGAGAATAACGCTACAGCGTGCATTTACACTAAAGGCAGCACGAATACTACTGTCTTCTTTTAAAAGCTCTATAATACGTGTTTCAATTTGTGCAATGTGTTTATCTCCATAAGCATAAATATAAACACATTCTATTCCTGTTTTATGCTCCTCTAAATAGTCGGCAAAACCTTGCGTTACCAAGCTATGATTAGGAACTTGCATATCTCCTGCTAAAACAAGAACTTTATCTCCCTGCGAAAGTTGTCCTGTTAGAAGCTCTGCTGCTAGCCTGCCCGTCACTTCATAATTAGCAAGTACACTTGCAAGTGCATCTGAACTTTTATCCGTTATCATGACTATAGCAATATCCTTCTTTGCAAACGTACGAAGTGCGGCATGTGCGGCTTCACTTAAAGGTCCTGCCACAATAATCCCATCAATATCTCCTTCATAGTGTCTATAAGCAGATGCCAACTCTTCTTCTACCCGATTACCACTGACATTGTAATAAGGAATCTCTATAATATCAAAATTATAATTACCAAATTCATTCGCATAGTCACGAAATCCTTGCCAAACATGGGAATAAAAAAAGCGATTTTGCGCATGTGGGCCAGGGATAGCTACTAAAATACGCTGCATTTTACGTTTAAGAGCTGCCGCTGCTTCATTAGGGATATAACCACTTTCTGCAGCTGTACGCAGTATTTTGTTTCGCAGCTCTTCACCCACTCCTTTTTTGCCATATAAGGCACGGTGCACAGTACCATAGGATACCCCTACCTGTTCTGCAATATCTTTAATTGTAATGCGCTTTTTACCAAGCGTCTTATCCTTTTCTCTCATTGCCCATCCTACCCTCTGGGTTATTTTTAACTCATTCAAAAACATTACACTACCTTATATACTAGCAGAATGTCCTTTATAAAACGAGTATACGCTTTAATGACTTTATGTGTCAATTTCGAAAAGCACTTTTGTACTACACAAAAATAAATTGAATTAAAATCATATAAAGAACTGTACCCGTACTTATACTAAGTAGTGTATTGCCTTTCCAGTAATGCAAAAAGGCTGTAAAGGCTACACACAAAAACTCTGGAACCCCAAAAGGTGCCTTTATAAAGGAAATACTTTTCAGACAAAAAACAACAAGGAGTCCCATAACAGCATAAGGTAGAACTTTCCCTAAATAAGATACATAATTAGGTACTTTCTTGTTCTCAGGAAAAAGTAAAAAGGGTAAAAAACGATTTATAATCATACCTAAAGCTACAGCGCCAATCATAATCAAAGTCTGCGTTGAATTTAAGAGCATATTATCTCCTCCCCTCTATACACTTTGGTTAATGACTTTCTAAGTAAAGTTAACTGTACCAGTATAAGCACCATAGCTGGAATAATAAAATTACCTTCACCAAAGCAAACCAAACAAAGAATAGAAGTAACTACACCGATTACAGCTGGTATCCTATTTTTCTTATCTTTCCAGCCCTCTACAAAAATCACAACAAATAAAGCTGTTAGGGCAAAATCTAATCCTTTCGTTTTTATATCTATCAGTTGTCCTAAGCATCCCCCTAAAAAGCTTGCTATCGCCCAGTAACTATAATCTAGTAAAGAAACAAAGAAATAAAACCACTTTGGTTCTACTCCTTCGGGTACTTTTTGATTACAAACGATTGAAAAAGTCTCATCACATAAAGTATATATCAAAAAGAATTTAAGCTTATCTAACCCTCTATACTTTTCAAGCATGGATATCCCATAAAAAAGATGCCTTGCATTGACAATTAAAGAAAGATAAAAGGCTTGTAAAGGGTCAAACCCTGTAGCTAATAAGGTAACGGCTACAAATTGCATGCTACCCCCAAAGGCAATAAGACTCATTAAGAGCGACCAAATTGCTCCATACCCTTTACTCTGCATCAGTATTCCATAAGCTATTCCTAAAAAACCAAACCCTGTAAGCACAGGTAAGGTACACGGAAAAGCAGCCTTTAATGCTTTTACTTTCTCATTCATTCCTTTCTCCTCCTTTATTTCTCTTCTCAATATAATATTATTTTAAATTCTTATATTTTAATTATTTGTTCTAATTCAAGTAATTGTACTTATTTAAATAATTTGCTTTTTCAAATTATAGCATTGTCATTGTATGGCTTCAACTGTATAATTGTATGCAAGACAATTATACAATTGGGGAGAGATTTGTATGCCTATTAATTCTTTTGAAAATTATCCTATGACTTGGAAACCTTGTTTATCTCACACTAAATTACCACTTTATAAAGCTCTTGCTCAGCTTTTAGAAGAAGATATTCAAAAGGGCAACCTAAAGCCTGGCGATATGCTGCCACCACAAAGAGAACTGGCTGATTTTCTAGATATTAATCTAAGTACTGTCACTAAGGCCTTCAAACTTTGTGAGCAAAGGGGGCTAATTAGCGCAACTGTAGGAAAAGGTACCTTTATCGCATCAGATGTAGGTGTAAGTAGTCGCTTACTTCACCCAACCCCCGTCAATCATCTTATTGATTTAGGAGCTATCCACCCTACCTATACACAAAACGCCTATGTCCTAAGCACTCTTCAAGATTTTCTCACTTCAAAGGATGCTTCTTCTCATCTTGAGTACACCTCTACTTGTGGTACTCAAAAACAACGCATGGCTGGTCTTAAGTGGCTTAAAAATTTAAAACTTTCCACTGATACTAATCATATCCTTCTTGCTTCTGGTGGTCAAAATGCCCTTTGTGCCATACTAACATCTTTTTTTGAACCTGGGGATCGCATTGGTACAGACCCTCTTATTTATGCAGGCTTTAAAACCTTAGCAAAAATGCTTGGCATTCAACTTGTTCCTGTTCCTCAAGCAAATGATGAAATATCTCCTAGCCTTCTTAGGGGCTTCTGCAAGAAAGAAGGACTGAAAGCCCTCTACTTAATACCTGACTTTCATAACCCTACTACCCATACTATGTCTTTGGCTACGCGAGAAGCTATTGCCAAGTTTGCTAAAGAAGAAGACTTACTCCTCATTGAAGATGCCATTAATAGTGCATTCGTCCATGAGCTTTTACCACCTATCGCTAGCTTTGCCCCCGAACAAACCTTCTATATTTCTAGCACTTCTAAGTCTCTTTGTCCCGCTCTTCGTATTAGCTTTATCGCTTGCCCTTTAAGGCATATTAGAACTCTAGAACTGGGTCTTTATAACGTGAACATGATGATTTCTCCTTTTACTGCACAGATAGCAACAGAGCTCATTTATTCATCTATGGCTGAACAAATCCTCAAAGAGCGCCAAAGTGATATTTTAGAACGTAATGAACTAGCTAACTCTATTTTTAGAGGCTACCCACTACTTGGTGCACTTGATTGCAACTTTCGCTTTTTACTTCTTCCAGAAGGTTGGAGTGGTAAAGCCTTTGAAATGTGCGCAAAAAAGGCAGGCGTTCAGGTGTATTGCGGCGAACGTTTCGCCGTAGGCAATGCACCTTTGCCTGCTGCTGTAAGACTTTCCATTGCAACTCCTAAAACAAAAGAAGACCTTTATAAAGCACTTATAATTCTCAAATCTATCCTAGAGCAAGATATAGATTTAACTTTGTTTTAAATGAGTAAAAAATAAACTGCCACTGTAACTCCTAGTATAATACGATACCAGCCAAATACCTTAAAGTCATGTTTTTTGATGTAACCCATTAAAAATTTAATCGCTAAAACAGAAACTATAAAAGCAACTACTGAACCTATCAATAAAACAGCTACTTCTATAGAAGTAAAAGCTAACCCAAATTTTAAAAGCTTCAAAAAGCTTGCACCAAACATAACTGGAATGGCTAAGAAAAAGGTAAATTCAGCAGCTACTGTACGCGAAGTCCCAATCATCATGGCTCCTACAATAGTTGC
Source organism: Sporanaerobium hydrogeniformans (assembly GCF_002735925.1). GTDB lineage: Bacteria > Bacillota > Clostridia > Lachnospirales > Cellulosilyticaceae > Sporanaerobium > Sporanaerobium hydrogeniformans. The sequence continues at coordinate 58,241 of NZ_PEDL01000014.1, read as the reverse complement.
ACCTGAACGAGAGGTTCCTGGAATGAGTGCTAGCATTTGAAAAATACCAATAATAAACACTGTTCTAAAATCAAGGGATGACAGTGTCCGTACCCTTGGAGCTTGCCCTTTGTTTTTATTTTCCACGATAATAAACAAAACACCGTAAATAATAAGAGTAATGGCTACTGTCCAAGGATTGTAAAAAAGTTCATCAATCTTGTCATTAAAAAATACACCTATTATACCAGCTGGTACAGACGCTACTAGAATTTTCATCCATATAGACATAATATCTGGTCTTATCTTAATTCCTCTTTTTAATGAAAAAGGAAAGAGCTTATTCCAGAAAAGTAAAACAACCGCTAAAATAGCCCCTAACTGAATAACTACAAAAAACATTTCTTTAAATGCTGGGCTCATATTAAGCTTTAAAAATTCATCTACCAAAATCATATGTCCTGTACTACTGATAGGTAGCCATTCTGTTATGCCTTCCACTATACCTAAAATGACGGCCTTCATTATTTCAATCCATTCCATATCGTTTTATCCTCCTTAATAAGGTCTGTTATTGAACTTCTAAATAATATTTTGAATTATCTTTTTATAAATCCACTTCTTTTATTATAAAAGTGCTTTACGTCAAAAGCAACCTTTAGCAAACTAAATTACGACTTACCATTCTTTTTATTCTTTTCTTATTAATCTACTAGCTGTATTATATAATATGTTGTATAATACGCTTATACTAAATTATTTTTATATTTATGAGGAGTCATTATGAAAATCATTATTATTGGCGCCGGCAAAGTTGGCTATGCATTAGCCACTCACCTCTCCGCCCAAGGAAATGACATTACAATTATCGACAAGAATCCCAAAGCCTTAGAAAAAGTTGAAAACAACTTAGATGTACTTCCTATTAAAGGAACAGGCATAAGTACAAGTACCTTACTTGAGAACGGTTGTCAGAGCATTGACCTCATCATCGCTGTAACTGGAAGCGACGAAGTCAATATGCTCTGTTGTTTAACTGCAAAAAAATTAGGTGCACATCGTACTATTGCACGTATCCGTGACCCACAATACGCTAAAGAGCTCCTTCTTATTAAAGAAGACCTAGGTCTAGATATGGTTATTAATCCCGAAGAAGCTGCTGCTGATGAAATTGCCAGAGTCCTAACTGTTCCTGGTGCAATCCGCCTTGAAAATTTCGCTAAAGGCCGTGTGCGTATGGTAGAGGTCCTCCTTAAAGAGGGCTCTTCTTTAATTGGCACTAAAATGAAGCACTTTGGTGATAAGTTTGGTGTTTCCGTTTTAATTGGTGCTATTATCCGAGAAGATAAGCTTATTATTCCAACAGGGGATACCGTGCTAGAAGTACAGGATACCATTTACGCTATTGGGAAATCTGCTGCTATCTATACATTTTGCAAACGCATCCATGATAAACCTTCAAAGACTAAAAACATCATGATTGTGGGTGGGGGTAAAATCACCTATTACCTAGCACGTCTTCTTAATGAAATGCACATTAAAGTAAAAATCATAGAAAATGATAGTGCCGTTTGTGAGAAGCTTTCTGAAGAATTACCTAATACACTTATTATTAATGGAGATGGAACAGATAGTGAGCTTCTCGCTGAAGAACATCTTGAAGCTGTAGATAGCTTCATTGCTCTTACAGGACGTGATGAAGAAAATATTATCTCTTCTTTAATTGCTAAACAAAATCATGTGCCTCGTGTTATTACCAAAATCAGCCGTAATTATGGTAACGCTGTTGTAGGAAGTTTAGGACTAGATACCATCATTACTCCTCATGACATTATCACGAATCGTATTCTTAGATATGTACGCGGCGAGTCTGTAGAAGCCCTCCACCGCATTGTAGGTGGTGAAGGTGAGATCATCGAATTTATTGCATCAGCTAACGATCCTCTTATTCATACACCTCTTTATAAACTCCGTCTTATCCCAGATGTACTCATTGCTACTATTGTAAAAAAAGATGAGATTGTTGTACCAAATGGTCAAACAACTATCAATCCAGGAGATAGAGTTCTTGTTATTACTAATAAAAATATATCTAACTTAAAAGATATTATTGATATTACATCAGGAGGATTTACCGGTGAACTTAAAAATAGTATTAAGAAGCTTGGGAATGTTATTAATATGTGAGTCTATTGCCTTACTTCCTCCTACTCTAGTGGCCTTCATATATGGGGATGGAGACTTACCTGCTTTTCTCATAACAATTGGTATCGTTCTAGCAGTAGGAAGTATACTCTCCTTAATTAAACCAACTTCTAAAAATATTTATGCAAGAGACGGGTTTGCTATTGTAGCTTTGGGTTGGCTTCTTATGTCTTTTTTTGGAGCCTTTCCCTTTTACATAAGTGGAGCTTTTCCATCTTTTATCGATAGTTTCTTTGAATCAAGCTCTGGTCTTACAACTACAGGTTCCTCTATTTTAAGTGCTGTTGAAGGATTGCCTCACGGTATTCTCTTTTGGCGAAGCTTTACTCACTGGGTAGGCGGTATGGGTATCTTAGTTCTTACTATGGCTATTTTACCTTCTCTTGGTACAGGTTCTATGCAAGTTATGAAAGCTGAAAGCCCTGGTCCTATCGTTGGTCGTATTGTGCCTAAACTGGGGCAAACAGCTAAAATCTTATATAGTATTTATCTAGGTATTACTCTCTTAGAGGTTCTTCTCCTTTATCTTGCTGGTATGAATCTGTTTGATGCTTTCATTCATACACTAGGAACAGTAGGTACAGGTGGTTTCTCTAATATGAATGCTAGTGTAGGCCATTATAACAGTGCACTTATTGACTGGATTATCACCATCTTTATGATACTGTGTGGTGTTAACTTCTCTCTTTATTATCTGATTCTTAAAGGGAATATTAAAACTTTCTTTAAAAATAACGAGCTAAGAGTTTATCTTTTTATTTTATTTGGAGCTATCTTGCTTATCACACTTGACCTATTGGCACGCAATACTTATGGTTCCTTTACAGAAGCTCTTAGATTCTCTTCTTTCCAAGTAGCTTCCGTTATGACAACCACTGGCTATGCTACAACAGACTTTGATAAATGGTCTATGTTTAGTAGAATGCTTCTACTTCTTTTAATGTTTATCGGTGGATGTGCCGGCTCTACAGCAGGTGGTCTTAAAGTATCTCGTGCTATTATTTGTTTAAAAAGTATGAAGTACTCTTTAAAACAAATTGTTCATCCTAATGGTTATTATTCTGTACGCATGGATGGCAAAAAATAGACGAAAAAACGGTATTGGATGTCCTTACCTATTTCTTCGTCTATATGATTATTTTTACAATAGGATTATTGCTCATTTCCTTAAATGGATTTGACTTTACTACTACCCTTACTTCGGTAGTTACTACACTTAATAACATTGGACCTGGTCTCGGTCTTGTAGGACCTACGGGTAATTTCTCTACCTTTAGTGATTTCAGTAAAGTCGTCTTCTCTATCTTAATGATTATAGGACGCCTAGAAATTTACCCTATTCTTCTACTCTTAACACCAGACCTTTGGAAAAAGAATTAAAGATGTGCTTTTACTTTTTCAATAAGTGTAGCATATTCTGCATCTGATAAAAGTACTTTTGGATCAGGCATCATTTCAAATGTTCCACCGAAGCCTGGTCCATCTTCATATTTAGGAATTAAATGAAAATGTAAGTGAGGAAGCTTGTCGGAATAAGCTCCATAATTAATTTTATGGGCACCGAAAGCTTCCTTCATTGCTTTTGCCACACGTGCTACATCTTTCATAAAGGCATTTCTTTGCTCATCACTTAATTCAAAAAGTTCATTCACATGACCTTTGTAAGCAAGCAAGCAACGACCTCTATAAGTTTGTTCTTTAAATAAGTAAACAGTTGAAGCGTCTAACTCACAAATTTCAAGCATTAGGTTATCTAATCTCTCATCTTTAGCGCAGTAAAAACATGTGTTATCAAAACTCATTTTTATTCTCCTTATCATTGTGTAATAGTTACTCTTCTATTATAGCATTCTCTTTCTTTTTACAAAATACGCTATTCTAAAATATTTTTAGGTTTCTTAAAAAATATTTTAACTTTTTAGGATAAATTTCTCACCTATTTTCACTCATTTTCCAGCTGAATAAGTCTTATAATGTTTAGAGAAGAGACTAGAGAATGATTAATATGGGTAATTAAGCACTTTCTAATTTGTTCACTATCCTCATTAAGTAAGGCCTTAATAATATCCTGATGCTGAGAGAAATTACTACTTCTTTTTGTATATTTGATTTTAGCCCCATAAATCGCTAGACGGTATTGTTGCTCCATTAACTTATCATAGATATTAGTTAAAATTTTATTATTTGTTATTTGCACTAAAAACATATGAAATTCAATATCTAAGTTGTAAAATTGGATATCACTTTCAAAGCTACTACTATCATTCTTTGCCTCTTCTCTAAATCTTGCTTCAAACTCTAAAAGAGCTGTTTTAGAATACATTGATTTAAATTCTTGTACAATAGCAGGTTCCATAATCTTTCTTACTTGATAGATTTCATTAACATCTTCCAGTGTAATAGGCGTTACGCGCATCCCACTTCGTGGATAAATTTCTAATAACTTCTCACTTTTTAAAGCCAGAATAGCCTCCCTAATAGGCGTTCTCCCATATCCTAACTCTTCATTGAGCTGTTTTTCATAAAGCTTTTGTCCTGGCATATAATCACATATTTGAATTTTTCTTTTAAGGTGTTCATATGCCATCTGCGTTCTTGCAAGATTTTCTTTTTTTAACCCCTCTTTACTCAATTGAATGCTCCTTTTATTTTATAATTAAATATCAGATATATTTGGAATTATTTTACTATACATTACTCAGAATACTATAATCTTACTTAGAAATCAATACATAAGCTTTATATACACTTTCAAATTTTTAATATTTTTTAAAATATATTGATATTTATTAACCCTAATGCTATAATCCATTTAACAGATATATCTGTTTAATCATTTAATTATTTGTTTTTATAAAAAACCTATGAATACGGTATTTTTTTATCAAAAATAGATATATCTGTTTGATATTTTGTTTTCTATATGGATTAGGCCGGTAACCAATTAGAAAAAGCTTAATACAACTTTATATAATCTGAAAGGAGTTAACTATGAATTACAAAATTAAAAATGTTAATTTTTATCGTGCAACATCTAAAATTAGTAAACCAATAGCAGATTCTACTCATTCCATTAGCAAAATTGCCTTTTATATTGTACAAATGCAATTAGAAAATGGCGTAATAGGGCAAGGTTACTTATTATCTTTCCACTACTCTCCTAATGCTATTGAAGGTGCATTAAAAGATGCTTGCCAATTTATTAATGAAAGAAATTATGAGGTTTTTGAAACGGTAAAAGTTAAGCAAGATTGGGATATGGAGGCTGAATATTTTGGTAACACAGGTATTAATACCTGTGCTATTGCTGCTATTAATATTGCCATGTGGGATGCTTGGGGTAAATCTCTTAATACGCCTATTTGGAAAATGCTTGGTAGTAGTTCTAAGAAAATTCCTGTTTATGGAAGCGGAGGATGGATTTCTTATACGGATGAGGAATTATTAGAAGAGGTTTTAGATTATAAACGCCGTGGTTTTACTGCAGTTAAGATTAAAGTAGGTTCTGGAAGCATAGAAAAAGACTTACAACGTCTAAGTAAATGCAGGGAAGCTCTCGGGGATTCTGTAAAGATTATGATGGATGCTAATCAAGGTATGGATGTTCCTACTGCTTTAAAATTAGCGGAGCAAGCTGTTAAAATTGGTATTCATTGGTTTGAAGAACCTATTACTCATACAGATTTTGCAGGCTATGAATTATTGCGTAATAAATGTGGTATTTCTTTAGCAATGGGTGAACGGGAATATGATTGTGAAGCTCTTAAAGCCCTTATTTCTAAAAATGCTCTGGATTTATGGCAACCAGATATTGTAAGACTAGGGGGTGTAGAAGAATGGCGAAAGTCTGCTGCTTTAGCTAGTGCTTATCATTTACCTGTTTTACCTCACTACTATAAAGATTACGATGTGCCATTACTTTGTACTGTACCTATGGCTTATGGTGCTGAATCTTTTGATTGGATTGATGGCATTATTGACAACGCCATGCGTATTGAGAATGGGTTTGCTTACCCAAGAGAGGGGGCTGGATGGGGCTTTAACTTTAAAGAAGAATTCCTTGAGGAGGTCAAGTAATGAAAGCTGTTTGTTTTAAAGCACCTTATGAAATCGAAATTCAAGAAAAAGATATTCCCACTCTAAAGGATGATGAAATACTCATTAAGGTTTCAGCTGTAGCTATTTGTGGTTCTGATATCCATGCTTATCATGGTAGACAAGCCCTTTTTATCTACCCTCGAGTAATTGGTCATGAAATTTGTGGTACTGTTGAAAAAATTAATAACCCTTCTTCTTCCTTTCAATTAGGGGATAAGGTGGTTGTCATTCCCTATTCACATTGTGGAAACTGTATAGCATGTAAAAAGGGAAAGCCTGGTTGTTGTGAAGAACTCAAGGTTATGGGAGTTCATGTAGATGGTGGGTTAGCTGAATATTGTGCCATCAAAGAATGTTACTTATTAAAAGTACCTAACACAATAGACTCTACTAGCTTAAGTCTCGTAGAACCTCTTGCTATCAGTGCCCACGCTGTTCATAATGCAAAAGTTCAAGCAGGTGAGAATGTATTAGTAATGGGGATAGGTCCTATAGGAATGGGTGCTGCAGAAATTTCTAAAACTTATAATGCAAATGTGATTTTAGCTGATATTAGTGAAGAAAGAAGAGCTTTTGCTAAAAAAACTTTAGACTACTCCAACGTCTTAAATCCTTTAGATGAAACCTTCAAGCAAGACCTTGCAACCCTTACTAAGGGTAATATGCCCGATACAATTATTGATGCCACTGGAAATGGTAAATCTATGAGTAGCATATTTGAATATCTCAGCTATGGTGGGAAAGTAGTTTATGTAGGCATTAGTAGTACACCTTTAACAATTAATCATGTAGAGTTTCACAAAAGGCAAACTGAACTTTATAGTAGTCGTGCTGCTACTCGCTATGACTTTGAGTATGTTATAAATTGTATCCATGAAGGTACTCTCAATCCTAACTTATTTATTACAGACATTATTACACTAGATGCTAACATAAAAGATGAATTTAAACGCCTAATGGACAAGAGTTCGGCTATGTTTAAAGGTATCATTGCTCTTTAATCCATTAACAATTGCAACTTAAAAATTATAAAAAAGTGAGGAGATTAGGTATGAAAAAAAATTTTTTATTAGGAATTTTAGCATTAACAATGTCATTATCAACTTTAGTAGGATGTGGGGGAACTACTCAAAATCCAAATACTTCTACTCCTGAAGCACCTACTCAAACTTCCAACAATGCAGAAGCTGGAAATACCACTCCTACAGCTAATAAAGAGGCTGTAATAGTTCAAATCGGTTTTGAAAATACACTGGATGAGCCCATTGGACAAGCCCTTACAAAATGGAAAGAGCTTGTTGCTGAAAAAGGCGATGGTAGCTTAGAGATTAAACTTTTTCCCAATAGTTCTTTAGGAAGTAAAACTGAACTTATTGATATGATGGTAATGGGAGAACCTGTTGTCACTATAGCTGATGGCGCTTTTTATGCAGATTATGGTGTAAAAGATATGGGGATTATGTATGGTCCTTTCTTCTTCGAATCTTGGGATGATGTATGGACTTTAATCGAAAGTGATTGGTATGCTGACCAATCTAAAAAATTAGAGGAAAAAGGGTTAAAATTATTAGCTTCTAACTGGATTTATGGTTCACGCCATTTAATGACTACTAAAAAAGTTGTTACTCCTGAAGATGTTGCAGGTATGAAAATCCGCGTAGCTGCTACTGAAATTTATATGGAAGGTTGGAATTCACTTGGAGCTGTTGCTACAGGATTAGCTTTAGGTGAAACTTATCAAGCTTTACAAACAGGTGTTGTAGAAGGTGTAGAAAATCCATTCTCTACTCTTTATGGTCAAAGCTTCCATGAAGTTGCTAAAAATATTTTATTAACTGGACACATTAAGAACTTTACCACTTGGGTTACTGGTACAGAGTTTTTCAATCAACTTACACCTGAACAGCAAGAATTATTAGTCACTACAGGCGAAGAAGCTGGTCTGTACAATAACCAGTTACAAACAGAAAATGAGCAAGTATATCTTGATCAACTTACCTCAGCCGGTGTAACCGTTACAGAGATGACAGAAGAAAATCTTGCTGCTTGGAAAGAAAAATCTAAAGGTTTCTATGAATTAGGAGATAAGTTTGGCTGGTCTGAAGGGTTATATGACACTGTTCAAAAAGCTATGGGTAAATAATAACTGGGGGTATACTATGAAAAGACTTATATGCAACATTATAAGCAATATTGAAATCGCAATTTCTTCATTCATGCTTATACTTTTAGTTTCTCTAACCTTTATAGGTGTTGTTATGCGTTATGTATTTGGAAATCCCTTTACTTGGCTAGAAGAAATTCAATTAGCATGCATGGTATGGATTGTATTTTGTGCAGCTGGAGCCACCTTTAGATATGGTGGTCATGTAGTTATAGAAATACTAGTGGACACCCTTCCTAAAAAGGCCCAAAAATTAGCAGAAATATTTATTTTAATTGCTGTTTCCGTTGTATTAATTTTTTTCCTTAATAAAAGTATTGTTTATCTTCAAGTTTTCATGCGAACAGGTAGAGGAACTGCTATCTTAAAAATACCTTATACTTTAATATACAGTATTGTTCCTATATCTTGTCTATTTATGATAATTAATCATAGTATCATTTGGTATAAAGGTATAAAAAATAACTTTAAAACAGAGGAGGAACAGAAATGAATTATGCCGTTATTTTAGCAGCTTTCGTACTATTAGTATTACTTTTTATGAAAGTTCCTGTCTTCATCTCTGTATTAGGAGCTTCCGTTACCTATTTTATCCTTACACCTGGTATTAATGCGGCTATGTTTGCTCAAAAAGCTATTAGCGGAACCGAAAGTGTCTCACTTCTTGCTATACCATTTTTTGTATGTGCTGGGACACTAATGAACTATACGGGTGTAACTAAACGTATTATGGATTTTTGCTCCGTCCTCACTGGACGTATGACCGGTGGTCTTGCACAAGTTAATATTCTTTTATCTACATTAATGGGTGGCTTATCCGGCTCTGCCCTAGCTGATGCTGCCATGGAGGCTAAGATGCTTGTACCTGAAATGGAGAAGAGTGGTTTTTCTAAATCTTTTTCTACTGTTGTAACTGCTGCCTCTAGTATGATTACCCCTTTAATCCCTCCTGGGATAGGCTTAATTTTATATGGTTGTATTGCTAATGTATCCATTGGTAAACTATTTATTGCAGGCATCGGACCTGGTGTATTACTTTGCCTTTCTATGATGCTTATGGTATCTCATATTTCTAAAAAGAGAGGCTATCTCCCTATTAGAACCGAGAAGATAAACTTTACTTCTTTCATGGATGCTTTTAAACCTGCTTTCTTACCTCTTTTACTACCTATCATCATTATTGGTGGTGTACGTTTAGGGATTTTTACTGCCACTGAAGCAGGTGCTGTAGCGATTATTTATGCCTTACTTTTAGGTTTTATCTATCGTGATTTAAAATTAAAAGATTTTATTACTGGCATACGTGAAACTATTACAACTACTTCTTCCATCATGCTTATTGTAGCAGCAGCCTCTTTGTTTTCTTGGATTTTAACGAAAGAAGAAATTCCTCAAACCTTAACGCAATGGATGATTGGTACGATTAATAACAAATGGGTATTTTTAATCGTTGTAGATATCTTCTTACTTATTGTAGGTATGTTTATTGAAGGAAATGCTTCTATGATTGTACTTGTACCTCTATTAGCGCCTGTAGCTTCCGCTTATGGTATTAATGAAATTCATTTTGCTATGACCTTTATCTTTGCTAATGCTATCGGTGCTTTCTCCCCACCTATGGGTACTTTAATGTTTGTTACTTGTGGAGTAACAAATTGCAAAACAAAAGACTTTATTAAGGAAGCTGTACCTTTTTATCTTTTACTTGTAGGCTGCCTATTACTTCTAACTTTTGTCCCCATTTTTTCTACAGGAGTCGTTAATTTAATTTACTAGTTAGACCTCCTACTTATTTATTCTTAATGAAACAAGAAACGCTTTCTACTCATAAGAAAGCGTTTCTTGTTTCATTTACTTTGTTTAAAGCTCTTTTCTACTCCTTTTATAGCTCTATATCATATGCAATCTGCAATACACTACTTAAAACAAGCTTATCTTTCATATTTTCCATAAGAGGTATTTGTTTTTTTACTTGTTCCAAGATGTTATATTTCTTGCTTTTATCTCCTTCTAATAACATCTGCAAATCCTTATGAAGTATTTTTTTATCTTGCACGGTCATCTCATGATGCTCTAACCATCTGTATAGTTCATAAAGACTATTTACGAGCATTCGCTTAGGTTTAATAGTCTGTTGCCCTTGGTTTAAAAGCTGCTTATTTTGTTTTAAACTTTCTTCAATAAGCGTTGTACGTATAAAAAGGTTTTTAAAGTGCTGACCATCTCCTTTTTTTTCTATAACTTTTTCAATTTCTATAAGCATTTCTTTTAATGTTAATTGATAGAAACAATCTAAGTCCCTACTTTCGTCCTCTAATTTATAGGTAAAAAGAAAACGACTAATCACCCAAGCAATGATGACACCCACTCCCACCATAAAAATGCGAGTGATACTCAGCACCTCAGCGCCCCTACTACTTAATGCAGCCGACCCTACTGCAGATAATGTTACTAAAATTGTACTGTAACGGTATTTCTTAATATAACTATTGATATAACCAGATAAAAGTAAGATGACTGTTCTTATAATCGGTTGAGTAAAAACAGAAAAAAGTAAAACCACACTAATCGCTCCTACTAAAGTAGCAAAAAGCCGATCTTTTATCTTAGGTCCCATCATATCATAGATTGGCACCATAACAGATAAAATAGTAAAGAGTATCCACCTTCCTTCCGAAAGCTGTAACCCATCCATAATAAAAGCCCCTATACTTATAGCTACCCCCATACGCATAGCATAAGAAAATTTTAAAGAATGCTCTTTTAAACCCTTATGACGTGTTCGTACTCCTTGATAATATTCCGAAACATGTGCTATCTTACCTACTAAATTGTACCTTTCCTTTTTTAAATTAACCAGTTCTAATAAGCTTTCTTCAAGGAAGCCAAGGGTTTTAATCATATACAGAGGCATTCCTGCTTCAGCGCCTAAATGCTGGTACACTTCAAGCATATACTCCAAACATTTTTTGTATTCTCCTACCTCTATTTCTTTCTTAATTACCCTTTTTGCTACCTCTAGGCAGTGCTTTACTTCATTTAAAAAATCCTGAGGTAAAGCTTTGCTCTCTTCTTTCCCCAAAAGTAGATAAAGTTGTTCTAGTGCAGAAGATAAATTTAATTGTACACTCCCTTGCTCTGTAAGATAAAAGTCTTCCTCTCTTTTTTCATAAATCATACGCCGAATAGTACTTAGGTCAGCTGCTATTTGTTGCTTTAAAAGCTCGGCTTTTTTATCTTCCAATAAACAATCTATCTGTTGAATTAACATTTCGCAAAGGTTTTCTAAAAGTTTACCTCCTGCCTTTGTCATCTTTCTTTTATTAAGCAGGACCTGCAAAACCATAATAAGCACACCACCTGTAACTAAAGCCAAAAGCCTCATAGGTAATTGTTCTATGGAAATAGGTGTTGATACTATAAATAAGTATTGTAAAGAAAAGGGTAAGTAAATTGGCTTTTGTAAGTTGTAAACAAAACTATAGCTTAAAAAGAACATAATAGTAAAATTAATAGGAATAGCTAACCACATATTTTGGTTAGCTAGAAAGGCTCCTATACCCATCGTCACATTAATCCCTACAAAACGCAAGGTATACTTTAGAGGAGAAAGGCTTAAGTCACGCCCTAAAAACATTAACATAGCAGTCAGCGATGTTACGCCTATGAGTACATTTTCTTCTCCGAAAATACTTTTAAAAATAACAATAAAACTAATCATCACTATAAATAAAATAGTGTTTTTTAAAATAATTCTCTTATCCATATGCTTTCCTCTCTACCTATGTTTTAGCAATGTTGTCATAAAAAGTATTTTATAATTAGAATATGTTATTCTCAAGTAGATTATATATAAAAAACTCAAAAAAGGTATGGGTAAATACATCCCACACCTTTCTTACTTTTAATCTAAATATTTTCCTTCAAGCTCTTTAAGGAGCCCAATATAATTATTTTGTATCTCTTTTAATTGTGCTTCCTTCTCAAACTGAGCGGATTGATGATGCACTTGTTCTAGTATTTCATTAGGTAGCTGACGCATCCCAAAGGTATAAACTACTTCATCTTCTTTAGCAATATGACGCTCTAGAAGATGGGTGTAACTTATGGCATTGGCAAGAACATCTAGTTTGCTTTCCTCATCTCCATTTTTAACACGCTCAAGCGCCTCTGTAAGCTCTTTGATATAAAGCCTTCCTAAATCATGCTCCACTAGCATACCATTTCGAACCAATTTACTCCCCAATTCACCTAAGTGATCTGTCATAGCTTGAAATAGAAATTTCTCTTCTTTGCCGTGATGATGTGCATCTGCATAATTTTTAATAAAATCAATTATTTTATAGAAGTCTTCAAAGCAAGGTTCTTCTCCTTTTAAAATCCTCCAGCAAACCTTGCGTACTACTTTTAACATGCGACAAATATACTTATGCTCTTCCATCATAATATCTATACTATTCATAACTATTCTCCTTTTTGAATCCAATATGTCTTTTCATCTATTTTTCCCCAAGTATCTCCCTTCGATTCCACAAAACCGCTAAGCCACGCATCCCTCAAACAGTAGTAGTGTGCAACATCCCCTTGAACAGCCTCCCAATACTTTTGATGTACACATTTATTGCGTTGCCAAACTACCTTTTTTTCATTTTGGCTAATAATAGAACTCGCATGATCACAAGGCATTCCATCTAATAAGCTGTCTGAAATCACACCATATAATTGCTGCGCATCTAAATTATCTTGTAAGGCCATTCGAGTAGCTTGCCCTTTTGCTTTAAAAAGAGCTTCTAACTCCTGAAGACTTTCAGCTTTTGCCTCAATAAGACTGGTTACTGTATAAGCTAGTTTATATTCTACCTGAGTTACTTGACTTTGAAGCCATCCATGAATGTTGCTTTCATCGATTACCTCTTCCAAGGCCCTCCTTTCAGATACGCCATAGCGTATATCACATTCTTTTCTTAAATCAATATGATATTTAGACTGAGCAAGTGTTATAATCTCCTCTACCCAATCTTGTTGTAATTGAATTTTATGATATAACCAATAATGAATAGGTCCTAAAAAAGCACTCATTTTATTACCTCCTATATTCTGCTAGTTTTCCATTAAATTTATTATAACCTATTTTCTTTTTCTAACTTGTTGCTATAGCTACATTTTAAAATAAAATCTATGCTATAATTTACCCACCTATCGTTCATACTAATTTATAAGCAATAAATCATAAATTTATTTATAGAGAGGATTTTAAATATGAAACAAGTAACAAAACAAATGATAATTGGAGAAATTTTACATTTAGATGCAGGAATTGCCCCTATTCTTATGGAAGCAGGGATGCACTGCCTAGGTTGTCCTTCTTCACAAATGGAGTCTCTTGAAGATGCCTGCATGGTACACGGAATTAATGTTGACGAACTCATTACTAGAATTAATGACTATTTAAAAACAGTCAACTAAAAACTACGTCTATAAATCCTGTATGGCAGTTCGTAACACCCAAAGGACTTATTACTTGACTAAAGCCAGTATTATAATTGCTAGGAAATAACTACAATAGGGAGCACCCACATATCTCTGCAGATGCTCCCTAAATATTTAATTTACTTTCAGTATAGGTTAGAAATGTTAGGCCTGTTATTTTCGTGAGAGCATATCCCATGCAAGAGCAGTAGGCAATGCTCCGTCGCCTGGGCTTTTAAATCAAAATCAGGATAGCGGACACACCACTCATAACTGACTCCCCGGATTGCCATGACAAAGTGCTGGGCAAGTCTTTCTACTGGCAAGGTGTTTTTGAATTCTCTGTTTTGAATTCCTCTCTCCAATATCCCATGAAATAACGTATAAAGCTCCCGTCCATAGCCCTTGACCGCTTCGGTATCCACGACTCCATCCAGCAACATCTGGTAAACCTTCTTCATTTTTTCATAGCCGATTGTATCCATGAGCACATTGGCAATTTTTTCAATTAAGGTGAGTAGCACCTCAGATGCTGGCATATCAATAGGTAGCTTTTCCAAGAATGCCTTGTAATCCGTATCAGCACGAGCAACATAATCCCTAATTAATAGGGCAATCAGTGCATCCTTAGACTCAAAATGTACATAAAAGGCTCCCTTGGTAATACCTGCTTCATCAGTAATATCTTCCACATTGACAGTAGCAAAATCGTGTTCTGTAAACATCCTTTCAGCAATTTCATATAATTTCTTTTTAGTTTCAGCTCCTTGCACCTTTCTTTTATCTAGCTTTTTTTTCATGATTGTTCTCCTAATTATTGTATTTTTCAGAAAAATAAAATATAATAAAATAAATAGCTAACCCTGTTTACTAAAATCGGTTATATTAATTTTAATATAGCACTTGTTAACCTGAAACTCAAGCGTTCAAGGGGATGCGGTTTAATTATTTTAAATTTTCTTGATAATATGTGCTGTATAATTTTTAAATTTAGCAGGGACTTCCAGGATGTAAAAGGGAGGAATGATATGAGCAAATTCAAAACAAATCAAAGACTAACGGTCATGATGATGTCTGTCATTATGACCGTGGGCATGACGTCTGTTTCTGCTACAGCCGAAACAGTTGCACTCCCCATTGGCATAACCGGTGAGATTCTTTCTTTTGAACCACTACCTAAGTCTACTACAATGCAAAGCGTATCTCTTGGCACACTTGAAACAGATTTAGACCTACCAAATACTTTAAATGCAACAGTAAGTCTTGTAGCCTTGGAGAAAAAACCCGTACTGGATGACGAGGAAACGTATTTTGAGAAGAGTAGTACCGACATGGTGACTGGTTCCGCCATAGACATTGACGAAATAGGTGAAATGGAAACCAACGGCAACAAGGAAGATACCGTCACACCTCTCTCTGATACAAAGACCACTATTCCTGTCACATGGATTTCCGAACCGGTATACGACAAGGAAACAGCAGGTACCTATAGCTTTACTCCTAACTTGCCGGAGGGCTATGCTTTAGCAGATGAAGTCGAACTACCACAAATTCATGTAACAGTGGAACTGGTTATGCAGCTAGCCTTAACTAGCACAGATGCGGACTATTCCTGGTATGATGCTAATCCAACTGCGACCGAATTTGAAATTGGCAGCGCCGCACAGCTTAAAGGACTTGCAGATATCGTAAACGGTACACGTGGTAGTGAATTTGATTTTTCAGGAAAAACAATTAAACTTACAACTGATATCAGTCTTTCGAAGTATACCACAAACTGGACACCTATTGGAGGGCAGTACACACCTTTTGCAGGCTCTTTTATAGGTAATTTTCATACCATCAGTAGCTTTACCATTAATTCCCCATCCACCAACTATGTCGGCTTGTTTGGGAACGTAACAGGTTCGATATCCGACCTCCTCCTAACAACTGTAAACGTGACGGGGTATGAGCATGTAGGTGCACTAGCTGGTCAGAGCTTGGGTAATATTACTCATTGTGCAGTTATTGGCGGCACGGTTCGGGGTAATTACCGGGTAGGTGGCCTGGTTGGTAAACTAGGTAGCGATTACAACTCAGGCAATACGATTGCAGGTAGCTTCACAACCTGCAACGTCACACTCTCAGGTTCTTCCCCAGCTAATGCAGGAGGAATTGTAGGGTCTCTTAGCGGTAATGTAATAAATTGCTATTCAACAGGAAGCGTGAGTGCTCCAAACTACAGTAGTTCATATGGTGGTATTGTTGGTTCGGCACATAATGGTTCTTCCATTAAAAGTTGCTTCGCTACGGGTACGGTCAGCGGCTACATAAATGTTGGTGGTATAGTAGGCTTCATTTCTGGTAACTACAACACCCCGTCTGAGATAAGAAACTGTGCTGCACTGAATAGTCAAGTAAGTGGTAACACCAGTGCATACGGCGGTCCAAAAGTAGGCCAGCTTGCTGGAGCTGTTGACGATTGGTATATAGATATCACGGACGTCATCTCCTTTTCTGGTATGACCAAAACCGGTGATGGAGGAAACGATGGAGAAGAAAAAACTGCTACCGAGATTAAGGCAATGGGATTTTTCGAAGCACAGGGTTTTTCTCTCCCAGCGTGGGAGGTTTTGCCTTATCACCTCCCTATTCTCTTAGGATTCCCAGAAGGATTGCAACAGGGGGAATTACCACTCCATTTATCCCCCATCCTGCCAACCGCACCGCGTAACCTTACGGCTGCGCATGGTGACAAACAGGTAACCATAAGCTGGAATGTACCCATGAGCGTTGGAGAAAGCAGCCTCCTTCGTTATGAGGTAAAAAAAGATAATGAGGCATGGATACCCGTTGATAAGAGCCTATTGACTTATACTTTTACTGGTCTGACAAACGGCACTATTTATACTTTTCGGGTACGTGCTGTCAATAGTAATGGAATAGGCTCCGAGTCAGCGATTCGAAAACCACCAGGCAAGAAGCCTTCAGCGCCCCTAACGGTCGCTGTAACCCCATCAGTAAATAAGTTGACTATCACCTGGACACAGCCACTTGATCTGGGAACTGGAGGAGTAGAATATTATGAATTAACATTGTATACGAATTCCAGCGTCTTGAGTGTTTGTGTAGAGGATGCCTTCTTACATGAGTTTTCAGGAATATCGGATACAAGTAGCTATCAAATCGTTGTATGTGCTGTAAATAGCTTTGGTTCTTCTGAGAGTCTTTTTATTTCTTCAGGAAGTCCATCTCCTCCACAAAATTTTACTGTAGTCCCTGGCAGTGGCAAGGTCACTCTCTCCTGGAGTAAACCTGCAAGTACGGGCAAATCCCCCATAATGGATTATCATATCTATAATCCACTCAATAATACATGGTTTTCAGTCGGGCCGACTTTCAGCTACGTTTATAGCGGACTTACTAACGGAGAGCCTTATCGCTTTCAAGTTCGGGCACGAAACACGGATTACACCTACGGGGAGTCAGCTGCTAGTATGGCTATTCCTCGGGAGGCTCCTCAGATTTTGAATCCATCAAACCTCAATTTGACTTATGGCAGTGCTCATGTCTTCGGCATGTCTGTTATCGGGACACCCCCTTTTACCTATACCCTTTCCCCCAACGCACCGACTGGAGTTAGCATTGAGGATACCGGCTCTCTATTCTTTGGGGACAGAATCCCTGCGGGGACCCATAACTTTACTATTATGGTTTCAAACGGTGCATTAACCCATGCACTGCAGAATTTTACCCTGACCGTCACGAAATATACGCCAAGGCTCAGTGATTTGCAGTTCAAAGCTGTAACGGATCGTGTTTATGACGGTACCAATACCGGCATCGGAGCAGTAACTGATACGAAAGGAATGAATCTACCAATAACGGTATATTATGTGGGTGTGGACGGAACAATCTACCCCAAATCAACGACTCCTCCCAGGAATGTTGGGAATTATAATGTGATAGCAGACATCTCTGGGGATGCAAACGTGAATGCGGCAAGTATCCCACTTGTGACTTACAGTATACTCCCTAATCCAGTCACTGTTACACCGGTTCCCGGACAGAGCAAAATTTATGGGCAGACGGATCCCGCCCTACAGTATACTTTATCTCCTACACTGGCCTCTGGGGACTTCTTGACTGGATCTCTGACCCGCGTAGTTGGAGAGAATACCGGAACCTATGCTATTCTGTTAGGGACACTCACCGGTGGCAGCAATTACAGGCTTACTTTTAGAGATGGAATCCACTTCTCGATTAAACCTAAAAGTAGCGCTACCTTTGCTATTGGGGATATTCCTAACCAGACCTATAGTGGAAGCGCCTTTACTCCTGAACCGGAAGTAAAAGATCATGGCAAGATTCTGGTAAAGGGAATTGATTTTATCTATAGTTATGAAAACAATATTAACGCAGGGGCATCCGCAACTGTCCAGATTACGGGCATTGGTAATTACGCAGGTAGTACCGGCTCCAAGGCATTTACCATCCACAAGGCGGCTGGTACCTTTGTTGCTTTACCTGAGGTTTTGGTTACCTATGCACCGATGTTGAAACTAGGGGATATCAGCTTGCCTGCATACTATGAGTGGAGTAATCCTTCCACTGTACTGCATGCAGGAAATGGGCAGAGATATCAGGCTATTTATACGGATCCTAGCAAAAACTACGACGCTGCAACTGGAGATATTATAGTAAATGTGGCCAAAGCATCCGGTATTTTTGTGCAACTACCCCCTATCTCTGCTACCTATACTCCTATACTGAAATTGGGCAATATTAGCCTACCTGAAGAATATGATTGGGTTATGCCATCCACTTCATTGGTTACTGGTGATAACCAAAGCTATGAAGCTATTTATACCCACCCCAGTGGAAACTATGAAATCATAACAGGAAATATTACAGTAAACGTAGAAAAAGCACTGCCTCCCATATCCCTGTCAACTAATCCCAAAAGTACACAGATCCGCCCTGGTAGCGTAGAACTAATAGCAGTGGTTCCTGGCGACGCGACGGGAACTCTCACCTTCAAGACTGAGACGAATATCCTAACAACTGTGACTCTCCCAGCCAATACTGCAACTTTTACCCCAACAAGCGCGTCTAACACATGCAGCTTTACTGTAGAGTACAGTGGGAACAGTAATTACAACGGTGTGACCAGCACAGCAATAGCCTATAGTTTTATAAAATCCGATCAAGTGGCATTGGACGCTTTAGATGGTACGATTAACTATGGTGACACATTAGAGTTGTCTGCTTTGGTCAGTGGTGGCTCTGGTACAGGTGCTTTCAGTTTTACCGTGATTGATGGCCCCGGAGAAATAAACGGCACGCTGCTAAATTCTACTGGCGTAGGTGAGGTAGAAATAGCCGTAACCAAGATGGCTGATAACGACTATAACGCCCAATCCGCCACCTTCAAGGTGAAGGTAAATCCTCGTATCATTACCTTTACGGTAGCTCCTGTAGAGAAACAGATCTACACAGGTAGCACCATCACTCCTATGCCTCACATCATGGATGGAACTATGGTTCTGACCGAAGGGACACATTTTACCTACGTCTACCATAACAATACTCATGTCGGGACTTCTGCAACCATCAACGCTATCGGGATTGGAAACTATGAAGGAAGTATGGGCTTTGTAACCTTTACCATTGGTGGGGCTACACCTCATATTACAATGCCCCCCACTGTTAGCAGCATAGTTTATACTGGAACGGCATTGTCGCAAATTTCACTCATAGGAGGAGAGGCCAGTGTCAGCGGACACTTCGAATGGGTAAATCCATGGTCAACAGCCGTATATGGCTTAAATACCTTTGAAGCCCGTTTTGTGCCTGATGATTCTGTCCTTTATACACAGATATCCGGGCTCACTATTACCTTTAATGCCGTTAGCCACTCCAGCGGCGAAAACAGTAGCTCACAAGATCCCATTATCGTCCCCTCGGTAAAACCCAACCAACCTTCTACTGATAGTGCAATTGTTACCGCACAGGTAATCAACAACAACGCAATAGTAACCATCACTGACAGCATAATAAAGGCAGCGATTGAGAAGGCATTAGGGGATGCCAAGGTCAAGAATAACACCACAAATGAGGTCAGTGTTGATATTCCAGTTTCAGCTACCAAAGCCACCAGCTTTTCTATTACCTTGGAGCGTGCTGCCCTGATGCGCCTTCTAAATACCGGAGTAAAATCCTTCAGTCTTTCTAGCCTACCAGTCAACATGAGCTTTGACTCAACGGCCCTTAAACAAATTCAAGTGCAAAGTAACAGCGATGTCACTATCAGCATAAAGTCCGTAACAGTACCCAATCTGCGTAACACTTTTGACATCACCCTCCGTTCTATAAAAGATGGGAAAAATGTCAATATTACCTCGCTGGAAACCGGCACTTCCACCCTCGGTATCTCCACGACTCCCGATAGAAATGAGTTTATCGGTTATCTTTACGGCGTATATATAGGTGCTGACAAAAAAATCAATCGCATTGCTGATTCTGCTTACGACACAAACAGTAGGCGCATGCTATTGTCCACCAATCATTTTTCAGTATACGGTGTAAGCTATATACCCCCCAGTACTCATTTAACCGATATTAAGGATCATTGGGCAAAGGACAGCATTGATTATGTCGTAGGCCGTGGGCTACTAGTGGAAACCACCGAAACCACATTCTTACCCAATATGGCTATGACTCGGGGGATGTTGGTAACAGCCCTTGGCAGATTGGCAGGTATAGACACAAAAGCCTACACTGGCAATAACTTCGTAGATATAAAGGAAGATAGCAGCTTCCATCCCTATATTGAATGGGCTTATAAAAAAAATATTATACAGGGCATGGCTACTAATCAGTTTGCCCCTGATAGAGCAGTTACCCGTGAAGAAATTGCGATGATTCTACAAAACTACGCCAAGGCCACCGGCTACAAGTTGTCCGTAAACCGCAATGCAGTTACTTTCGTGGACGCTTCCAGCATCGATAATGCCTACAAAACAGCGGTTACACTCATGCAACAGGCAGGCATCATGATGGGTGACGATGAAAATAGGTTCCATCCAAAATCCAATGCCACCCGTGCAGAGGTTGCTTCCATGCTTCATAGGTATATCAAGTTGACCATCGATCCTGCCACCACACAGGGTTGGGCTAAAAATGACACCGGACAGTATCTTTACTATAAAGATGGCAAAGCTCTCATCGGTACACAGATCATTGACGGCATGAAGTATTTCTTCGAAAATACAGGCATTTTGAAAGACGGCTGGGTGAAGGACGGTAACAAATGGAGGTACTATTCCGGCAATAAAATAATTACTAATACAAACGCTATTACTTCAATGTTGATGAATCTCTCGTTAAAAGCACCACTACTCGATGAAACTGGAATAGAAAAAAGCAAATAGCTAGAAATACTCAAAAAGTAAGGGAGGGAGCCAGACATTGGTTCCCTCCCTTACTTTTCCATATTCCATTTACTTTTTTAAATTATCCCTATGATGGTGTGGATTTACGGGATCTTTTTGTTGGATTATCTATTTTTATACAAGCTTAAGCTTCTTCAATTAATTGAATAAATTCCTCAATCTCTTGCTCTATAATTTCTAAAGAACCTAGCCAAAAGTTTTTATCTGAGGCATCAATATTTACAGTGCCAAGTACATCCTTTACACTCATTTTACCGGTTACTTCTAAAAGATGCTCATACCTCTCCGGGAAACCTTCCTTATCCTTTAGATATTCATTGTAGAGCCCCTTTGCAAAAAGCAGTCCAAAGGCATAAGGGAAGTTGTAGAAGTTGGCATCTGCATAATAATAGTGTGGTTTCCATGTCCACATATAAGGATGAAGATAATTAGAATCTAACCCCTCTCCATAAGCTTCTTTTTGCGCTTCTAACATATACTCATTTATTTCTTTAACAGAAAGTGGTCCTTTCTTACGTTCATCAAAAACAGCACTTTCAAAGAGAAAACGTGAGTAAATATCTACAATCACTTGAGTAGAATCACTGATTTCTGTTTCAAGTATAGCTAAGCGTTCTTCTTTATCAGCCTCTTCTAGTGCAGCTTTTTTAATAATCGTTTCGCAGAAATTAGAAGCTGTTTCTGCAAGTGACATAGGGAGGTTAATATTGAGGATACTTTCATTTTTCAAACAATGGTCGTGAAAGCCATGTCCTAGTTCGTGAGCCATGGTCACCACATCACTTAGATTATTACCATAATTTAGCATAACCCTGCTTTCTCCGATACTGTGTACTGCCGCACAAAACGCACCTCCCACCTTTCCTGCTTTAGGCATCACATCAATCCATTGATGTTCTATAGCATATTTAGCAAAATCCCCTAAATTTTTACTAAAGGTATAGAAGTTCTTCTCCACAAAAGCAGTGCCCTTTTCATAAGGGAACTTCATTTCTTTATCTACCACTGGTGCATAAAGTTCATAAAAAGGAAGCCCACCCTCATAGCCTAACTTCTTAGCCTTAGCCCTTAAATATTTTCTAAAGCTAGGGAGTTTTTCTTTGATGGCTTCTAGCATGGCATCAAGTGTTTCCCTATCCATACGCGACTCTTCTAGTGTCATCTCAAGAGGTGAAGTATACTTCCTTAATTGAGTAATGGTAAGCACCTCTCCTTTAATGGCATTCAGAGCAGCAGCTACACCTTCCTCGATTTTTTTATAGGAAGCAAGTTCTGCTTCATATGCCTTTTTACGTGTTTCTTTGTCATCCTCGTAAGCAAGATTTAAAACTTCTGTAAGAGGTAGCTCTTTCTTTTCTCCTTTAAGTTCAAGTTCTACTTTATGGGTAGCTATTAAAAGATTCTTATAGGTTACCCAGGCACTTGAACCTGTGTTTTGCATGCGTGCAAGGATAGCTTCTTCCTTTTCACTTAGCATATGCTTGTGTGCTTTTACTGCTTCATGAAGATAAAAAGCATGTTCCTTTAGTAAATCTGATTCTGCGATTTGTCCTTCTAGTTCCTTTATTTCACTTATCCATTTACTCATTTTAGCATCACTACTAGCAAGGTGACTTATCTTTTCTTCTAAAACAGCATCTATTTTATTAGCCGTCTCATTTTGTGATTCAATACTTACTGTAAGAGAAGCAAAGTTAGAAAGCTTCTCATGCACCATTAATAGCTCCTTTGTAAGAGTGATGTATTCTTCTAGCTTTTGTTTTTCATTCTCATGATTAACGGTATGCTCCTCTACCCATTTTTTATTTTGAGCAATGAGCTCATCTAGTTTTTTCATATCTGCCTTAAAGGCTTCCTCTTCAAAAGAAGTGTATAGTTCTTTTAGACTCCAATTCAGTTCCATTATCCATCTCCTCTTTCATAAAATTCTAAGCATAGTATAAACCAAACGTTACTTTTTATGAAGATAATCTACCAAAACTTACTTAATAGAGTGGAATGACTACATCTTTAATTTGAAGACTTTCTACTTTTTCAATAGCAATAAATTGTTCGGGTAAAATGCTTGTAAACCCTGGCACCCTTACATAACGTTTCTCAAGAGCCTCTTCTCTTAGTCTTTCCTTTTCTTCTTCTGCATAGCTTTCCCACGGTTTACCTGGCTTGATATAGGAACCATATTCACCGTTATCCCCTCCATAGCTAGAAAGATAGTGATACATCTGCACCTTGGTTCCATCCTTCATCCTTAAAATAATAGGAAGTTGACTCGTAAAATCTTCTGTTAGTGAGATATCCTTTCCTTCTTTTGTTTCATTATAAACAGCTTTTCCTTCAATGCTACCTCCAACAATAGATAATTCTACTTGATTTACTTCAACATAACCTTCTTCTACAGGAATCTTATAAGTTCTCTTAGATTTCTTAACATTTTCATTTGGGTTTAACTTAAAGTGAAGTTCCCACTCACCTAAAGCAAGATACTCATAGTCGTTATACTGATTCATTAACTTCAAGTAAGGTAAATCTGCTACTGTTAAGCCTTCATAAATATCCTTTGTAAAAGAAAGGTTACTCTCCCCGGTAGAAGACTCAGATGACCCTCTGCTGGTATCTATTAATTTACCTGTACGTGTATCTACTAAAGAAACTCTCTGCCATAACCCTTTTTCCTTAGAAGTATAGGCCATTTCAATACAAAGCTTATCGCCTTCAAAGTACACTGCTTGAAGCCTTGCATCACAATCGGGGTGCTGTAAGCTGATTCCCTCTCCTTCTGGCCTATCAAAAACATCTTGAGTAGGTGGCTCTTTTTGTAGAATCTCCTTTAGGTTAATAGGCACTTCCTTTTCCTTAGGTGTTACAATAGCAAGGTCACTTGCTTTAAGTGTTACCGGCTTATAAGTAAGGGTATCTAACACCGAAAGGTTCACTATATAAGTCATCTTCTTTTTATCTTGACTAAAGTCCCATTCATAAGAGCTTCCTGCCGAACCAACTTCATCTACCATTACTTTAAACGTCTTAAACTCTTCATTACCTTCAAAACTACTGCCATCATCCTTTGTTACACTAATAAGGATAAGTCCACCACTATTTCCTGCCACAGCCGTATCCACCGTGACCGTAAGTCCATTTTGACTAACAGAAGCATTAATCTCTTGAGCATGAGGTAAAATAACAGAGATGTTTTCACTAAACCATTCATAGATTGAGTCATTTACACTCATTGCCCCAACTAAAATCCCTACTGAGCCAATTAAAACAGCTACTAAAGCTAAAAATCTTTTAGTAGTTCTTCTATAAACTTTTTTAGATGCTTCCTGTTTGAAGGAAGATTCATTATTTGCATATATCTTTTCAAGTGTCTTTCTTTTGATATTTAACTTTAACTCTTCCTCTACATAAACTTCATCTATTTCTTTAAGTATTTCT
The DNA here is from genome assembly GCF_002735925.1 of Sporanaerobium hydrogeniformans. Taxonomy (GTDB): domain Bacteria; phylum Bacillota; class Clostridia; order Lachnospirales; family Cellulosilyticaceae; genus Sporanaerobium; species Sporanaerobium hydrogeniformans. The sequence continues at coordinate 33,455 of NZ_PEDL01000014.1, read as the reverse complement.
TCTTGTAAGCTTTCTACTAAATTAGATACTTTAAGCCTCATCCTTTAATCCCCCTTTCCCTTAGTAAAGCTTCCAATTTTTGTTTTCCCCTAAAGAGTTTAGTTGCTACAGTTTGCTCTTTCATCCCAAGACTTTTGGCAATATCCATTACTTTTTCAAAGTAAAAGTAGCGCCTTACAAAAAGGGTTTGCTCAGTTTCAGATAGCTGCTCTAAGGCATCTCTTATTAATGACCTTTTTTCTTTATTAAGAAGCTGCTGCTCAGGCCCTAATTCCTCCGAAAGCTCTAGCCAATCTTCTTCTAACGGTAATTCCTCTAACCGTTTACATTTCCTTAAATAATTAAGCGTTTCATTCCGTGTCATTACTCCTATGTATGCTTTTTCCTTACCAGCCTGTATTTCTAATTTTTTTCTTTTTTGCCACAGCTTTAGGAAAACCTCTGATGCTATTTCTTCTAAATCTTCATAAGTAAGTCTTTCTTTTCCTACACGCTTAATGACCGCTAGCACATAAGGGGTATAACGCTCCATTAAAGCTTCATAGCTAGGTAGGTCTCCTCTTTTTAGTTGCTCTATTAATTCCTTATCCGTCATAACTCCCCTCCGTTTGTCTATCTTCCTTAATATAGACACTTCTTATCTAGCTTTTATTTCACCACTTCTCTTGATGTATGTTTTTTTATTTCAAGGATATACTAACTAGGATTGATATTCTTTAACTAAATAAAAGAGGTGATTTATTACATGTTAACACAAAAAGAAAGATCTTTACTTGAAGATGAAAAAAAGCATGAAGAGCTCTGTGTAAAAAAATACACACAATATGCGAGTGAGGCAGAAGACCCTGCACTCCAAACAGTTTTTTCTAATATCTTAAAGCACGAACAGCAACACCTAGACACGATTAACAGTATGCTAAAGGGAGAGGTTCCTTCTCCAAGCAGTGGACAAAACTCTAATTCACAAAGTGCTTCTAACAATGCACCTACTAGCCAAACAGGTTTTAGCCAAAGAGATTGTGACATGTGCCAAGATGCCTTAGCCACTGAAAAATTCATCTCTTCTACTTACAATACTGCTATTTTTGAATTTACAAATACCAACTCACGTCAAATGCTCAACCACATTCAAAAAGAAGAACAAGAGCATGGTGAGCAAATCTATAATTATATGGAGCAAAAAGGGTATTATTAAATAGTCAAATAAAAGAACAGCTGATTACTTATGTTTGCTAAAGTGATCAGCTGTTCTTTTATTTATAAGGCTAAAGAATTATAATCTTGGATAAAACCTTCCCCTAATACTTCTCTAACGTCAGCAATAGTCACAAAGGCATGAGGGTCTATTTCTCTAATAAGGTCACGGAGTCTTGTAATTTCTTTTTGAGAAACAACGACAAAGAGCATTTCCTTATCTTCCCTTGAGTACATCCCTTTAGCTTTAAGTCCGGTAGAACCTCTTGGTATTTTTTCCATAATCATCTTAGCCAGCTCTTCACTTTTATCTGAAATAATAAATGCTGCCTTAGCATAATTCATCCCCTCTAGAACACTACTAATGACTTTCGAAGTAATAAAGACAGAAATAATAGCATACATGGCTTTAGTAGAACCAAAAATAAAGAAACCACTTAAAATAATAATGGCATCAATCCCTAACATTAACTTAGCAATAGGGAAGGTAGGCCTTTTAAACTTAATGATCGATGCTAACATATCCGTTCCACCTGTGGTTGCCCCCGACTTCAGAACGGTTCCAATCCCTAAGCCTAATAGTGCCCCACCAAATACACCTGTTAGAAGCAAATCATTTCTAGTGTCAAAAATACGAGGTATAAACTCGGTATACCATAATGCTACAGAAAGCAGTATGACTGCCCATAAGGATTTTCTAGCAAAATCAAAGCCACGTTGTTTGATGCTAATGACAAATAACGGAATATTTAGTATTAGATTCGTCATCCAAAGTGGAATACCATAGCCTATTGTCTGTGTAGACACCTCTTGCACCACAATAGATACCCCTGAAATTCCTCCCGTTACCAACCCCATAGGCGCTGTAAACCAGTTGATACCAAGAGCCAGCAATGTTGTACCTACTAGTATATATATAAATTCCTTTTGTGTTAAAAATAATCGTTTCATCGTTTCCTCCAACCTTTTTTCTCAGTATGCCCTATAACTATTTTACTTATTTTAGGCAAAAAGAAAAAGCCGCTTTAGCAACTAAAACAGCTTTTTTCTTTTTTGTTATGTCACTTTATTATAACCTAAAATACTTCATTTGTATATTACAGATATTTCTTTGTCATTTTATCCATTACCTACTTATCTACTCTTTGCGCACCCATACATCTGTACTATCAAGTATATATTCCCCTCCACGAATAGGTTCCCCTCCATCTACCCAGTCGTCAACGGTTACCTCCTCATTAGTATCTACACCATCTACTTTTCCTAACCCCTTTACACTGCTACCTGGCATAAGTACAAGCATACTTCCTGTTGTTACTTCAATAGTTCCTTCATTATTTAAACTTCCACGATTAACAAGAATCCCTTCTAATTCAAGAACTGAACCTGAAGTAATCATTAACTCACTCTCTTCACTTATAACAAGCTCCTTACCTGTTGGAATGATAACACTCTTCCCTGTAGGTATTTCAACATCTACAAAGAGATTAGCTACTCGTACAGAGCTATTAGCTAGTGTAAAATTAACATCTTCCCATGTAGCTCCATCTTCTAAATCTACTTCTAACCCCCAAGCATCCCCTTTGCACCTATAGATTCCTTCTTCAATGATAATAGGCTCATTATCTGTATCCACCTCACCTATTATCCCAAGACCTTGCACTTTAGCATTATTTCCTATAATAGCTATGGCTCCTGTTGGTGGTACGTCTAAATGTCCCTTATTAATAAAAGTGCCTTCATTATTAATAAAACTTTCTATCCCCAACGTAACTTCTTCTTTGACACTTAGACAAGCATTAGGCTGAATAGAAATGTTCTTTCCCTCTACAAATACTGTATTTTCACTTATTTCTATATCTGCTGTTACAATAATATTCCTTATCTCTGTATTATCCAGTGCAGCCTTAAGCGCTTCCCAGTCAGAGACTACAGCGTCTCCTTCCTGAGGTATATCTATTTCTTCTGCACTAGGGTCTATCGCGATTCCTTTAGTACTTAATATTACTCTCCCATTTTGAAGGGTTAAGTCTGGCTCAAGACTTATCCAATATATAGAACCATTTTCCTTATCTTTCTTAATTTCCCATAAATCGCTTGGTTGTAATCGTGGATTTTCTGCACCTGGTGCATAAACACCTAATTCGAAATCATCTTTAGTTAAGCCTTCTTTTTCTCCAGTAAGGAATACTTTAATAAGATTAGGATTCGTAACTTCTATCTTATCAATTTTAATGATGTCCTCCCATTCATCTATCGGAGGTATAGTAACACTAAATGGTCCTTGATGTGATATCTCAATAGCTAATCGTTTGCCTTCTTTTGGAATACTTATAAATTCTTCTTCATCTATTTCATCTTTATATAGTATGACATGATTAAAGCGTTTATTGATAGTAATGGCTTTAGCCCTATTAGAATCCTCTGTATCAAATTCTTCTTTTATCCAGTCAAATAAACTATTGTATTGACAAATTTGCTTGATAGTATTTATATCAAAGGAGGAATCTTCTATCGTAAAAGTATTTTCTCTCTCTAGCCGTTTACCCTCATAGCCATCCTCAGGTATTGTGCGTTTTACAAGTCCCTTTATCCAGCCTGCTTCTACAGTGATCCGTTCTTCTTGTGCCTTATCATCCCAAAGATGATTAATAATTTCCTCATCATCTTCTGTTAGTCGTACTTCAACATAAGTGAAAATTCCATTTTTATGATTGGTTTCAACATAAACGCCATACGTACCTGAACCTTGTTTTTCATCACTCTCTAACACATAACTGGAGGTTAATTTACCTGATGCACATACTTCAAATTTAGGCCATTCAGTATACCTGATTGTACTGTACTTTAACTTGGTCCAATCAATGACACTTTTCGTTGCATCACCTTTTACCACGAAGCCTATACGATGTTCACTCTCATTATATACGGCATCCGTCCAGCAATCCTCTACTCCATATAAATCAAAAGTAATAGGCTCTACATTTTCCCAAATAGCATAGAGAATAATATCAGCTGTTCCCATTGTCAGTGTTGAACCGGGTAAATAAGAGGTCCCCTTTCCATCTCTTTGAGTATTCCATTCTTTAAGCCCTTTGCCAGCTGGAACTTCAATACTCTCTGCTACTCTAATTATTTCACCTTTTTTCCGAATAACGACTGTTGGAACTGTTCCTTTTTCACCATTTAAATCATAGCTTAACTTATAAGTCTTTTCTTCTGGAGTAGTAGGTGATGTGCCACCACCGCCGCCACCACCACCAGAGCTTGAAGGAGCCGTATTGACCGTTTTAGCAGTATCCTTTGTGACTTCTTTACCACTAATAATGGCCTTAATTCCCTCTTTTACTGTGTTTGTAGCAGCTGCAATGTGAGAATTTACGCCTTCTGCATTAATTGTTAATACTTTTATCTTGGCTTCACCTTGTATTGTTGCTGCGGCATTTGCTTCTATTTGTCCAATCTGACTTGCCTTATCTGCCTCAATAAAAGTAACTGCTTGAGGGTTATCTCTTAATGACATAATTATAAGTTGCTCTAAATCTACTTCCTTAAGTATTGTTCTAGCACCTGCTAGAAGCTCTAAACGTCTAAAGTCCCCTTGTAAATGGAGGGTTATACCCGCCTTAGCAGTAAGATTTATATCACTTGTACCAGTAGACTTGATATCAGCTATTTGAGCTAACTGAGCATTTGTAGGTTGTATAATAACTTGTTTTGCCTTAGCATCCCTAAACTCTACTCCTATATCTCCTAAAAATTCTAGGTTAGTAAAATTGCCTGTTAAAATCAAATGTGCACCTGATATGGTTACAAGAGAGCATGCCTTTCCTTGAGACACAATACGTACAGGATCAATACTTTGTACTTGAACGGGTTGTTCAAAGTTACAGTCATTAAATAAAACGGTATTTACTCCTCCACCCTCTACAAAGGTCTGACCTTTGACAGTCACTTGATGAAGGGTAGCTTCTCCTTTACCTATACCTGGTGCTAAATAGAGATTTCCCTCAATAGTCATATTTTCTAATGTCACACCAGGTGTATTAATGACTACATTCCCTTTTCTATCTCCTGTATAAGTACCTGCTTTATAGATAAAGTTATCTGTTAATCTATCTAGTATGGAAACGAATTCACCTCTTGTTAAGTTATCATTTGGTCTTAAGGAACCATCTGGATTCCCCTTTATGTAACCATTTGCAATGAGTGCTGTTATATCACTTAGCGCTTCAGGTGCTATTTGATTGGCATCTTTAAAGTTTACCTCGGTTGTACCTTTTAAACTATAAGCCCTTGCTAAAGCAACCATCATCTCCTGCCTTGTAGCTGGCTGATTGGGCTCAAAATTACCCTCTTTCCCCTGCATCCACCCCATTGCCGTTACTTGGTCTACATATTCTTTATACCATGCTCCTTCTGCTACATCTAGGTAACCTACTGGACTCTTTTTTCCTGAAACGCCAAATACCTGCACTAAAAAGGTTGCAAGCTCTGCCCTAGTTACTTTATTGTTGGGTTTAAACTGTCCATCTTCATATCCTTTAACAATACCATAGTCTACCCATTCCTTTATAGCTTGCCCTGCCCAATGCTGCTCATAATCTGATGCAAAGGTTGTCATTTGCATACTTGCTGCCGTAGTTATAGCTAATAATACTACTAAGATTTTTTTCCTTCCTGTTCCTAATTTCACATGCTTTCCCCCCTATAATCCTGCTAAAATGTAAAAAATTGTATTCTATTTTATTTTCTTTCTTAATTATAAAACTATTTTTTAAAAATTCAATATATTTACAATTAAACTTTTCGACTTTTTCCTTCAAAAAATGTTTATTTAAGTTCTTTCCTGTCCTTTAAACTTAGTGAACTCTTTAAAGCTTTTCTTTAAGAACCCCTCTAAAAATTTCTATTTAAAACTAAAAAATCTCTTAAGTGATAGAAAGTTCACTTAAGAGATTACTTGTATTCCTAAAAACTTGTTTTTATTTTTTCCACTCTTTTAAATCCTTGATAAAATCCCTTACCTTCTCTTCTGGGGTTGCCCAAGAAGTTACCAACCTTACAGCAGAGTGTCCTTCATCCCATTTCTCCCATTTATAAAAATCATAGGTTGCTTGTAGCTTTTCAATTAACAGATTAGGGAAAATAGGAAATATTTGATTGGTTGGTGAATCTGTAAAGAAGCTATAGCCTTCTTCCTTGATAGCCTGTCTTAAAAGTGCTGCCATACGATTTGCATGGTCTGCTAGTTCAAAAAATAAATCTTCCTTAAAAAGCTCTAAAAATTGGATGCCTAGCACACTTCCCTTTGCAAGCAATGCTCCTTTTTGCTTTATATGATACCTAAAGTCTTCCTTTAAGCTAGGATTACAAATAACAAGTGCTTCTCCCATTAAAGCTCCATTTTTAGTTCCTCCTATATAAAAAGCATCCAAAAGCCTAGCTAAATCCTTTAGGCTCACATCATTCCCTTCTGCAGTGAGAGCTGACCCCAAACGCGCACCATCCATATAGAAAAGTAAATTTTGCTTCTTACAATATTCACTTAAAGCTTCTAATTCTGCCTTTGTATAAATAGTTCCTATTTCTGTTGATTGAGATATATAAACAAACTTAGGTTTGACCATATGCTCATCTGTATGGTAGATCAGTACTTCTTCTATATCTTCTGTAGATAGTTTACCCTTTTTCCCTTTTACCGTTATTACTTTATGTCCTGTCGCTTCTATAGCCCCTGTTTCATGCACAAAAATATGTCCCGATGTTGTAGCAATAACTGCTTCATGAGGCCTTAAAAAAGCTGAAATAGCTAGTAAATTGGTCTGAGTACCACCCACTAAAAAGTGAATATCTACTTCTTCATTTTCAAGCTTTCCTTTAATAGCTTCTCGTGCTTTTTCACTCCAGCTATCTAACCCATATCCTTCTACCTGCTCAAGGTTATATTTCATTAAACCCTCTAATAAATTAGGATGTGCTCCTTCGCTATAGTCATTTTTGAAACTATACATCTTGCTTCCTCCATATGCTTTTGATTAATATGGTCTAGTATAGCACAACTTTTAGTTCGAGAAAATCAAACGTTTATAGCAAGCCAAAAGCCTAGTACTACTTGAGCACACAGGATAATAGGAATACCCCACATAAAATACCAATGCTTTGTTTTATGCCTAAAATAGTGCATACCTACTAAACTTCCTAAGCTACCACCTAAAAGTGCAATCAGAAATAAAGACTTCTCTGACCAACGATATCTTTGTTTTTGTGCACGTTTTTTATCACTGAACATGCTCCATAGACCTAATACATTTATGATGCTTAAATAAACTACTATATACTTATCCATTTTCCCTCATCTTCTTTAGAAATAAACTCCTTTTTAATTTAAAATAACTTCGATAGCTTGTAATTCTTCTGTCGTAAACTTCATATTCTCAAGCACACCTACACAGTCCTCAATTTGACTCACCTTGCTCGCTCCAATAAGTACAGATGTCATCTGCTGCTTACGCAGTACCCAAGCAAGAGCCATCTGAGCGAGGGTTTGCCCTCTACGTGTCGCAATAGCATTAAGCTTTTGAAGCTTACTAATAAGCTCTGGTGTAATATCCTTGCTACTTAAAAAAGGACTTTGGCTAGCAGCTCTTGAATCTTTAGGAATCCCCTCTAAGTATCTACCCGTTAGTTTACCTCCTGCTAGAGGTGAAAAAGCAATACAACCTACGCCTTCATCTCCTAGGGTATCTAAAAGACCGTCTTCTACCCATCTTTCAAACATGGAGTACTTCGGCTGATGAATAAGGCAAGGTGTTCCTAAGTCCTTTAAGATAGCAATAGCTTCTTTTGCTTCCTCTTTTTTGTAGTTTGAAATCCCTACATAAAGAGCTTTCCCCTGTCTTACAATAAGGTCTAACGCCTTCATTGTCTCTTCTAAAGGTGTATCAGGGTCAGGGCGATGGTGATAAAAAATATCTACGTAATCTAATCCCATCCTTTTTAAACTTTTATCAAGGCTAGAAACCAAATATTTTTTAGATCCCCAATCACCATAGGGTCCTGGCCACATGGTGTATCCTGCCTTAGTAGAAATAATCAACTCATCCCTATAGGGTTTTAAATCTTCTTTTAATAACTTACCAAAATTCTCTTCTGCTGTTCCTGCTGGAGGACCATAATTATTCGCTAAATCAAAATGAGTGATGCCTAAATCAAAGGCTCTTCTTACCATTTGACGACTATTTTCAAAGACATCTACGCCCCCAAAATTATGCCATAAACCCAAAGAAATAACAGGTAGCTTGATTCCACTTCTGCCACATCTTTTATACTGCATGGTTTCATATCTTTTATCATCTGCTCTATACATTACCTACTCTCCTCCTTGTTTTTCTTCCTTTATCTTATCATTTAGGTAAGCCTCGAACAAGCATCCGCTACTAGTTCTTAAAATAATTTAAGGAATTTATGAAGAAATCTTAAGATTTCTATCCCATAAGTTGTAAGAATTTCTTTTTATAATAAAAGCTAAAGATTAATTAAAGAGAGTAAGGTGAATAATATATGCTTTTTAAAAAACATACCCGCAGTAAATTAATAAGTGCTGATACATTATTTAATGAAACAACTCTAGATTGGCTAATCGTCCTTGTAACTATTTTCTTACAAGTGATTTCTTTAGCCACTACCTTTGAAGGAAGTAAAGTCTACTTTGGCGGAGTGAAGCTTCCTTTTTTCTTAAGTGCACCCCTCCTTTTTTCCTTAGCGATTCAGCTTACCGTATTTTGTACAAGCCATACTATCAAACGGTATTTCAAAGCCGGTCTTATTCTTGTTTTACTCCTTGCTACACTTTGCTCAACCTACTTTTCTTATATAGGTATCTACAGTCACATTAACTCACCTATTAGCTATCTTGAGGAGCGCTATAGCCAAATTTATAGCAATCTTTCTGAGAAATATGAGGCGCTTCGAGAAGAATCTCAAAATACGATGAAAGGCTATGTCTTTGATTTTGTTAGTTCCTTAGATCATTCTTATGCTGCCCTTACCCTGCAAACTGAGGAAAATGCCACTTTAAACAAAAAGATAAATGCCATAGAGGTAAATGGTGGTAAAATAAATGCACAAACCAATGCCCTTCAAAAACCTAATAAAGCTAGTTTTGGAGATGATTTAGATGCTTATTATGATGCCATGGCAAAATATAATGCTGCACTTGGTACTATGGTAAGTGACACAACTAAGCAAGATGCTGCCCTTAAAAATGAACTTTATGAAAATGAAGTAAGAGTCGTTTTAGGTGGCAAAACCAAAGAGGAATTTACTGCTCAAAGTATTGCTACAACTACTAAAAAGGAGCAAATCGAAAAACTCATTCACAGTATGTACAGTCTTACTTCTTCACCTACTTCTGAGCTTACCCCTTCTGAGGAGCTTCAAGCTATTCAAGAACATACCTTAAACTTTATTTTAAAGCAAGAAGAAGGTAGTCATTTCTCTACTCTGCTCACACAACTTTATACAGGACTTGAACTACTTGAGCTTCAAGATAAATATCCTACCTTTAAAGAAGATCTTATGGAATTTACCACACTTATGTCCAAAGATACACAGCTTATGCAGCCACTAGATACTGTTAAAAAACAAGTTTACGAAATAGCTCATGGCTCTTCTACCACTTCTCCTCCGCTTTTAACAGAAGAGGATGCTATGCCACTTTATACTGCTCTACAAAGTGAGCTGAAAAATGCTGCTTATCTTCTTAATGGACTTAATAGATTAGAGAAACCTATCGACCTCACAGATAGTACCTATGCCATGCATAATCTCTATGTTTTGCCCATTAAAAACCTTTTAGAAAATGGAAGTAGTAAGGTTATGTCTTGGTTCGCCCTAAGCTTTGCTATCTTAGTTGATGGACTAACCCTAGTCTTTGCCCTTATGAATGCCAAAGCAAAAACACCTTTATTTGCAAAACGTAACAAAGACATTATTGGTCATTCTAAAGAAGCGATGGAAGGACTCCTCCTTTCTACTATTAAAGCTACCTCTCCTAAAGAGTCTTCTCTTAGTGAGAATATTCAAGTTCTCCACTACTTAGAAAGCTTTATAAGTCCATTTAAACTCTTTGCTCCTAGCTTAAATAGTGGCTACTCCATGTGGTGCAACTTAAGCCAGCTAGAGGAGCATCATTCTTTTTTAGCTATACTTTGTCAATTTAACTTAGCTAGCATTGTTTCTGCTGAAGAATTAGAGGAGGTCATTCCCACTTCTACCAAAGAACGTTATGTCCTCATTAAAACTAAACTTATCATTTGGATGAATGAGCAAATTGCTGAACTTAAAGAGCCAAAACAAACCTATCTACCTCACCCCATCCTTGAAAAAGGTTATGTACTTAAGGAGGACAAATCATGATTTTATTATTAGAACTTTTTACCCTATGCATTGGGCTTACCGTTTATATCCTTTATCACTGCTTCAAACAACATCTAGGAATTATGACCAGCAAAATCCTTTATTGGTGTACCTTGCTCTTTATGAGTGTGACCATTAATGGGATATTATCTGCCTCTTATCCTGATTATTTTTCCTTTGAATACTATACAAATAGCAATACACTCTGGGCTATAGGAGGCATTGTAGTTGGCTCTCTTTTGCTACATCTTATGTCTCCTACCCCTCTTAAAAAGAAAAAAAACACTTCCTCAAAGGCTATTTCCTCACAACTTGAAGACGCCTCTCCTTGCTCTTACCTTAAGGAAATGCAGTTTGAAACCTTTCTAGAAGTTATTTGCTGGCTTGCCTTTGTTTTTACTATCGGCCTAGAAGCTTATGTAACTTTATTAGGTCACTGGTTTTTATCCCCTTTACTCCTTTTAAGTATTAAAAATATGGGTTGCCTTATGATGATGGCAACTTTACCTCTTATTATTCGTCAACTTGTCTTTTATATTCATGCGCTTCGCTCTACAAAAAATGAGCAAGAGCTCACAAAAGCTCAATTGCAATTTTATCAGGCACTTAACCGAAAGAAAAATAAACTTTAATATTTTATTTATTTGGCATTGACACTATTCTACTTGTGGAATAGTGTCAAACTGTAGGAAACCCTCAGCAAGCACTCTACTAGAGCACTGCTTAGGCTATTTTACCTGTTGGACAAAAACACCTGGAACCAGACAAAATACGCCGTATGAGGGTTTACTTTATTTCCTCATACGGCGTATTTTATGTATTCTACTTCTATCTTTTATTTTGCTAACGGATACTCATTACATAATAAGCGATAAGGCCTTTCATCTTCTTCTATCTGAGGAAAACGACCTATTTTCTCATAAAATCTATTATCTGTCTGATCATCATTACACATTGAAACCTCTCCTAAGAGTACAGGTCCTGTCCCTTCTTGTAGTGCAAAATCATGATACATATAGGGTGGAATGCAAATAGATTCTCCTGGTCGTAACAACACCTGTGTCCCAGCTGGTACTGTTTGTTCTTTGCCATCACAACTAATGCTAACTGGCTTATCTGACAAATCACCTTCTTCATCGGCATTATATACCCGAATATAAACATTCCCTCCTCCTTTATTGATGATATCCTCCATCTTATTCCAATGAAAGTGCATAGGTGCTGTTTGCCCTTCTCGCATATAAAGTAATTTTTCCGCATAGGGCTTCTTATATTTATTATCCTTTACATTACCATTTCTAAGGGTGATTAAAGAAAATCCTACCTCGTCAAATTTCCCTAAACCAAAATCTGTAATATCCCAACCAAGCATATTGTCCCTAATCTCATTATATTCATTCCCTTTTTCTTTCCATTCCTCAGGAGTGAAATGGCAAAATGCAGGAAGGTAAATCTGTTGCATTTTTAGCATACTTTCCATTTCTTTTAATGCTTTATTTATCTCAGAACGTTTCATTTAACCCCATCCTTCCACTATAAACTTTCTATTAATGAAGCTATTATTCTTGCTCACAATATTTTTTATAGACAGCTCGCACTTCTTCATAAGACCGCATTCCTGCTGTGCCACTTACTTCTGATAAGGAGCATGCTGCACATGCACACCCTAGTTTCATTGCATCTTCAATGTCTCCATCATGATATGCTGTATAAAGTACCCCGCTACAAAATGCATCTCCTGCACCCGTTGAACCTTTAATATAGTCTTTCGGTAGTTTTAAACTTTTAACTCTTGAAATTTTACCAGTGGTACAATCCAAGCCATAGCTACACGTAGGCGAATGAATAATTGCCCAAGTAGAAACTCCTAATTTTTTTAGCTTATAAAGGGCTTTATACATATTATCTTCTATCAATTTTTCGTTCTCTAGCAAAGTTAGTCCTGTAATCATTTCTGCTTCTATCTCATTAATAGTACAATAATCTGTATACTTTAATGCTGCCCTCACACTATCCCTACCACGCTGACTCACCTCTGATACTATATCAATAGATGTTTTCATATTTCTCATCTTTGCATTATGAAGAATTCTTGCACCATGGGTGCCATACTCTGGATCACTGGCATCTACTTTCTTCATTAATAGTAAATATTCCAGGTGAAAAATAGTGGCATCTATCATCTCCCAATTAATATAGCTTTCATCATATCTATCACTGCCTTCAGGTAAATAAAAGAAGGTCCTTTGATGATTATCTTGGGCATCCATCACCATTGTGACACAGCTATTTCCTTGCTCCGTAATATTGTCTTGTATTATGTTGGGGTATTTACTTAATATCTTCTTAATAAATGCACCATAGTTATCCTTACCAATGATTGCGCTTACTTTAATAGGGATAACTGGGTCTAGTTTTGCTAAATCAACAATGAGGTTACCTGAACCCCCTATATCCATATTTGTACCTCTAATATTTGTTAACTTACCCTGTTCTGGATAAGTATCTATCAAAAAGTAATTATCTACAATTAAGCTACCAGCAACAGTAATCCCTCTTTTACTCATACCTTACCCCCTTTTTCCTCCCGCTACATCATACTGAACATCCTTATAGCCTCTTTCACATTTTCTTTCATTGCTTTTATACCAATGAGTGGAATGTCATGAAAGAAAATATTATCTCCTGATTTTATCTTGTCTAGACTTTCCTTTACAGCCTTTCCACCAGCTAATGTCATATACGTATAGTAATTAATCTTACGAACTCCATTCTTAATAGCAGTTTGGAATTCTTCTTTACTTAATCCAGAACCACCATGCATTACAAATGGAATATCAATTTGCTTTCTAATTTTAGTAATTCTATTTAAATCTAATACAGGCTTTGTTGTATAGATACCATGAGACGTTCCAAAGGCAATGGCTAGTGCATCTACTCCTGTTCTTTCTACAAAATCTTTTGCTAAAATTGGGTTAGTATATATGCCTTCAAGATCTTCACATCCGTTGACAGTTTCTATCTTCTCTGCAGATTCTCCTACTCCAATATCAGAAGAAAAAATATGTCCTAATTCCGCTTCTACTGTCACACCTACACTGTGAGCAAGTTTTACAACTTCTGCTGTTGTCGTAACATTTTTTTCATAATCATCAGAAGAAGCATCAATCATAACAGATGTAAAGCCAAGCTGGATTGCTTTAATACAACTTTCTATGGAGGTACCATGATCTAAATGAACACAAACAGGAACCTTCGCTTTTTTTGCAAAATATAGCATAATATTTGCTGCAATTTCCATAGAAAGGAAAGGGCTGTGTACTTCTGCAAAGTTTAAAATAACTGCTTTATCCATTTCTTCCGCTGCTTGAACAATTGCCATAGCAGACTCTAGGTTACATACATTAAAAGCACCAACCGCATATCCCTTCTCAAGAGCATCCTTCATTACTTCTTTAAGTGTTACTAGCACCTTTTATCCCTCCTTATTTTCCCTATACTTTTTATACTTATCACTGAAATTCTTTATTTATCCTTCTTTGTTCTAAAGTAATCGATATAAACAGCCAGTAGAATAACGGAACCTTTTACAACGTATTGCCAGAAAGAATTAATATTCATAAGGTTTAATCCATTATTGAGTACACCTATAATTAAGGCCCCAATAATTGTTCCACCAATCTTTCCATAACCACCAGCCATACTTGTTCCACCTACTACAACAGCTGCAATTGCATCCATCTCTGCACCATCACCTGCTGTTGGTTGACCTGAATACATACGAGATGCTAATACAACACCTGCAAGACCAGCCATTAAGCCTGAAAAGGCATGTACCCAGAATTTCACTTTTGCCACATTAATTCCAGAAAATTGTGCTGCCTGCTGATTACCACCTACTGCATAGATATGACGCCCAAACTTTGTTTTATTCATAATAATAGCTGTTGTAATAAGCACAATCATTAAGATAATAACTGGAGTTGGGAAAGGGCCTATATAACCCGCCCCAAGGAATTGCCATTCCTTGGATACAACACGCACAGGTGAACCCCCTGTATAAACATAAGCTAAACCTTTCATTATATTCATTGTTGCTAATGTTACGATAAATGCTGGGATCGTCGTTTTACAAATAATGGCACCATTTAACATCCCAACAATAAGGCCAATACTTATACCTATAAGAATGGCAACAGCTAGTGGTAAGTTATACCTAGCTACACATCCTGCTGAAATACACCCTGAAAGTGCAATGATAGAACCTACTGACAAATCAATTCCACCCAAAATGATAACCATTGTCATACCACAAGCTAAATAAAGATTCGTTGAAATCTGGCGCAATATATTAAATATATTTTTAGTAGATAGAAATGAGTTACTTGTTGCTGGATTAATTGCTAAGAATGCACATAGTATAAAAAAGGCTATAAGAATTCCAAAATTATCTTTTAAATAGATTTTTACTGTTTTATTAAATTTTGTTAAAGCCTTATTGCTTCTCATTGTTAATTGCTGTTTCATCGCTTACCTCCCCTGACTCTTCTTATTCAGCAGCTAATTTCATGATTTGTTCTTGTGTTACTTCTGTATGATCTAGACACCCTTTTACCTTTCCATAAGCCATTACATAGACGCGATCACTCATATTAATAATCTCCGGTAGTTCTGAAGAAATCATAATAATAGACATTCCTTTTTTCACCAAATCATTCATAATAGAGTAAATCTCAGCTTTTGCATGTACATCTACTCCACGCGTCGGTTCATCTAAAATCAATACTTTAGGATTCATGGCAAGCCAACGCCCTATCATTACCTTTTGCTGATTTCCACCTGATAAATTACCAATCTTCTCATCCAGAGTAGGCGTCTTAGTACGCATCCTATCAACATATTTTTGAGTGATTTCATCTTCCTTATGACTATCTACAAAGATACCTTTAATAAATTGCCCTAATACTTCTATTGTAGAATTATATCTTACGCTTTGTATCTTATATAAGCCTTCTAATTTTCTATCTTCTGGCACAAGAGCTATACCTATTTTCATAGCTTGAGTTGGACAAGAAATCTTTATTTCTCGTCCTTCCATAAGGATGCTACCTGAGTAATCTTTTGTTAATCCAAACAAGCACTTCATCAATTCACTTCGCCCAGCACCAACTAATCCAGCAAAACCTACAATTTCACCCTTCTTTAAGTAGAAAGAGGCACCTTTTACCATCTTGCCATCATGGATGTCTCTACATTCTAGAATTACTTCTTCTGTTATTTGGTAATCTCTTGTATAGTAATTGGCTAATTCACGTCCAACCATCATGGCTATTAATTTGTCTTTACTAACTTCCTCTACAACCTCTGTCCCAACATACATCCCATCTCTAAGCACGGTTACACGATCACAAATGGCTTCTAATTCACTCATCTTATGAGATATATAAATGATACCTACCCCTTTAGCTGTCAACGTTTTCATAGTTGAAAATAAAAATGCTACTTCCTTATCAGAAATAGAAGAAGTCGGTTCATCCATAACTAAGATTTTAGAATTAAAAGATATGGCCTTAACAATCTCAACCATTTGCTGTTGTGCGATTGTCAAATTCTTTATCAATGCTTCTGCATCAATATTCATCTCATATGTATTTAGTAATTCCTGCGCATCTTGATTCATTTTATCTTTATTTACAAGTCCTGCGACCTTTGGCTCACGTCCTAAAAATATATTTTCAGCCACAGTCATATGTGGTACAAGTACTAATTCTTGATGGATAATAGCAATTCCATGAGCATGAGAGGAATGTACATCATTGATTTCTACCTTTTTACCTTCAATAAAAATCTCACCCTCATCCGCTCTGTAAATCCCACCTAATACTTTAATCAAAGTAGACTTACCTGCTCCATTTTCTCCTAATAAAGCATGCACTTCTCCTTTTTTAAGTTCAAAATCGATGGCATTTAAGGCGTATACTCCAGGGAATTTTTTATGAATATTTTTCATTTTAAGCAATATGCTATTCTTCAAGTTATCACCTACTTCTTTCTATGCTAGAAAAGTGCCTTATCCTACTACTTAAGAACAAAGCACTTTTCCTCTATTAATCTCTCACTTCTGCACTAGGTCAACCTATTATTGCCATCCATCTGTCCCATATTCATTTACATTATCTGCTGAAATTAAGAATGTTTCTACGGGATATCTAGCATCTACTTTCTCTCCAGCCATAACCTTATACATAATCTCAACAGACTTGTTTGCAATATTAATTGGTGATTGTGCTCCTGTACCTGCAATTAAAGAATCACCAGAAGCTAACTCTGCTTTAATATCGGGAGAACCATCTACTCCATAAATCTTAACCTCTTTTAATCCAGCTGCATTGGCCGCTGCTAATGCACCAAGGGCTGTAGGGTCGTTTCCACCAAAGATTGCAACTACATCCCCATGTGCTTGTAATAAATCTTCTGTAATCCCCATTGCTACTTCAAGATTACCTTTTGCATCTTGTTGTGCAACAATATTGAACCCTTTATCTTTGATAGCATCTAAGAAACCATTGGTTCTATCAACTATTGAGTTCATCGTAGGAGAATCTAAAATAATAACATCTCCACCTTCTGGGCATTTAGCTACAAGATCTTCACCACAAACTTTACCTGCATTGTAGTTATCAGAGCCTGCATAAGATACTACATAATCTAAATCTGCTACCTCTGTATCAAAGTTAATGATTGGAATACCTGCTTCTTTTAATTGATCAAGGGCTGGAAGGATACCTTCTGCTTCTGCAGGATTTAAGAAAATAGCATCAATTCCTTGAGAAATCATATCTTCAATTTGTGTTATTTGCAAAGTAACATCATTAGCAGGGTCTGTAGAAATTAATTTATCGCCATTTGCTTCTACTTTTTCTCTAATTGTTTTTTCTAAGATAACAAAGAAAGGATTCGTTCCATCCATACATGTATAACCAAATACATAACTTTCTTTTTCACTACCTACTGTATCTTTTGCTGTATCTACCGCCTTTTCAGCTACAGCATCTGCTGTATTCGCAGGAGCTTGTGAAGAGGATGTTTCCTTGCTACCACATCCTATCAGCATTACAGGGAGCAATACCATACTTAGCAAAACACTTAACATTTTTCTTTTCATTTTTATACCTCCTCTAATTTTTGTTTCTAAAAACAACTTATATGTTAATAATATTAAAAACTACTTTAAAAAACATCTGCATTTTATAACATAATGTATATGACATTTGTAATATATTTTATTTAATTTATAAAAATTACTAAATAAACAAAAAAAAGATACCTTTAAATATCCTTTTCGTCAGACATCTAAAAATATCTTTTACTTAACCTTATTATTTTTGTATCAGCGACTCAACTGTCCTTTGAGTAATCTTTAGTGTACTTTCTACATCCTTTTCATCACTCAAAATCTTATCGACCTCTCCACCTGCCAGTGCCATAATCTGCCTATATTGAGGAAACTTAGGGGTAATTACTCCATTTTCAATAACATTATGAAGCAATCTAGTGTCAATTACTCTTTCTCTATCATCAGTATCTTCGCTTAATATCTGCTCTGCTTCTTTAGAGTTTGTTACTGCTTTTAATGCTGAAGCACCTTGAGAATAGCGAAATATATCCATTTGAAACGCTTCATTGTAGGTAAACATTTTAAGAAGTTCCCAAGCTAGCTTCTTATGCTTACTGTGACTGCTAATCCCCATTAACAACGCACTCACTTCTGATAAATTATCTCCACTTTCACCAGACGGCATAGTTATACAATCCCATTTAAATGTACTATATTTTTTAATCTTATAAGGATATGCTTTATATGTACGATACTCTGCAAAGGATAGTGGCATAAATGCTACATTTCCAGCATCAAAGTCATTCTGTGTTACCTTTACTCCCTTATTTAGCTCTGTGAGTTTTTTTAAAAATTTTATAGAGTCGATAACCTTTTTGTCTGTAAAATAAACTTCACTCCCATCTTCATTAAATAATTTCTCACCGTTAGCATAAACAGCTTCTGACCATCCATAGTTATAGGTTCCAAACTGATCTATTCTTCCATCGTTATCCGTATCCTTTGTAATTTTGCTACAAATCTCATACAAATCATCCCATGTCCAATTTTCCTCTGGAACCATAAAGCCTTCATCATTAAGTAGAGATTTATTTACGAACATCAGCATAGGAACAATTTCATATGGAAGTGCATATTGCCCCCCTTCATAGGAACCAATCTTTAATGCACTTTGATAAAATTTGCTTGGTTCAAAGCTTCGGTCTTTCTTGGATAATTCATCTAAATTTTGAAGTACACCTAAAGAAACTAACTGATCAAAATCATCTGAAAGGATCATGGCTACATCTGGCATTTCTCCCTTTAATACCTTTTGAGCGAACCATTCTGAATAATCACTTTTCCTAATTCCACTGGTATAGTGAACAGTTACACCAGGGTGTTCTTTCTCAAATTGTTCAATTACTTTATCAATAATGACATAGCTATTAGCATTGGCTACATCCCAGTTGCTCCCTACAAACATCCCAAACTCTAATACAATGGGCTTTTGAGATAAATAAACTAAATAGCCCATCACACAAGAAAAAATCATTATTCCTATATACCCAATGGGCCTCCAGCTTAATCTACTCTTCTTTAAATCTCTAAACCTCATTTTTTATCCTACTTTCCTGAAACCTTTTGCTGATTTTTAAACTCATGAGACTGAACTACCCATATGGCTAATTGGGTACGATCACGTAGTTGAAGTTTATTTAAGATGGTACTTAAATAATTTCTTACGGTACCCTCTGATAAAAATAATGCTTCTGCAATTTCTTTATTAGATGCTCCCTTTCCTACTTCACGTATGATTTTCCACTCCGCTTTTGTTAATTCCAAAACTAACTTCTCTTCTACATGAATAGAGTGATCCCCCTGTGCCATTTGAGAAAACAAACGCACTACCTTTGTTGCAATGTCTGGATTAATCATTGCCCTACCACTATAAACCGTTTCAATAGCCTCTACTAATCCATCCATCGAAACCCCTTTTAGCAAATAACCACTAGCACCAAATTTCAAGGCATCATATACGAATTCATCATCATCAAAAGTGGTTAAAATAATAATTTTGATAGCAGGATTAAGTTCTTTAACGATTTGTGTACATTGCACTCCATCCATTTTAGGCATACGTATATCCATTAAAATAATATCTGGAACACATTCTTTTATACTACGAAGCACTTCCTGTCCATTGGCTACTGCATCTGTTACCTCTATATTTTTCTTCGAATCTAACACAATCCTCAGGCTTTCCCGAATTAATTCTTGATCATCTGCAATTAAGACTTTCATCATATTCTTCCCCCCATCTAACAGGTATTATCGCTTTTACCAAAAAGCCCTTATTACCCTTAAAAGATACCTTACCATGTAGCATTTGAATCCTCTCTTGCATATGCCTTATGCCAAATCCCTCTTTTATCTCTTGGCAGCCAATACCATTATCTTGTATTTCAATATCTATGTAAGATTCTCTTTTACCTATTGTTATCTGTATTTTATCTGCTTTTCCATGCCGTAAAGAGTTTGTTATGCTTTCTTGAACAATACGGTAAATTGTCGTTTCTTCATCTTCTCGAAATCTAAAGCTTCCTAAATTGTATTCTAACTGTATATCTGCCTTCGTAACAGATTGCATATCTTCAATCATGGTTTGAAGTGCAGAGTCTAGACTTAAACGTTCTAGTGCATCTGGTCTTAATTGATTGACGGACCGTCTTACTTCTCCAATTCCTTCTCTCGTCACCTTAGAAATCACTTCTAATTGCTTCTTTGTAGCCATTGGATTCATTTCAATTGTCGTTAAGCATGCATCTATTCCTGCTGAAATGCCTGTTAATGTATGCCCTAAAGTATCATGAATTTCTCTTGCTAAACGATTCCTCTCTTTTGTCTCACCCATCTTTTCTTTCATAACGGCATACTGCTTTAATTCCTCATTTGCAAGCTGTAACTCCGTGTTTGTTTTTGTTAATTTAGCGTAAAGAGAATTTACCTGTTCAATAACTCCCTGTTGCTCCTGGATAACGTAAATACAAAATAGGATAAACACAATACTATTTAATGAAACTAAAATATTATATATTCCTAACAAGTATTGTTGAGTAGTGGTCCCATAATAATCCACATAATCACTAAATCTAAAAAGGCTTGATTGAATAGATAATACTTCATAGTTTGTTCCTACATAGATACCCATTGCCAGCAACATAAAAAGTATTTTCACTTTGTCACGTACATAATAAATAATGTTAGCAAACACCCAAAATAAAATGCCATTATAATTAAAGTGCTGGATGACCATAACCGTCATACATAGTATAAAATCAAATGCCAATGAACCGTATTTTAATAAATTGCTTTCACCAAATAGATATTCTCTAAATAGAAAAGAAATTAAAAGGCAACCAAGTAATAGGATTGTAAGACATAAAATCATATGCGGTCTTGAAGGAATTGTAGCAACTTTTCCTATAAATTCCCTTGCTATATAAAAATCACATATCCTATTAGTTGTTATATAAATGCATACCGTTGGAAATGCTACTGCTAGAATATTTATAAGTAACATGAGAAATTTAATATATCTTATTTTCCTAGCATTCATTAGTCTTTCTCCCTCTTCATTCTACTGCCAACCATCTGGATCAAAATCAGTTAAGTTATCTATAGTAATTAATTGTACAGGGATAATAATTTCTCTTTCTATCTCATTCCCTTCTAAATACTGATAAGCTAATTCCGCAGCTGTCTTTCCTATTTCAATTGGAAATTGCGCACTTGTCCCCTCTAAAAAGCCTTGCTCAATCATAGCCTTTCCATCAGGCGAACCATCAATCCCGTAAATCAGTATATCTTGTAAATCAACTCGCCTAAGTTGAAGTGCCGCTAATGCACCTAATGCAGTAGGATCATTTCCCCCTAGTATGACATCATAAGTTATCCCTTCATCTATTATTTGTTTTGTAATTTCCATAGCCCCTTCAAGCTCTGCTGTCATACTATTCTTTAATACGACCTGATACGCAGCATGACCTTCTATGGTATCTAAAAAACCTTGCACACGTAATGCAGTAGAATTAATATTCTGATCATTAATAATAGCAATTTTAGCACTTTCTTTCTTCTTCATTACATCCTTTGCAATTTGAACTCCAGCATTATAATTATCTGATAAGATACAAGAAACCACATATTTCGAATCATATACATATGTATCAATATTAAAAACAGGGATTCCCGCTTCATAACACATCTCAAGTGCAGGCTTTATCCCCTTCCAATCAACAGGATTTACAAAAATAGAAACCACGCCCTCTTCAA
This sequence comes from Sporanaerobium hydrogeniformans, assembly GCF_002735925.1. Lineage (GTDB taxonomy): Bacteria > Bacillota > Clostridia > Lachnospirales > Cellulosilyticaceae > Sporanaerobium > Sporanaerobium hydrogeniformans. Next base: position 11,410 of record NZ_PEDL01000014.1, on the reverse strand, counting down.
TCATTTCTTTAATCTGAGCATTCTGTTTTTCTTGGTCTTGAGCAGGGTCTCTTGTAATCAGTACATCCCCATTTGCCGCTAATACTGCTTCTATACTATTATCCAATGCTATAAAATAAGGATTATTCATCGTCATATAGGTTGCTCCAAATTTTCGGGGGATATGTTTTTCCTTTTTTACTTGTTCCTTTTGATTTATTGCTTTAGACTGACACCCTGTAAGAGTAAAAAGAAAAACAAATGCTAGGATAAGTATCTTATACTTCCAATTCATATAAATCCTCCACACATAATTAGTAACTTTATAAGTCACAATAAAATTTCAACAAAAACTTTCACATTAATTATACTTTTTAATACTATTTTAAACAACACTTATATCATTTTTATAAAAAACATATTATATATCTTGATTTTAAATGTTTTTATTGTTAAATATATCCAACCAAGTAATAAAATACGCGCTACTAGAACATTCATATTCCTAGTAACGCGTATTTTATTGCTTAATTACTTTATAAAAGGTTAGTATTTTAATATTTACTATAAAATTCTTGGACAGTATAATAAGCTAACTTTTTGTGTTTTCTATCATTTGAGATAATTCCCTTTAAATTATATCCTTTTTGTATAGTACTCATGCGGCGCATAGAAGCGTGATCATACATAATCCAAGGTGTTATCCCTCTAATGTAAGCATACTTACTAATTACTTTAAACTGATTTTGATACATAGCGTCTTGGCACTCTTCTGTATAAAGTTCATCTGCTTGACCGTGACGACCAGAGACAGCTTCTGCACCTGTTTCAGTAATGATAACAGGTTTATCTACATGGCTATTATCTAATATTTTAATTAAACCATCATAATCTCTAAAGTACCATCCATAATATTCATTAACACCTATGATATCAATATGTTCCGTTAAACGGTCTTTGATTTGATATAAATCTAAATCAATGAGACAAGAGGCTGCTACTAGCCTTGAATCGTCCATCTCTTTTACTGTATGTGCAAGTCCGCTCATAAAAGCTAATCGTTCTTCAGTATCTGGGTTCTCATTTCCTATACTCCATATAATCACACTGGCACGATTGTTATCTCGTTTTATTAATTCTCTCATCTGATTTTGCGCATTCTTATAAGTAGTAGGATTTGCAAATTCTAAACACCAGTAAACCGGAATCTCTTCCCACAGCATAATCCCCATTTCATCTGCTAGTTGTGACATCTTTTCACTATGCGGATAATGCGTAAGCCTTAGGAAATTACAATTTAAAGTCTTAGCCTCTCTAATTACTTCTCTAATATCTTCTTCACTTACAGAGCGCTGATGCAAAGGGCTCTCCTCATGTACACAAAGCCCTTTAAGAAAGATATCCTTTCCATTGAGAAGAATCCGATGCCCACTTGTTGAAATCTGTCTAAACCCTATTTGGTCAGTAACTTCATCTTCATCACACTTTAACTTCACTTGATAGCATTTAGGATTATCAGGTGACCAAAGCTCTGGTTTTGCTTTTATAATTGCCTGGACTTTACCCTTATTATCTATTTCTAACTCCCTACTAATTCCTAATTCAGGTATAGATAGAGTACACACTCTTGCTCTCCCTATATAGCCACCTAACTCTACTTGAAGTTCTAGTTTATCATACTGATTATCCGATACAAGGTTAAGTTTAAATGTTTTAATGTATTCTCTAGGTACCTTAATGAGCTCTACCCCTCTCGTTAGCCCGCCATAGTTAAACCAGTCAAAGTTAAGAGAAGGTACCGCTTCACTTTTTCTTGTATTATTTACATAAATTAAAAGCCTATTTTTTTCTTGAAGTTGATGAGTTACATCAAACATAAAAGGTGTGAACCCACCAACATGCTTCCCTAAATACTGTTTATTAAGCCACACTCTACACTCATAGTTCGCTGCACCTATCCTTAGAAAAACCTTTTCCTCTCCTTTAAGAGTCGAATAATCAAAGTCTTTGAGATAAAGGGATGTACCCTCATACAGGGCATACTCTGGTCTTACTGTATTCCATTGACCTGGTACCTCTACTTCTTCCCATGTTTCAAAACTAAAATCACTAGGAATATCTCTCCCTTGTCTATCCTTTAAGACTTCATCAAAAAATCTTCCACGAATAGCACTATCAAATACATCTACATGAAAACGCCACTTCCCATTAAGAGAAAGTCTTTCTCTTCCATCACTATAGATAAGCTCCTCTGCACCTACTGTTCCTTCTTCATAAGCTTTATCATAATCAAAGATAAGCACATTATCAAAACTTTCATCAAAATTCCTTTTTACTTGTACTTCATGATTTTCTTTCATTTTCTCACCCCTCTAACCTTTAAGCCCACTGGTTGCAATACCTTCAACAAAATATTTTTGTAAAGACAGAAAGACAATAAGTACTGGAACCAATGTCACAATAGATGCTGCCATAATAAGCGAATACTCTGCTGAGAATTGTGTAATAAATAACCTTAGGCCTAATTGAATAGTCTTTTTATCTGTTGAATTTAAGTAGATAAGAGGACCCATAAAGTCATTCCAAATCGTTACAAAAGTAAAGATTGTTAAGGTTGCAAGTCCTGGTTTTGCCAAAGGCATCATAATTTTACCAAATATCCCAAACTCACTTAAGCCATCTATTTTAGCTGCCTCAGAAAGCTCTTTTGGAATACTGATAAGGAATTGCCTCATAAGGAACACGCCAAAAGCTGAAAAGGCTTGCAAGATAATAAGTGACCAATGCGAATCTACAAGATTCATCTTTTGTATAATTAAGTACTGTGGAATCATATAAACCTGCCATGGAATGGCAATGGTAGAAACATAACAAAGAAAAAGAAGGTCTCGACCTTTAAACTCTAGCTTTGCAAAACCATAGGAAGCTAAACTACTTGTCACAACTTGCAATACTGTAATGATTATCGTTAGTTTCATAGTATTTAAAATAAAGGTGATAAGGGGAATCTTCTTCCATATCTCAATATAATTCTCCCACACAATAGGATGTGGAATCCACTGAATAGGGAATGAAAAGACATCCTTATTTGCCTTTAAAGATGCTGAGAGCATCCATAAGAAAGGAATGAGTGCTACTCCTAGGAGTAGGAGTAATAGAGTATACACTACAACCTTGCTAATTATTTTTTTATAACTCACTGTTTCCATTACTTCATCTCCTTTCTACATGTAACTTACCCATTTTTTCTCTGTCCTGAACTGAATAATCGTAATCACAAGTACAATAGCAAATAAGATAATCGACATAGCACTTGCATACCCAAACTCAAATTCCGTAAAAGCTTTAGCATAAATATACGATACGAGTACTGTAGTTGATCTACCTGGTCCACCATCTGTCATCGCATAAATGATGTCAAACACCTTAAAGGCTTGTATCGTTAGCATAATGACTACAAAAAAAGTAGTAGGTGTTAAAGTAGGTAAGGTAATGTACCTAAAGCGTTGCCATTTAGTGGTTCCATCAATATCTCCTGCTTCATATAATTCCTTTGGCACCCCTTGAAGAGCTGCTAAATACATGACCATGTAATATCCCATATATTTCCATACACTAAACAAGATAACAGTTGGCATGGCCCACTTCACAGATGCTGCCCACTTAGGTAGATTTTTTACACCTAAGAAGCTAAGCATACTATTAATAGGTCCCATATCAGGATGGAATAGCATATTCCATACCACTACAACGGCTATTAGTGAGGCAACATAAGGAAAGAAAAATACAGTCCTAAAGATATTTCTACCTTTAATCTTGCTGTTTAGAACCATCGCTAAGCCTAAAGAGGCCATTAAAGTTATAGGTACTGTTCCTATTACATAATAAATTGTATTCATAAAAGCAATCTGAAAAGTTTTATCTTTAAATAATCTTAAAAAATTATCTATTCCTACAAAAGTCATTGGATTAGCACTATCCCACTCCATTACACTTAGTACAAAGGCAAAGAGAATAGGTAAAAGAGTAAAAATAAATAATCCAATAAAATTAGGAAGAATAAATGCACAGACGGTAAGGAATTTTTTTATACTTTTATTATTAATAGCTTTCACTTTTTACTCCTCCTTATAGAATGAATAGGGGGTGTCTTGTTTCATCCAGACACCCCATTTACTTATAGCTTAGTTAAGTACTTCATCTTTCACACGTTGGCTTAATGTAGCAAGTTCTTCATCTACACCTACTTCATTGATCATCATAAGTTCATGCTCTTCCCCAATGATTTTATTGATAGATGTCCATTTTTCGTCTACTGGAAATTCGATTGTAATATCTGTTGTATTAAGCAATAAGTCTTTTCCATGTACTGGGAAGCCTTTGATACTTGTAAGTGTATTTAATACACTTTCAGAGCTATACGCTGGCATGATGCCACATTCTGCAAGAATCTGTGCTCCTTCTTCTGTCGTTACAAACTTGACAAAATCCCATGCAAGATCTTTATTCTTAGACTTTGAGCTAATAGATACTGGTGTGATAGCTCCTACACCTTTATTACCAATATCACCGTTTAAGCTTGGAAGAGCTGCTACATCCCAGTTTACTGCTGTTGTACCATTGGCTGTGTTTTCAAGCATATTATTAATAAACCAAGAGCCCATAGGCATCATAGCTACTTGCCCATTATAAAAAGGACCACTGTAATGAATATTACTTGCTATGATTGTTGAATACTCTAGTGTCGATTGATCTTCATTTTGCATAGCAAGTACTGTATCATAATAAGGCTTTAGGAACGTATAATCACCATCTAATAAGGAGTGAGTACCTTCAAACATAGCAAGGTTAGAAACAGATTGTGTCCATTTGTTATTTAATGCACCATAGATTTTGTCACTACCTTCACCTGATGTTAACTTTTTAGCCGTTTCTCTATATTGTTCTAAAGTCATATTATCCGTTGGGTAAGCTATCCCTGCTTGGTCAAAAAGATCTTTATTATAGAATAACATCCAAATATCTTTACGATAAGGTAAGCCATAGATTTGGTTATCTACACCATATTGCTCACACATTCCACCATATGCTGATAAGTCTACTGTATCTGCAGTAATATAGCTATCAAGAGGTTCTAGCTGTCCTTTGCTAATATAGCCTGTGTAAGAAGCTGTATCTCTAATGAAGACTACGTCAATATCACTATTGCCTGCTAGCATAACAGCTACCTTATCAGAATAATCGTTAGCTGGTGCCTCAATAACGTTAATCTTTACAGTTGGATTCCTTTTCTCATAAGCTGCTACTAATTTTTTATGATACTCCAAAGAAGTGTAGTCCCATAAAGCAACATTTAAAGTGGTTACTTCCCCTTTATTACTACTTTCTGTTTGTGCTTGCTTTTCAGGTGCTCCAGTTTCCTTAATTGGTTCACTACTGCTAGCTCCACATCCTGTAAGCATTGTCATACATACCAAAAAAGACGCAAATTTTTTAAATTTTTTCATCACATTTCCTCCGTTCATTTGTTTATTTACTCACTTAGTATATAATTTTAAACTAATAATCAAAATGTTTTATATCTTGATTTGTAATACTATCTAACTGATTTTTAATAAGAACAATAAAAAAGTAATACTTTTTTAAGATAAGTATTACTTTTCCTCTATCTGAGTGTCAAAATATATTCTTTTGGTGTAAGACCTGTTACCTTTTTAAATACCTTACTGAAATAGTACGCATTGGTATAGTTCAGCAAATCAGATACCTCGTAAATCTTCATATCACCTTGAGCCAATAGTTGTTTAGCTTTTTTTATTTTTACCTTAGAAACATAATTGGAAAAGCCACACGGATGCTTCCTCTTAAAAATCACACTTAGATAATTAGGACTTATATTAAGGGCCAAAGCCACCTCATTAAGTGTTAGACGATTATAAATATTTTCTTTGATATAACTTTCTACCTTAAAAATAAACCTACTCGTATAGCTATTCTTCTCATACTCGCTCTCATCTAGCTCACTATAAAATAAAATAGTTTTACCTAATCTATTGGCCTCCAAAACCTTATTTGCTTGCTCCCAACCTTCCCTGATCCTATCAATTCCCAAATCTAACTCACTTATACCAACTTTAAGCTGAACTCCAAAGTATTGCAGACTGCTTGTGATAATACGTTCTACCACCTGCTGCAAGTCACTTACTTGCTTCGCTTCTGTACTTATAATCACACAAAAATAGCCTCTCTTAAAAACTATTGTCTGCGCACTATATTCTTTGCGAATTATCTCATGAGTTACATTGATTGTATATTCATAGCATCTTTCCTTTTCTTTGATTTCTAGTGTCTCTTCATCCTCCAATTGTATATAAAAACTGAGTATAGCTAATTTACCCATTACCAAATCAGGTGCCATGATAGCTAGCTCTTGTTTGGCATCTACTAACATAGGAACCTCTTCTATTAGATTTCTAAGCAGTTCTTTAATCTTTCCCTGATTATGTGATGAAGGTAATTGCTCCTCGCCCAATCTAACATTTTTCTTATGCCACCTCTTTTTAGCTAAGTCAATCGCATCTTTTAGAACCTCTTCACTAAGTTCTAGCTTTATAAGATACTCTGTTACATCTAAATTAACAGCTGCCTTAGCTAAGCTAAAATCCTCGTGACTAGTAAGTAAAATAAATTGGGGCTCATAATCTAATTCTTGATGACACTTTTTAATAAGCTCAATCCCATCCATCACAGGCATTTTTATATCTGTAATAATAAGTTCCGGCCTTTCCCTTTGAATTATCTCAAACGCCTGCATACCATTGGGTGCCATTCCTATTACCTCAATAGCTTCTTTTTCCCAGTTAAGCATGCTTTTTACACCTATTTGTACAAGGAGTTCATCGTCAACAATAAGTAGCTTATACATCCTGTCCCCTACTTTCTTAGTGGTATCTTGATTGTCACTTCCGTAAATTCACCTTCTATACTTTGTAAGGTTAACCCATAGTCTTCGCCATAGGTTAGTCTTAGTCTTTCATCTACATTACTAACACCTATACTACTTAAACCTTCTTTACTTCGTTTACCCTTTTGACTTAATACTTCCTCTATCTTTTCAGGCGACATCCCTATTCCATCATCTTTTACACAGATGAGAACGTCCTCTTTTTCTTTTCTAATACTTATAGAGATCATTCCACTTTTCATCTTTGGCTCAATGCCGTGAAAAATAGCATTTTCTACAATGGGCTGTATAGTAAATTTAATAATCTTGTAGCTTTCCAAACCTTCTTCAATACTATACAAAACCTCAAAGGAGTTATTGTAACGTATCTTCTGAATTAATATGTACTCATTAAGAAGGCTTATTTCCTCCTGCAAGGTAATCTCTTCCGATACCCCCTTTGCCATATTTTTAAGAAGACGAGAAAGAGCCGTTGCTACTTCACTGATCCCCATGTTTTTCTGTATCACAGCCATCCATTTAATTGAATTAAGGGTGTTATATAAAAAGTGAGGATTAATTTGAGTTTGTAGTACCTTTAGCTCTAACTCCCTTTTTGTCCTCTCATTAGCTACTACTGTATCCATTAACTCTTGAATATCCATAGACATATGGTTAATAACCCTACCAATCTCTCCAATCTCATCTAAAGATTCAATCTTTGGTTCTACGGTAAAATCACCTTGTGAAATCTTATGAATTTTATTTTTAATCATTTTAATCGGTTTATTTATAAAGTAACTTAATATAATTGATAAAAGCATTCCTAACGCCATAATGGCAATAACTGTTAAGACAATGATATTGATAAATACCTGCTGCTGTTTTTCTATTTCTATATTAGATAAGGTTTTTAAGATACACCAACCACTTATAGGAGATTGATAATAAACTGCTTGTCTAGGTTCACTTTCTATATCTAAGGTTAACTGCCCTTTTGAGTGCGCATAAATCGTTTTTAGCACTTCTTTATTGTCTAAGTAGGTACCAATCTTATCTTTATTGGTGTGGGCAATAATACGTCCCTTCCTATTAAAAATAATCACACTGGAGTCTTCTGTCGCACCATACTTACGAATACCTTCATAAGGCAAGTTACTATTTAAAGCAACCATCAGCCAACCTACGTTCTTTTTCTCCTTATAGTTATAAACTTTATCTAGTATAGGAAGCATGTGTGATGTACTTCTATATCTAAATCTATTGTCAACTATACCTATCCAGGCCTTTTCTTGTTCTTGTAGCTCCTTGAACCACTCTTGATTCATACAATTTTCTACATCTGTACCATGTCCTGGAACAACACCTATTTGAATACTCGCTCCATTCTCACCATATACAATAACTTTATCTATATACTCATTAACTGTAGAACTACTCACCATAGAATTTAATTTTCTTATAAATTCTAGCATCTCCCCATCATACTCCTGGCTCTTTGTATCCATCACCAGCAAAGTCCCTAAGTCACTATTAATTGTTGCCCATTCTATAATCCCATTAATTTGCTTAAGTTGTTCATCTAGGTTGTCCATTACAAGTCTTATTTGACCCTCTGTAACCTCCAGCATATTATTAATAAGTAGTTTCCTAAAGTTATTATAAAAAACAACACTTATAAGCACAGAGAAGATAATGGTTAATAAAGTCACTGCTGTCGTTATCTTAAATGTAATCGTTTTTCTATGCAGCATTATCACGCCTCCAATTTCTAAATCTTCTCAAGCTATATCCTTTTAATCATTATACGATTTTATGCTCTTTTGTTCAATAATCACTACTATTCATTCTAATTCTTCTATTCTTTATATTTTTTAGCATATAAAATGAGGGATATCTACAAAATGAATTTTCCTTTTGTAAGTATCCCTCATAGAAGTTTTATTTCCCTTGCTTAACGAATAAAGTTTGTTCTTACAGGCGCTTCCCCTTGTGGTACTTCAATCCCTGCATTTTTACCTGCTTCAATGCACTTAAGCATCCATGCCATATTCCTACCTAGCGTACGCATAATTTGCATACCTTCTAAATCTTTTTGAACATCTTCTGGCTTGCTCCCATGTACCATGTTCCAGTATTGAGAGGAAACAACTGGCATATTACGAATTGTAAAATACTTATTGAGCTGATCAAAGGTAGCCGTTGTCCCCCCACGACGAGCAGAAGCTATTGCCGCTGCTGGTTTATATGCATTGTTTTTACCTGCATAGAAAAAACGATCCATAAAACAAGTAAGTGCTCCTGATGCCCCTGCAAAATGTACTGGTGAACCAAAAATATACCCATCTGCTGTTTCTGCCTTATCTAAACCTCGATTAACCGTATCTTCATTAAAGACACAACGACCTATCATTTTGCAACCACCACACCCGATACAGCCTCTTATAACGCCCTCTCCAATATGGAAAATTTCTGTTTCGATGCCCTCTGCTTGTAAAGCCTTCTCAACTTCACATAAAGCAGTGTACGTACAGCCCTTTTCATTTGGACTTCCATTAATAAGTAATACTTTCATCGCTTATCTCCCTCTTTCTCTTTCATACTCTATTTCATTTTATACACTTGCTTTGGTACCTATACCTTTTACTTCTTATAAAATAGCATATTTATAAAAATGTATCAAACTTTCTTATAAAGACTCTTATCTTTTCTACATTCTTTTTAATCTTGTATCCATTGCATTTCAAAAGCAGGTGTGCTATCATGCCTCTAAACTCTTTCATATCAGAAAGGATTCATCTCATGGCACCTTTATTTGAACTACAAAACGTACGTTATCAAACGATTTTAAGTTATCCAAACCTTCATATTGAAGACAAACAAACAACCTTTATCATTGGCAAAAGTGGGTGTGGTAAAAGCACCTTGCTTAAGTTCCTTAACAGAACACTCTCACCTACTTCTGGAGTCCTTCTCTATAAAGGTCAAGACATCCAAAAGTTAGAGCCCATCGCTCTACGTCAAGAGGTACTCCTTGTAAGCCAAGCTGTCTATCTTTTTGATAAGACTATTGAAGAAAATTTTGAGGAATATTACCATTATCGTGATTTATCTATACCTAGCAAGGAAACGATTCAATATTTTCTTGCTCTTTGTGGTGCAGACTTTCCCTTAGACACCCTTTGTACTTCTATGTCAGGTGGTGAACGTCAACGAATCTATCTAGCTATCTTTCTTTCTTTTATGCCAAGGGTACTTTTGCTTGATGAACCCACTTCAGCCCTTGATTCACAAAGCTCGCAATTGGTTCTTAATAACTTAAAAAGCTTTTGTAAGGAAAAGAGTATCTCTCTTATCATAGTTAGTCATGACCAAAGTCTAACTCACTGCTTTGCCGATAAAACAATTATTTTAGAAAGGTAGGTGCTTCTATGCAAGGCATTATCCAATTAAACCTTTTGCAATTTGGTACAGTCTATCTTCTACTTCTTATTGTTTTAGCCATTATGAAGAAGAGCAAAATAAATCAAACTAAACTCCTACTTGTAGCAAGTCTTCGAATGACTGTACAGCTTGTTATTGCTGGACTATTACTCACTTATATTTTTCAAAATCCACATCCTCTTTTTACAGTGCTTTACCTCTGTGCTATGGTAACCTTTGCTATTCACAGAGTGCTTTCACGTCATAAAGATATGAACCCTAAGTTCAAGCTAGCTATTGCCCTTTCTCTAGCTGGATCAGGTCTCTCCATTCTATTCTTTTTCATAGGATTCATTGTTCGTATGGACCTTTTTACCCCCCAATATACCATCCCACTTAGTGGCATGATTATGGGAAACGCTATGACAGGTGTATCATTAGGTCTTAAAACCTTTAATGAAAGCCTAAGAACCCAAAAACCTAAAATAGATACACTTCTTAATCTAGGTGTGTCTCCTAAAAAAATACTTATTCCTTTTGTTAATAATGCTTTAGAAACAGCACTACTGCCTACCCTTAATTCAATGTTAGGAATGGGTATTATCTCTCTTCCTGGTATGATGACTGGGCAAATCCTCTCAGGAACTCTACCTACTATAGCTATTCTCTATCAGATAGCTATTATGATTGCCATTTGTACAGTGGTGTGTCTTTCTGTTTTTTGTTCTTTATACTTTGGCTATCGAACACTTTATAATAAACATCAGCAGATTTCTTTCTAATAAATTACAGTTTGTTGGGGTGTTTTACACATTAGACTACTAAAAGGAAAGGGATAGGGGGTATTCTCAGGAACCGCAAGTAAGGGAGCTCTTCACCAGCTTCTCGGTCCTCGGATGGGTAAAATCTAAGTTCAGTCCAATAGGCTAACGGTCCTACCTATCACAAGAAAGGCACTTGTGATAACGTCCCTAAAAACAGCCTATAGGACTTCTCTAAGATTTTACATCCATCCTGTGGAGGAAGCTTGCGAAGAGCTCCCTTACTTGCTAGCCGAAGCTTTAT
>NZ_PEDL01000013.1 GCF_002735925.1 Sporanaerobium hydrogeniformans | reverse complement strand
TCCTGTAGAATATAGGCTCAGTCTCTTGGCAGCATAAAATAATTGCGTAGCAGTTAAAAACTACTACGCAAAAAAGTCTAACTTATTGGGGTCACATCATTCAAATACTAGACTTTTTTTTATTGTTTTTTTAGGGATTTTGTTATCTTTAAGCTCTCTTTGTGTTATACTATAGGGTAGATTAACGACACGAACAACAAATAGGAGATGAACATGAATACGCTTATCTTTTCTTCCTCAGAAGATTTATCTCAAGCTGCTCACATTCTGAGGGCTGGTGGTTTAGTGGCTGTTCCTACAGAAACTGTTTATGGTTTAGCTGCTAATGCATTTGACTCTCAAGCAGTTACTCATATTTTTAAAGCAAAAGGGCGTCCGAATGACAATCCTCTTATTATACATATTGCTAGTCTTCATATGTTGGAGGATTTAGTAACAGAGATTTCTCCTGTGGCAAAGCAACTCATAGATGCTTTTTGGCCTGGACCTCTTACCCTTATTTTTAAAGCAAGTCCTAAAGTACCGAAAGCTGTGACCTGTGGTTTAGATACAGTAGCTATTCGCTTTCCTTCTCACCCCGTTATAAAAGAACTTATTAAAGCTTCTGGTCTTCCCTTGGCTGCTCCTAGTGCCAATACCTCCGGCAAGCCTAGCCCAACTAATGCAAGGCGTGTTATAGAGGATTTAGAAGGGAAAATTGAAGCCATCATTGACGGTGGAGAGTGTGAAGTAGGCCTCGAGTCCACAGTAGTAGATACAACCTGTTTACCCCCTACTATTTTAAGACCAGGTGGTATTACCTTGGAGATGCTTAAAGAAATCCTTCCTGATGTGACTGTTGATCCTGCTATTTTAAACTCACTTAAAATCAATGAGCTTCCCAAGGCACCAGGCATGAAATACACTCACTACTCCCCTAATGCAGAGGTCATTATTATAGAGGGTGAACTTAACAAGGTGATTCCAAGGATGCAACACCTTTGTCTCGAAGCGCAAAAGGCTGGCAAACGTGTAGGCATCTTGGCCACTGATGAAACAAAAGCACTTTTTAAGGCCGATGTGATTTTAAGTGTAGGGACAATGAGCCAATTAAGCACCATTGCTGCTCATCTTTTTGAAACACTTAGGCATTTTGATGATGAAAAAGTAGATATCATCTATTCCCTTTCCTTTCCTAAATCGGGCATGGGAGGGGCTATTATGAATCGTCTTGAGAAATCAGCAGGACATCATATCATAAAGGTTTAAATAGACAAGTGGTTAGTAAGGCTTTATAATAAGCTAGGTATAATTTATAATTTGGAGGATACACAATGATAGCTATTGCTAGTGACCATGGTGGTTTTGCACTAAAACAAGAGATTATTGCCTATTTAAAGGCACAAAATTTAGCATTTAAGGACTTCGGTTGTTATAATGAAGACGCTGTAGATTACCCAGACTATGCCAAGGCTGTAGCCCACTCTATTCTTGATGGAGAGTGTGAAAAGGGTATTTTAATTTGCGGTACAGGAATTGGTATTTCCATTGCTGCCAATAAAATAAAAGGGATTCGTTGCGCCCTTTGTCATGATGTTTTCTCAGCCGAAGCTACTCGTCTTCATAATGATGCCAATATCATTGCTATGGGTGGTCGTGTTATCGGGCCTTCTCATGCAGTAAAGGTTGTAGATACCTTCTTAAACACAGCCTTTTCAAATGATGAAAGGCATAAGAGAAGAATTACTAAAATCGAAGATTAACCCCTACCTTTTACACGAATAACAAATAACTATACACTAGGAGGATATGAAGTATGAGTAAAGTATTTATTATGGATCACCCACTTATTCAACACAAGGTTTCGCGTCTAAGATGTACCGACACAGGTTCTAAAGAATTCCGTGAACTTGTAAGAGAGATTGCACAGCTTATGTGCTATGAAGCAACACGTGATCTTCCACTTGAAGACTTTGAATTAGAAACTCCTGTTGCTAAAACAATTGGGAAACGTATTGCTGGTAAAAATTTAAGTATTGTACCTATTTTACGTGCTGGTCTTGGTATGGTAGATGGTATGCTTGATTTAGTACCAACTGCTAAAGTAGGACACATTGGTTTATATAGAGATCCTGAAACTCTTAAACCTGTTGAATACTACTGCAAGCTTCCTCAAGATGTAGCAGAAAGAGAATTCTTCGTACTCGATCCAATGCTTGCTACAGGTGGTTCTGCTGTGGCTGCTATCCAGTTCATCAAAGATAGAGGTGCTAAAAGCATTAACTTCCTTTGCTTAATTGCTGCACCAGAAGGTCTTAAAACACTTCAAGAAGCACATCCTGATGTCAATATTTATGTAGCTGCACTTGATGAAAAATTAAATGACCATGCCTATATTATTCCAGGTCTTGGTGATGCTGGTGATCGTTTATTCGGTACGAAATAACATATCAATAAACTACTTCACTTAAACAGCCTAGAGTCCTCTCTTTAAATGAGAGAGGCTTCTAGGCAACTTAACTATTATTATGTAATTTTTGACAACACTACTTACTTATTTATAGTATATTAATAGACTATGAGTATAAAATATAAGTATTAAGTAGTATTTTACATATCTTAAGGAGATGAAAATATGGGCGGCTATATGGCTCTATACCTCATTGCTTTTGTATTGGCATTTCTAATTGCATTTTTCACTACTCCTTTGGCAAAAAAAGTAGCCTTTAAAGTAGGTGCCATTGCTAAACCTCGCAAACGTGATATGCACAAAAAACCGATTCCTCGTATGGGAGGTATTGCTATCTTTTTAGGTTTCATGATTACTTATTTAGTAGTGATAAAGTATATGCCTATTATTGATACCAAACAAAACATAGGAATCATCGTTGGGTCTTTCATTATCTTTTTTCTAGGTTTCTTTGATGATATTTATGAGCTTAATGCTAAGTTAAAATTTTTAATTCAGATAGCAGCTGCTAGTATTGTTGCACTTTGTGGTATTCGTATTAATTTTATATCTATTCCTTTTTTAGGAGATAGTTTCTTTTCTACCACTGTGTTCTCTATACCTGCAACAGTTATTTGGATTGTAGGCATCACCAATGCTGTTAACTTAATTGATGGACTAGACGGACTTGCTGCAGGCGTTTCTTCCATTGCAGCACTTAGTCTTATGGCCCTATCCATTTCTACTGGTTATGTACCTGCCGTAGTTCTTACAGCTACTTTAGCAGGAGCTTGTATTGGATTTTTACCTTATAATTTTAATCCTGCTTCTATATTTATGGGAGATACAGGCTCTACTTTTTTAGGCTTTACTTTAGCAGTAACTTCTATATTAGGATTATTAAAAGGTTATACGATGGCAACGATTTTTATTGCTGTACTTGTTTTAGGGCTTCCTATCTTTGATACAGCCTTTGCCATTATCAGAAGATTCCTTGCTGGAAAGCCTATTATGTCACCTGATAGGGGACACTTACATCATCGTTTAGTCGATAAGGGTTATTCTCAAAAGCAAGCCGTTGTTACTTTATATGGCATAAGTGGCATACTCGGTTTATCTGCTATTGCTTTTTTTAATCGCAGTATTAAATTTGTTTTTATTGTCTTTTTGATGATGGGATTTTTGCTGTATTTTAATATGAAAGCCATGTCAAGTCATGATAAAAACAATGAAAATTAATTTAGCCAAAAACTCCTGTTAAAAGGGGTTTTTTTTTATTAAAAACTCACCCTATTTTTAAAAAACACATAGTGCTATACTGAAAATAGTTAGTTAAAAATAAAGGAGCTTTTTAGGATGCCAGATATTATTACTCATTACCTTTTTGGTTTAAATACTACTCAAAATCTCAAACATTCCCCCCTTCATACCATCATTAAAGAACACCCAGATTTATTTTTTATAGGACTTCAAGGACCTGACTTTATGTACTATGCGTTGCAAAGACAAAAGTTGGTTTACTCCCATATTGGTTTAAAAATGCATACTGAAAAAACAGGCGAATTCATTATTTCTGCTTTATCACACCTTAAAAGGTATGAAGTTACTTCTAAAGAGTTTAATGAGCTCCTAAGCTATATGAGTGGTTTTTTATGCCACTACATACTGGACTCTATGGCACATCCTTATATCTTTTATTTAGGAGGCTACTATCTAGAAGATACTCCTGAAACCAAAAAGTATGAAGGTCTTCACAAAAAAATAGAATTAGCTATTGATACGATTCTTCTGGAACAACGTCTTTCTAAAAAAGCGCATCAATTTAATATAAATAAATATATTTTATCACGTGCTCATTTACCTAGTTCTCTTCTCACTCTATATGATGAGACATTGTTTTTACTCTATGGTATTAATAACGGTGGAGCTATCTTCAAAAAGTCCTACGAAGACACAAGGCTTTACTATAGGCTCACTTCCGATAGCCTAGGAGCTAAAAAAACGCTTCTTTCTTCAACCCGTTTTCTTCTTCCTAAAGCTGTCGCAAATCATGTCCATTATTTTTCTTACTATAATTGTGTCGATCCTCTCATTGATTATCTTAATAGTAGTAAAAGGGTTTGGCTTCATCCTGTAACCGGTAACGTTTATACCTTTAGCTTTCACGATATTCTAAGAAATGCTACTAAAAAAAGTATTACCTTACTTCAGGCAACCTATGACTTTGTAAATTCCACTTTATCTTACCAAGAATTCAAAGAGCTTCTTCCTAATCTTTCTTACCTAACCGGTCTACCTACAACAGACACGCGCCCCATGAAATACGTTAGCACAGAGTGGAATCATTTATAACCAGAAAAGGAGGTATAGAACGAATGTTAAACATTCGCTCTATACCTCCTTTTCTTCCTCGTGCGGGAGGATATGGAATCCTCCCCTACCTTTTCTACCCCTTGCGGGAGGATATGGAATCCTCCCCTACCTTTCTCCCCTTTGCGGGGGGATATGGAATCCTCCCCTACCTTTCTCCCCTTTGCGGGGGGATATGGAATCCTCCCCTACCTTTTATCCCTCTTGCGGGAGGATATGGAATCCTCCCCTACCTTTTGCCTCCGTAGGGGACGATTCTATATCGTCCGCAAGGAGCCAAACTCATTATAAACCTATTCGTTTTTGTAGTAGTTAATAAGGCAACCTGCTAAAATGATTTGCCTTTCATCATCTGTTAAATCAGCAAGCATTAAGTTAAAACATTTGATTTCCTCACCTATTACATAGGCTTCAATGGTTGCTACTTTATTTTGAACGGCTGCTTTAATATTAGGGATAAACAAGAAATCTCCCTCTTTGAAAACCAATTCCTCTTCAAGCACAAAAGGTATCATTCCCCAGTTAATGAGGTTAGAACGGTAACGCTTTGTTGCATACTCTCTTGCAATATTAGCCCATCCACCAAGTACTTTTTGACAAGATGCTGCTTGTTCTCTTGCTGAACCATCTCCTGGCTTTACAGCAAAAAGGGTACTACCGATACCTGTTGTCATAGGATCAATATTTTCAAAACCCTTAATCCCTTTAATAGCTTCAAAGGCTGCCTTTACACGCTCATCTACAGCTGTTGGATCTTCTCCATTTAAACGAGCTGTTTCTGCTTTTTGGATTTCTTTTGCCTTGGCTACATAATCTGGTACACGACGTGAAAGTGTAAACTCTGCCAGTTTAAGCGGATTTGAACGATAGCTTGATGTTTCACCTGATGGGATTAACTCATCTGTTGTGGTCACTGCATCATGGATTTCTGCTACTACTTGAAGCACAAGATGATCTGTGAGGTATGACATTTGAGGCCAGTCTGTGATATTAGGTCCAAATTTAAGTGCTTCCTCTGGCTGAGGTTTGCCCACCCCATCATAGCAACGTGTTTTATAAATTTCACTATTAAAGTAATATTTAGGTTTTGTAAATGTGACATCAATATCTGTCGCTGCTGTAAGCACGCCTCCATTTAAAGAGGTTGCTGCAATACTACGTGCATCCATGAGAGCAACAGCAGCAAGTTGCCCATCACTTGGTTTAGAGCCTTCACGGTTAGGGAAGTTACGTGTTGAATGGCGAATGCTCAGACCATTATTAGGAGGTACATCCCCTGCACCAAAGCATGGCCCACAGAAAGCTGTACGGATGGTTGCACCTGCTGCCATGAGACTTGTAATAGCACCATTCTCTACAAGACTCATAAAGGTTGGTTGGCTAGAAGGGTATACGCTTAGTGCATATTCATTAGCTCCAATTGTATGACCCTTTAAAATATCTGCTGCATCACAAATATTATCAAAGGTACCACCTGCACATCCTGCAATGACACCTTGTTGCACTAGAAGTTTACCATTTTTGATTTTATCTCTTAAAGTAAAGTTCACCTTAGTAAACTGCTCCTTAGCTTGTTTTTCTACTGACGCTAAAATATCCTCTAAATTCGCATTTAATTCTTCGATCGTATAAGTATTACTTGGATGGAATGGAAGGGCAATCATTGGTTTTATTTGTGATAAGTCTACCAAAATAGCTCCATCATAGTAAGCTACTTTACCTGGCTTCAATTCTTTATAAGCTTCCTTGCGTCCATGTGCTTCGAAATATGCTTCTACTTTTTCATCTGTTTCCCAAATAGAAGAGAGACAAGTCGTTTCTGTGGTCATAACATCAATACCATTACGGTACTCTACGCCCAGATTAGCAATGCCATCTCCCACAAATTCCATTACTTTATTTTTAACATAACCATTCTTAAATACTTTTCCAATAATGGCAAGAGCAACGTCTTGTGGACCTACACCTTTTTGTACCTTGCCAGTAAGGTAAACAGCTACTACACCAGGACGATTCACATCATAGGTCTTGCAAAGTAATTGCTTAGCAAGCTCACCGCCACCTTCTCCAATTGCCATCGTTCCAAGTGCCCCATAACGTGTATGGCTATCCGAACCCAAAATCATCTTACCACAGCCGCTCATCATCTCACGCATATATTGGTGTATAACAGCTTGGTGTGCTGGCACATAGATGCCACCATATTTTTTAGCAGCTGAAAGACCAAACATGTGGTCATCTTCATTGATTGTCCCACCTACTGCACATAAGCTATTGTGACAGTTCGTTAGTACATAAGGAATTGGAAATTCTTTAAGTCCACTCGCTCTAGCCGTTTGGATAATCCCTACATATGTAATATCATGAGAAGCCATCGCATCAAATTTAATCTTAAGCTTATCCATATTATCCGAAGTATTGTGTGCCTCTAAAATACCATAAGCTATAGTCTCACGTATTGCTTCTTCTTTTTTAACCTCTTTCCCACACTTTTGAGCAATAGCTTTACTAGCCTCTCTATGATCCTCTACCAGTTCTCTGCCGTTAACTAGATATACCCCACCATCATAACATTTAATCACAACTTTCCCTCCTAATCATTTATAACCTTTTATATTTTTACCACTATTCTACACAGTTATATATTATAACATATTATTCTTTCTACTCCTATACAGCATTTACATTTTCCCCTCCCACCCCATCCACCATCCCACCATCCCCCTCGTAGGGGAGGATTCCATATCCTCCCGTTCTTTATATTCTATATCCCGTCCATAGAGCGGGCAGATATGGAATCTGCCCCTACGGAGATTATATTCGATGGGATGTGCGTGAGAATATGAAAATGGGCAAATATGGGGGTTTGGACAGATATGGGATATAAAAATGGGCAGATATGGAATCTGAAAACGGGCAGATATGGAATCTGCCCCTACGGGATTTTGTAGATGTATTTGAGGAGGCCTTTGGGGATGTCGATGGTTGAATGGCTACGCCTTACATGTTCTAGGAAATCTAAAACCTTATCAGGAGATATCTCCACATCAAATAAAGATAAAAGCCGCAATTCTAAAAGCTCTATATAAATACTTTTTTCTCTTTCCCATTGCTCAAAAGTAATGATATTTCTATACATGGTATCAATAATGCTGTTAATAATCTTTAATACTTGCTCTACATTGTTTTCATACAGGAGTTGCACTGAGTTAATCTGAACAAAAATTTGGGCATACCTCAGCATAAGCGTCTTAATCATCTCACTGGTTTCTTCTTGTGTGAAATTACTACTTATCTTATTAACGGTTATTCGGTCTATTAAATTATCCGTATAATAATGAACAAACGTTTCAAAATCACCCACATTATCTGAAGGTTCTATTTGAAAAAGAACCGTAAAAAATACACTCCACTGAAATTCCTCATTCATATTATTCTTTATATGAGAACCAATAATCTTCGACAGTTCATTTTTAAATACAGGCTCACGTTCAAAAATAATCTGCTTTTTAAAGTCAATATTTTTCTGCTCAATTTGCTTAATACGCTCAAGTCCTAAAAGAAGGTTTCCACTGTATTTATCTATCCCCTCTTTATGAGTGTCCCTGAGTACATATTTTACAATGGCTTCACAGGACTTTCTAAAATCCACTAGTACACCTATACTCTCTTTCATATGGCCTGCAAACACATCATAAATAATTTTAGAGATAAGCTTCTCTAGCTGCTCCTCACGTTCCTCAAACTGGGTTGTATCTTGCTTTTCGAACTGATTAGAAATAAGAAGGAGCTGCTGATCAATGGTTGCCAAACTGTTTTTGATGGACTTCATAATATCCTTATAGAAACGATCTGCAATAACATAATTATAGTTTTTATAAATAATCTTATGCTCGATTTCACTCCAAAACACATTAACCAGTGATTTAATTTGAAGCTCAAAATTAATAATGGCATGTTCCTTTATGTATTTTCCATCAATACGGTACATCTTAATGCCATTCTTCTGTTCTTTAGGCTGCTTACTTCCCAAATTTAAAAGGATATCAGGATTTTCAAGGCTAAAATAATAGTCTTCTAATTCCTCCGATTTCTCACTAAATTGCTTTTTAATAAACTTATACAGCTCTGCTTCATCTTGGTTAAAACGACACTCAATACGTATCCCAATAAGGTCTGGTAAATTTTCTAAGACCGTCTCTATAGTTGTATATTTCTGATAGTAATCATTACGAATTATTTTTTCCTTTAAGCTTTTTTTAGACTTCACACGGGTATTCATATTCACAAAACCCTTTTCTGCCGTGAAAAGAAGCTTCTCAAAAAACAACTCAATCTCTGTACTAATTTCTTCAAGCTCTTCTCTCATATCTTCTAGTTCAGCAAGGACTTCATCAATATAATGAAATAACTTTAGTTCCAACTGGTCTCATCCTTTCTCATTTCACTAGTATTATTCCCCTTTTAGTATATCATTATTTTGATGAATAAAAAATAAAAGACCTAAAAAGGTCTTTTAAGGTATATTATTCTGTGATTTTATATCCTGCCAATTTAGCTAACTCCACAATGGTTTTTTTAGCTACTTTTTTGCCTTTGTAATCTACTAAATCATCCATACTACCATTGAAAATATCAGCTGGTTCGTACTTTTTAAGGATAATTCTGTCGTCATCTACAAAGATTTCAAGCGCATCTTTTTCATTAATATCCAAATTTCTTCTTAATTCGATAGGTAAAACTACTCGCCCTAATTCGTCTACCTTTCTTACAATACCTGTTGATTTCACTAACATCCTCTCCCTTTACACTATTCTCTCAAATTTTTCCAAGTGCTAATACCAAAATACCATAATTAGAAATAAAAGTCAATTCATTGGTGTCAGTTTTTTAAACTATTTTAAATTATTATGTTATTTTATAATATAATATTGAGTTATTCAAAGGTTTGTGCACATTTTTTCAAAAATGCTTTCTAATGCTGTAGTTTGTTGTCATATTCTCTCTTTTTACCCATTGTAAATTTTGGAAAATATAGTAAGTGTTTTTTATATAAAAGTATATGTTTGTACCAATTCTGCATATATTTATAAAAACAAGCTATAAGGAGGCATTATGTTAAACTATATATGGAGCTTTATGATTATTTTTTCTATTTTTATTGCTGCTTTTTCCGGAGGTATGCAAGAAGTCACTACCTCTGCTTTAAACGCTTCTCAAGCTGCAGTTAAGCTTTGCATTGAAATGTGTGGCATTGTTTCTCTCTGGATGGGAGTTATGCGTATTGCTGAAAAAGCTAAGTTAATTGATGCTTTAGCCAGTAAAATGACTCCTCTTCTTGATTTTTTATTTCCCGACGTTCCCCGCTATCACCCTGCTCGTAAGTACATTGCTACCAATCTTATTGCCAATTTTTTAGGTCTAGGCTGGGCAGCTACTCCTCCTGGACTTAAGGCCATGACTGAGCTTCAAAAGCTCAACAAGGAAAAGCACCGAGCCAGTCATGCGATGTGTATGTTTCTCATTGTAAATATCTCTTGTGTGCAGCTAGTCGCTATCAATATGATTTCCTATCGTGCAAGCTACGGCTCAGCTAACCCAACTGAAATCATTGCTCCTTGTATCCTTGCCACACTTATGGCTTCTTCAGTCGCTATTTTATTTGCTAAACTTATGTATAGGAAGGAGCATTAGAAATGAATTTTTTAGTCGTGCTTTCTAACTGGCTCATCCCCGTTATTATCCTTGGGATTGTGGTCTATGGCCTCTTAAAAAATGTCAATGTCTATGAAGCCTTTATAGAAGGAGCAGCTGAAGGCCTAAAGGTTGTCCTTAATATCTTGCCTACTTTAATTGGTCTTATGATGGCTGTTGCTATGCTGCGTACCTCAGGTGCTTTAAATGGACTTTCTCAGCTTATTAAGCCCCTCTTAGCTTGGAGTCATTTTCCTTCTGAAGTGATCCCTGTTGCCTTAATGCGCTCTTTCTCCTCCTCTGCTGCCACAGGTCTTGTACTAGACCTTTTCAAAACACATGGGCCTGACTCTTTTATTGGACGTCTCGTTTCCATTATGTTTGGTTGTACAGAAACTATTTTTTATACCATGTCTGTCTACTTCATGACTGTTAAAATTAAAGATAGTCGCTATACTTTAGCAGGTGCTCTCATTGCCTCTTTGATAGGGATTATTGCGTCTTATCAGCTCACCTTATGGATTTTTGGTCTTTAATCGATTTCTTTTTTTCTTAAAAATGGTATAATAAGGTTAAGAAACATTTAGGGAGATACACAAATGATTGGAAAATTAAAAAGTTTACTATTTGGTGCAACTGACGAATATGATAATGAAGTTTGGTATCATAAAAATGGAAAAGTCATGTATGAAGGAAGTGTAAAGGGCGCTAATTTTCATGGTGCTGGTAAATATTATAACGATGAAGGTAAACTCTGTTATGAGGGTACCTTTTCTATGGGTGTGCCTCACGGTAAAGGGATTGCTTACCTAGATGATCATATGGTTTATGAAGGACAATTCTATAAAGGTCAACGTACTGGCACAGGTATCTGTCGTTTTGAAGATGGCTCTTATTACGAAGGTCATTTTTCAAATGGTATCATGGAAGGTAAAGGCACTTTACACGCCGCCGATGGAACCCTTTATACTGGAAACTTTCTAAATGATCGTATGCAGGGCAGTGGCATTGCCCACTATCCTAATGGAGATATTTATGAAGGTGAATTTCGTGATGGTGTAGAAACAGGGCTTGGCAAGCTTACTATTAAAGATGGCATTTATGAAGGTGAGGTTGTAGGAGGTATCCCTCATGGCAAAGGTGCATTTACTTGGGCTAATGGCACCCACTACCGAGGTGACTTTGTAGAAGGTGTTTTGACAGGTAAAGGCATTATTACCTACCCTAATGGTCATAAATATATTGGTGACTTTGTAAATGGTAAAAAACACGGCTATGGTACTTATCAAGATGAAAAAGGTCATCAATTTGAAGGTCAATTTGAAGAGGATTATATAATTTAAAAGGTTTTGGAATAAAAATGGAATTTTTTATGGATAATTTTAGATTTATCATGTATAATACAACTATCATCCTTAATATTAGTTAGGCATGCTAGATGTTAGGGTAGGAGTAGGCTTAGCTACTCTATTTCAAAGTAAAATACATAAAAAAAGGTGTGAGCTTCAAATAGAGCTACACCTTTTTTATATTACCTAAAAATTTCTACTATCTGTACTTCTGTATGTGGTTTTAAGTCAAGCGTATATGTACTACTCAAAACACTTCCATTTTTATCTGTTAGCACTTTTACAACAGGTCTAAGAGGCTCATCTGGATGGGTTTTGATTACTTCTACAACTTGATTCGTATTAAGTAGTAATTCAGACCCTACAGGATAACAGATAATATGCTTGATAAGTGCCTCTACTAGTTCCCCATTAAATAGGTTACCCTTAAATTGTTCGATGATAGAGGCTGCCTCATGAGGAAGCACACCTCTTTTATAGCTTCTGTGAGATGTAATAGCGTCATAAGTATCAGCAAGTCCAATAATCTGAGCTAGTTTTTCAATAGCAGCTCCTTTTAAACCTATAGGATAACCTGAGCCATCTATCCTCTCATGATGCTGCAGTACTGCATCTGCAATCTGTTTATCTATAACTCCCATATTTAGTAGCATCATATACCCTTGTGTTGTATGGGTTTTAACTACTTCAAACTCTTCCTTTGTGAGGCGTTGTGGCTTTTCTAATAAATGCTGTGGAATTCTAAACTTACCTACATCATGTAAAATAGCTGCTGCTCCTAAATAAACTGTTTCACTTTGACTCATTTTTATAGCTTTACTAATCATAATGCTATACAAACAGACATTAAAAAAATGTGCATACTTATAGGAGGTCTTCACCTTAATACCTGCTAAAATAAGTTCCCTACAATCATGAAAATAAACCTTGTCTATTATTGTCTCTACTATAGGAAAAATTTGTCCTAAAGTAACTTGTTTCCCCTCTATTATATCTTCAATAATTTGACTAATACTAAGATAGGTACTAATATAAAAGCGTTCCATCTCATTTCCGATAATTGTACTAATATTCCCTTTATCTACTTTTACATACAGTGTTTTTAAGCGCAATGCTCTTAAAGCCTGTAAATAGTTAGCTTTAAGCACTGTACCCTCTTTTAAAAACATTTTTCCTTGTTTAAGTACATCTTGTGCTGTAATCATTCCTTCCTTTAGTTCATTAATAGGAATCTTTACCCCAACATTCATCCCTATCCCTCCCCTATTCTAGACAAAGCTTTTATTTTTAATTATACTCACTTTGCCTTAGCCTAAACATATCTATTCTTGTCCAATGCCTTGTCAAATCTTTACCCCCTGCTTCTAAAATAAAAAAGAATACAGTAGATAAGAAAGACTAGACTTAAAACACCATACATAGGGTATAAGAATTCTACAAGTTTAGAAAAGCCAATAATAGAAAAAGGAGCTGCTACAGCTACTACTAGAAAAATCCCCATTTTATAATCTAGTTTAAACTGATTTTGCATAAAATAGCAAAGACTATAGACGTTAGATACTTGAGAAGAAAACATTTCTAGCCACATCACTCCTAATATACCTAATTGTAAAAAGTGATTAATTCCTTGTGCTACGCCAAGAAGTGGCACTTCATAACGTTTTGCATGAAAGGGGCTTACCATCATTAAAAAAACAATAAAGCTACTGATGAGTGTTAAAATAATGCTTCCCCATACAATGCCACTAACAATTTCCTTTGGCCTTTTAAGTTCCCTTGTGAGAGGTACAATCACACCAATAATCGTTAAAATATTAAAGCTTACATAAATGAATGTAGAAGTGAATAAATGCTGTTTTTGACGAGGTAGAAACTGTAAATAGCCATAGCTTAACTCCTCTGGATGAAGTTTTATATAACCTATAAATAAAGCACTCATCATGATAAAAAGAGTTGGGACAACTATACTATTTACCTCAAATAAGCCTTCTGTATTTCTTAATAAGAACAAACTGCTGCACCCTACCATAAGGCTAAAGCCTATCCATTTAGGTAATCCAAAATATTGATTTAAGATAGTCCCACTACCAGCTAATATAATAGATGTGCTACTTAGCAAGAAAAGTGTCAGTACACTATTAATAAACTTAGCTACGTACTTAGGGCAAACAAGATTTACAAATTCATCATAGGAACCTACATCATTCTCCTCCGTAATAACCACAATGATTTTGCCTAATAAAACATATAAGATCCCACACAAAAAAAGGCCTAAAAAGCCTCCTATGCCATAGGTAGCAAAAAATTGATTCAGTTCCCTTCCTGAACACACTCCAGCTCCTACTATACTCCCTACAAAAATAGTTGCAATCTGCATTTTCAAAACAAAACTCTTCATTGCTAACCCCCTTAACCCCTCTTGTTTGCTTTTGTTATTCTTGTCCTTATCCTATGTATATTCCTCTCTTTTTCATTTATGTTAAATCAATGTACTAAAAATAATGTCATTTCTTGACGAATTGCATATTATGAAGTGTGGGTAGCGCTACAAACAACAAAATTTAAAAGGGGGCTTTTTTTATGAGTTGTGGATGTAATGCAGGTTGTGGATGTAATGCAGGTTGTGGTTGTGGTTGCGGTTGTAATAATAATAATAATAATAATACTAATACCAGCCCTGCTCGCAGACGTCGTTGCAGAGAAGCTTTTGAATTACTCAATGATATCGCTGAAACGCTTAATGATTTTCTAGAAGACGACGATGATGATTGTAACTGTCGCTGCCGTAACTGGGGAAGATCTTAATCAACTCCTTTGGAGGTAGGTTGAATACCTACCTCCTTTTTTTGTATTTTAGATTGTGGTGGACAGATTCTATGCTGCATATACTGAAATAGGAGGTGAGTTTATGCACACACTGCTGCAAATTTCTGAACTAACAAAAGCTCCTTTGTCAGCTAATGAAATCATCGTTAAGCAAATTAAAATTACAAATATCTCTCATTCTTATATCAATGACTTAAAGCTTCTTTTACCTTGCGAAACTAGTTCCATCGTAGAAAGTGCTATTATTAGAGAGCGAGGTTCCTTATCCTTTGAAGGCAACATAACAGCCTTGGAAATGGGAAATCTTGCACCTTCAGAAACTGCTTATTTTGAATACAGCTTTAAGGCTACTCCTGAGTCCTCTTCTCTTTCTCCTCATATTCTTTTATCTTACATTGATGAGGATACAGGTCAGAAGGCCACCAACCAGCTTAACCTTTTATTAGACCCTACTGATGAATAGAGCTAAGCTTTCTTGCATTAAAAACGGGATGATTTACAAAGAGTTTCTTTGTAAATCATCCCGTTTATTTTATAATACCTTCATAACTTCTATTTGTGACTGCTCATATAGATTAACATATTTATCTCCTATCTTTACGATAGGCCTGTGCAAGGAATGGGGTTGTATAAATACAACCTGCCCTACCTCATCCGTACTTAAAAGTACAGACGAACCTATATAATAATTCACTACATTCGTGCAAAATTCCATCAACATCGTGATATCATATTTTTTAATATGCTCGCACTTAAAAAGACGTATAATTTCAAAAATATTTTGTTCCTTCCGCAGTCTTTCGTATTCATCAGCAAGTCCTATAATCTTACCAATCACTCCGATACGCTCATCTGTCAAATGCAAAGGATAGCCACTCCCATCGCAACGCTCATGATGGGTAAGCACACCCCTTAATACTTCATTGTCAAGTTCCTTATAGGGAAGTAGTTTTTCATAGCCGTAAATAGGATGACGCCTCTCTTCTAACCGCTTTGTAACAAGGGATTGTTCCTTTGCATAACTTTTTTGCGTGGACTCCTTCTCACTTAGTTTACCTATATCATGTAAAAGGGCTGCTAAGGCTACCTCTTGTAAGGTTTGCTTATTACACGCAATCCACCTACCTATTAGTAGGGAAATAAAAGCTACATTTACACTATGTGTATAAATATCCTTATCCATTTTTTTTACAAGGTTTACACAGGCTAAAAGACTAAAATTACATTCAAATTCTTCTACTATACATTTAGCTAGCCCTTCTACTTCTTCTATTTTTATCTCAAGGTTAGTTTCTTCATTACCTATAATATCTTTTAATAAATCAATATATTTTTTATGACGCGCTACAATTTCTTCATCGACCTGCCAAAGCTGCTTTTGTGTTTCAGCTGCTACCCATATCTCTGTATGCTTAAAACGTCCTATATGCTCAATGGTTTCTTCTGTTAACCTTTGATGCCTTGCAATGAGGGTATTGCCTGTATCCATATCCACTACAGGTTGGAGTAGTATCATACCAGGGCTACATTTTGTCACAGGTATTATGATTTTATGAGTGTCTATATTCTGCATTTTCTCCTCCCTACCTCTCTAGATATTTATAGGCTATAAGTAGAATTTCTTACTTATGCCTCTACTTTCTATTGTAAGTTATTTCGCTTATTTTTCAATAGATTTCTAAAAAATTTATACAATATTTACCTATAAATAAAATCAATTGAATTTTATTTTAATCACTTAGATAAACTATTTTTATTTTATAAAATAAATTTTATTCCAATAAAATATTCACAAATCACTTAATCTATGCATAGTATAGTATCATGATTATTTAAATAAACGTTTATAGACAATGAGGTCTAAAGTTCTACTTATGTAGAGCTTTAGACCTTTTTATCTTAATAATTTTTTATGGGTCTTGTTTATTCAAAAAAGAAGGTGATTAAAATGTGTGGTTTTGCTGGTATCGTTGATTTTTCTCATAGACTTGATAATCAAAAATCTATCCTAGAGGCCATGGTAGATACCTTAAAGTTCCGTGGTCCTGATAGTGTGGGCTATTTAGCTTATCCCCCTATCCTTTTTGGTCACAGAAGATTAATCGTTGTCGACCCCGAAGGCGGCAAACAACCTATGACAAAAACCTTAAACGGCTTCCGTTACACACTTATCTATAACGGTGAGCTTTATAATACGGAAGATTTACGAAAGGAGCTTGTAGCCTTAGGCTTTCAATTTGACAGCTACTCCGATACAGAGGTGCTTCTTACGGCTTATCTATGCTGGGGCATAGATTGCCTTAGTAAGCTAAATGGTATTTTTGCGTTTGCTATCTATGATGAGGCGCTAAGGCGTGTGCTTTTAGTGAGGGACCCTCTTGGAGTCAAGCCTCTTTTTTATAGTATAAAAGGCTCTACCTTCATCTTTGGCTCAGAAATCAAAACTCTTCTGGCTCATCCTCAGGTGGAACCCACCATTGATCAAACCTCTCTTACTGATCTTTTTGGTCTTGGCCCTGCTGTTAAGCCTGGAAATAGCATTTTTAGAGAAATTAGCGAAGTCCCTCCTGCTCATTTCCTACTCATTACACCAGAAGGCATTCAAAGTAAAGAATACTGGACTCTTCAGGCGGAAGAAAATACCGAAACCCTCTCTGAAGCTACTGAACATTTACGTTATCTCTTAACAGATGCCATTGAAAGACAGCTAGTAGGCGATGTGCCTCTTTGCACCTTCCTCTCTGGTGGTTTAGACTCCTCTGCCATTTCTGCCATAGCTGCTACTGCTTATAAAAAAAAGAATAAAATACTTACTACCTACTCTTTAGACTACGAAGAAAATGATAAATATTTTAAAGCCAATCTCTATCAGCCCACTTCTGATGTGTTTTGGGCAAATCAAATGGCTCACTTTTTAGGTAGTCACCATCACACCTACACCATCCCCCAAGAAGCCCTCGCTCTTACCTTAAAGGATGCCGTTAGAGCAAGAGACCTTCCTGGCATGGCAGATATTGATTCTTCCCTTTTTCTTTTTTGTAAGGAAATTCGCAAAGACTTTGTCATTGCTCTCTCTGGTGAATGTGCCGACGAATTGCTAGGAGGTTATCCTTGGTTTACACGCCCTGAACTCATGAATCTAAACACCTTCCCGTGGTCTAACTTTATCGAGGACCGTAAAGCAATACTTTCTCCAGCCTTTCATAATCTCCCTCTCACAGAATGTGTTCGGAGTGCTTATGAAGAAAGTCTTCGTAAAGTACCTCATCTTGACGGAGAAGATAAGGCGACTTACCGGATGCGTGAGCTTTTCTATCTTAATTTAAAGTGGTTCATGGTAAACCTTTTAAATCGTAAGGATCGCATGAGTATGTTTAATAGCTTAGAAGTCCGCGTACCCTTTGCAGATTATCGCCTAGTAGAGTACGCCTTTAACCTCCCTAATAACTATAAATTTTTAAACGGTAGGGAAAAAGGACTCCTTCGTAAAGCGTTAGAAGGCGTCCTACCTGAGGAAATTATCTATCGCAAAAAAAGTCCTTATCCTAAAACCCATCATCCTGCCTATACCCATTTAGTTTGCCGTATGCTAGATGACATCTTATCAAACCCCAATGCTCCCATCCTTGATTATATCCATATACCCTTTATCAAGGAGCTTACAGCTACCCAAGGAGCAGCTTATAAAAATCCTTGGTTTGGTCAGTTAATGACAGGTCCCCAGCTGATCGCCTATCTTGTACAGCTTAATATATGGCTAGAAACCTATCACGTGAGGCTCGTCCCTTAATATCCAAAATACTATACAAAAAAAGCTGATAATTATTTATCAGCTCTTCTTTTAATTTGTGCACCTAGTGCTGTTAACTTTTCTTCTATGGCTTCATAGCCTCTATCAATATATTTGACGTTTTTAATAGTGGTCTCTCCTTTTGCACGAAGAGCCGCAATCACAAGGGCAGCTCCAGCTCGTAAATCAGTAGCTGTAACCTTTGCACCCGTAAGCTTTGCCTCGCCTTCTACAACTGCCATACGTCCATCTACCTTGATGTGGGCACCTATACGCTTAAGCTGATCAATGTATTGGAAACGGTTGTCCCAAACACCCTCAATCACCGTACTCGTTCCTTGGGCTATACTAAGTAGTGCTACCATCTGTGGCTGCAAGTCTGTAGGAAATCCTGGATGAGGAAGTGTCTTTACATTGGTCGCCTTAAGCTCCCTTGGTGCCACTACGCGTACATAGTCATCTCCCTCCTCAATGTGAATCCCCATCTCTATCATCTTAAGACTTACAGAATACATGTGTTCTGGGATGATATTACGTACGTAAACATCCCCACCCGTCATAGCAGCAGCCATCATATAGGTCCCTGCTTCTATCTGATCAGGAATAGTTGCATATTTACCTCCCATTAAACGTTCCACACCTTTAATACGAATCACATCGGTACCTGCACCTTTCACCTCTGCACCCATCATATTGAGGAAGTTCGCCACATCTACTACATGAGGCTCCTTTGCTGCATTCTCAATAATAGTGGTGCCTTCTGCCAAAACAGCAGCCAGCATAATATTAATGGTGGCACCTACACTCACTACGTCTAAATAAATCTTTGTACCTACTAAACGCCCTGCATAAGCTTTAATGATGCCATTTTCTATAATGACTTTAGCTCCTAAAGCTTCAAACCCTTTGATATGCTGGTCAATGGGTCTCACACCAAAGTTGCAGCCCCCTGGCATACATACTTCTGCTTTTTTAAATCTACCTAAAAGTGCTCCTAAAAGATAATAGGAAGCTCTAATATTTCCTATATACTCTTTAGTTGCTTCATGACTATATAGGGTGGATGCATCTACTTTAAGTGTATGGTTGTCCATAAAGCTTGTAATGGCTCCAAGGTCTTCCATAGCATCCTTAATCTTTACAACATCATCTATATAAGGTAAATTTTCAATTTCACATTCCCCATCTACTAAAAGTGCTGCTGGCAGTATAGCAACCGCTGCATTTTTAGCTCCATTTATGGTCACTTCTCCCACTAGGCGATTACCACCTCGTATACATAACTCGCTCAACCTTAACACCTCTTAAGTTTTTTTTCATTCTCATAACATTGAATTACACAAAGCTTATTATAACATTATTTCCGGTAAATAAAAAGTTTTATTTAATGGATTTATTAGTATAAGCATTAACAAATAGTGGTTCCTTTAAACCCTCAATGGTAATCTTATATGTAGGTATAATTTCTTCTGCCAAAATACGCATACCTTCTGTTGTTAAAGTATAGTAGCCTAGTGAAATATCTGTAATATAAATAGGGTTGTCCTTGTTAAAGGCAATAGGAATTTCTTCTTCTATGCCAAACAAAACTAAATCAATCGGGTAAATATTTTTTTTCGTTTGTACCTCCTTATTAGCATCTACCTGTGCTACATGAATGATCGCCTCCTCTATGCCACGATCCGTTACCCAAAACCTTAAGTAGCTGTTAAAAAGAGGTAAATGCTCAAATCTGGCATAATAAGTAAGCTCTATCCCACCTTCCTTTTCCTTTACCTCTCTTTCTCCTTGATTAAAGGTTTTACTAAAACTTAGGCGCTTGATAAAGCCATCACACAAAATCTGTGCCTGTCCTACTGTTATCTTTTCATACTGCTTCTGCTTGTTGTGAGATGTATAAATGATGTCTTCACCTTTAAACCTTAAGGTCTCATTACCTTTTGAGTAAACTCTATTTTTCTTACCCTTTAAAGAGCTAGACTCTTGTGTATGCGCCTCTGTAGAAATTGTCATTTCTCCTAGGGCACTATTTAATATGCCTTTAGCAAGATGATTACTCTCCTCCGCACTCATCTCTTTTACAAGTATAGTCCCTGCTTTCTTAGGTGTATAGGCTCTAGGTAGTTGCGTTTTTAAAATAATTCCTTTACTCTCGCAAATGGCCTGTATGTTTTCTATACGCTTTGCAGATAACACATAGGCATTTACATGCTTTGAAATATTAATTACGCATAAGATCAAATTAAATAAAACAAATAATTGTAATAGCCTATTAAGTACCTTTGCTCCATTCATTTTTTTCTCCTTCTACTTCTTCCTCTCTTCAATATAACAAAAAAAATTAGTAAAGTGAAGTTTTTCAGCTTTACTAATTTTTTTCTAAGGATAATAGCGCCCATTGCCATAGGTTACTACCCAATCCATCTTTAAATTGCCTTCTAACTGATTAACTATATAGTTACATTCCAAGTTTGTTAGCTGCATGTTGTTCTCTTTCATTTGCCCACCTAAGGTGTACATCAAATCAATGATTTCACCATACCCTCTCGTCACACTACTCCCCTTGGCTTCTGCTCTCTCAGATGGCTGTATATCTAGTAGAATCCACTTCCCTTTTATCACCTGATTGCTTCTTAATGTTAACTCTATGACACTATTGATCTCCAGTTCCTTTCTAGCTTCCTCTCGAAACTGGAGATTAAACCCATTGTATTTGTAGTTAAAGCGATAAATATAGTCTTCTCCTTCTTGCCATGCCTGAGCAAGGTAAATCCCTTTTTTGAGATATTCCGGAATCCCACTACAGTCATTGATAAAACTCTCCACCTTTTGTAGCCGCTCTAGCTTCGTAAGCTTATTAGGCTCGTTAGGTGCTAAAATGTTAAACTCCATGGTGCCTATCGGATTATATTTTACAATGGCCCTTAGATTTTCACTAAAAAGGATGGTACCATCCTCCTTCTTATCAATTTGCTTAAGAAGTGGATTGGTAAAAAAAGAAGTCACATATTCTTCTAATTGTTCAAGTTTTTCCTTCTCCTCCATTTTCTCAAGGTTATTTGAGATAGTGAGCTGTTCATAATAAAGAGGAGAGGCCTTACTGATTAAAGGCAGAAATACATTATTCGTTAAGTACTGCTTCCTATCAGAGGTACTACTTGGCTGATAAACAGTCCAGTCACTGACTGCTGCTTGCTCACTTAAAGTTGCTATCATCTTCTTATGCCCCTCTAAGGTTTGGTGCAAAACCATCTTGCTGATTTCATTAGTTGCACTATTTATCAAATAAACATTGACCTTATTTTCACTACTTGTACTTATATCTACAAAAAGGCAATCCGTTATAATACTTTTATCATACTTTTCTAATGGATTTCCTACTAATTCTTCTAAAGTGAGAGCTACAGCGTATTCATACACAATCCCTTGCATGCGCATGAGCATCTCATAAGTCATATCTACATTTTTTTCAATTTTAAGACTTGCCTTCTCATTTCTAATCCCACTAAAAAGTTCATGCATGAGATAATGATATTCCCTGTTGTTCTCACTGATTTTATAGGCTAAGCCAAGATTAGCCCATATTCCTTTAGGGCGCATTCCTACTTCATCCCTGCTTATATTTTTTATTTCTAAAAAATTAGGGCTTGACATATCGCCAAGCCACAACATTGAAATCTGTATGATACATAATAGACTAAGTGCTATTAATCCTATAATCTTTACAACACTTGCTTTCATCTGATCCATCACCATTCTATCATTTTAAGGGGGTTAATGCATTTATTTCTGGCTTAGACAACTCAAGCATCTTACTTTTGTCCTTCTCTGTAAACTTTTCAATAACAAAAGTCATTGTACCATTTATTTTTTTGTCTTTCACATGTGTATAAGTAAGGTTAATTTCATTTTTTCCATCAAAAAGTTCAATAAGTTGGTTAAAGCTTTTCGTACTTCCAATGGGTACTACCTTGTATTCCTTTGTATCTAAAATAAGTACAGTATCCTCTTTATCCGTACTTATACTATTCACTTTAATAACAATGTTTGTACCTTCCTTTGCACCACCTTCTAAATTAAGTTGTGTCTCAAAAGTAGTAGGATAGTACTTGTTAGCATCTAAGGTAATGCGGATGTAGGAGTCTTCGCTTGTTAGATTGACTGTTTTTTTATCTCCATTTGTTTCCTCTACTAGTTTCATATTAGAACCTGACACGACTGTATCATTGGCATAAATAGCTTGAGCATAGAGACCTATACAGATAAATGCAAGTAATAAAAAAGTCTTATTCATTCTTTTCATAGTCTGCGAATCCCCCTTTCTCTTGATTTTAATAGTTTACACTCACATTATAGCTTATAAATATTACAAACACGTTACATGGCAATAACTTTTTTTTTTACATTACCTTCTCTAAAGCCTTTAAATAAAGGGTTTGAAGTACAAACTCACACTTGTCCCTTTGCCTAACTCACTATTCATCTCAATACGACCTCCATGTAGCTCCACAAGCTCCTTGGCAATGGCTAGCCCAAGACCTGTCCCCCCCATCTTGCGTGAACGGGCTTTATCCACTCGATAAAACCTCTCAAATATACGTCCTAAATCCTCTTGGGGGATCCCAATACCTGTATCTGCAATTTCAAGTTTAATCTCCTTACCTGCTTCAAGTCGTATCTGAATAGTACCTGGATCGATACTATATTTTATGGCATTAGAGAGAATATTGTGCAATATTTGCTTGATGCGAATGCCATCTCCTAAGAGGAGATAAGACTGCTTTTCATCTACCTCGTAAATAAGCTGATGACCTTTCTTTTTGATATGGATTTTTTGTGCTTCAATAGTGTCTTCAAGTAATCGTTTAAGGTTCACACGCTTAAAGTTAAGTTGAATCTGCCTGTTATCAATACGTGATAATTCCAGAAGGTCTTGTACAAGGGTAGTCATTCGGTCTGTTTCCTTATTCATCACATCTAAGAAGTTCATGGCAACTTCCTTTTCATCGATGGCTCCATCTAATAAGGTTTCTGTATAGCTTTTAAGTGTGGTAAGAGGTGTACGCAGCTCATGGGATACATTGGCCACAAACTCCTTCCTCATCTGCTCTAGCTTTTCTTGCTTGGTGACATCCTGCATGACCACAACAAGTCCCTCTGCTTCTTCCTTGGCATTGGCATAAGGTGCAAAGTGCATAGTGAGGTAGCGGTCATTAATTTGAAGCAGTTTCTCTAGCTTAACAGGCTCTTTGCCCTCTACTATCTCATCAAAGGATACCTCTACTCCTAACTTGGAAAAAATAAAGTCAAAGCGGTGGTCCATATTGAGCACCCCTACTAGCTCATAGCATACTGAATTGGCATGGATAAGCACCCCTGTTCGGTTAAAAGCCATTACACCATCTGCCATATGCTCAAATATTTTTTCTAACTTATTCTTTTCATTAATAATCGTTTCCATCGTACTACTTAATTGACTTGCCATGTAGTTAAAGCTCTGAGTGAGCTCACCAATTTCATCCTTTGACTCGATGGGAATGCGTTTAATGTCATCACCTGCTGCTAATTTTCTTGCATTTAAGGTGAGTTTCTTAATAGGTGATGTAATCATACGGGAGAAAGAAATACCAAAAAGTCCTGTAATCACCATCGCTACTAAAGATCCCATACCGATGGTTTGCATCACGCTTACCATATTGTTATAAACCTCTTTTGTACTAGCTGTTACATAAATAATAGCTTTTAATTCATTAGTCTTTGCATCTAAAATAGGACTTGCATAGTCCATATAGTTTTTTTGAAGACTAGTAG
The DNA here is from genome assembly GCF_002735925.1 of Sporanaerobium hydrogeniformans. GTDB lineage: Bacteria > Bacillota > Clostridia > Lachnospirales > Cellulosilyticaceae > Sporanaerobium > Sporanaerobium hydrogeniformans. The sequence goes on along the minus strand of NZ_PEDL01000013.1, from coordinate 83,681 downwards.
TACTAAAGGGTACTCGCTTCTCTGCTGAAGGCTTTTTATTGGTAATAGCATCAATGACTACGGGTGACCTTACAAAATCTCCCACTGCCCACTCTACACCTGTGGCATGCTCTACCTGCCCATTGGGCTTAAGGAGGTAAAAGCTGTTTTCATTGATGATATTACTCATCTTGTCACGGATATCTTCTGAACTTACTGTATTATCTGCCTGCCAATTAAGGCGGATCTCTATCTCCTGTGCCAGCTGCTCAAGGCTAGCTTGTATACTCCTATAGTCCCTCTCCTCAATGTTATAGACAATAAAGGTTCCGCTTACCATCATAATCATCAAGATAATACTTAGATAAATCATCACTATTTTAATTTGTATGGTTGTACGCATTGATTTATCCTCTAAAGTAGTAGCCGATTCCCCGCTTAGTCAGCACATAGCTTGCCTTTGAGGCATCATCTTCTATCTTTTCTCTAAGGCGTCTTACGGTTACATCTACTGTTCTTACATCACCATAATATTCATAGCCCCATACCTTTTCTAGAAGCTGCTCTCTTGAAAATACCTTCCCCTTTTCTAACCACAAAAATTTAAGAAGCTCAAACTCTCTAAGAGTTAACTCAATAATTCCTCCCCTTTTCGAAACCTCATACTTGGAAAGATCCATGGCAAGATCCCCCTCTATGAGCTGGCCAATCTCCTCTTCTGGCTCTTTACTCGCATTGATGACTATACGTCTTAAATTCGCCTTTACCCGCGCAATGAGCTCACGCATCCCAAAGGGCTTTGTAATATAATCATCCGCTCCCAGTTCAAGTCCCACTACCTTATCTATCTCTTCTGCTTTAGCTGTTAGCATGATGATAGGTGTGGTCTTGGTTTGTCTCACAATCCTGCATACCTCAAGTCCATCACGTTTAGGCATCATAATATCTAGCATGATAAGATCTGGATTTTGACGCTCAATGAGTTCTAAGCCCTCTTCTCCATCATAGGCAGTAAAAACGGTATACCCTTCTTTTTCTAAGTTATATTTAATAATATCTGAAATGGCTTTTTCATCTTCTATAACAGCAATCTTTTGCATACTTTATTCCCCTTCCTTGTTGTTCATCCATCTATTCCTTTTGACTGACTACCTTAAGTGGCAGCAAGGGTTCGTGTACCTTTGCCTTAAAGGTTTGTCCTAGCTGAAGCACTGTATTTTCTTGCAACCCCTCATTCTCTGCTAGAAGTGCTTCTATAGAAATACCTAAGCTAGAGGCAATCGACCACAGAGAATCACCCTTTTGCACTTCATAGCTTACTGTCTTAGGCGTTGTTACCAAACACTTCTCCACGAGCTTATCCATCTTCGTTAAACTGGTTTCTTTCGCAAAAATATCTTTCAGTTCCACCTTTTTAGCAAACTCTACTTCAACTTCCTTTTTACCATAATACTTTACTTTAAGCTCTTCCTTAAGCTCTTCTAAGGCTTCAGAGGAAGGCAGTATACCAATGCTCTTTCCCTCTACCACAACTTCTTTAAAGCCTATAAGCACATTGAGATTTTCTCTCATAGCCGTCACTAAATAGTTGGGATTCACATAGTCATTCTTTTTCGCACGATAACGCCTAAGAACAGGCTCCTCCTCAAAGCTTATCTCTGCATGATACTTCGTCTTAAGCTGGGCTTCTACCGTTTCCTTTGCCTTTTCTATGATAGCTTTCTCTTTAACAGCACCGATGACCTTACCATTGATACTGACTTCATAGGCATTGGGTCTAAACCCTAAATAAACCCCTATGAGTAGAGCAATTAAAAGTGCGATACTTAGTATCTTTTGATCTTTCCTCTTTTGTTTGCCTTTTTTTCTCGTCCCTTGTAGGGTAATCACCTTATGACTCTTTTTAGCTACGGACATGCAAACCTCCCCCTCTACATAGTTTAAGGAGTGCCTCAAACTCCAAGAGCCTTCGCCTTAGATTTTTAGCACTCCCTTTTGTTTGATTATTCAAGTACAACTATTTTTTCTGGACTTGCATCATCTAAATACCTAAAGGTAATTAAAACATCTTTTCCTTCTTTTAATTCACTTCTATGAGATTCTTTCCCTTCAATCACAACACTAGTTGTAATGGGCATACGAATACGTTTTAATACATTACTGCTACTTGTAAGAGGATCATAGTTAACAAGTACATCCATATACTCATTACCACTTCCTATATCTTGAATCACCCCGATATATTTAATAGCAGAGCTGGTATCTCTTTGCACCACTAATGAAATGATTTCTTTGCTATCTACATAGAGCTCCACTGTTTGTCCCAGTCTTACATCTCTAAGGGCAATGTACTCTCTAAGGTTATTATCATAAAACTCACTTTCTGCATTAACAGTATAAACAGCCTGCTTATTATTACTATCCAGTGTCACCTGTGACACACCTCCCAGGTAAATCGCACTGACTGTACCTTCTACTGTCTGCCTCTTACCTGTCGCTTCTAATGTTTTAATCTCACCCTCTTCTTTAGTAATCTTAAGGGTATCGCCAATACGTATATCATAAAGGTCTACTTTATTTCCATTTCTTCTTACTACAGCACTATTTGCCACAACCCACTCAAGGGTTTTTCCATTCTGGCTGACTGTAAACACATGACCTAAGCCTGTCACCTTACGTGCGATGAGTTCACCTTCTGTCACAGAATTTGAAATGCTAATACTCCCTTTTAGCGCTTCTAGCTTCACAATATAACCATTTTGCACAGTAGCTACTGCACTGTCCTCTGAATATAGTTCTTGCAGACTTACACTTTTGCCATCTAAGGTAATAACTGCATTCTCTGCTACAATAAAAGTTTTAGAGCTGCCGTCTGCTAATGTAAGAGTAATATCTCCATAAGTCCCCACTCTGGCAACCTTACCTTTATAAGTAGTTGAAGAGGTATCTATAGAAGGCACATTACTCTCTTTAAACTGCATAGACTGGATGTAGGTTGTATCATTAAGGGTTTCTAATGTAACAGTTGCCTCTTTGTTTAAGGTCGTATTAATAAGTGTATTTAAATCAATCACCTTACCTGATGCATCTGTTACAGTTGTTTCTTTTTTAATCGTTCCCCAAGTGCTTTTACCATCTGCTGTTGTATATTTTACAAAAAGCTCATTGGTTGTTTTATTCATGATCTTTTCTACTGTAATACTTTGAGTGTTACTTGGCAGCACTACTTCTGTTTGTTCAAGCTTTTCTTTGTAGGCTAAAACGTCACTCACCATCTTAGCACATAAAGCACGTGTTACTTGAAGGTTCCCACCAAAGGCACCTGTTTCGTCTCCTGTAACGAGACCAATAGCTTTTAAATAAGCTACATGAGGGCGATTGGCTTCAAGGATGACCTTTTCATCACTAAATCCCGTTGTCTTACTGGTTGCATAGGCTTCCTTAGCTGTAAGCTCTTTACCCAAAATACGTACAGCATAAACAGCTAAATCTTGCTTCGTTGCTACTCTCTTCACTTCTGTCCCTGTTGTTGCCTTTACTACAAACTTAGTAAGGTCTGCTTCTGTTATGTATCCTCTACCTAATAAATAGGCAATTTGCTTATCATAGAGCTTATTCCAGCTTGTATATTTAGAGCTATACTTCTCAATGGTCGCCTTTTGACGTTCATAGTTTGCAGCAATAGCTGCCTGATCCTCTGCTTTTGTAAAGCCTGATGCCTTCGCTAGTACATCACTTAACTCAAAATAATCCATTGTCTTAGAAGGTAATATCTCACCCTTACTATTTGGGAGCATAATCCCTCTTTCCTGCATATTCTGAAGAGCACTATATGCCCAATTCGTTGTTTTTATATCGGTAAAAGTCGCTCCAAAAGTACTCACTGTAAGCATGGTAACTGCGCTTAGGGTAGCTACCACTTTAACGAAATGTTTCTTATTCATCCTCGTTTAATCCCTCCTTAATATCTCTTCTGTTTCTTCTCTTTTGTTTAGGTATGCGGGCCTCGTTTTACTTCTATTTTAAGGCATACGCTTTAAAAATACAACCTATTCTTTATCCAGCACATCCGTTAGCTTAACAATACTATCCGTTAATTTCTCCATCCTACCTTCTAGCCTCACTAAAAGATAAACGGACAAAGCGATAGGAAACCCCACATTACTTATTTGGACGAGTAATTCTTCCATTTTGTTCCTCCTTTTCACCTCAAAGAAAAAGAGCTGCTAGATGTCTATCTACCAGCTCCTTCCTAACCTTCATTAAAGTGTAATTTCTTCAACCTCCTGAATCACGTATTTAGCTCCAGCCTTAACTGCTGCTAAATCGCCATCTCCATAAGCTCCACTTCCAATCACTGCATCCATTGCCGCACCAACTGTTGCCCCATCTAAATCAGCCTTTGGTACATTAATGGTTAAACGAGCTTCTTTTCCCTTTGTGGTTTGAAAAGCAAGAACCAATACCTTTTTTGTAATCTCAGCCATGTTTTCACCTCCTTTCCTTCCTTACTTCCCTTCTCTTAACCTTCAATGAGCGTAGACTCAACCACTTTAGAAACAGTTTCTACGCCTTCCTGTGTTAGCCCGCCTACTGCATGTCCTAGTGTGAAAAGTGCCTCATCATCTGCGGTCTTTTGACAGTTAGAGATCGTTTGAGTCCCCTTTGCTAACTTCAAGACTACTTTAACGCCTTTAACATCTGCTGCTACTGCCATCTGCCTCACCTCCTTCTTTGCTTATTCACCTTTCTATATGTGTTTGCCAGCACAAAGTGGCTAACTTTTTTGCTATTTTTCTTTTTTTGTTTTTAAGGGTGCTATAAGGAAGGTGCAGCTCTTTGGCAAGCTCTGTTAGCTTCCTACCTTCTAGATAATGCCTCTTTATAATAGCTCTTTCAGTTCTGCCTAGATCCCCTAGCTTTTCAAGCAATCCTTCTATCCCTATACGCATGACTACTTCCCCTTCCACATCCACTCCTTCATCCTTTTTTTCTAAAACCATTCGATCTATCTCATCATTTAAGCTAGTATACTCTCTTTTCTTACGGTTTTCATTGGCTCGCCAACCATAAAGCTGGATCTTGTAGTAGCTTTCAAAGGGTACACCTAACCCCTCTTCAAAACGCTCTAAGCATTTGACAAGGAGGAGATAGCATTCCTGCTCTAAATCTTCCTTTTCATATCCCCATAAAAGTGTTTCTCTCATAAACTTTTTCTGCAAGGGACGCAGCCTCTCGTGCCATAAAAGGGATTTTTCTCTTTCTTCTTTCGTCATCTTGAACCTTTCCGGTTGCAACCTTTTCTTTTGATTTGCGCAAGTTCAAGATAACATCTGCTGCCTTTTTTATGAAATGTCGCCTTTCTTTAAGTTAAAGCAGAATGTTTATAAGTATTAGGAAATATTTAGAAATTCTTATTATAATATTGCAAATATTTGAAATACCTTTTATAATAGAACATATGTTCGATTAAGGAGGTATTTTTTATGCTGTATTTACATTTTGTTGCCCTTATTCCTTTTTATGATGAGCGAGGTCAGAATTCTACCTGTGTTCTTTTTAAAGATGGTTCAAAGGAATACTTTAGCTGCTCCATTAAAGCTTATATCACTAAGCTACTCTATCAGCTTCACTTAGACCCACGTGCTATTCGTTTTTGGACCAGTCAGGTATTAGGTGCTAAGCTCAACACCCCACTTATCATTGATGAAACACACATTTTGCTTCCTGTAAAATTCCGTAAGCCTGTCACTAAGCAAGATGGGTGTTTTGGCTATGTTAATAATGTCTTCATTCAAACACTGGAAGATTACTGCCTTACACTTTCTACAGGCCAAACCCTTGCTCACCTCTCCACAAAGTCTTATTTACTAAAAAAACAAAAAGACGCAGCTTTCCTAAGCTACGCCTACACCGATTATAAAAAACAATATGAATTTATGTGGAAAGACTAAGTTAAAGGAGTCCCCTGCCCCGTCTCCTTCTCTTTTAAGGACTCATTTAATGAGATGGCATGCTCCTTTTCTTAGTTTTCCTTTCTCCGCTCATCCTTTAACTTTCTTTACTGTTTATGACAACCCTCTTGTGCCTTTGATCACCTTTCCTTATCGCCTCTTTCTAAATACGTTTTATTGGAGGTCCTCAGTCTGCAGCCTGAGGACTTTTTCATGTCTTTCTTTTTTTATGCCTTTTATGTAGCTTTCTAATCTATGTAAAGTCGATTCTTTTTCCTTCTACTTCTTTTTACATTAGTCATTAACTTGTGTCTAGTACCTGAACCTCTCCCCCGTTATAACAATAGCCTCCCACAGGTTGCCTTTCCTGCCTTCTCGCCTTTACCTTATAAGTATAAGAAGGCACCTGTCTTTTTTGTTTTTCCTTTTTAAAAGCTCCTACTACTAAACTTACAAACATGCCCACCAAGGGTAGTACAAAAAACATCACACAAAAAAACATCTCCATCATCTTGATCCATCCCCCTAAAAATTTTTTCTCTACCTGACATCCTGTTTATTGGAAATTTTATCCATTTGAGTTGGTAATCTAGTTATACCCTATTTGGGGCGTGTAAGCAACTCCTTTTTCACCAAATGCAGCATCACATTTTTGCCATTAATCCCTTTAATACCAAAGCTTTGCCTTCACCTTATCACTTGAAGCACCTTAAGTCTTAGTTCTTCTTTTCTACTCGACGGCTACTCCTCTCTATGCTATACTTATAAAGAATTTTCTAGAATTTGTTAAGGAGATGACTTTCCCCATGAAGCGTTATAAGCTATTACTTATATTACTTGATGCACTTTTAATCGACCTTGCCTTTTTTTTAGCGCTTTGTCTTCGGGTTGACTTTAAGATTCCCCCGAACTTTATCATTGCTTTTCGCAATAATATGCTTGTCATTCCCTTTATCCAAATAGGCGTTTATATGCTCTTTAATATTTACTCTATCCTCTGGCAGTACACCAGTACAAAGGAGCTCTTTCGTCTAGTCATTGCCGTCATCATTGGCTCTACAGGTGCCCTTTCCTTTGGTACCATGATTGGCCATTTGCTACCTCGTTCGGTTTACATCATTTATCTCCTTATTATTCTTATTTTTATGGCAGGCTCACGGATCAGTATCCGTATGCTCTATCGCTTATTAAAGGATGAAACCCTTTCACTGCGCAGCCTTTTTGGCAAAGAGGAAGCTTCTCTTAAAAAACGCCTCATGATTGTAGGTGCAGGTGAAGCAAGCTCCATCCTTATTAAAGAGCTTCAAAAAGAGTTTTATGGTGAAAATGACATCATCCTAGCAGTGGATGATGACCGGCGTAAGCACCACGCCAATATTCATGGTGTACCTGTTCGTGGTACACTCCCCCAAATCCCAGAGCTCGCTCAAAAATGGCAAATTGATAAAATCCTCATTGCCATTCCCTCTGCTTCAAAAAAACGTATCGCGGAAATCATTAAAATCTGTAATACAACTTCTTGTCAGCTAGAGCTAGTTCCGCCACTTTCCCAAACCATTGATGCCAGCTTTGGCCTCAAGAACTTACGCCGTGTTAGCATCGAGGACCTTTTAGGACGGGAGGAAATAAACCTTGATAATACTCAGCTTCAAACCTACATACACAGCCACACTGTCCTCGTTACAGGCGCGGGAGGCTCCATCGGCTCTGAGCTCTGCCGTCAAATCATTGACTTACAGCCTAAAAAACTTATTATCTTTGATATTTATGAAAATAACGCCTATGACCTTCAAAATGAACTTCTCCAAAAAGGAGTTTCCAAAGAGCTTTTAGAAGTCATTATCGGCTCTGTAAGAGACAAGGACAAATTACGCTACGTTTTTGCTAAACATCAGCCAGAGCTCATCTTTCATGCTGCCGCCCATAAACATGTTCCGCTTATGGAAAGTAGTCCTGAGGAAGCTATTAAAAATAACGTTTTTGGCACACTGAATACCGCTCTACTCGCCAAAGAATACCAAGTTAAGAAGTTTATCCTCATTTCCACAGACAAGGCTGTTAACCCTACTAACGTGATGGGGGCTAGCAAACGGATTTGTGAAATGATTATTCAGGCCCTCAAAGGTTCTTCGACTGAGTTTGCAGCTGTTCGCTTTGGAAATGTTTTAGGCAGCAATGGGAGTGTCATCCCCCTCTTTAAAAAACAGCTTGAAGCAGGCGGTCCATTAACTGTCACCCATCCGGATATCATTCGCTATTTCATGACCATTCCTGAAGCCGTTCGCCTTATCCTGGAGGCTTTAACCTTTGCCAAAGGTGGTGAAATCTTTATCCTAGATATGGGAGAACCCATTAAGATCATGGACCTTGCCAAAAACTTCATCAAGCTCTCTGGCCTTGAGTTAGGGAAAGACATAGATATCAAAATCACAGGGCTTCGTCCGGGTGAGAAGCTCTTTGAAGAGCTCCTTTTAAACGAAGAAGGACTCCAAACCACCAGCTGCGACAAAATCTATATTGGGCAGCCCATGGAGCTTTCCTTTGAAGTCCTTTTAGAAAAGCTTGAAGTCCTTCAAGCAAGCCTTTACGATGAAGAAACCCTTAAAGCTGCTATTAAAGATCTTGTCCCTACCTATACCTACACCCCTCAAATAACTCACCACCAAACTCAGGTAATCTAAAAAATGCCAAACTTGGAGTATTTCACTCTCAAGTTTGGCATTTTACGACTATCAACAACTTTAAAATCATTTCACAATCTTTTATCCTTAATATTCCAAATTATTTTATAAAAATATACAAAAACAAATACGTTTAGATTATAATATGTATATTGTATGCTGTTGTAGCAAGAATGATATAGGCAGGAGGCTGCTATGCAAAAGGATGTACAATCAACAATCGCATATAGCATTTTAATGATAGGGTCTACTTTGTTTATGCTTCTTTTTGCCTACAACACAAGCCCTCTTTTTGAGTATTTGGGGGTAGATAGCAGTATGTATCTGGTGATGGGTAAGGCAATGGCACAAGGAAAAATACTTTATTCAGATCTTTTTGACCATAAAGGGCCCATTCTCTTTATGTTTAATATGCTTCCGCAGCTTTTAATGGATGGAACAATAGGCGTATGGCTTACAGAGCTTTTCCTAATCATCCTTTCTACTATCATCCTTTATAAAATGGCATCTCAATCTATTAACAGCATCTTATCTCTTTGCATACCACTTGTCTATCTATGGGTAACGGTCACCTTATTCAACGGTGGAAATTATACCGAGGAATACAGTAATTTCTTTTGCCTCATTTCACTTTTCGTTTTTGACAAGTGGCTAAAGGACAAAAAGCTAACGTCTTCCATGTCCTATGGTCTTGGTTTGTGCTTCGGTTTAGTCTTTTTCATACGCCCCAATAATGTGGCACTTATTGTAACCATTATCCTTTTTATTGGCATGGATCTGCTTAGGAAAAGCCCAGATAAAATCAAAAGTGCTTTCATTTTTGGTTCTTTAGGAATGATGAGCGTGACACTTCCACTCATTCTCTATCATTTAAGCGTAGGAACACTGTATGAGATGTTTGATGCCACTTTTTTACATAATATCAAATATTGCCAAGTTGGAGCAGAACGTTTTCGTCTTATTCCAAATGGAAACAGTCAGCAACTTTTATGCTTTTTTATTGCTTTGGGAATCCATCTCATTGCGATGTGCACCTGTTATTCAAGTGACGAAATAAAAATCGGTAACTTTATCTTACTTAGTTCTATAGTCATTGCGTTTGCACTATTGATAGGCAGGCATCCTTATATGTATTATTGGACGCTTCTAGCACCTTTAACCGCCTATTCTGCCCTATTTATCATCAAGTATGGCATAAGAAGCAAGAAAAAGTCTCTGTCTACGGCTATCTTAGCCTTGATTTTTGTATTGGTGTGTATAAATAGCTTTCTAGGTACAAAAATAATAGAGAAAAAAAGTTATATTACTGAATATAAACGAAGCACACACGCAATGTATAATCTCATACCAGATGATGAGAAAAACGATTGCTTTGCTTATAATATGCCTGCAATGTTTATCTATGAAGTGAGCTTAAATACCCCTTGCAAGTATTTTACCATGCAGACTTGGATGGCTAAAATTAATCCAGATATTGCAAAATATTGTACAGATTATGTAAGGAAAAATAAACCAAGCTGGGTTTTATCGTACTTTGATTTCCAAACGGACACTACCAACCCTGAGCTTTCAGAAATCCTAAGGACAGGCTACACCGAAGTATTTAACAACGACTGTGGCTATCTATACAGAAAGGTAAAGAGCGTACCATGAAAAAAATCACCATTGTCGGTGCAGGTCCGGCTGGGCTTACTGCTGCTTATGAAATCCTAAAAAGAACCCCTCAATACGAGGTTACGATTCTCGAACAAACAGATAGAATAGGGGGCATCGCCTGTACCGTCTGCCACAACGGAAATTATATGGATTTAGGTGGCCATCGCTTTTATTCCAAATGTGACAGCATCACTAAATGGTGGCATGCTATTCCTGGCGTGACTCTACTAAAAAAGGAACGTAAATCTGAAATATATTATAACAAAAAATTTTTAGATTACCCTATTAAAGCAAATTTAAAAAGCTTACGTGCACTTGGTATAAAAGAGCTTGTATTGATTTTTGTCCATTACTTAAAGGCACAGATGATCAAAAAAGAGGAAAATTCTCTTGAGGACTTTTATATAAATCGCTTTGGAAAAAGGCTCTATAAACTTTTCTTTAAAAACTATACCGAAAAGGTCTGGGGAATAGCTCCGGATAAAATCTCTCCCGATTGGGGCAGTCAACGCGTCAAAGGGTTAAGTATTTTTGAGGTGATAAAAGATAGTCTCAAGTCTTGCCTGCACCTAAAAGATAACTCGAATACGCAAACCTCTCTTATTGAGGCATTTTACTATCCCTCGTATGGCCCGGGCGAGTTATGGAGTGCTGTTGCCGAGGAAATCATTCAAATGGGTGGGCACATTAAGAAGAACTGTGCTGTCTACAAGGTACAGATAGAGAAAAAACAAATTACAGAAGTTTCCTATCGATGGGATGGCAAAGAAATTTCAGAGCCTACAGATATTCTTATCTCTTCCATGCCTATTAAAAATTTGATTTCAGGTATGGAAAATGTTCCTGATGCTATAAGAAAACTAGCGAATGGTTTAGTTTATCGTGATTTTATAACGGTGGGTATGCTCATTAAAAACATGCCTATAAAAACGGATAACTGCTGGATCTATATGCAGGATAAAAGTGTCCAAATGGGAAGAGTTCAGATTTTCAATAATTGGTCTTCCAGCCTTGTGAAAGAGCCTAACGAAACAGTATGGCTTGGACTTGAATATTTTTGTAACAAGGAGGATGCACTTTGGAACAAATCCGATAAAGAAATAGCAGATTTCGCAGCAGATGAGCTTATACACACGGGGATGCTTTCAGACAAGAGTGCCATAATAGATACCCATATTGAAAGAATTGAAAAGGCATACCCTGCTTATTTTGGAACCTATAAGCACATGCAAGAAATCAGAGGATTTTTAGATAGCTTTGAAAACCTATACTGTATAGGAAGAAATGGGCAACACCGCTATAATAATATGGATCACTCCATGCTGACCGCTTTTGAATGTGTCAATCATATTCTAGATGATGTTAAATGCAAGGATGCTATTTGGAAGGTCAATACTGAAAAGGAATATAATTAAATGGTTCATTTACTCTTTAAAAAACAAAATAATTTAATAAGATTTTTTACCTTGAGCCTATCCATTCTTCTGGTATATGTTGGGGTGCATCTCCTTCACCTTGAAAGTAGCGTGCAAGGCATGATGCTATTTCTCATTATTTCAGTAGCCTTAATGGGTGGCTACAACCTCTGCCAAAAATTTGACCAAGACATGCTGGCAAGATACATTCTTTTCATTGGCTTTGTGATGCGAATAGGCTATATGCTCTATACCCCCTGTACCGTAAGACCCCACGATTTAAAAGCTCTTTCTATAGATTCTAATGGAAATGCGGCGTACATACTGACTATCCTTAATGGGCATTTACCGATAAGTAATGAGGGACAATTTTATCATCCCCCACTTTATTATGTTTTAAGTGGAATGGTTATTTCTGTGCTTAAGCCTCTTTTGAGTTTAACGAATGAAACTGACCTCATCGACTGCGCAAAGCTTGTGTCATGTACCTTCTCGTGTGCAACCCTTTACTGTGTCCCATCACTTTGTGCCGAGCTTAAAATAAATAAGCCTATTCCTCTTTCACTGGTTGCCTTTTTACCTAACTTCTATCTTATGGGGGGACGGGTCAATAACGACGCTCTAGCAGTATTTTTTATGACCCTGGTTTTGCTTTTTAGTATCAGGTGGTCTAAAAATCAAAGCCTAAAAAATACACTGATACTCGCTCTATCCTTCGGACTTGGAATGATGTCCAAACTATCGGTTGGGGTATTCGCCATTCCCACAGGTCTTTTGATGCTGTATGTTGTTGTTAAAAGTATAAAAAAACATAATCTGCTGAAAACACTTCAAAGCTTGTGTCTGTTTGCCGTAGTCAGTATCCCTCTTGGACTTGCTTATCCCCTACGGAACTGGATTCTCTTTAACCAACCCTTTCATTACGTGCTGGATGTGGGGAGTGCTGGATTTGCATCACAACATTATTCCTTGGCACAGAGGTTTTTTTCATTTCCGATAACCAAGCTATTTCATCCTGTCTATAACAATGTCTCTACGGATTATAACATCTGGATGTATCTCTTAAAGGGGGGATTGTTTGGTGAATTTCAGTTTAATAGTGTCTCTGTAGTCCCTGCCATCCTGCTTTTTATCTATGCACTTATTAGCTTTTTTATGATTGTATCTCTCATTAGCTCCTTAAAAGAAAAAGAAGAAAGAATCCTCTATCTTGTGTTGGCAGCAGGGGTACTTATGGTATCCTATATCGTTTTTAATATAAAGTACCCCTATGGCTGCACCATGGATTTTAGGTATATCGCACCTGTATTTGTTATCAACACGCTTCTTTTCGGAAGCTTTATTGACAAGAATAAAGATAAAAAGTATGGCACAGCGTTTTATCGTCTATCCATTGGAAGCATTTTTATTTTTTCACTTTTATCCATCTATATGTTCTGTGTGATTTAGAAAAAGGACCCCTATCCGTAGACTTATATTTTACCAAAAGGTAAATTAAGTAGATTACAAAATCATTTAAAAGGAGGAAATTCAATGAAACACTTTTCAAAACAAACAGCGTGGCTACTTGCATTTGTACTTCTCTTCACAAGCTTCGTCTCAACAAGCCTTCCCATTTATGCATCCGATACACCCGTCGTTATCGGTGAAAATACCAATGAAGTCATGGTTGCCGGAACAGAGGTGGAATTAGACCGTTGGGATTGGGGCAATATATGCATTACCTATTATGAATCGGCTGATTCGGATACTGTTCTGTATGAGCAATCTTATGCCAGTACAATTGGCTTAGATGCTATTGCCATAAAACCCTATGCATGGCATGTAACATTTGTAGAAAAAGTGCAAGACAACTCAGGAACTTCACGCCCTACTAATTATTATTTCAAAGCATACCCCGATACTTCTCTAGAAAATGTGCCTGTCAACACAGACATCACCTTACCAGTGGATACAACACTAACCACTACAGGTCCGGCCATCAATATCAGTGTTTATGTGGGAGACACCAAGCTAACGGATTATCACGAGACATCTTCTTCTTTTACACTTCTAGATGCATCCTCACTTCGTTCATATGTAGGTGAAGCACAGTTTGATTCCGCTTTACAAGGCGCAGGCTACAACTTACCTGATTTGACCAAACTTTTTTATACTGCTGAGCTGACAGACAAAAGTACAAGTCCGTATAGCCTGAAACTTACTCTTGTTCCGACTGTGGAGGTAACCTTTGATGCAAACACAGGTAAACTTGACTCAGATGGAATAACAAGGTATGCAACACCGAAGGCTACAATTGACAGTACAAAGCTCCCGATAGCTTCCAAGGATGGCGTTGATTTTTATGGTTGGAAAAATGACGACCAGTATGTATATCTTGCAAATGTAGCAAATGTTTCATCTGTTACACCAAGAGTTAGCACTGCAAGTACACTCAAAGCTATGTATAAGGAGAAAAAACCTGCCTTTCAACTCGATCTAACCAACAAAAAGGTAACCCATCTTTTATCTAGCAGAACTTACGCATATCCCTTATTTAATTGGGATACTCGGAATTATACAACAGTAGTTACAGATGTTAACGGTGAGCTCCCCTACGAAGCATTATCTTCCTTCGAATCTTATGCAGAGCTTCGTTTAAATTCTGATGACACTAACATCTCTTTAAATTCAGATTATGTTTCACTTAGACACAATCCCCCCACTATTCCAGTATGTGAATATACGCAAACCACCGCAAGGGTTATCAATGCAAATGATTTGGTAGATTGTGAATTCGCTATCGCCTTAGCAAGTGATAGTAATCCTTCAAGTTGGGCAACTTCCTCTACCTTTACTGGGCTGACACCAGAAACAGAGTATAAAATCTATGTCAAGCACAAGGCAGACGAAAATGGGTTTGAAAGTAGTCCAGCTGAATCAGTAGCTTTCACAACTTTAGCCGTAAAAACTGTTTCCAATGATGCTCCAAACGGTGTGACTATCCAAGAGATCCCCGTTCAAACCCACACCAACAGTGCCATAGAACCGTTACCCATGATAAAAGATGGCGACAAAACACTTGTTCAAGGAACCGATTACACCGTAGCTTATACAAATAATATCAATGTAGGAACAGCTACTGCAACCATCACCTTTATAAATAGCTACAGTGGTACGATGACAAAGAACTTTGAAATAGCATACTTGAAGCATGCTATTTCCTTTGATGGAAACGGAGGTACAGGAGCCATGCCAAATGTATCTATAAGAAATGGGCAATCCTATACCCTTCCTCCTTGCACCTTTACGCCGCCAGCCAACAAAGTTTTTAAAGCTTGGAATATTGGTGGCACAGACTATGCAGTAGGCGCTAATTATATCGTTACTGCTGCTACAACCGTTCAAGCTATTTGGATGGATTTAGAGAAAGTAAAAACTCCTGTCATTTCACCTAACGGTGGTACCTTCTCTAGTTCACAAGCTGTTACTCTTGTAAGTGGAACTACAGATGCAATCATTTACTATACAACAAATGGCACAGAACCTACAGCAGCAAGCACAGTATACTCTACTCCTTTTACAATCACTAGCTCACTAACAGTAAAGGCTATTGCCGTTAAAGGTGGTATGGTTAACAGTGACATTGCTTCTGCAAGCTTTACAAAAAGCTCATCAAGTAGTGGAGGAAGCTCATCTTCAGGTTCATCTTCAAGTTCAAGTCCAACATTTACTGTGAAGTTTAATACAGATGGTGGAAGCACTCTTGATAGCCTAAGTATAAAGGAAGGTGCAACAGTCGGAGAAATCCCAGCACCTACAAAAGAGGGTTATGTATTTGACGGTTGGTATTCGGATAAGGAGCTTACTAGAGCTTATGATGTCCATGCAAAAATAACAGCATCCACTACACTCTACGCAAAGTGGACAGAAGCTAAACCCCAACCTATAGATCATTCTAAAAATGAACTTATTTTAACGATAGGCAAAAAGGATGCCAACGTTTTTGGTATAGCTAAAACAAATGATTTTGCTCCCATTGTTAAAAATAACAGAACCTTGCTTCCTGCAAGATTTATAGCAGAAAGCCTCGGTGCCGAAGTTACTTGGAACATAAAAAAACAAGAAGCTACCATTAAAGGCAAAAATAAAAAAGGGGAAGATGTCATCATCCTTCTTTACATGGACTCAGACATTGCCTATGTAAATGGCAAAAAAATAAAGCTAGACAGCCCTGCTTTCATCCTAAATGGCAGAATGCTTACACCTCTCAGATTTGTAGCCGAACAACTCGGCGCTCATGTTTTATGGATTCCAGAAGACGAGAAAATTGTTATTACAAAATAAAACTCAATACTACCTTTCTCCACGACAAAAAGCACCCAATGGGTGCTTTCTGTTTTCTTTATCGCAGGTTCCATTTTCACCAACTCTCACCTTTATATCTTTAACCCCTTATTTGTTCAAAGAGTGACCTAGCTTCCTTACTAGTAAGTATTTTTTCTACCTCTTTAAGTATATTTTCTACTATCCTCATAGCTTCTAAACCATCCTCTAAGGTGACAACAATAAAGTCATCCCCTGGGTATCTGGCATCAAAATAAAAGTCACCTAACCATTTGCAATCTTTGGCATTTAACTTGGCATCAGGAAATTTTTCTAGTATCTTTGCAACGATAGTACGTAAGTTATGGGTTCGCATAAGCCCAATGCACTGACTATCCTCTACAAATTCAACTTCAATAACAGCCTTTAGTAGTTTTTCTGCCGCTTGAGCAAATATAACTGCCGGCCAATTATACTCCTTTTGGGTTTGATCCTTCATGCTGTCCTTTGCATACAGATAATCATTAATCCCCCTACCTAAAAAGCTATTTTGTTGCATGGTATTCTCCTCCATCCCCTTCTTGATTATAAATGATAATCCCATCTTTTCTCACTTGTTTGATGAATAGGCTATCAGACTGCTCAAAAATAGGTTCACTATAAAATACTACATCCGTTCTAACCTGATCCAGTTCTTCCTCAAGCTCACTTGCTATATCTCCTCTTATTTGCCTTTGGATACTCTCTTTGGTTATAAGCAGAATATCAAGATCACTCGTTACTTTGCAATCTCCTCTTGCACAACTCCCAAAGAGAATAATTTGTTTAATTTCTATATCTTTATAACTTAACAAATAGGTCATGTCCTGCCTAAGCTTTTTAGCAAAACGCTCTGGTAGCTGTAACTCTGATAATTGCATTGTACGCATAGCTATCCCCCTCACTTCTTCCAAATAATCTTACGGTCTCTTAATACATTTTTGCAAAACACACTATCTGTTTCATAAAAGGCCTTGTACGAGCTGATTAATAAATCGATACCCCTGTCATATGCTTCCTCATATATTTCACCTTTCTGAGTCCCCTTTGGCATTTCTTCATATAAAACATATAAGTCAATATCACTGGAAGCTTTGAAATCTCCTCTTGCTAAACTTCCATATAAACCGATTTCTAAGGGTAACGTCTCTAAAAGAATAGGTAAAAATGCTTGTATTTTTTGCCACTTTAAATCATAAAGCTTTTCTTTTATTTTTACCACCTTAGCACCCCCTATCTCCTTAAACTACCTTTAGTATAGCCTACTATCTCTTATTTAATCAATGCTGTAATTTTTCTCTCTACCAAAAAGGAGGTATCACATTTTTCTTAATGTTCACCCCCTTCTATCCTTCATTTTTCTTTTTAACTTATTGATACATTTTAGTATAGTATTCCTGATACTCACCAGACGTAATTTTTTGCGTCCACGCTTGGTTTGCAATGTACCATTTGATAGTCTCTACTATGCCTTGTTCAAAAGTGTACGAAGGCTTCCAGCCTAATCGGTTTGTGATTTTGGTGTTATCTATGGCATAACGCCTATCATGACCTGGGCGGTCTTTTACATACTCAATGAGGTCTTCTGATTTCCCTAGTTCCTTGAGGATGAGCCTTACAATCTCTCTATTAGTCTTCTCATTATTTCCACCAATATTATACACTTCACCTAATTCACCTTTGTGGAGAACGGTAGCAATAGCGAGGCAGTGATCCTTTACGTGAAGCCAGTCACGAATTTGCATCCCATCTCCATAAATAGGAAGAGACTTATTATTTAATGCATTATTAATCATGAGTGGGATAAGCTTTTCCGGAAACTGATAAGGACCATAATTATTAGAGCATCTGGTGATATTAACAGGCATCCCAAAGGTCTCATAATAGGCTCTTACCATCAAATCTGCACTCGCCTTTGAAGCAGAGTAGGGACTATTGGGCGCAAGAGGCGTCGTTTCCATAAACATCCCTTCTTTACCTAAAGTACCATACACTTCATCTGTAGACACTTGAAGGAACTTTACCCCTTCTTTAAATTCACGTGAATACTTATCCTCAGGATGCACCTTCCAATACTTCTTCGCTGTATCAAGAAGTGCCTGTGTCCCTACTACATTGGTCATCAAAAACACCTCTGGATTTTCAATGCTGCGGTCCACATGGGACTCTGCTGCAAAATTCACTACTGTATCAATGGCATAATCCTTAAAAAGTTTGTCTAGAAGCTTTCTATCTCCAATATCCCCTTTCACAAAAGTATATCTAGGATGGTCTTTCACCTCTTTTAAGTTCTCTAGATTACCCGCATAGGTTAAAGCATCCAAATTAATGATGCGATACTCATAGGTCTCTAACATCAGTTTCACAAAGTTAGATCCAATAAATCCAGCCCCACCGGTCACTAATATATTTTTCATATTTGCCTACTCCCTTTCTTGTGCTATACGCATTAAATATTTACCATAATCCGTCTTTAGCATAGGATTTGCTAACTCTATAAGCTGTTGTTTGTTTATGTACCCTTTACGATAAGCAATCTCTTCTAAGCAAGCTATGTAGAGTCCCTGTCTTTTTTGCACAGTTCGGACAAAATTTCCAGCTTCTATAAGCCCTTCATAGGTCCCTGTATCTAGCCATGCCATACCACGCCCAAAAAGTTCAACTTTTAACTTTCCTCTTTGAAGATATTCATTATTTACTGCTGTAATTTCTAGTTCTCCACGAACTGAAGGTTCTATTGTTTTTGCAATTTGAACAACTTCATTATCATAGAAATAAAGACCTGGAATAGCATAATTTGACTTAGGGCTTTGAGGTTTTTCTTCTAATGATAAAACATTTCCTTCTCTATCAAATTCTACTACACCAAATTCTGTTGGATTACTTACATAGTATCCAAATACTTTTGCCCCTTCATCTAAAGTAGCTGCTGTTTCTAATACTGTTCCAAATCCTCTACCATAAAAAATATTATCTCCTAGTACTAAGGCTACACTATCTTTTTGTATAAATTTCTCACCAATAATAAATGCCTCTGCTAAACCATTAGGTTGCTCTTGAACTGCATAGTTTATATTTAAACCTAACTCCTCACCTGTCCCTAACAACTCCTCATATATTGGTAGATCACGAGGTGTAGAAATAATTAAAATCTCCCTTATGCCTGCTAGCATCAAGGTAGATAAAGGATAATAAATCATTGGTTTATCATATATGGGTAGTATTTGCTTAGAAACAGATTTTGTAATAGGATATAGTCTTGTTCCCGACCCACCTGCTAATATTATACCTTTCATTATGTACCTCCTCTTAATATATGTTTGTAAAAAATTTCCTTATAGTATTAGTAATATATAATATATCTTCCTCTTTTAATCCATAGTACATAGGTAAACGTAGTAATCTATCACTTTCTTTGGTAGTATAATTATCTATACCATTAAATCTTCCAAATTTCATTCCTGCTGGCGCTGAATGAAGGGGCACATAATGAAATGTTGCTACTACTCCCTTCTCTTTCAAATACTCTATAAGCATATTCCTTGTCTCTAAATTTTTAACTTTTATATAGTACATATGTGCATTATGTATACATCCCTTTGGTATAAAAGGTCTTTCAATCAATTTGTCCCTCTCTAAGTCCTCTAATTGTGTATGATAGAGTTGCCAACTCCTTAATCTATTTTCATTTATATTCTCTGCCTCTTCTAGCTGTGCCCATAAATACGCAGCATTTAATTCGCTAGGTAAATAAGAGGATCCAAAGTCAACCCAAGTATATTTATCTATTTGGCCTCTAAAAAACTTACTTCTATTCGTTCCTTTTTCCCTAATAATTTCTGCTCTTTCTATATACTTAGAATTTTTTATAAGGATTGTTCCCCCTTCTCCCATAGAATAATTTTTAGTTTCATGGAAACTATAGCAGCCAAAATCTCCTATTGTCCCTAATGCCTTACCTTTATACGTAGACATTACACCTTGAGCAGCATCTTCTACTACTAGTAGATTATACTTTGTAGCTATTTCCATAATCTTGTTCATTTCACACGCAATGCCCGCATAGTGAACAGGTACAATAGCCTTTGTTCTATCTGTAATAGCTGCTTCAATTAAATTCTCATCTATATTCATCGTGTCAGGACGAATATCTACAAATACAATCTTAGCACCTCTCATTACAAAAGCATCTGCTGTAGAAACAAAGGTAAAAGAAGGCATAATCACTTCATCGCCTTCTCTAATATCTGCAAGTATAGCTGCCATTTCTAATGCATGAGTACAGGAAGTAGTAAGTAGCGCCTTAGATGTGTTAAATCTATTCTCTATCCATATATTACACTTTTTTGTAAAACTACCATCTCCACAAATCTTATTATTCTGAATAGCTTGCTGTATGTACTCTAATTCTTTCCCCACATGAGGGGGAATATTAAAATTAATCATTTTCTTCCCTCTTTCAATAGTTGCTTTTATTACATGCTATAAATCAAAATACCTACTATTATCATTAGATTACCTATTAACCTGTTTTTACCTATTTTCTCCTTTAATATTAAACACGACAAAATCAATATGTACACATAACCTATACTCTCAATAACGGCCGCCATTTTATATTCTACTTTACTTAGTGCCAAGGTAGTTAATAACATGGATACCAAAAAAAGCGAATATGAAAAGATTACTATTGGGTTTATGATTTCAAAAATAGGTGATTTATGTTGTTTATTAGCACTGATTTTCAACAATATCTGTGAAAATGATGCTATAAATACTGATACTAAAAATAATATGATATAACTATTCATCTTTTTTTGTCACCACCATTACACCTATTATTATCAATATTGTACCTATTATGTTATTTATTTTTATAGTTTCTCTAAAAATAATATTTGCAAATACCATCCCCCATATTATAGTCACTCCTTTAAATGCAAAAGCTATCGTTAAGTCTATACCTTTTATAGAAAACTGCCAAAGAATAGAGTATATTGCCATCACCATAATTTGAACTCCAAATAGGAATAAAAACTCTTTACTAAATATTTCCGTACTAACTGCATTAATTTTCCCTACTACACTTACCATACTATAGATAAAAAATGCTAAATTTAGTAATAAATATTTTTTTAGCTTACTCATATTGCTTTCCTTATTTCATCATTCTCTATAACTTCTTCACTATTTATTACTTCTTTAATTACATACTGTGGTGATTTATTAATACATATAAATATACGTCCTATATACTCTCCTAAAAGTCCTATACTTAATAATTGTATTGATCCAAATAGTATCATCGTGAGCATAATAGATGTATATCCCATCTGAATAGTAGGCTCAAATATTTTTCTTAAAAATAATACAATAGAAAACACCATACTTATTATAAATAGTATCGCTCCAACTAAGCTTGCAATCCTTAATGGTTTAACTGAAAAATTAGTAAAACCATTTAACCATAATGCTAGTAAACTCTTAAGTGTATATCCGGATTCCCCATTTATACGTTCTCTATGTACTACTTTAACATTAGTTATATTTATAGTCGTTCTTAAAACTAATCCCATCATATAAGGATAAGCATTATCATATTTTATCATTTCTTTAATAACATATGCACGGCAAGCAAAATAGCTGGATAAATATAGTTCTTTAGGCTTATTAATTAGTATTCTGGCCATAAAATCATTAATTCTACTTCCTATATTTCTAAACAAAGAGTGCCTCTTTTCTTGATACTGAGCATAAACTACATCGTAGCCTTCTTCTATTGCATTTATTAGTTCAAATACTTGATTAGCAGGTGTTTGCCCATCATCATCTAAACAAACTACATATTCACCCGTTATAAATCTAAAACCTGCCATTAAAGCACTATGCTGTCCAAAATTTTTAGCTAAATTAATTCCTTTCACCTTTTTATTAATATGACAAATTTCTTTAATCTTATCAAGTGTATCATCAGGTGAGGCATCATTTACTAAAATAATTTCATAATCATATTTATTTTTATAATTTTTGCTAAATAAACTACTTATCTCACTTACTACTGAACATATTGTTTGAGATGATCTATAACAAGGTATAACAAATGATATTAACTTCATGTAATTCTCCTTTCTTAATGTATAAATTAATTACTCTAAACAAGCTGAATACTACTAATGAATTCTCAACAATTAATTAGTAAATAATGCTTTACCTATCATCTAACACATATCACTTATTTATAGGTTTTACCAATAGCCTCAGGCTACTTCTACTATCTTTGTATTACTTGATTAGTCCTTTTTATGAATATTTATATTATGTCGAAAGGTACAACCTTTTAACTAATTATTCATCGATAATAACGTATATTGAGAAATATATGTCTTTTGATAGTTAATAGATATACTTAGTGCCTAGTAACTTATTTATCCTGTAAAAAATAATTTATTCATAGGTTTATTGTTTGTAAAACAACTTGATTATATCAATGGAATAGGATTACTTTTTATTTCTCAAGATTATTCCATAATTTATTGAAGCTTATTTTCCATGTTTGTATCTACTTAATTTAAGTAATAATTTAATTTTATCCCATTTAATCCACTTTTCTTATAATAATCACTATCTATCATTCAATATTATAATTAAATTCATTTTATATAAATCTTGTCCTAAAACGTACTTCACCTAAAATATCTTCCTTAGATACTTTTTCATGAGCATGTATAATTTTTATTAATCCTTTGCCACATACAACTATTGGCCTACTATCTTCCATAAATATTATTTTCCCCGGTGTTCTATTTTCAATTACTACATCTGGGTATATCTCCACTTCCGTTATTACTATTATTCTATCATTCATTCTAGTGTGAGCACCTTTATACGGACTCCCTACTGCATCTACAAAATTCCTAATTTTATGTGAATCCCATTCCCAATCTATATAATAATCCTGCTCATCTCTCCACAAACTATATGTTGCTTGTTCTTCATCCTGTGCATAAGCTATTAATTTGGCTTCTTTAATTTCTTCTATCAGCTCTACTACTATATCTGCATACAGGATACTAATGCTTGCTATTGCATCCTTTATTTTTATAGGATATGTAACTGATATAGCTCTTTGCATTATAATGTTGCCTCTATCATATTTATCACTTGCATATAGTGCTGTTACTCCAATGTATTCCTCTCCATTTATCAGACAACTTACTAATGGATTAAAACCTCTATACCTTGGCAAAAGAGAGTCATGTAGTACAATTAACTTATTATTATCCATCCCATTAATCATCCATCTCCATCCTATGGCAAAAACATATCCATCAAATAATCCACCTTGATAATTTTTCCAATAATAATTTATACCATTTTCTTCACACAAATTCTTTATTTCCAACGAATAATCATTTTCTATTTCTACATCTTGACCAATTGCTACAAATTCTATATTTATATTCTTTACTCTCGTTAATACTGCTTTTAATACTGTATACCCTTTTTCATTCAACAAGTAAAATCCTATATTTTTCATAGCATACCTCCTAATAATATATATGATTAATACTAAATCCTATAAAATTTCTTTTATACTCTAAAAAAATATTAGCTTTACTACTAGTATTGCCCCTAAATTAGTTTAAATTTGATTAATTGCTTTATCGTATATCTTTTTAGTATTCACTTAATATCCTTAGAAAAGGCATTACCTAAAAGATCATGTATCATAACCATAATATTAGAAAAATTAAGGTCATACCTATTATCCTTACCACTCCTCTTTATAACCTAGAAACACTGTGTCATAGGTCTAACTAAAAGTTGAAAATAGTACCATATTCCCCATAAAAAGTGTGATGCAAGTAATACATATCCTATAAATATATATATATATATCCTTGTTATTATTTTAGAATTTGTACTATATTCTTTGTTATATTTGATAAATTTAAAAATCGAATATAAAAACAAAATTCCAATCCCTAAATTCATTCCCCACATAAAATTGCCTGAATATCTTCCTGTATGCTCCGCTAATAATGCAAATTCTAATAATGCGACAATATAAAAAATAAATGGTATATAATTTATATTCTTACTTTGTTGCTTAGAACTCTTAAGAAATATCGTGAAAAGTGGAAAAGTTATTGTGATTAAAATCGAAATTATTATGTTAGGAGAATAGTAATTCCATACATCTAGGGGTGCAATTTCTATTCCCCCTCTAGTTCTAGTTGATGAAAAGAACAGAAAAAACACATCATAAAATATAACTAATGTTGCGGGTATAAATACAACTCCATCTTTAATATAGAATATAATATTTCTTTTTGTTCTTATCCAATCAATTAAATATACAATTACTATAGTTGGTGCAAAAACTTGAAAAAATGAAGGTTTTATAAATACACTAATAAAACTAAGTAATCCTACAATTATGTTTAAAAAACTTCTTTTGGATATATTTTTACCTCTAAAAAATATTTTTTCATTTTCATCCATATTAAAATAATAAATAAATAAAAATAATGCTGATATAGCTATAAATTTAACAGAATTATTAGTAGGATTATGCCATGTATTAAATGTTCCTTGTCCTAAATAATAGTTTGAGCTAAAAGATGGAAAATATAAGGGACCAAAAAAGGTCATAAAAATAACAACTAAGCATCTACCCCATTCACCTAAACTATCTTTTAAAAAAAGTCTAGTTATTAAATATATAGAAATTGCACACAGAATAGAAAAAAATACATCTGCATATGCTGCTGATATGTTTTTTTCAATACATAAAACTTTATTAAAAAAACCCCATACAAAATAATATATTGGCGTAGCTGTTTTATATGTACCTTCAAACATTTTTTCTGCGTATTCAATATGTTTAAATATATCTCCATGTGCACTAGAAATAAATTTAATAGACAAGTTATACACCATAAATGCAATAAAACTTAAGGTTGCAGGTAATGCAATTTTTTCATTAAAATTTTCTTCTTTCATTATTTCTCCTTGTCCTATATTAATATAAATATATAAAATAATAATTAGTTATAATCATAATACTAGATTGTATATATTGTCTTTTGTTTTCAATAATTATTCTTGTAGAATTATATCACCATTTAGTATTTTAAATGTTGCACTATTTATTGTTTTTGTTGTTCTCTTTTCTGCAGATTTTACAAAACAAGTCATGTAGTATTCTCCATCTTCTAACTTTGCAATATATTTCAATGAATCATCATACCATTTATCTAACTCAGGAACTCTAAGTCCATCTTTATAAACATACCATGCTGTAGTAATACTTTTGTCTACTAGTGAGTCATTTATAATTTCAAGAGAAAGTTCTATTTCATCTTCTTCATTTTTAATAATATCAATTCTATAATCATATAAATTAACTACTAATACTCCATCTATTATTTTTATACCTTCTGCTGAAGGATATGTCCCCATTTCTTTATATTCATCGCTTAATAAAACTAAATTCACTTGCTCATCTGATGCATGAACTAAATCTACACCTAAATAATTCTCCATAAGTGAAACTGTCTTTAAAGATGGATATGCAGCTAATCCTGAATATTTTAGATAAATTCCTGTATCGTTTATAATTTTAGGAAAAAATGGACTATCATTAATTCCCATATAAGATATGTTTTTATCTGACAAAATAGCAATAGGCATTTTATTTGTAAATCCTGGATATTGCTCAATCCTAGTAAATAATCTATTTTCAAAAAGCATAGTATATTCATTTACTGCTTCTTGTTTTAGATAATTAGTACTTGTTAGTGAATAATTTATAAATATAGTAACAACTAGTATGCAGAATATTCCCCAATGAAGAATTTTATCCAAAATAGTCTTTATGTTAGTCTCAAGAAATGCTATAGGCAAAACAAGGCAATATACCATTTGATAAATAGAAACCACATACGTGCCTGCTTGAGGTGCAATTATATCTAAAATAAAAATAGCTATAGGAATCGTTAAAATTAATATAATTAATATAATACACTTCTTTAACTTATGAGTACCTAATGATTTAAAGAAAAATGCTCCACATATAAGAAAAAATATTATATAAATTGTTTGTTGTAAATCAGAAACAAAGAAAAACTTTTCCCCAAAGAAAAATTGGTAAAAAAGCAGGTATGTTAATCCTATATTTTTAAATTGATTTATCCCTATTTCTCCCATATTATCAAAGCCCTTGTACGAAGCAAGTTGAATATCCTGAATTTCCAATAAACCATTGAGTAATATAAGATAGCCTATAATACCAAATATACCCATCACTAAAAGCTTAATCCCTTTAATTAAAGTTTTTTTGTCAACTTTCTGTTCATAATATACTTCTACAATTAATGTCATTATACAAACTACCATACAAATACTAAGACCATATTGCCCACTACCTATAGATATAAAAAAGGCCAATATCCCAGGTATAAATCCATATTTATACTTATTTGTTAACCATACTGCCAATACCGATAAGAAAATAATTCTTGAGAATATGTGTGATGAATATAGGTATCCATACATATATGGCAATGCAGGAAACCCTATCATTAATGCAGTTGCAACTATAACACCGCCCTTAGTTTTTATCCTAAATAATGACACAATAAGCATCGAAGCTAAAGATAAATAAAGTGCTGAAATAACTCCAAGAGTCCATGAATTCAAGTCGTATATTAAAATATTGCCAAATATTCTTCCTAATCTCAAATTAGATATTGTCCCCCACCCATATAGCATAT
The DNA here is from genome assembly GCF_002735925.1 of Sporanaerobium hydrogeniformans. Classification (GTDB taxonomy): domain Bacteria; phylum Bacillota; class Clostridia; order Lachnospirales; family Cellulosilyticaceae; genus Sporanaerobium; species Sporanaerobium hydrogeniformans. Next base: position 56,874 of record NZ_PEDL01000013.1, on the reverse strand, counting down.
GCCTACTATCTTCATTGACTAAGCGTTGAGAAAAAAAACCCCCATGTATTATAATGAAGAATATCATAGATGATATAAAAGATAGTTTAATAACAGTATCAATAGAATTAATTTTATTTATAATATCTTCAAATGTAGGTATATTAATATTTTTATTCCTTATTTTTTGCATTACTTTAACCTCCCTAACTTTGTTGTAAGGTTACATATTTTTCAATCTTACTAAAAACGCTGATATAGTATTCCTTTTGATAATGCATTGGTGAAAGTCCCCACTTATGTTGTTCATCTGCTAAATATTCATCACTAATATTAATTACCATTGCTTGTGGCAAGTTACACTCTAAATAAGAGTACATATATTCTAGTAATTCATTAATGTTTTTATTATAAATCAAATAACTTTCATCAAACTTCTTAGTATTACCTTCTTTATCTATATAAAACTGTGCCATTTTGCATTTATGTATAATAATATGGTCTTCAAAATAAATTGCTTTGATCTTTGAGCAAAATTTCCCTAAATAATTCTCTAAAGGCATTCCATCCACATAATACTTTTTACCATTAAATATACTTTTTTTCTTTTCAACAAAAATAGGATTTTTTATATGATTACTTTCTTGTAGATACGTAGAGTACGTTACCAAAGAATTTTCTTTTTTACATTTAACTAACTTAAACCTTTCATCAATTAAATCAATAATAAGATACTTACTTCCATCTTTATTAAAGAATTCAAATGCATTCTTTTTGAAATCATTATATACACATTGCTTTTGGAATTTAGAGTTTAAAAAAATATCATCCATATTTATGTCCACTGATTTTTCAACAGCTGACACAATAGACTGCCTAGCAATGTATGTTTGTAATTTTAATCTTTTTCTTCTATCATATTCTAATACATCTCTAGTAACACAGCTTCCAAAAATACTAATACTTATAGGATTTTTTTCGTATTCAGAAGTAGGCACTGGATAATGGTTATCAAAAGTAAATTCAATTTCATTGGACATATTGGTAAATCTATCTTCACCTTGCCTTACAAATCCCATCACTTTATACTTACCATCCTCTATTAGTGGAAATTGTGCTTGATTTGAACTTGTATACGAGGAAACTTTTATCTTACTTCCATTAAGTAGCAAATAAAAGGCATATGCTAAGTTTTCATATTTTGGTTCTTGTTCTAATATAATTTCACACCATAATTTATTTTCTTCAATTTTTACATCTACTTGAAATGAATCAAATGTCACCGTGTCCTCTCCTTCACCTACTAATTTATTAGTTCAATCTCCTTTTGAATAGTAAAGACCTTGGAAGATTGTTTTCGTACTCTTTCTGCCGCATTCCTAGACAATTGCAAGAAATATTCTGGTTCATTATAAAGTTTTTCCATTCCATCTGCTATGCCTATATATTCCTCTTCTGCAACGAGTATTCCACACTGACTATCTACAAATTCTGGTATTGCTGCCACTGCACTAGTGATCGGAACAAGTCCACTTGACATAGCTTCATCCCGCGATACTCCTTGAGTATCCATCCTTGTAGGTGCTACAAACACACCATACGCTTTGTGTAAATCCGCAATTTCATCCTGACGTAAAAACTTCTTTTCGATAAATACGTTTTTAAATTTTCTTAGAGGCTTGACTGTTTCATCAAAGAGTTCTCCATTACCGATAATTCTAAACTCCATATCCTCAAAACATTCTTTATTAGATAGATGGAGGATGGCTTTTACAGTTAAATCATTGGCATATGTTCTTGTTGCATAGGGTCTGATGGAAAGGATCCTCTTCCTTTGCTCTATATCCTTGTTTATATAATTAAACATATTCGTATCAATACAGTTATGGATGATACTATATTTATCTACCGATAAATTCATCTTATAATCTTCTAACACCATGTTCATAGAATGCTTAGAGACAAAGACAAAATGAAGATTATATTCCTCTAAACTATCAAAAACTTCCTTCCAAAGGTTCATGCGCATATCGGAATCCTTTTTAGCTTTCTCTAGGTCTTCCTTTGTTTGATAGAGGTACTCTCTTCGCCACCATGGCTGAATATCTGCACCATGACTCCAAATAATAATTCTAAGCTTATCTTTAAAAGTTTTTAGTACCTCCCACATCGGTCTATCTAAAAAGTGGACACAAACTGTATCTATAGTCCCTGTTTCTAAAATATTGGCTAGTACTTCTCCCTGTCCTTCAACAACATTGATACCTTCAAATTCTCTATATTCATTTTTAGCATAGATATTCATCTTCATTACATCATAAATAAAGCCCTCTTCCTTATAGGCCATCATACGTTTATGAACAAACATATTCCTATAAAGTTCCTCTTGTGAGGGATACTGATTAGATAGTACTAGTACGTTAGATCGCGAAAGAAAGCATGCCTTTTCATCTGGTATTTTATTAGAACCAATTATAATCTCATCTATTTTAAACTCGCCACTCCCTTTAATTCTAAAATTCAATTTAAAATAAGTAGCACTTTCCGGAACCTCTGCACTAAATAATCTATTAAACTTAGTAAAGGTTGCCGAAAGCTTGTTTTTGTCTTTATCATAAAAGATACATGTTCCAAGGTTATCTAAACTTCCTATACCATTAAAAATAAAATTAATATATTTTCCCTCTATAAAATCCTTTACATTATGCCATTTTTCAATGTTTATATAATAATTTTTATCTTCCTCAAGCCTACTAACTAAAACTAACTTATTACCTGTTTGTGTAATAGTAATAGGTTCTTTGGATTTTTGTTTTATACAACTAAATAGCTCACCAGCCTCAATAGTTATTCCTTCTCCTATAAACTGACTTGTTTTTATACCTTCTGCAGCTTTTTGAATACGCTGCATAGCAATCCCTTGATCGGATAGCTTTAAATCATCTACCTCTATACAATCATGTGCCACTAATCCCTTGCAAAAGTTGAACTCATCTACGGAAATAAGCTTTTCATCTTGTAAAACTCTTGACGCTAAAATACTTTGTAAAGTATCGTCAGTAAATAAACTACTTTTTGCTATTGCCTGATCGAGTACAAGTGAATTCACTTTTTTATAAGTTGTGTTGTTTCCCTTAACGTTTAGTTTATCTTCTACATTTTCATAAAAACTTGCTTTTCCTACTCCATTAAAATTACTATAACGAGTATTTAGTGCTAAATCTAACAAGTAATTTTTCCCATAATAATTGTTAACATTAAATACTGCTATGTATTCTTCTTCACCCACTAGTTTGCTAACTTTTTGTTTTACTTGTTCTAGCTTAAGGCAGGTTATCATAGGACTACTTGTATTGACTTCATCTTCTGTAATAAGATAAAGTTTTTTTCTCAAGTAGGTCTGCTTTTCAAAAGAAGCTATGGCATACGCTATTTCTTCAGAAGTCGTTGCTTCACAAAATACATTAATAAAAGGTTGTTCTTTTTTTATATTTTTGTTAAATATCTTTTCTACAATATAAGAAAGACGATCTTCGTAGAGATGTTCACTTAATACCTTCCTTAAGCCTAATAATCTATACTTTCTAAAGGTCTGCTCATCTTTGCACCACGTTGTAACATTCTGTTTTAATGTCTCACTATCATCAGTACATATTGTTAGATCCCCAAATAGGTTTTTTACACCTCTGGAATAATTTCCTACTGTTACCGTATTTGATGCCAGCATCTCAAATACCCTGCGTGCAAACATGGTTTGAGATTGATCTACAGAGTTCATATTAATTCCAAAGTTATAGCCTTTATACGCTCTATCTATCTCACTTGAGTCTAATTTGCCTAGTATATACTTTTCATACTTCTCAGGAAAAGCATGCTCTGGTAAGGCTTTTTTATAGTTTCTATCATAAATATCTAATCCCTTCGTCTCAATAAAAAAGTTAGCAAAATCATCAAATACCTTACATCTCTTTACATATTTATGATAATATGCACCTGCAAAACAATATTTATCTTTTCTTTCATATTTTTCTATAGGATTATGGATTTGAGGTTGGGCAGCAAAATGAAGATGGTAAACATTATCATGCTTCAGTATATTTTTATATTTTTTTATACAATCAATATCTGTTGTAAAAACAAAGTCTGCCATTCTAGCTGCAATCATAAAAGTATCTGTATAGACAGGATCTTCTTTATTCCAAAAAATAATAGGGATATTTTTTTCTTGACAGTAACTAGTCATTTCAAAATATTCCTTACTTCCATTGGCAATCTTTCTATACCATAAGTTGTCTTTTCCTTGCCATGCTGATTCAATAAATATTAGATGAGGAGAAAATTTATCAATTTCACCCTTCCAACCATCTGGAGTAAGTTCAAGAAGGTTACATTCAGGCGAATAACTGTCTAAAGTGAATCGATCCATAACACATGCGATCCTTAACTCTTTCAAATGTTTAATATCAAGCTTAAAGTTATGGAGTAAATTCTGATGTAGCTTTTCTTTTTTCTCTAGCTGTATTCCTATTGTACTTAATGTATTAAAAACTTCTTTTTTAATGTCTTCAAGCTTTTTTATCCTTTTATCTAAATAACTTAAATCTAACACTTCTATACCCCCATTAACGTAACTTAGATTTTATCTTCTTTAGTAACTTGTATACCTTTATGCCTATCTTTCCTATAGAGGTATCTGTGATTAATGATAGTTTTCTTCTATACTCTGCATTTTCATGTTTTAAATAGTTGTTTTGTGTTTCAAGTCGACTTATAAGAGCCTTGCTCTCTTTTAATATTTGAACTTCATCTCCCATTTCACCATATAATTGTTGAATTAATTTAGTTACTATCTCTTTAGCTTCTGTAAGTCTTGTATTTTCTTGCAGAAGCTCTTTATTTTTCTCTAACTCATATATATACTTTTGTTTTAGAAGCTCATAATTCTCCGTGGCTTGTTTATACTTTGCATTTGCTTCTATACCATTTTGATATAAAGTTTGTATTCTTTTAGTCATTTCCCAATCAACTTCTAAAAAATTATTTTCTAACTTTGAGATTTCCTCTTGAGTATATGAAAACAGCTGAGTGTCCTCTTTATTTATAGCTATTAATCCAGTCCATCTGCCTATATACTGTACCTTCTTAATTTCAAAACTCTTTTCCACTATAGCTACTAGATTACTTAGGTAAAAAGTTGAGTAGTGATCTGGATGATCATTTACTCCAAAAGGCACTGTAATAATAATCCGCCCTGATTGCTTTAAAAACTTTTTAGCATGCTCTAGAAACTCTATAGGATTTTGTAAATGTTCTAATACCTCAGTAATTACAATGCAATCAAACTTATTATCAGTATCAAATTTCATGAAATCTATACATTTAAATTTAATATTTTCCTTACAAGCTTCAAATTCATTTTCAAGTAGATTTTCCGCAAATTTTATAGCTTCTTCCTGAATATCTAGTCCATATACCTTTTGTCCACGTTGTGCCATTAGTAAGGAAATAATACCTTGTGAACAGCCGATATCTAGTATACTATTAGCTGTATCTACTTCATTTAAAATCCATTCTATTCTTTCTTTTGTTTTTCTCTCTAGTTCTACCCCTCTTTTACCTCTATATACCTCATAAATTTTATCATTGTTCGCCATTTTTACTCTCCTTTGCGGTTATAGGTATTTCTCTTGGTACTTCTTTAAGATAGGGGTAAATTCTATTCTTTCTTCATGTGTCATTGCATTGAATTCCCTGGCAAAACCACAATAAGGCATAAGAATTTTTTCAGGTATTTCTACTCCTATAACCTTCCCCTTATTCAGCCAAACTACCTTATCACAAAAATTTTGCATTTGTCCTACTGCATGGCTTACAAAAAGTATTGTCTTTCCCTTTGTCTTGAATTCCTCCATTTTGTTTAGGCACTTATCCGTAAAACTATTATCTCCTACTGCCAGTGCTTCATCTATGATCAGAATATCTGGATTCATATGTACTGATATGGCAAAACCAAGTCTTGAGCGCATACCACTTGAATAAGTCCTAAGGGGTTGATTAATATGTACACCAATATCTGCAAACTCAATAATATCTTCTTTCATTCTTTCTGTCTCTAATTTACTAAAGCCCAATAATAAACACTTATAATCTATATTTTGTATTCCAGTTAGTTGATTTTCCATCCCAGCATTTGCTGAAAGCATATTTACTTCACCATCAACCTCAACTATACCACTAGTTGCATAAGTAATACCTGATATAATACTTGCAAGTGTGGATTTTCCTGAACCATTAAGGCCTATTAGTCCTACAATCTCTCCTTTTTTAAATTCTAGGTTAATTCCTGAAAGAGCTGTAAATTCCTGAGGTTTATAAAAGGGCAAAAAGAGCCCCTTTAGTCTTTCTGCATCTCCAGAATACAAAGGGTATCTCTTATATAAATTCGTACATTTAATTGCTAAATTACTTTCCATATTAACCACCAATTTCTTTATATTAAATCAATAAACTGTTTACGAAACTTCATATGTATATTGCATCCAATGATAAATATAACAATTGTTATAACCCAAAAAAACACACCTTGTTTCCAGTGCCACATAAGTCCTCTGCCATATAATAAACTATCTCTATAACCATCAATAATATAGGCAAATGGGTTAAGTTTTAAAATAAATATAAGATTATCTGGTAGCTTCTCTTGTACCCATACAACAGGTGTAATATAAAAAAGAAGTCTTATAATAGAATTCATTATCTTTTGAAAGTCTCTAAATATAACTACTATAGCTGATGCCATAAGGGAATATGCTACTAATATAGCAAAGCTACATAGCATGTAATAAAAAGTTTGCCACCAATAACCACTTATTGTATATCCAGAACAAAATATAATTCCTATTACTACTAGCATTGCCCATAAATGCCCTATTAATGCTGATAAAACAGACTTAACTGGAACTATAGAAAGCGGTATTGGCATCCTTTTTAATACACCACTGAAGGCATAGATTGAATTACCTGTAGTTGTTAAAGCTGTACTAATATAAAACCAAGGAATAATCCCTACAATCATCCAAATAATATAAGGATAGCCCCCTTGAGGTGGACTTGTTCTTAATCCAATTGCAAATACAAACCAAAAAACAAAAATTTGCAAAGCTGGATTAAGAAAGTTCCATAAAAATCCAAACATGGTTCCGCTATTTTGAGAACGTAATTCATAATTTGCTAACCTAAATAACCTATGTCTATTATTGTAATTTTCTTTAAATACTATTCTAATATTTTCTAACATTTTAAGTACATCCTTTCAAATAACAGGATACTAACAAGTCATAACTTTTACCTCTTTATCTAACTAATACATCTGCAATTCGCTTACAAGCATTTCCATCACCATAAGGGTTAGATGCCTTACTCATTTTTTCATACTCTTTATTATCAGTTAATAAAGTCTTAAATGCACTATATATAGTTTCTTCACCTGTGCCAACTAGCTTAAGTGTACCTGCTGCAATTCCTTCTGGCCTTTCAGTCGTATCTCTCATCACTAGAACGGGTTTACCAAGTGAAGGTGCTTCTTCTTGAATACCTCCACTATCTGTAAGAATAAGGTAGGACTTAGCAAGAAAGTTATGGAAGTCTAGTACATCTAATGGTTCTATAATACGTACTCTTTCATGCTCTCCAAATATCTCTTTAGCAGCACTTCTTACAATAGGATTCATATGAATGGGATAAATCACTTTTATATCTGGTGTTTCATCTACAATTCTTTTAATTGCTCTAAACATATGATAAAGTGGTTCTCCAAGATTTTCTCTACGGTGTGCAGTGAGCATAATCAACCTATTATCCTTGACCCACTCTAGCATCTCATGATTATAATCTTGTTTAACTGTAGTCTTTAAAGCATCTATTGCAGTGTTACCTGTTACATAGATTTTCTCTGGAGCTTTACCTTCTTTCAATAGATTATTACGCGAAGTTTCTGTAGGTGAAAAATGGTACTCGGCTACAATTCCTACAGCTTGGCGATTAAATTCTTCGGGATAAGGCGAATAAATATTGTGTGTACGCAGTCCTGCTTCTACATGCCCTACTGGAATTTGTAAATAAAAACATGCAAGTGTTGTAACAAAAGTTGTAGAGGTATCCCCATGAACTAATACAACATCTGGCCTTTCTTTCTCTAATACTTCTTTAATTCTAAGCAAAATATTAGTTGTAATATCAAAGAGCGTCTGCTTCTCCTTCATGACTGATAAATCATAATCGGGTTCTACTTCAAAACACGCCAATACCTGATCTAACATTTGCCTATGTTGTCCTGTTACACAGACTACTGTCTGTAATTCTTTTCTCTGTTTGAGCTCTTTTACTAAAGGACACATTTTTATAGCTTCTGGTCTTGTACCAAAGACTGTCATAACTTTTTTCATTACTTCCCTCCATCACGTTTTAAGTATATTTTATAGTCTATAAACTTTTTCGAAAGGACATACACAGCGTGTATCTAGTATAACTTTATCTTTAAGCTCATTTATATGTTGCTTTAAATGACTATGTCCAACCATAATCACCACTAAATCGACTTCTCTTTTAAATACGTCAAAATCATCATATTGATTATCTACTAACTTAGTTGTTACCATAGGGTCAAATACCTTAATCCCCTGTGCTAAATGCCTCTGCATACATTCTAAAAGCTGTAGTGTTGGACTTTCTCTTACATCATCTACATCTTCCTTATAGGTAAGCCCATATAAACCAACTCTTGAAACATCTTTGATATCGTGCTCCTTCATAATAGTAGCGATGCGTCCTAGTACAAATGCTGGCATGCTATCATTAATTTTTCTTGCTTGATGTATAAGATTTGTCAGACCTGGGTAATCTCCCACTAAAAACCATGGATCTACAGAGATACAGTGTCCACCTACACCAGGACCTGGTTGAAGAATGTTTACTCTAGGATGCATATTAGCAATACGAATAATCTCATGCACATCCATATTATCTTGTCTACAAATTTTAGCAAGCTCATTGGCAAAAGCAATATTGATATCCCTAAAGGTATTTTCCACTACTTTTGTCATTTCAGCTGTACGGATATCAGTAGTAACAATATTACCTTGACAGAAGCTTACGTAAACTTCTTTAATTTGCTCAGCAATCTCTTTGCTATCTGCACCAATGGTACGGGAGTTATGCTTAAGTTCATAAATCATATTTCCTGGTATAATACGTTCTGGTGCATGGGCAATATGAATATCTTCTCCAATTTTAAAGTTATTTTCTTCAATAACTGGCCTTATAAAGCGGTCAATGGTTCCCGGTGAAATAGTTGACTCTATAACTACGATAGCTCCCTTATCACATATCTTCATAACCTCTTTTATTGCGCTAACTACATATGTAGCATCTATTTTTTTACTGGCTTTGTCATAAGGTGTAGGTACAGCTACAATGTACATATCTGCCTTTTTATACTCACTACTAAATTCTATCCCACTTTCTAAAGCATTTTTAAAAAGCTCATCTAAACCTTCTTCTTGGAATGTCGTATGTCCACCCCTCAAGGTTTCAACCAAATTCTTATTAAAATCCACACCAATTACCTCTACACCATGAGATGCCATCATTAATGCTGTTGGTAATCCAATATATCCGAGTCCAATAACACTTACCTTCATGTTTATAACCGCCTTTTCTCTAAATTTACCCTATACAAAATATTTTTTTGTGCTTCGCTTCCTATCTTGCTTTATTTTTTTAAATAGAGATAGTTTAAACAAAACTTTTTCATTGTTTGAGTTAACTTCAAAACTATATCTAGGTCCTTCTTCACTTATACCACACTCTTCTTCAATATATGAAAACTGTGTTTGCATAAACGCTAAATTGGGTATATACTCTAGTTTACTTATCCAGATTACGAAGCCCTTTGCATCCATTTCTTGCTCATTAATTGCTCTATCATCTGCTATGTGATAGAGTTGGTTATTTCTTTCAATTAAACCTATCTTGTTTTGATAATTTATTTTATTGAAATGTTGGATTATACCATATTGCTTTTTATAAATGATATAAATCGTTGGCGGTAGGTCTTCTTGCAGTATCCCTACCTCAGTAGCAACTTGTACTAAGCGATGCCTACAGGTATGTTTTAAAAAAACATATCTCAAATTATCTTGACAATAATCTTCAACCTTTTCCAAATCAATACTCTCATTAATAAACCAAACCTTTTCTCCAAAAAGTTCTCTCATTCCCTTCGAATCATTACTTACTACCATAAGATTAGATGCCATCATTTCAAATACTCTTCTGGCAAACATTGTTTTAGAATCTTTTACAGTGTTAATATTTATACCAAATTGCACTCTTTTAAAGACTTGGCTAAGTTGTTCAAAATTAATACTTGGATGAATATACTCTTTATATTGCTCTGGGAATTGATTCAAAGGATTACCTGATTCTGAGTGTCTATCATAAATTTCTAATTTCAACCCTTTATCAATAATTGTATCAAATAGCCTTTTCATATCTTCACAACGTTCAGTTTGGTCTTGATACCAACTTCCTACAAATATAACCTGTTCTTTATTAGGCTTATGACCTAAAGGATTAAAAAGTTGGGGTGAAAAACCAAACATCAATGTATTCACTTTTTCATGACCTAGTTCCTTATATTGTGGTATACACTCTTCTGCCGTTGTATAAATATAGTCAAACAATAAAGCTGTGCTTACAAAATCATGCTCTTTATCATGAAAAAAAGTAGGGTCCTCTTTATTCCAAAACACTGTTGGAATAGAACTTTTCTGGCAAAAATCTAAAATATGAAGTAAATCTTTACGGTTTTCAAACCCTGCCTTACCATTTTTATAAATTCTGCCTCTCCAACAGTCCTTATACTTATTGATTCCTGACCATGTTGATTCACAAAAGAATAAATCTGGCTTAACCTTACGAAATACTTCCATCCAATTAGATGGTGTAACAAAAACACATTTGCACTCTTTTTTAAATCCTGCAAAAGTCATTTCATCACAAATAATAGCAATCGTTAACTCTTCTATTTGTTTATATGCCACCTCTTTCTTATCTAAAGGTGTTTCCAATTGTTGTCTATAAATATAGGGTCTTTCACTAGTTTTAAAATAAGGTATAATACGATTATAAAAAAAATGGGTAATAGGTACTACCCCTGGAAAACCGTGTAATACTTTGTATGTCCTGTAAATTCCTTTTTTCATTATACCCATCAATCATATCCTCAACTTATACTCTATGTACTTATTTCCTTACTACTATTAGTTTTTACATAATACTTTTTAATGCCATTTATCATATAGTGAAAGAAATAATAAACTGCCCCTAGTCTACCTAATTGCTCACACTTACGGTAGATAATCCACCTGTTTTTACTTGCCTGAAGTTTATCAGCTGAACGACCACCCTTTTGGTAGCGTACTAAGCTTTCTTGGAATCCAACAGCCTTACAGCCTTCCTTAAGTAGCTCTAACCATAATACGAAATCCTCGTGAAAAAACTCACTATTAAATGGCATCTCTTTTAATCTACTTTTTCTTACCAATACACTGGAACAAAGAATACTATTTTCTTTTAGTAACTCTTTATAAGTAACTTGAGCTGGTACACTACAGTAAACACCTAAACTATCCTTTTCACCTACCATCTCATAAGCTGTATAGCAAAGATCTGCTTGCTGCTTTTTTATGTACTGAAGCTGTAGTTCTAGTTTATTCTCTCTCCACTCATCATCGCTATCTAGAAAGGCGATAAACTCGCCTTTTGCTTTAGATATCCCGTAGTTTCTTGTTTGTGATACACCTAGGTTTTTTTCATTCTTATATAGAATAATTCTCTTATCTATTTTCTCTAATGCCTCTAAAATCTCAAAAGAATTATCACTGGAACAGTCATCTATAACAATCACTTCGAAATGAGTATAGCTTTGTTTCAAAATAGATTGAATTGTTTTTTCAACAGTATTAGAGGCATTATATACTGGGACTATAATAGAAATCAAATCTTGCACTTCACATAAACCTCCTAATTTAAAACTGTCACTTGCTTTAAGCTCTTTCTATCTTCTTATTCATATTATTTATAGCTAATCCTATACCTAATAAAATCCAAAAGATAGGTGCTACTGATATAACTGAATCATTAAACAAACCTGCTCCTAAATAACCTACAACGGAAAGCATGGTAGCAATCCCAATAATTTCTTCCTTTACATAACGACGTTTAAAGATATACAATCTTAGGCTTTGTATAATATAAGCTCCCACTAACACAAGAAAGCCAACAAGTGCCACAATACCTTGATTGATGCCAATTTGTAAATATAAATTATGTGGTTTATCCACAATCATGTTAGGTGTATTGTAGGCATAATACTTGCCTAGGTAATCATTTTGTGGGAATTCCATAGGATAAGTATCTGGTCCATGTCCTATAAAGAGTGTATTTTTGAGCATTGGGATACTTCTAGACCAAATATAGCCTCGTGCTGAGCCTAAACGCTCTTTACCTTGGAAACCAAAAGTCTCTGGGTAAGCAATGTCTTCCTTTTCTTGCGTAAAGCTATTAATCATATACACACCTTCTTGATCATTCATGCGGAAGACAAAGGTATTTCTTCCATTGATCACTAGTGTAAATGCTGCCCAGTTGTTATCTGTATCATAGACCTTAGTTAGGGTAAATAAGCTAAAACGCTCGTCGGCTAGAGTAACCATATCTCCTTGGTCAATAAGCTTGATGGCTGCTTGGTTTTGATCATAGGCTTTCAGCTCGCCATTTTCTAGCTGAAGGTGAAGTTCGTCGGTTTGTGTCACCAAGATAGCTTTGCCGTCTTGACAGGTAATATCCCGCACAGGAATATGGTCTTTGTAGTCAAAGTCCTGATCACTGCCACTTAAGGAAATCCCAATATCCTTTATGAGGCTAGGGATTCGCTCAAAGATAGTGCCACCTGTCATCACGTTAAGACCCACTACTACCACTACGAGAGCAAGGGCTACAGGCAAGGTGAATTTCCAATTTTTAAGGATGTTTTTGCTAAAGATAAGCACTGCTACTGCAAAAGCGAGAGCTACCCCAATGAGACCCCCACGGGATGTGCTTCCAAAAAGTAAGAATAAGGAACAAAGCATAAAAAACCCACAATACACCTTTGCTTTGATGTCCTTAAGATAAAGGCAGAGCGTTGCAAAAAGTGGCACCATGAGGGCACCAAAGCTTCCCATATAGTTGTAATGATAAAGGGTACCATACACCTTTCCCTCAGTGTATTCTAATTGAAGCATGGACTTAAGCTGTTCGTACTCGGCAGGAAAGAGGAGCTTAAGACCTAAATCTGTACTGCTTAAAAGGTTATGTCCTACGTATTCAAAAATCCCTAGGAAGGTCAGTACACCTACTAAAAAGCTTAAACTGATGATTATGTATGTATAGTGTTTAGCCTCCTTGAAGCTGTAGATGGCATAGAGCATCATGAGACCATAGGCACCGATCATCAGCATCCCTTCCATACGTCCTGGTACTCCCCAAAGAGCTGTTTCTTTATAAGGTGAAAAGAAAGTAGAAAGAAGACTAAATACTAAGAAACCACCAAGGGCTTCTACAAAAACTTTAAGCTCTTTGTATTTCTGAAGGTCTTCCTTTGAAAAGCTAAAAAACAAAATCACGAGCATCGTGACCGCTAAGAGAAGGATAAAAGTAGCTTTATGATAAGAAAAAAAGTCTGCTATTTGTGCTTGTTTAAAAACTGCCTTCACTTCTTCGGTGGCATCCATTACTTTAAGCCTTGTTATAAGTGGTACAATACCTAGAAGTAGCATGGTAGGTATAGAACTTAAGGGTATCCCCTTCTTGATTGCTGTTTGCCTTTTAGGCGAAGTCGCCTGATTGGTTTGGATAGTCTGTGACATGATTCGTCAATCCCCCTATAAATGAGTTACTCTGTCTCCATATAACATGGATTTTTTTTGTTTTAGTATAACACCTTTCCCCTTAACTTTCTACCTAATGGGATAAATTACTATAATATTTCCCAGCATTTATGCTATAATGATGAAAGCAGTAGAAAGAGGTGTTTACATGATTCGTCAAAACCAAAAATATTTAAATAGTTTACAGGTTATCCTGGATATGCTTATGATTGTGGTAGCCTTTTTAGCCGCTTATTATGTGCGATTTTTCATCATGAAGGATGGTATTATTACTCTGGAATTTATACGCAATTTCCTGCCTATCCTCCTGATGCTTCCCGTGTATTTTATCCTTTATAGTGTGTTTGACCTCTACCATTCAAGGCGTATTAAACCCTTTGCCCAAGAAATCTACAGCATACTCGTTGCAAATTTATTAGGTTTTTTGATTTTAACCTTAGGGCTTTTCTTTTTTGACTTATCTGATTTCTCACGTTATAATTTGGGACTATTCCTTATTTTTAATATAGGTGGCACCCTCTTTGAAAGAGGCTGTATCCGCTACCTATTAAGACATTATCGTAAAAGAGGCTTTAACCTTAAACACTGTTTGGTTGTAGGTACTTCCCCTACAACTGCTCAGCTCCTAGATAAAATTAAAGCGCATCCTTACTGGGGTTATAACATCCTAGGCATCATTCGTAGTGATGGACGTAAGAGCAGCGTTTTTGGTGGTTATCCTATTTTAGGGAATGTAGAAGACCTCCCTCACATTTTAACTAAATATTATGCAGATATCGTGATGATTGCTACCGATGAAAACAGTGCCGAGCAGCTAGGGACCCTCCTCAAGGTTTGTGAAACAAGCGGAGTTAAAACCCATATCATTCCTTACTATCACAAATATGTCCCTGCAAAGCCTTACATAGATGACTTAGATGGCCTGCCCATCATTGATACCCGTCATGTGCCACTGGATAATCCGTTTTGCAGCTTTTTAAAACGTGCCTTTGACATTGCCTTTTCTCTAGTAGCTATCTTCCTTATCAGTCCGCTCCTTATCTTTTGCGCAGTTATGATTAAATGTTCTTCCCCAGGACCCATCCTCTTTAAGCAAGAAAGAGTGGGGGCTAACCGTAAAAGCTTTTGGATGTATAAATTTCGCTCTATGCGTGTTCAAACAGATGAGGAAGAAAAGGATAAATGGACCACCAAGGATGACCCTCGTAAAACGTGGTGGGGCAGCTTTATGAGACGTACTAGCATCGATGAGCTCCCGCAATTTTTTAACGTCCTAAAGGGAGAAATGTCCGTGGTGGGTCCCCGTCCAGAGCGTCCTTATTTTGTAGAAAAATTTAAGCAAGAGGTGCCTCGCTATATGATTAAGCACCAAGTCCGTCCCGGCATCACCGGTTGGGCCCAGGTCAATGGCTACCGCGGAGATACCTCCATCGAAGACCGCATTGCCCACGACCTTTATTACATAGAAAACTGGACACTGTCTTTTGATTTTAAGATTATCCTTATGACACTATGGAGTGGCTTTATCAATAAAAATGCGTATTAAAAAAGGATGGGAGACACGCTCACAGGGAGTGCTCCTCATCCTTTTTAGCCTTTATAAAGTGCCAACTATCTGTGCACATTTCTTGGAGGCTCTTTTTTGCCTCCCACTGTAGAAGCTTTTTTGCCTTGGTTGTGTCGGCATAGCAAATTGCAATATCTCCTGCTCTTCTAGGCTCTATGGTGTAATGAATCTTTTTTTTGCTGATTGCTTCAAAGGTCTTAACCACTTCAAGTACGCTGTAGCCCTTTCCTGTCCCTAAATTAACTGTTTCAATCCCTTCATGTCTCTGTATGTAATCCAAAGCACACAAATGTCCCTTGGCTAGATCTACTACATGCACATAGTCTCTTACACCTGTTCCATCTGCTGTTGGGTAGTCTTTTCCGTACACCTGCAAACACTCAAGCTCCCCTACTGCTACTTGCATTACATAAGGAACTAGATTATTAGGAATACCTTGAGGCATCTCACCGATTAACCTACTTGCATGAGCTCCTATAGGATTAAAATACCTTAATAGCATTATTCGCCACGTTTGATCTGCCCTATAAAGATCCTGTAAAATACGTTCAATCATCCACTTCGTTGTACCATAAGGGTTCGTAGTGGATAATGGCATGTCCTCTCTAAAAGGCACTTCATTTGCCATCCCGTAAACGGTAGCAGATGAGGAAAACACCAGTTGCTTGCACCCAAACTCCTGCATTACCTCACAAAGCACCAGTGTCCCTATCACATTATTATCATAGTAAGCTAAAGGCTCTTTAATGGATTCTCCCACCGCCTTAAGCCCTGCAAAATGAATGACTGCTTCAATCTCATGCTTTTGAAAGACCATTCTTAACTTCTCTTTGTCTCTTAAATCTTGCTCATAAAAAGTAAGGGAATTCCCTGTTAAAAACTCTAGCTTCTCTAGCACACTACGCTTTGAATTACTTAAATTATCTAGAATGATGACTTCATATCCACTATTTACAAGCTCAACCACTGTATGACTTCCAATATAACCCATCCCACCTGTTATTAATATCATCGTACAATCCTCCCTACTTTGATAAATTGCCAAAAATATTTTTTATCCAATTCTTAAAAACCCAAAGTGATATAAGGATGGCAATCAATATAAAGAAAATACTATATGTACAATTTTGTATATAATATAGGATAGATGCCATTCCAAGCACGGTCACTCCACCCAAAACAACTATTAAATTAATATCTATGTTATATAGCTTTTTAACGACAATCATACGTAAACATGCATTCGCTATAAAGCTAATCATCAAGGCATGTACCGCTCCCATGAGACCAAACAAAGGCACTAATATACTTAATGCTAACATGTTAATAATAGCAGAACAAATCGTGGATATGGAAACAAAAAAACTATTTTTATTAGCTAAAAAAATAGTCCCTAAAAAAGATGCATATGAATTAGCTACTACTCCTAATATAACGGGAGGTATGATCGTATTTGCATCATGATACTGTTCGTTAATAATATATGGAAAAAGCATAGATATAGCTGGAAGAGCTATTGCTGTTCCCATGAGTAGTACTTTTAATATTAAATTTGCTCCTGTTTCATATATTCTATGTTTATCTACATCCTTTACTATGGTATAAGAAAGTTCATTCCAAGCAAATTCAAATACCCCAAACCCTAATACTAATATACTTCCAAACTTATTTGCCACTGCATATAGACCATTTGCTTGTACGCCTATAGAAGCTGTAATGGTAAGTCGTGTTAATCCACTCAGTAACCAGTAGGCTACCGTACTCACTCCTATGGGTATGGCAAATTTCAACATATCCTTGATTAAGGACATGGATAGGCTAGAAATTTTAAAGTATTTTAATACTTTTATCCTACTTTCTATAATAATGATTTGTGTAACTGCTCCTAAAACACTGGCTATATATAAGGATTCTATTCCTCCATCAAACAACCCTATCATAACCACATTGACTAGTATGCTGATTACACTATTGATTGTCCCGCTTAAAACAAATAATTTATTTTGTGTAAATCCCCTCGCAACCACAGCATAAAAATAAGTCATAGCCGTACTTATTCCGGTTAAATAAATCAAACCTTTATATTCAATTTCTACTATATATACTAAGAGTGTATATAAACATACTCCCACTACTTGTATGACCAGCCCATTAGAAATAACCTCGTACTTATTTTCTTCTTGTTCATAGTCAAAAATAAACCGAAATACCCCATCCCATATTTGAAAAAATACTATTGGCACAACTAAACTTATAAGGGATATACTTAGATCATAGTATCCAAAGCTTTTTGTATCTAGTTTGCTCGTATAAAGAGGTAAAAGCAAAAAAGAAATCATTTTGGTAAAAACGTTACCTAAAAAATATACTCCGGAAGTCTTTAAAAATCTTTTTGTATTACTCATCATTATTTTATTTCCTATTCTATTTACTTGGTATGCTATGAAGTGGAGCATCCCAGCAATGTCCAGTATCTATAGCCCAGTATCCTTTTTCTGCTAACTCTTTAACTAATAGTTTTGCACATGGGCCAGCAGATATTAAAATACATGTTTTTTTATTAGATAAATTCTCTATTGATTTCTCAATATTTCTAACTATGCTCTCTTTGTGAGTAAAAGCATCTACAGAAGGCACCTTCACAAATTTATACCTTATGTTATATCTATCAAAAAATTTCTTAGCATAAAGCTCATCATGATGCACAAATACTACCTGGTTCTCATTTTTCCATATGTCACTATATATTGCCTCATTACCTTGGCTAAATAAAAAGGAGTCTCCATAGGTTACATCATAATCATAATCCTTATTAAACATCCTTCTGGCCCTCGACCAACAGGCAATGTATACTCTTTTTTTTAATAATTTCATTCCCTTAACGGAAAGGAAATAAGCTGGCATACACACTAAATAGGGAGTTTGTTTTTCTTTAAAGTCTCTCACAAGAGCTTTTAATCCTGCTCCTAGTGCTTTGGAATATCCTTGATAAGAAATAGATTCTCCTCTCATGATATTAAATTCCCCATCTCCAAATCGTATTAAAGATACTTTTTTATCTACTATATACTCTACCGTTTCTTTGCAGGTATAAAATTTTGCCTTTTGGCACCCCCTCATAGAAAGCAAAAAACTCATTATAACTTTAATCCAAATTTGCATTCTCAAAAGTATGTTCATTTTTCCTCCTCAACTTATTCAAACAACTTTTAATATATTGGATCCCCTTGTAGAGATGTGTCATCATATAAAGTCCTATCTGTAAGATTCTATTAACCTGTAACTTATCTTCTAATGCTTTATAGCTCATTCCTTTGTTTCGTCCTGTCCATGTATAAAGTCCTATAATTTTACACTTTAAAATCCAAGAATTTGTATATTCTAACCATTCCTTGCACCAAAGAGTAAATCCCTCAAAGTTATTCTTATTTTTTTCCTGCCCTTGATGTGTCAAACCATCTTCTCTATATTCACATATATAGAAGGGTTCATTGGTCCATCTCATTAAATACCCATCTACGGCCATTCGATTCCATACTACTGCTTCTGTTAGAAATTTTTCTCCTTCAAATTCAGGAAAAGGATATTTTCTCATTACCTCTGTATAAAAAACTTCCGATTTGTCCCCTGTAATGCCATATTTTGTTCGTTCTATATAAGTAGTATCTTTGTACATACCATTAAACGTTGTTCCTATAAGCTCACCCGTCTCTTTAACTCTAAGACCACTTATACCACTGAATTTTACTTTTTCGTTTTTTAATGTATTTTCCCAATACACCACTTTTTCTAGTGCTTGATTAGTTAAGTAATCATCTGAGTCTACGATTAAAAAAAGTTCACCCTTAGCCATGTGTATACCTTTATTAATTGCCCGATGCTTTCCCCCATTAGGTTGTTTTATATAGTTAATAGTAAACTTGTCACAACTCTTTATTAGCTTCTTTATATATTCCTCTGTACTATCAGTAGAACCATCATCAACTATTAGCCACTCAAAATCACTATATGTCTGAGTACATAAGGACTCATATAGTCTCTTCAAAAAACGTTGCCTGTTATATGTAGGAGTAAAAACAGTTATTTTATACTTATCCATAAATACCCTCTTTAATTTATATAAATTTAATTTTTAATCTAATTTTATTAAAATTATCTTCTCCTATAATAGCTATTAATACTTTTCTTAAGATGTTTAATACAGGAGAAATTTTTATTTTAAGCTTATCCTTTGAATCCATCCATGACGCCGAAAAATGATGTATTGTATAAGTATTAGAAGTACACTTTATTTTACCTGTAACAAGGCTTTTAGGGGAGAAAAAATCTTTTGGATAAATACTAAAGTGTTCTATCTTCTGGTAGTGATTATTAAGTATAATCCCCTCGGATTGTAAATAACTTGTTATATATTGCACGTTTGTTGTTATATTTAAGGTTCCATCGTCCTTTATAAAGGTTTTATCCTTATAACTTTCTAGTAATGCCTTTATAAGTTGATTGTTAGGTTTTGCTGCTATTAGAGAAGTCCCTATATATTTAATACTTTCAAACCCTATAAATCCATCATTTTCTAATAATGGGCTCAAATCTTTTAATACTTCTACATCTGTATCCATATAGATCCCTCCATATTGATACAATGCATATAATCGGACATAGTCACTTACAAATGCATATTTTCCCTTTTCATATGCTTCTTTAACATATTTCTGACTCTTTATATCAAATCTTTCTTCATCCCATTTTATAAGTTCATAATCTGGTAACTTTTCTTTCCATGTCTTTAACATTACTTTTTCTAAGCTAGGTAATTCTTTTTTCCCAAACCAACAGTAATGTATAATTTTAGGTATTTTTTGAGTTTCCACATTACTTCTCCTTTCACGAAATACCTATGTCATATAAATATTTGTTTACTATGTAATAGCCTTTAAATAAGAGAACTATTTTTCTACCTATTATTTTATAAATAAGATGTATTTTTTTTTGTTTTCCTCTTATAGCATAGGATAGATAGTGCTTAGCCTGATTAATATCTTTTTCTATTTTAGCTCTTTGCTCTTTATTTAATGTGCTAAACTTTAGTAATGCAATACTCATCTGGAATGCACTATAATCTAGTAAATTTATTTTTAGTTGCTCATCTCCTACTCCTTCAGCTGCTTTTTTATAAAGACTGCAAATGGCTACTAGGTTTGCAATATGTTTTATACTTCCGGTATTACTTATAGAGCCTACTCTATTTTGTCTATACATATAAAATGCTTTGTTATAGGATGCAAAAGAGTGAGCTGCTAACATCATACGTAGATTCCACTCAATATCCTCACTTAGGAGTCCTACTTGGAATAATAAATTATTCTTAATTATAAACTCTCTATTGAGTACCTTCAAACTTGCAGAAGGTTCATACTGCTCTGTTTCAAATAGGTAATTCAAAACCTCTTCTTTACTTCTTCCCAAAATTCTAGTTTCATCATATAAAGCAGGTTTAATTATAATCCTATCTTTTTTATAGTACTTAGCAAATTTACAAAGTACTACTTCTACCTGTGGATTCCTAAGTAGAATATCCTGTATATCTTCTAGACATCCTTCTATCCAAAAATCGTCTGAATCCAAATACATAAGATACTCTCCCGTAGCCGCTAATGTTCCAACATTTCTAGCGTCTGAAAGTCCACCATTTATTTTATGAATAACCTTAATCCTATTATCTTTTCTTGCATACTCATCACATATATCGCCACTTTTATCTGTAGAACCATCATTAACCAATAAAATCTCTATCTCTTTAAAACTCTGATTAAGTACACTTTCTATACATTGCTTAAGATATTTTTCTACATTGTAAACAGGTATAATAATACTTATTTTAGGCATGGCACTCTCCTTTATTTACTTGATATATGCTTCATATATTTTTACTAGAGCTTGTTTCACATTATCTATTTCGTATCTTTTCACATCTATTAATTCTTGCTGTATCCAACTTGCTACCTTTGTTTTTTTAGCATAAATCTCACAAATAATTGAAATCAGTTCTTCCTTGTTTCCTTTTTCAAATAGTTTCCCATTCACCTCGTCTTGAATTAAATCCACATGTCCTCTTATTTTTGTGGCACAGATAGGTAGACCACTTGCTATTGCTTCCATGACATTAACAGGTAAGCCTTCTCTTTGACTAGGAGCTACATAAAGATCTGCTATGCTTAAAAGCTGGGGGATGTCATTTCTTAAACCTAAGAAATCTATTTGCTCTTCTACCTGTAATTCTTTGCAAAGCTTTTGGCAATAACCGTTTCTACCATCTCCACCTACTAAGAGTAATTTGAGATGAGGTATATATTCCTTAAGCCTTGGGATACATTCAATCAGCTCCTGCTGCCCCTTTTGCTTTCTTATTTCAGCTACATACATAAGGATAAAATCTTCTTTTTCATATCCATACCTTTTTCGCAAATCTTGTTTTTCTTCTACTGAAACAGCTTTGAAACGTTTTAAATCAATTCCCACACCATTCACCTTTTCAATCTGTTTAGCTGCAAATCTATGTTTCCTTGCTCTAAAAAAATCCTCTTCATTAATGGTGATTAAGCAATCCGTATAATGAGCTAATACTTTTTCAATAGGATAATAGATAAGCCAGTTAAGAAGAGGAGCCCCTTTAAAGAAATGAAACCCATGAGCCGTATAAATAACCTTTGTTCCAGTTTTACGGTTTCTTTTAGCTGCTAGCCGTGTTAAAAAAGCTGCCATAGGCATATGACAATGAATAAGCTCAAAGTTTTCTCTCTCTATAAGTTTCTTTAACTCTTTATATCCGTGTATATTGCAAGCTTTAAAAGGACTCCTTGCCATACTGATTCCATGCTTTCTATCACAATAAGGCAGAGCTGCAGAGCTATTGGTAGCTACATGTACTTCATACCCTTGTTCTTTAAAATAGTGTAGATAAGGAAGATGGAAATACTTGATATGTATATCTACTCCTGCTACGAATAATACTTTCTTATTTTTTTCCACCTTGCATCCACCTTTCAACTCATGTTTACTTTAACCTTTATCTACTATTTCTTTAGCAGGTACTCCTACTACTTTTACTCCATCTTTTATATTTCTAATTACCACAGCACCTGCTCCCACTATCACATTGCTTCCTATATGAATAGTATGAATGACACTTGCCCCCATACCTATCCAGCTTTTTTCTCCTATATAAACTGTTCCTCCTAGGCTAGAACGTGGTGAGAGATGTACCCCTGCTTCGACCCTGCAATCATGCTCCACTATTACCCCTGTATTAACTATAACTGCTTGATTGATAGTGACCTCAGCATTAACTACCGCAAGAGGCATAACTACTGTGCCTTCACCTATTTGAGCAGACCTACTAATAATAGCTTTAGGATGAATGATAGGAGGCATTTTATACCCCATTACCAATAACTTTTTCGTTAACTCTAATCGAAGTGCATTATCACCTATAGCTACTATAGCTTCTTGAAAGCTTTGTTGAAGTTCTTTACAATCAGCTATTTTACCTACAACCTGATGCCCTAGCACCTTCTCTCCTACCAGTTGATCATCTATAAAGCAAATGGCATCATAGCCTCCCATAGCCTGAGCCATTTCTAAAACAACTTTACCATGTCCTCCTGCTCCAACTATCAATAAACGTCTCATCCCATCACTCCCCAAAGTATGTCATTGTATGCTTTTGTGAGTTGTTAATGTCTTTACTCATAAAGACATTTTTTAGTGTTTTCAAAATAATTTTCACATCTAAGCTAAGACTCATATGCTCCACATACCATATATCTAATTGAAATTTTTCTTCCCAGCTCAGGCTATTGCGCCCATTCACCTGTGCCCAGCCACTTATGCCCGGTCTGACATGATGCCTTTTGCGTTGCTCTTCACTATAGTAAGGTAAATATTGCACAAGAAGGGGACGTGGGCCGATAAAACTCATTTCGCCTTTTAGGACATTGAAAAATTGAGGGAGCTCATCTAAACTTAATTTCCTAATAATCTTACCTACCTTCATCATACGCTCCATATCTGATAAAGGATTGCCTTCCGTATCATGGGTAGCTATCTTCATTGTTCTAAACTTGTATATCGTAAAAATAACTTCATTTTTACCAGGTCTTTTTTGTTTAAATAGGATAGGTCCTTTCGGATCTTCTAGTTTGATCACTAAAGCGACCATTAGCATAACAGGAAACGTTATAAAAATTAACAGCATAGCCCCTATAAAATCCGCTATACGCTTCCACCTCATGTACATGTTCTCACCCACTTTACTCATTAAAATAAGCCTTTAATAACAGCGATAACCTTATCAAGCTCCTCATCTGTCATTTTAGTATCACTTGGCAAACATAAGCCCGTTTCAAATAAAATCTTACTTATACCTTCCCCTATAAAATCATACTTTTCAAAGAAAGGTTGCTGATGCATAGGTTTCCAAAGTGGTCTACTTTCGATATTCTCTTTTTCTAGTGCTACAATAATATCAATGGGTCTTACCTTACCTTTTAAGGTAATGCAGCTGAGCCAGCAATTACTCTCTTGGAAGCTTGGCATAGGCATCATACTAAGTCCCTCTAAATTTTCAAGCTCCCTCTTGTAGTATTTATAAATATACCTTTTCTTTTGAATGCGCTCTTCCAGCACCTTAAGCTGTCCTCTGCCAATGCCTGCTAATACATTACTCATCCGATAGTTAAAGCCCAGTTCGCTATGTTCGTAATGCCTGGCAGCATCTCTAGACTGGGTTGCCCAAAAGCGTGCTTTACTTATTTTTTCTTTGTCCCTGGCTACTAGTATGCCTCCACCAGAGGTAGTAATAATCTTATTACCATTAAAGGAATAGATGCCATACTGTCCAAAGGTTCCTGTATGTCTTCCCTTGTAAGTCGTTCCTAAACTTTCAGCTGCATCCTCGATAAGTGGCACATTGTATGCCTGACAGAGCTTTATAATAGGGTCCATATCTGCTGCTATACCATATAAATGAACCACCATCACTGCCTTTACACGGTCTTTATATTTTCCTAAAGCCTTCCTTAATAGTGCTGGATCCATATTCCAGGTTGCATGATCACTATCAATAAATACAGGAGTTGCATTTTGATAAATAACAGGATTCACTGTAGCTGAAAAGGTAAGGTCTTGACATAACACAATATCTCCTTCCCCTACTCCTACTGCTTTAAGGGCAAGGTGGATAGCCGCTGTTCCAGATGATAAAGCGGCTGCATACAGTGGTTCATCTGGCTCCTTGTTTATCTTAGCTACTAACTCCTTTTCAAATGCATCTACATTCTCACCTAAGGGTGCAATCCAATTGGTGTCAAAGGCTTCTTTTATGTAATGCTTTTCATATCCTTCCTCACTCATATGGGGAGATGATAGATAAATTCTCTTTTTTCCCATTTATAAGACTCCTAATCTCTTTTCTTTGCTACTCTATAGTTGCTTGCAATCCCTATGCCTAATAGTACCCAAAACAGAGGTGCTACCGATACGGATGAGTCATTAAATATGCCTGCTGCTAAATACCCTATGACAGATAACAGCATCCCTAAACCTATGAGCTCATCCACTCCATAATGTTTTTTCAAACCATAGAGTTTAAAGCTATCGACTATGTAGACAAGAACCATCACTAAGAAACTTAAAAGTGCAATTATTCCTTGATTAACAGCTATTTGCAAATAAAGATTGTGCGGTTTATCCACCACAGTATAAATATCACTAAGCGCATAATATTTTCCCCAGTAATCATTCTGCGGAAAAACCATGGCATAGGTATCTGGTCCTTTGCCAATAAGCCAAGTTTCTTTTAATAAAGGAAGCGTACGTGACCAAATATAGCCCCTTGAAGAACCTAATAGCTCCTTTCCTCTAAAGCCTATACTCTCTGCATCCACTATTTCAATCGCTCTTTGATCATAAGGATGAACAAGAGTAAAGCCTGCTTCTCCACCTAAGTGGTACAAAAACCGTGCCTTCTCATTTTCTATAACACCTATGGCACCTACTACATTAGGTGTGTCTGTACGGTAAAATAAGGAAAACTTAATAGGCGAAAAGCGGCTGTCTTCTGTAAGGTACATGTCGTCTACTAAATAATAATCTACTTTTTCACCTGTCTCTGTTGTAAATACAATCCCTTCCTTTTGAACCTCCAAATTCAGCTCATGCTCTTGTGTCACAAGGGTTAGCTTGCCCTCTTGTACACGCATATCCCTAATAGGTAAGTTATCCTTATAATCATAATCCTTACTCACTGGTGTCAATAAGGCTACGCCTTCACTTACCAAGCTTTTAAGTTTTCCTAATGCTATATCTTTTGTTATGAAAAGAGTTGTAGTCACTACTATTAAAATAGTTGCTACTATTCCTACTGCTAATTTTTTATTTTGACTCAATCTTTTTAGCTTCTTGAGTATTTTTTTAGCTAATAATAAGATTACTACCAATAAACTAACACCTAAGCCTACCATACCTGCTCTTGAACCACTTCCTAAGAGTAAAAAAAGATTGCAGACAATCATCACACCTAAAAAGACTTTCTTAAATAAACGTTTTTCTTGTGGAATGACTACTGCAAAAAGAGGTATGAGTACTACTGCAAAGCTTCCTACATAGTTAGGATTATATAAAGTACCTGTAATCCTTGCTTTTTCAAAGCTTACGGTAATAGTTTCTCGTATTTCCTTTAAGCTTTCTGGCACAATGAGCTTAAGTCCTAAATCACTAATCAAAACATCTCTACCTATGTACTGGGTAAAGCCTATGAAAGTCATCACTATCGTTACAAAACTTGCGCTCCTAACTATTAACTTATAAAGTTTAGGGTCATTGAAGCTATAAATGCTATACCACATCATTGTCATATAACAAAGGAACATAATCATCCCTTCTGCTCTGTCAGGTGCTCCCCATAAAGCGACTTGCTTATAGGGTGATAGCAAGGTAGCTAAGCCTGTCATAAGGATCAATAGACTACTACTTATAAGGTAAATTTTTATTTTGGTATCTTTTTTTAACCATGTCTTGTTATAACATAAAAACAAAAGTATAATCATCCCTATGACCAGAGCGATTATGACTGTTGCTTTGTATTGAGAATAAAAATCATTCATTACACTTTGACTAAAGGTTTCTTCTAATAGGCCATCTAACACTA
Organism: Sporanaerobium hydrogeniformans; assembly: GCF_002735925.1. Classification (GTDB taxonomy): domain Bacteria; phylum Bacillota; class Clostridia; order Lachnospirales; family Cellulosilyticaceae; genus Sporanaerobium; species Sporanaerobium hydrogeniformans. The sequence continues at coordinate 30,131 of NZ_PEDL01000013.1, read as the reverse complement.
ACTCCTTTAGCCTTACAACCAAAGGTACAAGACCTATCATGAATAGAATTGGAAGCATCAGTAGCCTATTTACTCTTTGTTCATTCTTCTCCTGCGTATTTCCTTTTATGTTTTCCACCTTTATTACACCCTTCTCTATCTTATATTTCGATTTTATTTATATTTTATAGTTTAACATACTTTTAGACATTAAAAAAGCTATGAGAGTATCCTCTCATAGCTTTTAACTTAGACAATGTCTAATTATTCTACTGTAAATGTAGCTGTTTGAGTTTCACCATTCCATTCTGCTTTTACAGAAAGAAGGTTAGCAAGTTCTCCAACTGGAACATAAACTCTATCATTTACCATTGTTGGAGCTACGTCCATAACTTTTGCTGCTACACCATTGATTTTAGCAACTTTGTCGCCAAGTGCTACACTGATTGTTTTTGAACCAGCTACGATTGTTGCAGTTTTTTGAGCATAGTAGATACTTGTATCTTCAATACCAAGAGCATTAGCAACAAATCTTAATGGAACCATTGTACGTCCAGCTGGATCTAAGTATGCTTTTGCATCCATAGTTTTTTCGATACCATTAACAAGGAACTTATCGCTACCGATTACGAAAGCAGCTGTACCTTTTCTTAAGCCATTGTTTGTAGAAAGATCTTCTGTGTTAGCAGTTGCTACGTTAAGGAAATCTTTAACTGTTAAGCTACCCATTGCACAACCTGGCTCAATTGCTTTACCATTTAATTTAAGATCATATTTACCTTGTGGTACTGTACGGTCAACTTTAATCTTGAAATCTGTAATTTCTACTGTAGATGCTACTGTAGATTTACGTAATACTGGAATAGTAATTTTGTCACCTGCATCTTTGATATTATCCATATCTAATTTAAGGTCACCTTCAACTACTTTTACAGTAGGTTTACCAGAGAATGAGAAACCATCATCTTGTTTGTCAAATGTGATTTCAAGTGGATTGTTTTGATCAAATCTTGCTTTATCAGTTTCTTTAATTACAAGTTTACCACCAACTTGTTCTTTAATACCAACTTTTACTGTAAGTTGATCATTAGATAATTCAAAAGGAACAACAGCATTAACTGCTACTGTAGAGATTTCATCACCAATTGCGCGTCCATTAACTGTGATTTTTACATCACCTTTTTTGTCAACTGGTACATATACTTTTACATCAGAAAAATCAATTTTGTCGATATCCGCTTGTCTTACACCGCTTGGAACAGTAAAGTCAAAACCGATAACTTCATCATCTTTATTTTTTACCCATGTAAAGTCAGAAAGACCTGTGTAACCACCTGCGCTTGCTGCTGTATAATCTGTATCGGTAGCAAATTTTGTTGTAACTTTCATTGTTTGATCAGTTACTTTATTACCTTTAACTTTGCCATCTGCGAAGAAAGCATTGTCAATTCTTACTTCCATCATTCTATCAAGCATACTATCATTTACGTTTTCTAATACAGTAAATTTAACTTTTTCATTTTTACCAGCAACGATATCTACTGTTTTCTTATCTTTCATTTCAATTGAACAGCTTAATTTTTTAGCTACAGCAACTTTACCTGTTGTTTCGCTTACTTTATCGTCACTATTTCCACTTTTAACTGTTAAGTTAATTGTGTCATCTTCAACGAAGTTTCTAGAAGCTTTTAATTTGATTGGTAAATCTTTAATTTTAATTCTACCTGGAGCTGATGCAGAATTTCCAGCCATTGTTAATTGGAAGATAATACTGCTTTGGTCATCTTCGCCATCAACTCTTACATAAGAAGCATTGCTAACAGTTGCACCTGCTGAGAAACCTTTAGATAATTCATAATTAAAGTCACCATTTGATGTAGAACCTGCTGTTAAAGTATCAAGAACAAACATATAATCTGTGTTGTCTAATTCAAGAACAACCCATTGTGATGTTCCCATAGTACCTTTAAGAGGTTCTTCAATAGTAATATCTGCTACTGTACCATTTTTGTAAATATTTTTAGCATCACCAAAACTTACAGTTGCTTTTTTATCACTAGTTTTTGCAAATACAACTGGAGCCATATCAGAGATAACTGTTCCATTACCATCTACAGCTATTGTTGCATCTCCGCCTGTTACTTTTACTCCATTTAGCGGAACAAATATTTCAGCTTCCTTTGCTAAATTAGTCTTAACATTTACTTGTAATTCAGTATCATTATTTTTCTTAATTGTTACCCCTGTAGCTATAGTTGTTTCAGTCTTTCCTGTATCTTCCCATTTTGCATTTGCAAGATTAACGAAGAAAATACTTGATGTTGTTGGACTTGCTGTTAAAGCATCTTTAAGAGTAATTTTAAGATTAGCATTTTGGTCAATAGTCTTATCCTTTTCTTTGACTATAATCCCGTTTGTTAAAGCGAAATCTGATTTTGCCATTGTCATTGCTGGTACAGCTGTTACTACCATAGCTGCAGCTAATAACATAGCGACTTTTTGACGTAGTTTCATTATTTCACGTCCCCCTTCTTAATTTTGTTAAAAGAATTTGAAAAGTTCTTTTTATCAATTTAGATTATATATTCTATATTTTTTTAAGTCAATCTAATATTCAATCTGTAATTTTATTGTAATATTATAAGCTGAATATTAGCTATGTTATATTTTTTTCTGTATTAATATAATCTAAATTAATATTTTTATATTCTGATTATATATTTTTATTCATTTAATCACAAGTTAAACTTTATCTTGTATTAATTTTGTATTTAATTTGTAATATTTAATTATATCCTAGTATAGAAAAAGGCTATAGCCCTTGAGGGCTATAGCTTTTTCTATACATGTATTACTTTAATTATTCATTGATAAATGTTGCAGTTTGTGTTTCGCCATCCCATTTAGCATCTACACCAAGAAGAGATGCGATTTCACCTACTGGTACATATGTTCTTTCATTTTTAAGAACTGGAGCTACGTCCATAGTACGTACTGCTACACCATTTAATTTAGCTGTTTTGCTTCCGATTTCTAAAGAAATTGTTTTGCTACCAGCTACGATTGTTGCTGTATTGCTTGCAAAGTAAATTTCTTTATCATCAATACCAAGAGCATTTGCAACAAATCTTAATGGAACCATTGTACGTCCAGCTGGATCAAGGTATGCTGCTGCATCCATTTCTAACTCTATACCGTTTACAAGGTATTTGTTTGAGCCGATTACGAAGCTTGTTTTACCTTTTCTTAAACCATTAGCTGAAAGGTCTTGAGTATTTGGTGTTCCTACATTGATGAAATCTTCTACTTTAACTGAACCAAAGATGCATCCTGGTTGAACTGCAGCGCCAGTAAGTTTAAGATCGTATTTACCTTCTGGAACTGTACGGTCAACTTTGATTGGCATTTCTGTAATGGTGATTGTTGAAGCTGTTTTTGATGCACGAGATACTGGAATGATGATTGTTCCGTCTGTATAGTCCATCTTATCAAGGTCAAGTTTAAGGTCACCTTCTGTTACTTTAACAACTGGTTTACCTGTGAAAACAAAACCATCATCTTTTTTATCAATAGCGATAACAAGATTTTCACCTTGTTTTAATCTTCCTTTGTCTGTTTCTGTGATAACAAGTTTTCCACCTTTTTGATCTTTAAGACCAACTTTAAGTGTAAATTCTTCACTTGTTACTTCAACTGGAGCTGTTACATTAAGAGCTGTTACTTCTACAGTTTGTCCTAATGCGCGGCCTTCAGCAGAAATCACTACATCACCTGTTTTGTCAACTGGCATGTACACTTTAACATCTTCAAATTTGATTTCGTCGTTTTTGTCAGCTTCTAATTCACCAGCTGCTACTGCAAAATCAAAACCAATTACACGATCATCTTTATCTGTAACAAGTGTGAATGCTGTAACGTCTGCACCTGCTGTGCCATCGTTCACTTTGATAGCGTTTTTGATTGCATTAACTGCTGTACCAGATGTAAGGTTAGAACCTGTTACTTCTGTGTTCGCTAAGAAACCTTGGTTAAGTCTTACTTCGATTGTTCTGTTATCAAGGATACTGTCATCTACATTTTCTTTAAGTGTAAATGTGATTTTTTGATCTTTACCAGCAACCATATCTACTACTTTTTTGTCTTTCATTTCTAATGAGCTACCAAGCTCTTTAGCTTCTGCAACTTTAACTGTAGTTGTTGTTACACCTTCACCTTCAACAGTTACAGCGATTTCATCACCTGGGTTTACAGTTTTACCAGATTTTAATCTAACTTTAGCACCTTCAATCACTACACGACCTGGAGCATTTTGAGCAGCACCACTTAATGTGAATGTGAATTCATCATCAGTAACAGATGTTACAGTAGCACCATCTTGTTTTAAAGTTACGTTTGAAGTTGTGAAGCTTGAGAAACCTTTAGAGAATTTAAGGTTACCAGCTGTTAAGCCTACAAACTCATAGTCTGTGTTATCAAGGCTAACTGTGATTGTGTTTGTTCCGATTGAACCAGCGATTGTTTCTTCGATAGTTACATCAGCTACAACACCTGTTTTATAAATATTTTTAGAATCTGCTGCTGTTACAGCTGCTTTTGAATCTGTAGTTTTAGCAAATACAACTGGAGCCATATCAGAGATAACTGTTCCGTTACCATCTACTGCTACTGTTGCATCTCCACCTGTTAATTTAACATCTAATGGGATAACAAACTCTTCCATACCTGTTCCACCAACTGGTTTTGTTACAGTTACTTCAACTTCATTTTTGTTATTTTTCTTATATTGTACAGTTACATTTGTTAATGCTGTACCTGATGTTGATGTTGCATTAGTTGATGTAGTTGGTACATTCCATTCTGCATTTTCTAAGTTTACAAAGAACATGGCTGAAGTTGTTACAGCATCTTTCATTGTAATTCTTAATTTACCATTGTTAATTGTCTCATCTTTTTTTGCGATTGTGATACCGTTTGTTAATGCAAAATCAGATTTTGCCATTACTGGCATAGCTGTTGCTACCATAGTAGCTGCAAGAACGGCTGCTAATTTTTGACGTAATTTCATATCGTCTTCCTCCTCTAATATCTAGTAATTTTTAATCGATGTAGCCCCCATAAATATTATTCCAAATTTATGTAAATTACACCATTTATCATTTATTATATTCGGTACAAGTTATTTATGCAATATAAACCAAACATTTGTAATTTCCTTGTAAATCATTTGTGTATTATGAATATATATTTTATTTTTTATTTATAAAAAAAATATTTTATTATAAATTATGTTTACTTTTTTATTTTAATCAAAATAAAATATATGTTTACAATAATCACAAAAAGATGTCCTTAAAGGCCAAGCACCTTTAAGGACATCTTTTTACTATTTGTTATATACACTTATTGATTATTTATTTTCAAAAGTAGCTGTTTTAGCTTCGCCATCCCATGTAGCTTCTACGCCAAGGATTGCACCGATTTCTGAAACAGGTACGTAAGTTCTATCACCAGTAATGACTGGAGCTGTTTCCATTGTGCGTACTGCTACACCGTTTAATTTAACGATTTTGCTTCCAATTTCCATTGAAATAGTTTTATTACCTGCAATGATTGTTACAGTATTGTTTGCAAAGAAGATATCTGTGTTATTGATACCAAGTGCATTTGCAATGTATCTTACAGGAATCATTGTACGTCCGTTAGAGATATAGGCTGCTGCATCCATCTCTTGTTTTACACCGTTCATAGTATAAGATTTTTCACCAATCTTGAATACTGCAGTACCTTTTTTAAGTCCATTAGAACCAAGGTCTTCTGTATTAGCTGTTCCGATAACAATGAAGTCTTCTACTTTGAAGCTGTTTTCTTCTTCGTTTACTTTACCTACTGTTACTTCTTCGTCAAGAATAGTATCTGCTGTTTTAACAAGTGCACTACCTTTTACAGCTACATCATAGCTTCCTTGTGGTAATGTACGGTCTGTAGATACTACAAAATCAGAAATTTCAATAGTTGAAGCTGTTTTAGAAGCACGTTTTACATTGATAATTACTTGGTTACCATCTACTTCGTAATCACCAATTTGAAGGTCTCCTTCCACTACTTTAATAACTGGTTTCGTTTTAGAGAATGTCATGCCTTGTTCAGCTGGAAGCTCAACAATAAGTTGATTTGCTTTAAGCATCGCTTTATCTGTTTCTTTAATAGTGATTTTACCACCTTTTTGATCTTTAAGACCTACTTTAAGTGTAAGAGCTTCTGACTCAACTTCTACTGGAGCTTTTACACTAAGTGCTACTGTGCTTGCTTCTTCTGCTAAAGCACGGCCAGTTGTTGTAAGAGTAATGTCACCTTCTTCGTTTAATGGAACAAATACTTTAAGGTCTTTAAATGTGATTTCATCCACTTTAGTTGAGCTTAAAGAAGCTGGTGCTTTGAAAGAGAAACCAGTGATGTAACCATCTTTGTTTGTGATTGGTGTTACATTGATTGTTTCTGAAGTACCATTTAATTCAGCTGATACTGTAAGACTTTGAGAAGCAGCATTTGTTTTAGAAAGGTAACCTTTATCTAATTTAACTTCAATTTCTCTGTTTTCTAAAATACTATCATCTACATTTTCTTTGATTGAGAAAGTAATGGCTTTTTGAGTACCTGCTACAGCCTCAACTACTTTGTCATCTTTCATAGAGATTGTGTTACCAAAGCCTTTTACTTCTGCTACTTTCACTGTAGTTGTTGTTACTTTTTCTCCTTCTACAGTTACAGCGATTTGATCACCAATAACTGGAGTTTTAGAAGATTTAAGTTTAATTCTTACGTTTTTAAGTGTAATTCTACCTGGAGCTTGTGTAGATTTGCCATCTAATGTAAGAGTTACCTCATCTCCAGTTGTTTTGTCAAAAGATGCATTTAAGTTAGAGAAACCTTTTGATAATTCAATATTACTTGAAGATAAGTTAACGAATTCATAATCTGTGTTATCAAGACTTACCTTTACTGAACCATTGTCTCCATTTGCTGGATCCATAGAACCTACTAAGCCTTCTTCAATAATGATGTCTGCAATCACACCATCTTTATAAATATTTTTAACTTCACCAACAGTTACATTTGCTTTTGCATCACTTGTTTTAGCGAATACTACTGGTGCCATATCAGAGATTACTGAACCGTTACCATCGATAGATACAGTTGCTTCACCACCTGTTAATTTAGCATTAAGTGGAAGTGTGAAGTTTTCTTTTGCTGTTGCATTCCCATCTGCTTTGATGGTTACTTGTAATTCTTTTTTGCTATTTGTTTTATACTCAATTGATAAATCGCCTACTTTAGTTGTTTGTGTACCTGTTATAGCCCACTCAGCATTTTCTAAGTTTACAAAGAACATAGAACCTGTTGTGTCTACATTATCTTTCATTTCAATTTTAAGTCCTGCACCTGTGATGGTCTCACCTTTTTGGTCTACAACAATACCATGTGTCAGTGAATTGGTTGATGCTGCCATTGCTGGAACAGCTGTTACCACCATAGTTGCTGCAAGTACAGCTGCTAATTTTTGACGTAATTTCATTATGTAAGTCCTCCTTAAAATAAGTTGTCATTTTTTGTGCGAAGAACTAAAATGCGGTTATTGGATTATGTTATCTTATTTAATAGTTTTGTAATATATGTAATATGTATGTAATCCACCACATTTGTTTTCCGCGTATCAACATGTGGCATGCTTGATAGGTTGATTATAGCTTGTTATTCTGCGTTTTTCAACACCCATTTATTGGAATTTACAATTTATACATATTTTTATTTTTTATACTTTAATGTACTTTTTAACTATTTTAGGAGATAAACCTTGGAAATAGGTGTTTTTATTTTTATACTTATGTCAACTTTTCCATTTATTACTTAATAATATTTAACACTTTTGTAATAATTTAAAGGCAATATTTCTCATTTTTTCTTGTGACGCTCCCTTAAATTGACTATAATGAAATTAAAAACAAATGATTGAGAGGAGTGAGAAGACATAATGCATAATCATTTGAAAAAAATAAGTTTTATTTTGTCAATTACACTTTGTTTAAGTGTAAACTCTACTTTATTAGCTAATACTGTTTCTTCTAAGATGCAAGACTCTGCAATGCCTGCATCTTATTTGGATAAAGAAATTCGATTTGATTCTGATACAGAAGAACTTGGTGCGGGTACTCTTTTAACTGCTCAGTCTCAACTTAAAGCTGTACTCACACAGATTGCACAAGACAAAGTTTATTACTTTCAGTACAAACTAAACGGTAAGCGACTTAAAGCTGCTATGACAGCGCCTTATACAGCTACTTTAGAGGATGTAGAGCTCTATAATGGCCTAGGTCGTTTAGAAATCATAGCTTATGATGCCTGTGATACTAAGATTTGGTCTAAACAAATGGATATCTCTTTAAAAGCAGATGAGCCTTTATTACGTAGTGAGCGTCTATCTACTTCTTACCCACTCTGGCAGAAACCTATTTATAGAAGTCATTACATCCCAGTTCTCTTATATCATGTTTTTAGTGAAGAAGTTAAACCTTCTCAAGAATATATTGCTGTAGATATTAAACATTTTGAAGAACAGTTAGCTCGCTTATTAGATGCTGGCTATACACCTATTAGCTTTTATGATTTAAATCAGTATCTGGAAAGAAAAGCTGGTCTCCCCGCAAAGCCATTTCTTATTACAGCTGATGATGGCTATCTTAATAATTACACATTAGCTTATCCTGTACTTCAAAAGTATAATGTGCCAGCTACTTTTTTCTTACCCCCTGCTTCTATTACAAAAAATAATGGTTTACCTCGTTTCAATTGGGAGCAAGCTTTAGAGATGGAGCAAAGTGGCCTTATTGATATCCAAATTCACGGCTATGACCATACGCCTTTTAATAAGCTGAGCTTAGAAGATGTACGCTATCAAGTTTCTAGGGCATTAGGCGTAATTGAACAAAAATTAGGTCAAAGGGACGTTGTCGTCGTTTCCTACCCTGAATTTCGCTATTTGCCAGAAACTCAAGCTCTTCTGTCTCAAATGAAGATTGATTTTCAGACAACGAATACAGGTGTAGTAGGAATTCCCTTTAAGAGAGAGGATATTAAACGAATCATTGTACCTAACTATATGACCCCTGACCAGCTTATAGCTAACATTGAACGATTAACTCAGTAGACACCTATACATTAAGGAGGATATGATGCTTTTTATTACAGCTTTTAAGAAATTTTATCAAAAACTTTGTATAACCTTATTACTGCTTTGTCTTTTAGCTCCTTACACTTGGGCTAAAGATTTAGTACCCTCATCCTTAGAATTAATGGTGCTTGATCCAAATGCCCCAGTTCGTAGTGTCCTTACTACTCCTAAGGTATTTAAAAATAATATCCATCAGCTTTTAGAAAAGCCTTCGACCAAGGAACCTGTACATATTGTACTTCCTATTGGTAAAACGCCTCCTTCTACTACTGCCTGGCAAAATGCTTTTACTACCTTTAAAACGTGGGAAAATGAGATCGTTATTTCTTTAGTACCTGAAGAGCCACTTGAAACTGATACCTACATAACCTTTATAAAAACCTTCCATACTTTAACCAAAAGAGCCTCTGCTGATAATATTTATCTAGTGGCTTATCCTCAAGCTTTCGATACTGTATCTCTGTATGACCTTCCTGAAATATGGGGAATCGGCCTTAGTTATACCACTTATGAGGATCAACCTCTTTTGGATAGTATTTATGAAACATTTGCCCAGGTCAAACCCCTCCTTATTAGGGAGGATATCGCCAGTTACTATGGTTCAAAAACAAGTGAGGGAGTCGTTGCTTTAAATGCTTTTTATTATAACATTGCTTTAGATTACCCTTGTATCCAAACAATCTTTTATGATTCCGAAAATCTAAAGGCAGATAAACCTTATTCGAAATTCTATACACAGCTGTTAGCGGAACCTTGGATTGATAAAAGCTATCCTACTTCACTTCAAGCCCTTAATCTACATAAAGAAGCTGATTTACCTAAAGCCTATCAGCCTCTTACCGAATATAGAACTCTTGATAAAAATAGCAAGCTTTTAGTTCAAGTAAAAGAGGAGAAGCCTGCTTCCATACACTGCATCCAGTATAGTTTAAATGGGGAAATTGTATCCCATTCCTTTACTGCTCCTTTCCTCTTTAGCTTCAATCCCGAGGAGCTTTATAATGGAGTGGGACGCCTTGAAGTAAAGGCTTTTGATAAGGCTGGAAACTTATTAGAGTCTACTACTCAGGATGTTTTATTAAGCGGAAATGCACCTTCTCCTAAAGCACCTCGCATGACCCCCTCTTATGCATTAGAACAAAAATCGACTTATACCAAAGCCGTTGTACCTGTTTTAATGTATCATGTATTTTCAGAAGCTAAGGAGCCTAATAATCCTTTTATCACGGTTGGTATCGAGCGCTTTGAGGAACAACTAAAGGCTCTTTTAGATAATGGATATACCTTTATTACCTTTAAAGATTTAGATTTGTATCTAAAAGGAGAAGCTGGACTACCCGAAAAACCTATTATCCTTACAGCAGATGATGGTTATTTAGATAATTACACACTAGCCTTTCCCGTACTTCAGAAGTATCAAGTACCTGCTACCTTTTTCGTACCACCCGGCATCGTAGGTATCGATACAGGTAACCTACACTTTACTTGGGAACAAGCTAAACAAATGGAGGAAAGTGGCCTTATTGATATCCAAATTCATGGTTATGACCATACCCCTTTTACCCTGCTCCCTTTAAAGGATGTCTATTATCAGGTTTCCCGTGCACGTGGGGTGATTGAGAAGCATCTCGGCGCACGTGACGTTGTAGCTATCTCTTATCCTGAGTTTAGGCATACTCAGGAAATGCAAAAACTGCTTACTCAAATGGGAGTTGCTTTCCAAACAACGGATACCCAAGTAGCGCTAGCGATCAACCGCGAAGATATCAAGCGTATCAATGTGCCTCATTCTATGACCCCCGAGAAACTCCTTCAGACTTTAGCTAGTGCAACCCAATAAAAAAGACGGTTCATGATGAACCGTCTTTTTTATTCATTATTTATTTTGTGCCAATCAGGACGATATGAAATCGAAAAAACGAGACGATATGGAATTGGAAATACCGGGATGATATGGAATCGTTAAATAAACGGGACGATATGGAATCGTCCCCTACAGGATGCCCCCTCGTAGGGGCGGATTCCATATCCGCCCGATTCGTTTAGGATTCCATATCCGCCCGATTCGCCTGGATTAGCCTAGAAGCATTTTTTCATTGTAATCTTTTTGGAGGTCGTAACGTAAATAATTGAGGAATTGATTTAAAAAGGTGGCACATTCTGCTTTGGTCACTTTTTTAGTTGGGAAGATGTAACCATTATTTACTGTAATAAGACCTATTTTACTTGCTGCATAAATCGCATTTTTTGCCCAAGGTGAAATGACATTATCATCTACAAAAGGGGTATAATTCCCTGCTGTTCCTATCCCTAGTCTTTCAAGTCCCATTGCCCTTATATTAAGGACATACATGGCTTCTCTTGTTAGATAACTCCCTCTATTTACCCTACCTCCTCCAATGAGTCCTGCATCATAAGCTGCTTTGGCATAAGGATAAAAACTGTCTTCTAAATCCACATCTGTAAAAGGAGACTGCTCTACTACCTTTTTACTACTTTTCTTTTCTATTTCTGGTAAAGGCATTTGGAGTGCCTTTACTAGCATGGTAATATATTCTTCCCTTGTTACAACTTGGTTAGGTGAGAAATTGTCTGGTTCCTCTGTAAAAAGCTTCAAGCTATAAGCCTTACTTACATCGGTACGCGCTGGATGCCCCAACATAGAAGGAATATCTCTTACAGAAAGCTGGTCAATAATAGGTGCACTCTGAACACTTAAGCTTCCCATTCTTTCATCCTCATAAAGATGTGGATTATCTAACTCATAATTTAATACACCCTCACTACGGATAAGCTCTTTGTAATTACCAGCAAAGCTTATAGCATCTGGTTCATTGGCACCGTAAGTGATATCTTTATAGGCTGTAATAGTTGGGGTCTCATAAACGGTATATCCTTCCCCATCCTCTCCTTTTTGAATCGTAATGGTACGTTTTTGTGTCTCTGTTTTAGCAAAGGCTTGTTCATAACCATAAATAGGGCCTTCTACCGTTACTGTGACGGTGTCTTCACCTGCTGTATACGAAGCAGTATAGTCAATGTCACCTCTATAATAGGTTACTCCTGGCGCATAATGCTCAAGTATACTTTTACTATAGGTAGAGTCTGCAGCTTTCAGCTGATAGCTCTGTCCATTGGCTAATACATTTTCTGTCCACTTGGAAATAGTAGAGGTTTTAACCGTTTGACGCCTTTCGGCATCATAGACATACTGGGTTTTAAAGCTCACACTACGTGACACACTCGCTGTCTTATCTTTATTTTGTGCACTCACTATATAGCTTTCTGTATAGTCCCCTATACCTTTGTCTTTATCCACACCTTTTCCTGGGTTAATCGTAATGGTTCCTTCTACTACCTCAGGCTTTCCAGATAAGTAAACTACTTCCTTATAAGGAAGAGTATATTTAGATACTGTATTTTTCTTAACTTGTGACTGCGCCGTCAAAGTACTCATTTTTTTACCTGAACTTACACCGCCAAAATACCCCATCTCTCCTTCTGCCGCACTAACTGGTGTAAAGGCTAACATAAGTACAAGTCCTACTGTAATGATTTTTTTCATGATGTCCCTCCCTATTCTTCCACCACTATAATGTATGCTGTGGTGCCTTCTGTCGCTGTTTTAAGATTGGTATCTAGCATGGCTCTTATTTTATCTCCCTTTTCAAGCCTCGTAACAGGCATCACCTTACCTGCTTTTATAATCACACTATTGGGTGCAACTGTAACGGTTGCCCCTATGTTTTTGCTACTATACTCCATCCACCTTTTTTGCATACGGTGGTAATAGTAAACATCCTTTAACTTAATGCTTCCCTCTGCTACTTCATATACTTCACCTTTAAGTGACTCTTTAACATAAGGCATATCTACAATACGATAAGCTTTATCACCGATAGCTACAATTGTAAATACATCATCCTTCGCTGTATTTTCTCCATAGTCTAAGAAGCTTTCAATGCTTGTTGCATTCCCTCCCTCTGTTCCAACGAACTGCGTTTCATAATCAATGGTAAAGGTACGTGGAGAAGGATAGAAATACCACAAACTATCTTCTAACATAGAGAAGGTTTCCACTTCAAATTCCTCCCGCTGTGCGATGCGTTTAATACGTCCTCTATAAACCTGTAAATCCCCTGTTGCCACAGCTGTTGTGATATTACCCACTATTAAACGATTTTCACCTGATACGACAGCTTGCAACATATCTCCTACCATAATACTATGTGGTTCGATAAGACGTTTATCTCGTACAATCATCGAATCTTTAGCAAGGACTAACTTTTCCCCTGAAAGAAGGCGGACAGATGTAGGATCTGCATACGTAACCATTGTCTTTGGAAGCACCGTTTGTAACTTGCTTTGGAAGTTTAATTTAACGGCGTTTTCTTTGCCCATATACTGCTCGGCTGCAACGTAGACATAACCTCCTGCATTCCTTAAGTTTTTGCTTACATAGTCTACAGAGACAGGTGAACCTAAATAGTATGCCTCTACCTTTTTAGGGTTCATCGTTAATGAAAAAAGTGTATGATAGGGTCCCCAGCCTAATTTACCAAGTGCCTGCATATTACGCACATTCAGTAGCTGCCTTGTACTATTGATAGAAGCTACTTGTCCTCTATAAACATTGGATATGTAACGTGTGTTATTATCTACTACTAACTCTTGAAGTGTTTCATTAATGATTCCTTCACCCATAATTCGCTGAGCAATTAAAGCCTTTACCCAGTCACCCTCTTTGATCTCACTTAAAGCAATGGTCCTGCCACCTTTTGTAACAGGTGTGTAGAGCTCTACACGATAACTATAGCTTCTGCCCTTTTCATCCTCTATTAAAATAGTTGCCGTATCGCCTGAGTTAAAGGTAAAACTTGTTACCTTACCATAGCGCATCATATAGTCATTAAAGGCACTTACATAGGTTATAAGACTCTCTTTATTTACCCTTACATAAATATAATCTCCGGGTTGTATATGCTCAATCGTTGTATCTCTTGGGTCAAACTCAAAATTCGGAAAAAGTTCATCTATATACCCGATACGGTCCTCACTTTCGTAGTAAGGTTGCTTTTCTACCGTTACCTCTTCCTTGTAATAGTTTCTAGTAAGGGTATAACCCTCTTTTGTACGGTAGGTTATATAGCCTAATTGAGGATTATTTTCCAGTACCAAACCCGACTCTTCCATAAATCTATCATTTAAGGCATCACTATACTCCTCGCCATCTAGGTAGGTCGCTGTACTTGCTAGTGCACCTGTCCCTACACTGAGTGCAAGGCATATGATTCCCACTACTCTACACCATCTTCTCACACTTATTTCCTCCTTTATATAACATGCCTTATTAAACATATCGGTTAGTTTACTCAACCTATTTAGCCTGCTAAAAGGTATTTCTAAAAAAAGAAGGCTTTCTAAGGAGTACTTAATGTTAAGACTCCTTAGAAAGCCTTCTTTTTAGATTAGGTTTAAAAGGTTGCAGTTATTTTTTTAAGGTATTCTTTAAACTCCGCTTGGAGCTCTTCTCTCTTAAGAGCAAACTCTACTGTTGCTTGTAAAAAGCCCATTTTATTTCCTACATCATAACGATTGCCAATGAAATCATAGGCATACATCGGTTGCACTTTGGCAAGCTTATTAAGCGCATCTGTCAGCTGGATTTCCCCTCCTGCTCCTATCTCTTGCTTTTCAAGGTAACTAAAGATTTCTGGCGTAATAATGTAACGTCCTAGTACTGCTACGTTAGAAGGTGCTACTTCTACCTTTGGTTTTTCTACCATATCGTTCACTTTATAAATACGTTCTTCTAACTGGATTCCATCTACAATACCGTATTTGTTGACATCTTTTCGTTCTACTGTTTGTACACCTAATACAGAGGCATTGTACTTCTCATAAACCTCTATCATTTGTTTAAGAGCGGGTTTCTCAGAATCAATGACATCATCTCCCAAAAGAACGGCAAAAGGCTCATCACCTATAAAGGTTTTAGCTGTGAGTACAGCATGTCCTAATCCTTTAGGCTCCTTTTGTCTAATATAATAAATGTTAGCAATTTGAGATACATTTCTAGCAATCTCTAAAAGCTCTTTGCTTTGCTTTTTTTCAAGCTCCATTTCTAATTCCACAGATTTATCAAAATGGTCCTCAATAGCTTTTTTGGTTCTTCCTGTTACGATAATAATATCTTCTATCCCTGAAGCTACCGCCTCTTCTACGATATATTGAATGGTAGGCTTGTCTACAATAGGTAGCATTTCCTTTGGTTGAGCTTTAGTGGCTGGCAAAAAGCGTGTGCCTAAGCCTGCTGCTGGGATAATCGCTTTCTTAATACTTCTCATAACATGTCCCCCTTTTATTTTTATTGATTGGCCTCAATTATATATATATTATCACTTATTTTTTTACCTTGCATCCTAATTTGATAGTCAAGGGCTATTTTAATCCCCTTTTCCTTTGCTTCAACCTGACAGGAATGTGTAATAATCTGAATCTCCATCTCTCCATAAGGTGTAAAATAAAGGGTACGATGAGGCATTTCCCTATTAAATTCTAAGTTACCTTGAAGTGACCCCATCCTTTTTACAGAAACAATCCCCTTTTTGGCTTTTATAAAGGTCGTCACACCTGTTTGGGTATCTTTAAAGGTAATATAGACACTGCTGCCTTTATAAGTGAGTTGCCCCTTGAACTTTGTTTCATTGGTATCACTATGACTTTCATAAATTTGCTTATCAAAAACTTTTATTGTAACGTCTTGCATGCTCTTCTCCTTAAATAGACTGATCCTATGCATAACAAGGTTACTTACGCTGCTTCTCGCAAATAACCTTGTTTCTTTCATTTATTTTATAAAGAAGCTAACTCAATGAGCTCTGTCACCAACTCTTTAATAGGTATTCCTTCCTCTTCAAAAAGCATGGGATACATACTAATAGAAGTAAAACCAGGAAGGGTATTGAGCTCATTAAAGATAATACCCCCATCTTCTTTTACAAAGAAGTCAATGCGTGATAAGCCTTTACCCTCTACTGCATCAAATACTTCTCTTGCATAGCCTCTAATCTTTTCTTTAATAGAAATAGGTAGGTCGGCATTAACTACTGTTTTTGAATCTGCATTGTTATACTTTGCATCAAAATCATAAAACTCTGCAGCTGCTAAAATCTCTCCTACACCAGATACTTTTACCTCCTCATTGCCAAGGACAGCTGTCTCTACTTCCCTGCCAATGATGGTTTCTTCTACAAGTACTTTTTTATCGTGTTTTAGAGCCTCATAAAGCCCTGTAATAAGCTCTGCCTTATTGTTTGCTTTAGAAATACCTACGGAAGACCCTGCATTGGCGGGCTTGATGAAATAAGGATAAGGAAAAGCTGCCTCAATCTTACTAAGGACCTTATCAACTTCTTTCATTTCTTTTTCTTTTACAATTACAAACTTTGCTTGAGGAACACCTTTCGCTTCTACAACAATTTTAGTAAAGGCTTTATCCATAGAAACTGCTGAAGCCACTAAGCCGCAGCCTACAAAAGGAATTTGTGCTAATTCACAAAGCCCCTGGATGGTACCATCTTCACCATTTTTACCATGTAAAACAGGGAATACTACGTCAATAGCAATGCGCACAGGTGCTTCTCCGTTTTCCTTCACCACCCAAAGACATTTATGCGTTGCATCTGGGCTAAGGATAGCAGGAATCCCATTTGTTTGCCAACCATTGCTTGCTAAATTATAATCTGTTCCCGTATATAATAACCATTTTCCTTCTTTGGTAATACCTACAGGATATACGGTATATCGGGTTTCATCCATATTAGTTAGAATGGTTGTTGCTGATTTAAGTGAAATGTCGTGCTCTGATGAGCATCCCCCAAATAGCACTAATACATTTTGTTTCATTCTGTTCCTCCTATTTATAGGTGTATCCATATATTGTATGATTTATCTTTCATTACGCTTACTCTATTTTAGTACTTTATCACCCAATATTCAACTCTAAAAAAAGGTACCCTTACCTAGGTACCTCTTTGTAATTTGCCTTGTGAAGACGTTTATTAATACTATCCACTATCTTAAAACGTATATGATACTCTCTATTATTTGCATGTGCTACTAAATTATACTGTTCTTTATTAAGTTCCTTTTTAAGCTCTTCTTTTCCTTCAATGGGCACAACACCATTTGAGGCATCCACATAGCAAAGAGGTGGATACATCACACACCACCAATTTTCCCCTTTCCCTTCTCCGATAATGATACGACAGGCTTCATAACGCCCAGCAGGAAAGACAATATCCCCATAAGATTTGGTTGGGAAGTTGGCGTAATCTAACCCTACATAAACAGGGTAATCTTTAGCATTTCGCTTAACGACAATCTGAGCAAGCTCTTCAATAGTTTCCTTGTTTTGCTCAATTAAGCTACGTGTTTGTTCGATGCTTGTGGAATCCTCAAGCATGGGCTCCATGTAACTAATGATTTCATCTCTTACTTGCTGCTTAAGAAGCTGATCCTCTACCGTATCACTATTGGCTACTACATGAAATCTTATTACCTTTGATGAGAGAGCCTTATTAACCTGACTGCTATATAGATCAAGACCCACTTTACAACCAGCAAATAAACAGACTACAATAAGGACAATAGAGAGCTGAGTAACGTGTTTATTGATTCTTATCATTGCTTCATCCCCTTAGAATTTATCTTGTAGTTTAATTATTGACACTCAGATTTTTTTTATTCAGCTTGCCCAAAAAATTTAGGAGGAATACTATGCGACTTTCGGATAAAAATGTATTTGTCTCAGTGAGAGACCTCATTGAATTTGTCCTTAAACAAGGGAATCTTGATAGTACCTTTGTGGGTTCCTCCCGAGCTGTCTTGGGAACTAAAGCTCACAAAAAGCTCCAAAAGGAAATGGGTGAAAATTATAGAAGTGAAGTTGCCTTAGCTTATACCTGTACCTATGAGGATTTAGAATTCGTCGTAGAAGGACGCGCAGATGGCATTATTCAAACCCTTGACCTTACTATTGTAGATGAAATCAAATCTACAACTACCTTGCTTCATTTAATTGATGAAGATTATAACCTGCTTCACTGGGCGCAAGCTAAATGCTATGCCTTTATGTATGCCTCTGAAAATACCCTTCAACAAATAGGTATTCAATTAACCTATTATCATTTAGATACTAAGGAGACTAAACGCTTTCTTAAGATTTTAAGCTATGATGCATTAAAGGATTTTTTTGAAGAGCTTACAGACCGCTACATCCTATGGATTAAATTTTATATGAAGTGGTGTCGTTTAAGGGATCAGTCTCTTAAAGAGCTTACTTTTCCCTTTGAAAGCTACCGTAGTGGACAAAGAGAATTAGCTGTTAATGTTTATAAAAGTATCCTTAAAGGTTCCAATCTCTTTGTTCATGCACCAACAGGTATCGGCAAAACTATTTCTACTCTTTTTCCTAGCCTTAAAGCTATGGGAGAAGGACAAGCCTCTAAAATTTTTTATATTACAGCTAAGACAATTACACGCACCGTCGCTGAGCAAGCTCTCCTAACTCTTTTTGAACAACCGCTTCATTTAAAAGCCATTACCCTTACTGCAAAAGAAAAAATCTGTTTTTGTGAAACAGTAAATTGTACGCCCTCCCACTGCCTCTATGCAGAAGGCCATTTTGACCGAGTAAATGCTGCCATTTGGGATGCGCTTCAGCATGATAATTTGTTTACTCGTCCTTTAGTTGAGCATTATGCCAAAAAGCATCGGGTCTGTCCTTTTGAGTTTGCTTTGGATCTTGCTTTGTGGGTGGACGTTATTATTTGTGATTATAATTATATCTTTGACCCTAGTGTAGCACTTAAGCGTTTCCTAGAAGCCAGTGAGTATGTTCTCCTCATCGATGAAGCCCATAACTTAGTGGATCGTGCGCGCTCTATGTATACTGCCACTTTATCTAAAAAAGATTTATTAAAAGTAAAAAGGCAGCTTCCTAAATCTGCTGACCCTATTAAGAAGGTATTAAATAAAATCAATAGCTACTTGCATACTATTAAACAAACCGTTTTTACTCAAAATAAAGACTTTATCCACAAGGAAGCTCCTCATGACCTTTACTTTTTGCTTCGTCAATTTATTAATTTGTGCGATAAACTATTCCATGCTTCTCCTTCTAGCTCCATTGATGCAGGTTTACTTCAACTTTATTTTGATGCTTATTTTTTCATTAAAATATTAGATATCTATGATAAACACTATATCACTTATGCTGCTCATGATAGGGGTGATGTACTGCTTACGCTATTTTGCATGGATCCGTCTTATGTCATTGGTGAACTCCTCGCTCATTTTAAGGCTGTTATTTTATTTTCAGCGACACTTCTTCCTATTGACTATTATAAATATCTCTTAGGTCAAGAGGATACGCCTGCTATACGCTTTGACTCACCTTTTGATAAAAATAAAGTGGATTATCTGATTGCAAAAGATATATCCACACGTTACCAAGATAGAAGGGCAAGTTATTCACAGATTTGTTTATATATTAAACAACTTGTTGATAAATGTTCAGGAAATTATTTTGTTTTCTTTCCTTCTTATCACTATTTAAATGCTGTTTATGAGGAGTTTGTCTCTCTGTTTGGTGAAGCTTATGTCCTTCATAAGCAGTCTTCCAGTATGGATGAGTTGGAGCGTGATGTATTCCTTAGTTATTTTGAGGAG
Organism: Sporanaerobium hydrogeniformans; assembly: GCF_002735925.1. Lineage (GTDB taxonomy): Bacteria > Bacillota > Clostridia > Lachnospirales > Cellulosilyticaceae > Sporanaerobium > Sporanaerobium hydrogeniformans. The sequence goes on along the minus strand of NZ_PEDL01000013.1, from coordinate 10,192 downwards.
CAGCCCAGTGAAACCCATATTGGTTTTTGTGTACTAGGGGGAATTTACTCCGAGGGTATTGACCTTAAATATGACCGCCTTATTGGTGTTATAATCATTGGAGTGGGCTTACCGCAAATCTGTCTTGAACGCTCTTTAATTGAAAACTATTTTAATTCCATCGGTAAAAATGGATATCATTACGCCTATACCTACCCAGGCATTAATAAAGTATTTCAAGCAGCAGGGCGCCTTATTCGTACTGAACAGGATAGGGGGACAATTCTCCTTATTGATGACCGTTTCACCTCACCCTTTTACCAAAGTCTCTTCCCCCCTGAATGGAAGGATTGCAAAATAGGAAATAAAGCTACTCTCTTCCCCCCTTCATCCTCTCCCGCCCCGGCTCTCCCGTATGGGCGGATTTCCTATCCGCCCGGAACTCCCTATCCTCCCGAAACCCTATAATGCTATATCTCCCTATCTAATTATAAAAAGAGTATGAAAATCATTAGGTGTGATGCTAAAGAATAGATAGGGTGAACGATAGGGAATCGTCTAAAAAACGGGACCTAAAAAGAACGGGACGATATGGAATCGTTAAAAAACACGGGACGATATGGAATCGTCCCCTACCGAATTCTATCGGTGTTTTGTCGTAATTTTCATAACCCACACCCTCGTAGGGGCGGATTCCATATCCGCCCGAGATTCCATATCCACCCGAGATTCTATATCTGCCCGAAATCCTATATCTGCCCGAAATCCTATATCCGCCTGAAATCCTATATCTGCCCGAAATCCTATATCCTCCTGAAATCCTATAATGCTATATCTCCCTATTTAATTATAAAAAAGTGTGAAAATCATTAGGTGTGATGCTAAAGAATAGATAGGGTGAACGATAGGGAATGGTTTAAAAAATAGGACCTAAAAAAAATGGGACGATAGGGAATCGAAAAAAGAGGGGAACGATAGGGAATGGAAAAAGGGCGGGACGATATGGAATCGTCCCCTACTGGATTGCGCCGGTGTTTTGGATGATGATGGTGGGTTCTATTTCAATGGGGAAGTTTTTGTAGCCAGTTGTTTGCCAGTTTGACTGGTATTCTTTCCATTGGTTAGGATGCTTCCTATACATTTCTAAACCAATGTTTAAGAAATCTACGTTAAGGGTCTTGGATGTAGCAATGGCCTTTAATACTTCATTTTTCACTTCACGTTCAAGTAATTGTTTAACCTCTTCAATCCTTTCAGAACTAAGAGCTGCATCCTTATTTAAAGTAAAGTATTCAGATATATCCCCAACAGAAGTAAGCTTAATCCTTGCCTTCCACTCTCCTCCCTTATTATCAAAGCTTATCTTACTTTTCTCATCTTTTATGGTATAAGTAAGATTATCTCCTTTGTAATCCACTACAAGAGGAACTCCTTTGATCTTCCCTTCAATAAATAATTGTCCTCGCATCACTTCTTGATCTAGCCAACCTACAAGCTCATAATCTTTGATTAAGGCCCCTCCTTTAATCTGAAGGGTATCCTCTTGATTTTTAACGATTAATGGAAGAGTGGTGATACTGGTATCATTTAATTCTTTAATTACACTGCCAAGGAATTGTCCTTTTGCATAGCTTACAGGACGCTCCCTATTATTAAAGTATTTCATTACGTACATTCCAACTAAAGGGTTTTGTGGATTATCTCCTTTTGTAAGCTCACCTGCTTCACCATGAGTGGCTAATATCATCGTATTTCTACTTATTGCCATATCTCTTGTTAGTGTTTCTATGGTGCCTTGAAACAGCTTTCTATCCTTTAAAATCTCTTCGCCTAGTATAAGTGCCTTTGTATGACTAAAGGTTACTGTATCTTGGGTCTTGGTTTCAATCTCATCAATACTAGCTGCAATAGATGCTGCCTCTATGGTTATATTAGACTTCACTTCATCCCCTAGACTTTCTTGCCCTGATAGTTTTTTCATGTCTGGGATGCAATATGTCAATTTATAAGCCTTTTGCTTATTGATAGGCATCTTTTCATTAAAACTAAGATTTTTATCTATCGCTAGCTCAAGTATCACATGACGTTCATTGAGCTCTACATTATCCCAACATCCTGTAAGCAAAAAGGCCATCCCTACTAAAGGTAATATCTTCAATTTATTTAACTTACTCATATTTACCTCCCACCTTCTTTATTCTAGTTATTATTAGTAATATAAGTGGGATAGGAAGCAAGAACCATACACCCATGTAATATTGAAAGTTCATGTAGTAAAGATAAACTTGTGCTAAATTTCTAGGAAGCATTGCTACAAAAAAGAGAAGGGGAATAATGGGCAGTACAAATACATTTTCTCGTTTAAATTGACAGACTCTACTTCCTATAAGAGATACAAAATAAATGCCTGAACTTACATACATAAAAATACTAAATACCCAACAGGTCATCATTAAAATTTCTTGATTCTCTACGAAAGCCCCTAAAAATTGAGCACTCTGCATCAGCGTAATAACGGGCCAAAGCTGTCTCTTGCTCTCCTCTACACCTATCCCTACAAAAGTGACCAGGATAACGATTACTTCGATAACACTCATAATCACCAAAGCTACTAAAGTGGCTCTTTTTGCCTTTTCTGGCTTCTCCATTAAACCTGTAAGCATGAGCATAAATTCAATAGGCATAAAGGATAGACTTATTAAAAAGGCTCCCTTCCCTATGGCAAGTGGCTGTACCTGAAAAAATGGCATCAGCTGCTTATAATCTGCTTTAAAAACAATAAATAAAATGACAATGATCAAAGGTATGAATATAAAGTAAATGAGTACTTCTGCCATGCGAGCAGTTGCCTCGATACCTGATTTCACCAAATAGGCAGATACGAGCAGCATGGAAAGCAAAATGACTGCAAGAGGTGTTTTAGGAAGCATTACCCTTGAAATCATTTCTGCAAACATCCTAAGCTCTAATCCTGCTGTAATAATGAGCTTTATAGCAAATGCCCAGATAATTATAAAGGCAATCCCTTTAGGTACTATCTTAGGTGTAAACTCTACCAATGTTTCACCTTTAAAATGTTCTGTGAGGCCTACTATCCCATAGACGTAGGCCACTCCAAAGACAAGTGCAATAATGGGTAATACATATCCCTCCCTCCCCACTATATGAGCAGCTGTTTTAGGAAGGAGGAGAATGCCTGTATTAAACATTTGGAGTATAAGTAAGATTTTAACTTGACTTACAGAAATTTTACCGTTATGAGAAAACATTTACTCACCTCTTTCTTTATCATCTGCAGCATGATTATCATTGGTTGTAGCACTATTAGAGCCGGGGGGTACATCTTGCTGTACCCTCTCGATTTTTAGACGTAAGCGTGTACGCTGATTTTCTCTTGCAAAAATAGGTCTACGTGTTTGCATAAAGGTTGGAAAACGTAAAAGGGTATCTTTTAAATCATTGAATTTATTTTCACTCATAATATTATAAGGAGCAAGATAAGGAATCTTAAAGCTTTCTAAGGAAGAAAGATGTGCAAGAATGATCAGCATGGCTAATAGGAAGCCATACAGCCCCAAAACAGCGGAAAGAGCTATAAATAAATATCTTATAAGCCTAAAAGCAGAGGTTAGACTATAATCAGGTATAGCAAAGGAACAAATAGCTGTAAATGAAATGATAATAATAATCATGGGACTTATAATATTGGCATCTACAGCAGCTTGTCCAATAACAATACCTCCCACTAGTCCAATAACATGTCCTATCGCTCCTGGTATCCTAATCCCAGCTTCTCTAAACAATTCAAAGGTAAGCTCCATAATCAAAATCTCTACTACCGTTGAAAAAGTAATACCTGCCCGAGATGCCGCAATAGATATGGCAAAGGGTGTCGGAAGCATGGCTGGTTGAAAATTAAGTAGTGCAACATAAAGGCCTGGCAAGGCAAAAGCTAAAAAGGAAACAATGTAACGTAAAATACGGGTAAAACTCATTATTTGCCAACGTTGGTAGTAATCCTCAGAAGCCTGATAAAAGGCATTCAGTGTCGTAGGAACCACAATAACAAAAGGTGAGTTATCCACTATAATGGCAACCTTACCTTCAAGTAAGCTTGATGCTACCTTATCGGGTCTTTCGGTGGCTTGAGTTTGTGGAAATGGACTCTTCCAACTGTCTTCTACAAGCTGCTCAATATAGCCACTATCATAGATGGCATCAATTTCATATTTATTAAGCCTTCGCATAACTTCTTCTAAAAGTTCTGGCTTTACAATATCCTCTACATACATGATAGCTACATCTGTACGGCTACGGATGCCATAGCTCATCATTTTCACTTTAAGCTTTGTATCACGGATTCTTCTTCTGATTAAGACCGTATTAAAACGAATGGTTTCTGTAAAAGCATCCTTAGGCCCTCTTACTACGTTTTCATCTGTAGGTTCTCCCACTCCTCTATTGGGCCATGCTCTATTGGAGATAATAAGTCCCTTTTCTGAGTGATCTATAAAGATGGCACTATCTCCTGATAAGACCGCATTTACCATAGCATCCATTGAATCTGTTTCTTTAATATCAAAGGTAGCAGAAAAATGCTGCATAATCAGTTGTGAGGGTGTCGTGCCCTCCCGTTCTACAGAAGCTTGTAAGTTTTTATAATCAATAATTCGCCCTAAAAAGAAGTGCTCTAATATGTCACGGTTAATCATCCCGTCTACATAAACTCCATAAATCTTAAAAGGAAAATCCTTGCCTATATCTACCTGCCTCTTGACTACATCCATGCAATTTTTAAATAGTAGCTCTATATTCTGAATGTTAACTGCAAGATCTTTGGAAAGCTGTATATTAATCTTGTTATTTTTATCATGGTAATTATCTTCATTACTTATGATGTTTTTGGTTGCTTCCTTGGGCATTACTTTAACTCCTTTCTCTTTTCATTAAATCCATAGCATTACAAACCCTATAGCTGCTAAAACAATATAAAACCATCCTGCATACCTTACAAATTGTCCTTCTCTAGTAAGGTGATTTACTTGTATAAGATTGTTACTTTGTATAAAAGTCATATAAAGTCCTAAGCCTAACATAAACAGAATGATATAAATCGAAAAAATGTCTTTAAAAGCCTCCATATGGCACTCCTTCCATCCACTTAGTACATATCTATAACCATTATTTGTAATTCCTCAAAAAATATACAGAGCCGGTGTCTGAATGTCCTGTTTACTTCTAAACAAGTTCACTCATGCACCGGCTCTGTTTAAATTATCCTTAAATTGTTCTCGTACTCTTACCTTCTAGTAACTCCACATCTAATACAATGTGCTGGTTCTTTGCACTTCCATTCATTAAGCCTAAGAGCAGCTCTACACTCATACGAGACATCTCTTCTCTAGGTTGTTTAACTGTTGCAATAGTAGGATTATAATATTTAGCCACATCCATCCCATCAAACCCCATAATGGAAATAGTCCCCCCTATACTAAACCCTAAGTCAATAGCAGCTTTGGCTGCTCCTACCGCCATCATATCAGAGATGGCAAATAGGGCAGTTACCTCTTTATGCTGACTTAAAAAATCTTTTGTTACTCCATACGCTGTTGCCACATCGTATTCCCCATAAATAACATTTTCTTCTTTTAATGGAATCTTATGATCTTCTAATGCTTTTTTATATCCTTTATAACGTAGTTTACCAATGCCAAAATCATGTTTTTCTCCTAATAACAAGGCAATGTTTTTGTGTCCGTTACGAATAAGGTAGTGGGTTGCTTCATAAGCTGCCTCATCATTGGCAATGCTTATGGTTGAGAAAGTATCATAGTTTTTCTGACTTTGTATACTCACCGAAAGTAATACAACTGCTGCCTCTACTCCTTCTAAACTCTCTTCTTTTATATCTAAGAAGTTACCCCCTAGGCAGATGACCCCTTGCAACTTCTTTTCTTTTATAAAACCAATGAGTGTATCTAGATCATTGCTATTATCATGATGGTGTAAAATCATGGTATAGCCCGCATCCTCCACACGGATACTTATATCCTTTAGCATCGCAGAAAAGAAAGGATTAAATACTCCCTTTACTAAAATCCCTACATTTTTAGTATTGGTTTGCTTTAATATCCTGGCACTATTGTTGGGAACATAGCTATATTCTTTTATGATATTTAAAACCTTTTCTCTTGTTTCAGCTTTAACATCCGGATGATTATTAAGTACCCTAGAAACGGTACTTACTCCTACTCCAGAAAGTCTTGCTATGTCCGTAATAGTCATCTTTTTCCTCCTACGTATCCTTATGAAATAATACTCTTTTGGTTTGATTCTATTATCCCATAGGATTCATGTCAATTAATAATCAGCTATTTTTATGTTTTTTATGTTATTTTATTTAATAGAGCCTTGCATAACACCCTTAATAATATATTTTTGCATAGCTATATAAAAAAGTACAATAGGCAACATTGCTAGGACAAGTCCTGCAAGACCTAAGTCCCACCTTTTTGCAAACTGCCCAAAAAAGTAAAACATCTTAAGTGGAATGGTTTGCCACTCAGGTCTATTGATTGTAAGTTGTGGTAAAAGGAAGTCATTCCAAATCCACATAGCTTGTAAGATAGAAACTGTTACACTTATTGGCTTCAAAAGGGGAAAGACCACTCGCCAAAAAGTCATAAATTTCCCACACCCGTCAATAATGGCTGCTTCCTCAATCTCTACAGGAACACTCTTTACAAATCCGTGGTAAAGCATAATCGTAAGAGGTGCCCCAAAGCCTAGATACATAAAGATAATCCCCACTGGGTTTAAAAGATTTAACTTGCCCATAATACGCACCAAAGGTAGCATGACAGACTGAAAAGGAATCAGCATAGCAGTTGAAAACATCATAAAAATAAACATACTAAGCTTTGTCTTTGTCCTTACTAACATCCACGCTGCCATAGACCCCAAAATTAAAAGAAGGCTAACTGCAATAACTGTGATATAAAGTGAATTGGTGAAGCTAGAGATAAAATCAAGCTTTTTAAAGGCCTCAGGGTAATTGTTCAAGGTAAAATATTGACCCGGCAAGCCTAATACATCAAGTAGAAAACCTTTTTGTGTCTTAAAGGAATTAATAAGTACAATATAGAAGGGTAATAAGAAAAGGACAGCTGAAAAAAGAGTAATAAGGGTTAATAAAATTTTATTTGATTTTTTTTCCACCATTACATTTCAACCTCCTTCTTCTTACTTATATACATTTGGGTAAGTGCTACAACAGCTAACACAATTAAGAAGATCACCGCTTTTGCTTGTGCTAAGCCTAGCTTATTAAATTTAAAAGCCGTATTGTAGATATTCATGGCTACCATCTCCGTTGAACCACCCGGTCCACCACCTGTTAAGGATAGGTTTTGGTCATAAAGTTTAAAGGAATTGGATAAAGTTAAAAATATCCCTACGGTAAAAGCTGGCGCCACTAATGGAAGGGTTATATTTTTGAGTACCTGCCATTTGCTTGCTCCATCAATGGCAGCTGCTTCCATGACACTATCTGGTATATTTTGAAGACCTGATATATAAATAATCATCATGTAGCCTGCCATTTGCCACGTCATTAAAATAACAAGTCCCCAAAACCCTGTAGTAGATGTAGCAAGCCACCCCTCTAGCCATTCTATACCTAACCTTGCACCTAATGCATCAAAAGCTTTTGTAAAAATAAATTGCCAAATAAAACCTAGTATTAGACCCCCAATTAAGTTAGGAATGAAAAATGCACCACGAAGTACATGACTCCCTTTGATTCCAGATGTTACAAGAAGCGCTAATAAAAAGCCAACGAGGTTGATACTCATAATAGCTGTTATTGCAAACCTGGCAGTGAACCAAAAGGCTTTGTAAAAATCTTTATCTGCAAGTACAGATTTGTAGTTATTGAGTCCTACTAAATCCATTCCTCCTGTAATACCATTCCAAGAAGTGAAGGAATAAAATATCCCCATCAATGTTGGAATAACCTGCACTACTAAAAAGGCAAATAACATCGGACCAATAAACACCCAAAACCATAACCTTGAACCTTTTTTCATCACTTCACCACCTTTATTTTAATAGAGTGCATAGAGCTCTTGGCTCTATGCACCTCTTAATTGTACCATTATTTAGAATTTATTGTCTAGATGATTTCCATCCTTCTTGGGCTGCTTTTATGGCTTCATCCCAACTTATTTCACCACCAATGTATTTTTGAAGATTTACACCGAGTACTTGTTCTCCCCATGAAGTTGGGTATCCCATAAATACCCATGGAGTTGTCTTACCAGCTGCTTGGTACTCCATGATTGCTTTACCAAGGGCATCTTGTGCTGGATATTTTTCATAGCCAGTAAATGGTGGGATAAAGAAGAATTTATTAACAATAATGTCTTTACCTTCCTCAGATGTATAAAGCCAATTTAAGAAATCCTTAGCTGCTTGTTTTTCAGCATCTGATTTTTTACAGTTAATTCCCCAGTACATAGGTACACCTAAAGGAATGCTATCGCCAGGGACTGGGAGGAAACCTAATTTATCTGCTACAGCTGGGTCAACATTTTTAACCCCTCCATAAATCCAGTTACCTTGTTGGATAGCTGCTACTCTTTCAAGTGCAATACCCTGATCCACTTGTGTTGAGTAGTCAACAGCATTCGCTTTAGCTGGCGTACTTGCATTTGGAGAGTACTTAATCATCATATCCATATAAGTTTTGTAATCAGCACTCTTTGTGAAAGCTACTTCTTTTGCTTTAAATGCATCCATACCAGTTGCAAATTCTTGATTTAAGAAAAGGTTAGAAGCATGTAAGCCCATTACCCAGAGCTCTTTAGCTGGCATTTCTACAACTGCTTCTAAGTTTGGATATTTATCCTTTAATTCACCTGATTTGATTTTAGTATCTAATGCTGCAAAAGCTGCATCCATAGATGCTAAATCTTTAATAGTACTTACATCTATACCTGCTGTCTCAAAAATCTCTTTGTTGTAAGCAATGCCATAACCTTCTACTGCAAATGGCATACCATAGATCTTTCCTTCATCAGTTACAGCACCTAGTGTTGTTCCTGCTGTACTTACCCAGCTTTGGTCACTTAAATCTTCAAGATATTCTTTCCAGTCTACAACGTCCTGTGGCCCACCAATGTTAAAAATCGTTGGCTCTTGACCTGACTGGAACAATGCTCTTTGTGCTGCACCATAGTCATCCCCACCACCTACCGTTTGGAGATTAATGGTTACATTTGGATTTTTAGAAGTATAAAGGTCAATAGCTTTTTGAAGTTCTTCAGCAATTTCTACCTTGAATTGGAAGATGTCAACTGTTACAGGTTCTGCTTTTGCTTCTTCCTTTGGTGCTTCACTTTTTACTTCTTCTTTTGCTGCTGGTGTACTAGCTGGTGCTTCTGCTTTACCACCACAACCTACCATACCTACTGCCATCGTCGTAACCATAGATGCTGCCCAGAATGATTGCATTGCCTTGTTTAATTTCATTATAAAATCCCCCTTTTCTTAACACTCTTAACCATAGATTTAAACTTTCCCTTTGTAAAGCTGTATGTAACCCAAGAAGTCTTTAGCTTCGTACATGAGGGTCCTTTGGTAAATGTGTACAACGATTCCAATTGGTACCCTTTTCGGAAACCTTATCGGTATCGTTTCCAATTACATTTTATACTAATTAGTCAAAAAAGTCAATTATATTTTCTTAATTTTATATAATTATTTTATTTATTTTTTATATTTTATTAATTACTCCTTCATCCTATGCTTCCTCTCTCCTATTTTTCTACCTAACACTATTCATAGAAGCTAAAGTAATGAGTAATAACTTTCAGTTTGTTAGGGTATTTTACACATAATAATGCTAAGAGGAAAGGGATAGGGGGGTATTCTCAGGGGCCGCAAGTAAGGGAGCTCTTCACCAGCTTCTCGGTCCTCGGATGGGTAAAATCTAAGTTCAGTCCAATAGGCTAACGGTCCTACCTATCACAAGAAAGGCACTTGTGATAACGTCCCTAAAAACAGCCTATAGGACTTCTCTAAGATTTTACATCCATCCTGTGGAGGAAGCTTGCGAAGAGCTCCCTTACTTGCTAGCCGAAGCTTTATTCTGTTCCTATTTTTTATTTTTTCTTAATTTCCTACTACAGTGATCATGCTATACAGTAAGGCA
>NZ_PEDL01000012.1 GCF_002735925.1 Sporanaerobium hydrogeniformans | reverse complement strand
GAAAAATTTAAACTTTCGTGACACAGTGCAGAGCAAGAAAGAAGGCTTTTCGCAGGTTTCCTCCACAGACTTTCGCAAAGTCTTGGTGAAGGCCTGTAGGCTGCCTTTAGGGACGTTATCGCAAGCGTTCTTCTTGCGATAGGTAGGACCGTTAGTCTACAGGACTGAACCTAGAGTTTGCCAAGGCGAGGACCCAGAAACCGGAGAAAAGCCTTCTTTCTTGCGGCCGCGCAGGCACCCCTTCTTTTTCTTGACTTTTAGGATGTTAAGAGTACCTCGATAAACTGAAATTTAGAGCATAATAGCCCCTACACAGTTAATCAAAGGATTAATTGCATAGAGGCTATTTAAAATTATTTTAAAGTAATGGGTGTGATACCCCAAATTTCTGTAGCATACTGCATAATGGTACGATCACTTGAGAAAATACCCGCATTTGCAATGTTCATAAGACTCATTTGTGCCCAACGTCTTTGATCTTTATATGCTTCAAATACTTTATCTTCTGCTTCTTTAAAGGCCTTAAAATCTGCAAGAAGGAAGTAAGTATCGCCTTCTTTGATTAAAGAATGATAAAGATCTTTAAATTCCCCTGTTCCTCCATCGCTGAAGGTTCCATCTATGAGACTATCTACTACTTTTTTAAGATCTTTTTGTGCCTCATAGTAAGCTTCTGGGATATAACCCTCTTCCAAGCCTTGAATGGCTTCAATCTCTTCTACACGAAGTCCAAAGATAAAGTTATTCTCTTCTTTTGCTTCCTGAACAATCTCTACGTTAGCACCATCATAAGTGCCGAAGGTGAGTGCGCCATTTACCATGAACTTCATATTCCCTGTACCAGAGGCTTCTTTTCCTGCTGTAGAAATTTGTTTAGAGATTTCAGCAGCTGGGAAAAGTTTTTCTGCATAGGATACACGATAGTTTTCCACAAAGATAACTTTCATTTTGCCGTTAATAGATGCATCATTGTTGATAAGTTTAGCAATTTCCCCAATAAACTTCACAATGGCTTTAGCACGTACATAACCTGGAAAAGCTTTGGCACCAAAGATAAAGCTTACTTTTGGGATATCTAAGCTTGGATTTTCTTTTAAACGATAGTATAAGTCAAGGATATAGAAGGCATTAAGAAGTTGACGCTTGTATTCGTGAAGGCGCTTAATTTGAATATCAAAAAGGGAGGCAGGATCTAATTCTACGCCTTCAACTTTTTTAATATAGGCTACAAGTTGTTCTTTCTTTGTTTTCTTAATAGCTGTTAACCGATTAAGTACTCTATCCTCATTAATGTATTTCTCAAGTCCTTTCAGCTTAGATAAATCTTTTACCCAGTCTTCTGTCCCTAAAAGTTCTGTAATGAAGGCTGAAAGCTCTTGGTTACAAAGCCTTACCCATCTTCTAGGTGTAATCCCGTTTGTTTTATTTTGGAACTTATTTGGATAAAGTTTATACCAGTTACTAAGTTCTGTGTCTTTAAGGATTTCTGTATGAAGGGCTGCTACGCCGTTTACTGCAAACCCCATATGAATAGCAAGATTTGCCATACGTACTTGTTTGTTCCCAATTATTCTAAACTCTTCTATTTGATCTTTTGTATAACCTGCTATTTTGAGCTCTTCAATAAAAAGTTTATCCAGTTCTTTGATGATTTCTAAAAGGCGTGGAAAGAGTTTGTTAATGAGCTTAACATCCCATTTTTCAAGAGCTTCTGCTAGGATGGTATGGTTCGTATAAGCAAATACCTTTTGGGCTGCCGCTCTTGCTTCTTCGAAGCTAACACCCCGTTCATCTACAAGTAAACGAATGAATTCTGGAATAGCAAGTACTGGATGTGTATCATTTAATTGAACAGCATATTTAGACCCTAAATCCTTTACATCAAGCTTCTCTTCACCTTTAAGTACTGGTGCTAAAATATCTTTAAGGCTGGCACTTACCATGAAATATTGTTGACGAAGTCTAAGAAGCTTACCTGCTTCTTTAGAGTCATTGGGATAAAGTACCCTTGAGATATCCTCTGCTTTATTTTTCATAGCTGTCGCTTTTGCATAATCTTGTGCATTAAAATAATCAAAGTCAAATTCTACGAGTGGTTCTGCTTGCCATAATCTTAATGTATTGATATTTTTTGAACCATAGCTGATGATTGGCATATCATAAGGCACTGCTTTCACAGAGTAATCTTTAAAGTCAACCACAACTGCTTCATCCTCACGTCTGATGCTCCATGGATCGCCGTACTTAAGCCAAGTATCAATCTCTTCTACTTGAGCACCGTCTACGATTTTTTGGTTAAAGAGACCGTTTGAGTAACGAATGCCATAGCCTTGAAGGGGGATATTCATCGTTGCACCAGAGTCCATAAAACAGGCTGCAAGCCTTCCCAGCCCCCCATTGCCAAGACCTGCATCTTCCTCAATCTCTTCAATTTGATTCAGGTTAATGTTTAACTCTTGTAATAATTCCTTTACTTCTTCATAAACACCCATACTAATAAGATTGTTACCAAGTGCACGCCCCATAAGGTATTCTGCTGATAAATAAAAAGCTTGTTTTTGCTCACTATAGAGTTTTTTAGTTGCATTCCAGTCATCTACAACTTCTTCAAGTAATGCCAGTGAAAGGGCATTAAAGATTTCATAGTCCTTTGACTCACTAATGGTTTTACCGTATTTTACTTTGCAGTATCTATTGATATTGTTTTTAAGTTCTTGTTTATTCATCTTCTTCCTTCAACCTTCCATATAATTTGGTTAATTCATAAATTTGATTAGCCAGATTCTCTGTTAGTACACCGCGTTGTATTCTCCACTTCCAATTTGTTCCAAGTGTAGATGGCAGGTTCATTCTTGCTTCATTTCCAAGTCCTAAAAAGTCTTGCATTTGGGCGATTGCTACATTTCCTGTGCTGCTCCAAGCTCCCCTTATAAACCCCCAGTGATAACCTTCCTTTTCATCGCACTTGAGGTATTTCTTAGCATATTCTACATCTGATTTTAGCCCCGTTGTATTAAACCAGCCCATGACTGTGTCATTATCATGTGTTCCTGTATAAACGATGCAATTTTTGATGTAGTTATGTGGTAAATAATCACTTTCTTCTCGCGTATCAAACGCAAATTGCAATACCTTCATCCCTGGATAACCTGTTTGATTTCTAAAATCTATAACCTCTTGTGTCAGATAACCTAAATCTTCAGCAATAACCTTTATATGTCCTAACTCTTTTTGGATGACTTCAAAGAGCTTCATGCCTGGTCCTTTTACCCATTTCCCCTTCTCGGCAGTTGCTTCACCATAAGGAACCTCCCAATAAGCTTCAAAGCCTCTAAAATGATCGATACGAATCACATCATAAAGCTTTAAGCTTGCTTTAAGACGTTCTATCCACCAGTTGTATTGGGTTTCTTCTAGGTAATCCCAGTTATAAATAGGGTTCCCCCACAATTGACCTGTGGATGAAAAAGCATCTGGTGGGCATCCTGCAACCACTATGGGGTTTTTGTTTTCATCTAATTGAAAAAGTTCCGTATTGGCCCATGTATCACTGCTATCAGCCGCCACATAAATAGGAATATCTCCTATAATCTCAATACCTAAACTATTCACATAAGCTTTAAGTGCTCCCCATTGTTTAAAAAACATGAACTGAATAAATACCCAGTAATCAATTTCTTCTTTAAGCTCTTTTTTATATTTTGCCATAGCTTCTGCTTCTCTTTTTTTGATAGTAGGCTCCCATTCTTGCCAGCTTTTAAGGCCCATTTCATGCTTAACCGCCATATAAAGAGCATAATCTTCTAACCAAGCTGCATTTTCTTTTCTAAACGCTGCTATTTCTTGCCCGGGCTGTTGTTTAAAGTGGAAGTAAGCCTTTTTTAAAACCTTAAATCTTTCTTTAAAGAGCTTGCCATAATCCACTTCACCTGCATTGCTTCCAAAATCAATTCCCACTAAATCATCTTTTTCCAAAAGCCCCTCACTCATAAGCTTTTCTAGATCAATAAAATAAGGATTACCTGCAAAGGCTGAAAAGGCTTGATAAGGTGAGTCACCGTAGCCAGTATGCCCTAATGGGAGTATTTGCCAATAACTCTGACCTGCCTCCTTCAAAAAGTCTGCAAATCTATAGGCGCTTTCTCCAAAGGTCCCTATTCCATATTCTCCGGAAAGAGATGCTATATGCATGATAATGCCACTCTTTCTACTCACTTTGATATCCTCCCTTTTCTATAATTTCATTATTTAATTGCCCCTTGCATCACACCTTTGATAATGTGTTTTTGCATCGCTAGATAAAATACAACGATTGGAATCATGGCAATAATTAAACCTGCCAAAGCTAAGTCCCACCTTTTTGCAAATTGTCCAAAGAAGTAAAACATTTTAAGTGGTATGGTCTGCCAAGCCGGTTTATTGATAACAAGTTGTGGAAGTAAGAAATCATTCCAAATCCACATGGCATTAAGCACCGCAATGGTAACTGTAATGGGCTTTAAAAGAGGAAAAACAATCTTCCAAAATACCCCAAACTTACTGCAACCATCAATAGTAGCAGCTTCTTCAATCTCTACTGGAACACTCTTAATAAAACCGTGATACATGACAACAGACATAGCTGTTCCAAAGCCTATATAGGTAATAACAAGCCCTACTGGGTTAAGCATATGCAGCTTGCCCATGATATTAATAAGAGGTAGCATAACTGCTTGAAAAGGTATGAGCATGGATGCTGAAAACATAAGAAAAATAAATGTACTTGTTTTGGTCTTTGTACGAACAAGCATCCAAGCTGCCATAGAAGTGAGAAAAATAAGTAAAACAACTGTAATGACAGTAATAAGAAGTGAATTCGTGGCTGCTCGCATAAAATCTAACTTCTTAAACGCATCTACGTAATTATTCAGTGTAAAGTACTTACCCGGTAACCCCATTACATCTATTAAAAAACCTTTTTGCGTTTTAAAAGAATTAATAACAACTAGATAAAAAGGAGCTAAAAAAGTAAGTCCCGCTAAAAACCCTATTATACCTAATATTACTCTATTGGTTTTTTTCTCTACCATTACATTTCTACCTCCCTCTTCTTGCTTAAGTACATTTGTGTAATCGCTACAATGCCAAGTACCACTAAAAAGATAACGGCTTTGGACTGCGCTAACCCAAATTTACTACTTGTAAATGCTGTCTTGTAGATATTCATGGCTACCATTTGCGTTGAATTTCCTGGTCCACCACCTGTTAAAGATAAGTTTTGATCGTAAAGTTTAAAGGAATTTGCTAAGGTAAGGAATAATCCTACTGTAAAGGAAGGGGCTACAAGTGGTAATGTAATACGTCTTAAAATATCCCATTTACTTGCACCATCAATGGCTGCTGCTTCTAGTACACTATCTGGTATATTTTGAAGGCCTGCTACATAAATAATCATCATATAGCCTGCCATTTGCCAGGTCATTAAAATGATGAGGCCCCAGAAACCTGTTGTCTCTGTGGAAAGCCATCCACGTAACCATTCAATACCTAGCGCTGCACCTATTGCATCAAACCCCTTTGTAAAGATAAACTGCCATACAAATCCTAAAATCAACCCTCCAATTAAGTTAGGAATGAAAAAAATTCCTCTTAAAAAATGACTTCCTTTTAATCCTGAAGTAACAAGAAGGGCTAGTAAAAAACCTACTAAGTTAATACTTATAACAGATACTATTGCAAATTTTGCTGTAAATAAAAAGGAATTAAAAAAATCCTTATCCTTAAACACTGCTTTATAATTGTCAAGTCCTACAAAATCTATTTGGCTAGAGATTCCATTCCAAGAAGTAAAGGAATACCCTATGCCCATGATAATGGGTATCAACACTACTAAAGTAAATGTTGCGAGGACAGGACCTGTAAATATCCAAAACCATTTTTTTGAGCCTTTATTCATGCCAATCACCATCCTGAAGTATTTATGCCTGCTAAATCTTATCTCTCTTTTGATGAAATAAGGCTTAAATGAATTCCCTTTTTAGTTAGGAACTATAAATAAAGAGGAAATCATTTAAGCCTTGTAATCAGTTATACGCTATTGTCTAGCTTCTGCCCATTTTGCTTTTGCATCATCTATTACTTGTTCCCAAGTCATTTCACCTGCTACATATTTTTGAAGATTAATACCAAGTACATCTTCTCCCCAAGCAGTTGGATAACCCATGAATACCCAAGGAGTTGTTTTATCTTCTGCTTGGTAACGCATGATTTCTTTACCAAGTGCATCTTGTGCTGGATAGTTTTCATAGCCTGTAAAAGGTGGTATAAAGAAAAATTCATTTACTACTACATTTTTACCCTCATCTGAAGTATACAGCCAATTTAAGAAATCTTTAGCAGCTGCTTTTTCTGCATCTGGCTGTGTACTATTAATTGCCCAATACATAGGTACACCTAGAGGAATCCTATCTCCACCTACAGGAAGAAAGCCTAGGTTTTCAGCTACTTGCTCATCTACATTTTTAACATCACCATATACCCAGTTACCTTGTTGAGTGACAGCTACTCTCTCAATAGCAATGCCTTGACCTACTTGTGTAGCATAGTCTACAGCATTTAATTTAGCTGGGCTATCACTATGAGAAGAGTATTTAACCATTAAATCAAAATATTCTTTGAAATCTTCACTTTTTTCAAAAGCAATTTCCTTTGCATTATAAGCATCTACACCTGTTTTAAATTCTTGGTTGATAAAGATATTTGAGCTATGCAGGCCTGTTACCCATTTTTCTTTAACAGGATATTCTGTTACAGCTTCTAATAATGGGAATTGTTCTTTAAGTTCTCCTGCTTTGATTTTAGCATCTAGCTGTGCAAAGGCTTTATCCATTGAAGCCGTATCTACGATGGTACTTGCATCAATGCCTGCTGCTTCAAAAATTGCTTTATTGTAAACGAGACCATAACCTTCTACACCATAAGGCATACCATAAACTTTACCTTCTGAAGTGACTGCCCCCAGAGTGCTTCCTGCACGATCTACCCAATTTTGATCGCTTAAATCCTCTAATTTTTCAATCCAATCTGCTACGTCTTGTGGACCACCTACATTAAAGATAGTTGGTTCTTGACCTGATTGAAATTTTGCTTTAAGAGCTGCACCGTAATCATCTCCACCACCTACTGTTTGAAGATTAATGGTTACATTAGGATGGGTAGACATATATAAATCAGCTGCTTTTTGAAGGGCTTCTGATATTTCTACCTTAAATTGAAAAATATCTACTTCTACCTTTTCTCCTGATTGGCTAACATCTGTAGTCCCTGGAGTTGTCGCTGGTTTTTCCTCTGGTGACTTACCACATCCTATCACTGATACACCCATTACTATAGTTAATGCACTTGCAAATAAAGCTTTAGATAGTTTGTTTAATTTCATAAACATAACCCCTCTCTTGTTGTTTAAATGATGTTTTAATAAAGTCTATTTATATTAAATTGCTGTACAGGAACCTCCCTCGAGCAACTTAACATCTAAAAATACATGTTGATTCGGTAAATCTCTTTCTAAAATACCTAATAAAAGTTCTACACTGAGTTTAGCCATTTCTTCTTTGGGCTGTTTAATAGTTGTAATGGATGGATTATAGAACTTAGCGATATCCATCCCATCAAATCCTATAATCGAGATATCCTTGCCTATCTGATATCCTAAATCCGAAATAGCCTTAGCGGCACCTACTGCCATACTATCTGATATGGCAAAGAATGCAGTTACTTCTTTGTGCTTTGTTAAGAAGGCTTGAACGGCTTTATAAGCCTTTTCAAAATCAAAATAGCCATATAGCGTATACTCTTCCTTAAAGGCTAGGTTGTATTCTTTTAAAGCTTTTTTGTATCCTTCATAACGTCTTTTTCCAATCCCTAAATCACAAGCATCACCTAATAAAATGGCTATATTTTGGTGCCCTTTATGAATTAAATATTGGGTAGCTTCATAAGCTGCTGTAAGGTTGTGAATACTAATAGAAGAAAAGCGTTTAAAATTACTTTGCCTGCGCATATCTACTGAAACAAGTATGATCCCCACATTAAGTGCTGTTACACTTTCAAAGCTTTCATCACTTAAATTGATAAAGTTACCACCTAAACAGATCACGCCCTGTAAGCGTTTCTCTTTTATGAAGCCCACTAGTGTATCTATATCATCCTCATTACTATAATGTTCTATAATCATGGTATAACCAGCAGCTTCAACACCCACACTGATTTTTTTTAAAAGTTCTGAGAAAAAAGGATTAAAAACACCTCTTACTAAGACACCTATATTTTTAGTGTTAGTTTGTTTAAGTACTCTTGCACTATTATTAGGAACATAATTATTTTCTTTCATAATAGCTAATACCTTATCTCTTGTTTCAGTTTTTACATCTGGATGATTATTAAGTACCCTTGATACTGTACTTACTCCTACCCCAGCAATTTGAGCTATATCTTTTATGTTCATTTTTCCTTCTCCTATTTATAACCTTTTTATGTTCCGTATGCTCACATAAAAGCTATGCTTTATGGAAACCATACCGGTAACCTTATCGGTATCGTTTCCATAATTTATTTTAACTTATTATCTCACAAAAATCAACTATTATTTTATACTTATCATTACTTTTTTGTTCAACATGTATGCATCCTTTAACCTTTTGTTCTTACATATTATAAAATAAAAATTATTTAATTATTATAAAAATTTTATAACTAGCTTTACTTCTCACACATACACTTCTATACTATATCTTATTCTAGAAAATTGTTTTAACAGTTTCATATATTTATTTTTGCGTAAAATAAATTTTTTACAAACAAGTTATATTCTAATAAGGTTATGGGAAGTATAAATGAAAAGTCTTATGGACGCTTTCTAAAATACGTTTTCCTGTTACTTCGGGAGGTAAAAGCTATGATTTATACCGTTACATTTAATCCATCTTTAGATTATGTTATGCATGTTGAGGATTTAATGACTCATTCGATTAACAAAAGCCATAAGGAAGAAGTCTATCCTGGTGGAAAGGGCATCAATGTTTCCATCGTCCTTCATACACTTAGAATTCCAAATAAAGCATTTGGCTTTGTAGCTGGTTTTAGTGGCAAAGAAATTGAACGCTCATTAAGTAAACTCGGCGTTCATCATGATTTTATTACTTTAGATAATGGCTTTTCACGTATCAATGTAAAGCTTAAGGCAAAAGGAGAAACAGATATTAATGGAAGTGGTCCTCAAATCACTCCTTCTGATTTAAGAGAGCTCTTTGAAAAACTCAATGAACTCAAAGAAGGTGATTACCTAGTCCTAGCAGGTAGTATCCCTCCTAATGTTCCCCATGATATCTACCAAACCATTATCAAGGAGTTAAGTTCCAAAAATATCTTTGTCATAGTAGATGCCACAAAAGAGCTCCTTCTTAATGTGCTTCCTTATAAGCCTTTTCTTATTAAACCCAATCAAGAAGAATTAGGCGAACTATTTGGCGTAACTCTTCATACTAAAGAGGAGGTTATTGCCTATGGTAAAAAACTTCTTGAAAAAGGTGCTCAAAACGTACTGATCTCTCGTGGCAGTGAAGGAGCACTCCTTTTAACAAATGATGGACAGATATTAGATGGTACTATCCCAGATGGCAAGCTCGTAAGTAGCGTAGGTGCTGGTGATTCCATGATAGCTGGCTTTATTGCTGGTTATATCAAATCTCACTCTTTTGATACAGCACTTAAGCTCAGTTTAGCTACTGGTAGTGCTACTGCCTACTCATCTTGGCTAGCTACACCCGATCAAATAGATGATTTGCTGCTTTAATTTATAACTAAAACAGGGTCTATTACCAACTTGTAATAGACCCTATATTTTTTTCCTACGCATAATATAGATGTACCTTGGTATAAGTGGAATATTAGCAGCAATCCACGCCATTGGCGATGCAAGGCAAATCCCTGCATAACCAATCATAGCTGGAAGTGTGATAGCTACGACAAATCTCGCAACGAGTTCTGCTAAGCCTCCTAGCATAGGAAAAAAGGCTTCTCCCATCCCTTGGAGGGCATTTCTGTAAACAAATATAACACCTAATATAGGGTAAAAAATAGCTACCGTATATAAATATTGTTTGGCATTAGTCATTATTTCTACTCCTGCATGTTCTATAAATAATCTCACTATATATTCTCCTAAGAAAATATTAACAAGTGCAGCAGCAACAGCTGCTACCAAGGTCATGACTACTGCAATGTTTACTCCTTTTTTAATACGCTCTAACTGGTTAGCTCCTAAGTTTTGCCCACAATAGGTTGCCATCGTTATACCTAATGCTGGAAAAACTTGTGTAACTAGCATTTCTACTTTATTAGCAGCAGTAAAGGCTGCAATCACATTAGAACCAAACTTATTTAATGCACCTTGAATCACCATAACGCCTATTGCTGTTACAGAAAATTGGAGAGCCATAGGTAGCCCTACCTTTAAATGAAAAACTGCAAAATGACCATTCCATCTAAAATCCTCTTTTTTAAGTGCTAAAATCTTATAGCGTTTAGCCGTATAAAAAGTACATAGTATAGCTGCTATAAGTTGAGAGATGACGGTTGCATAAGCTGCTCCTGCAACACCCATTTTAAAGTTAATAATAAATAGTAAGTCCAACACAATATTAAGTCCTGAAGAAAGAAGTAAGAAGTAAAGAGGCGTTTTACTATCTCCTAAAGCACGTAAAATGCTTGCAATCATGTTATAGTACATGGTTGCACCAATTCCCATATAAATAATGCTAATATAAACTGTCGCATCCTGCATAATGTTATCTGGTGTATTCATTAGCTTTAAAAGTGGCTTAACAGTTACAATACTTAAGGTAGTCGTAAGCACTGTTGTTAGGATGCACAAAATAATGGAGGTTGCAACAGAACGGCGAACTCCCTCTTCATCTCCTGCTCCAAATTTTTGTGCTGTAATAACTGCAAAACCACTGGATATCCCCATTACAAATCCAATCACCAAAAAGTTAATAGCCCCTGTAGAACCTACTGCTGCCAATGCTTCTACACTTACAAAACGGCCTACAATAATAGTGTCTACCATGCTGTAAAGTTGTTGAAATATATTTCCTATTACTAAAGGAATCGCAAATAATAGTATGAGTCGCCAAGGATTCCCTTTTGTCATATCTTGTGCCATCATTAATCATCCTTTCATTAGTCTTCTATAAGATAGCATCATTTCATACTGTTAGCAATAGTCATGTCTATCTAAATAAAAATATAAATAAACTTTCAAAATAGTCAATCTAATGTTAAAATAAATGTAACAAAAAAGCGAGGTGAATGAATGAATCACATTTGGATAAATACGGATAAACTTTTATGTGGTATGGTTATAGCTGAATCTGTACATCTTCCCAATGGGCAGGTTCTCCTTGGAAAAAATACACTGATTACTACAAGAAGTATACTTAAGCTCAAATTATTATCCATCCCTTCTGTTTGTATCACTGCTGAAAGTGCCAATCCTAAACTTCAAGAAACGACCCTTTCTTATATAGAAAAGGTTCGTAATACAGAGGACTTTAAACATTTCAATAAAAATTTTGAGCAAGGTGTCCATTCTATTAAACATTCTCTTAATGAAGTTGTTAAACGTAATGCAGAAATTGATGTAAATAAACTTATTAAAGATGTAGAGCAGGTCATTTCTCAAACACCTAATAAACTTTATATATTTAATATGCTTCATTGCATGCGTGATTATGATGATTTAACTTATGTTCATAGTTTTAATGTATCACTTATTTGTTCTGTCTTCGGTCATTGGCTAAAGATGTCTGCTGAGGATATCCGTGTTCTCACGCTTTGTGGACTTCTCCATGATATTGGTAAACTTTTGATTCCTCAAAGTATCATTACTAAGCCTTCTAAGCTTACATCTAAAGAATATGAAATTGTTAAAAAACATACTATTTTAGGTTATGACATTTTAAAAGATAAAAAAATAGATAACCGAATCAAAGAGGTGGCTCTTATGCACCACGAAAAATGTGATGGCTCAGGTTATCCTAGAGGTCTTGTTGGTGAACAAATCAGTAGCTTTGCCAAAATAGTCGCAGTAGCTGATGTCTATGATGCTATGACCTCTAACCGCATCTATCGTCAAGGACTTTGCCCCTTTGAGGTTATTTCTATCTTTGAGGATGAAGGACTTAGCAAGTATGACCCTTCTTATCTATTACCTTTTTTAGAAAGTACGGTTCAATCTTATATTCATCAAACTGTACGCCTTAATAATGGTCAAACGGGTGAACTTATCATGATTAATAAACTGGATCTTGCCCATCCTGTTGTTCACACTAACGAAAGCTTTATTGATTTATCTAAAAATCGCCATTTAAAGGTAGAGGCTATTGTTTAAATATTCTATAGATTAAAAAATACACCTAGTTTATCTACTAAGGTGTATTTTTTAGTCCTTAAACAACCTAAACAGCATTATTCTTCTAAGTTTTGATTCCGGTATTCTCTAGGTGTATAACCTGTAGC
Organism: Sporanaerobium hydrogeniformans; assembly: GCF_002735925.1. Lineage (GTDB taxonomy): Bacteria > Bacillota > Clostridia > Lachnospirales > Cellulosilyticaceae > Sporanaerobium > Sporanaerobium hydrogeniformans. The sequence goes on along the minus strand of NZ_PEDL01000012.1, from coordinate 105,518 downwards.
TACTTTAAAAACTTTACTAAAATAGAATTGATCAGAAAATCCAAGACTTTCTGCAATCTCCCCTATACGAAATTCCTCTTTTCTCTTTAACAGCTTCTTAGCCTCTTGTACACGTATAGAGGTAAGATAATCATTGTAAGTACAATTTTTATGTTGTTTAAATATTTTACTTAAATAAGGCTGGCTAATATAAAATTTATTACAGATAGTAAGTATGCTATTATCCTCTCTCAGATTCTGCTCAATATAATCTGTAATTTTTTCTACTAATTTTTCTGAACTTAACTTAGTGGGAGCTAATTTCACTCTCGTCTTTTTATTTTTATCTAAGGTTTTATCCATTCTTATAAATAAGTCCTTTAACTTTTGTGAATCTATCGGTTTAAGCAGATAGTCAAAGGCTCCATAGGTAAAGGCTCCATGTACATAATCAAAATCTGAATAACCACTTAACGCAATACAAATAGTACTCTTTTCTTCCTGTTCCGTAATATATCTAATTAATTCTATTCCACTTTTTTTAGGCATTTTCATATCTGTTATAATAACATCCGGTTTTAACTCCTTAAAAAGTCTAATCCCTTGCTCCACATCATAGGCTTCTCCAACTACCTCATAGTTCTGTGTACTTTTGCTAATAGCCCTTTTAACCATAGAGAGTGCCGCCGGTTCATCATCCACTAGCAGTACTTGATACATAACTATAACACCTCTTATTCTATCTGAATTCTTTGATATTCATACTAAGTATTATACTTGTTCCACCTACATCATTCTTTTCTTGTAATTCATACTGAAAGCTTTCGCCATAAAAAATAGATAATCTAATCAAGGTACCACTAAGCCCTAATCCTCCAAACTGAATCTTAGTAACAATTTCTGATACATCTTCATTGCTGAAAAATTCATTAATACGTTCCTGTATCTTTTCACCTGCTTCTTTTGTAATACCACATCCATTATCCTTCACTTCTATGTAGAGCCTCTCTCCTAGTAATACTGTAAATACCTTCACAATAACATTTTCATTTTCCATAAGGCTATACTTGATGGCGTTCTCCACTATGGGCTGATAGGTAAGCTTAGGTATGATAATATCTTTTGCTTCCTCATCCACATGCAGTTCAAATTCCAGACGATGTCTATATCTACTTTTCATGATCGCCATATAAGAGCGAAGCTTTTCCATCTCTTCTCCTATCGTTACCTCACTCATTTCATAACTCGACACATAGCGCAAGATTTCTGTCAGACTATAACAAGCATCCGCTGCCATTTCTGTTTCTCCTTCTTCACACATATTGGCAATGCTTCCTAGACTATTGTATAGAAAGTGAGGTCCCATCTCTGATTGCAACGCATTAAACAAGGTTTTAGTCTGCACACTCTCCATTTTTTTCTGTGTAAGAATATACTCTTGAATACGGTCTGACATTTTTTGAAATGCTCCCACCAATATAGCCGTTTCATAGTCCTTCATTTTAATATTGAGGTCTTTATTCAAGTGATTCATATCTATGTGTTCCATATGTTGAACCAATAGATGAATAGGCTTAATAACTGATTTCACTGCCAAAATACAAAATAAAATAGTAAGAAGCATTAATCCAAGAGCAATTAAAATCATTAATTTCATTGCCCTATTAAAAGCTTCCATTAATATAGCTTCTTCTAAGGCAATAACTGCTCTTCCTTCATAATAATTGGAAGAGGAAGTAAATACGACTTGATTCCTTAGATGCCTTACTTTAGAGTATTGTTTTGTAGCAGCCTTTAGTCTATTTATTTTTTCTCTTTCGTCTTCATCGAAAGTAGCATAAAATACATCTTCTCCATTACTCATAAAAACTACTACATCTAATAAATAGTCATTCCACTTTACATTACAAATTTCACGAATATAGAGTGCATTTTGCTGAACCTCTATATACCCTAAAGTGTTTCCCTCTCGGTCCTTAATCGGCTTGATAAGAGAAAAAACTTGCGTATCACTGGTTGTATCCCAGTGATCATAATGTAGACTCACAAAGGCACGACTACTCATTTTATTCATCATGTATTTGCCTTGAATCATTTTTATTCTTTTAAGTACATCCTCCTTAGTAACCGTTGTCTTTCCTGTAGAGAAGTATTCTCCATGTAGTGTATAGACTGCAACACGACGTATATCCGATCGATTCATATAGGCCTTCATTAGTATCTGACGAATCTCATGGGAGTAAATAGATTCTTCATCTTTCATCTCTTTTCTCCACATAGTCATAAAAGTACCCTCTGTCAAAACCTCTACAGTAACGGCATCCATTGTCTGTAACCTACTATCAATTTGCTTCATGACAGTTTCTACAATTTGAGAAATATTGCTAACTCCTTGACTATAGGCATTGCTATATCCATACCTATAAAAAGCCATAATGCCTACTACCACTAAAAGTGTCGTAAATACTATATAAAGAGCTGCTAGTTTTGTGCTCATCCTACTTTTTGACATATATTCCAGCCTCTAATTTTCTTCTAAAATCTCCTAATCCACTGAATAGCTAGCTGTATCCAATTTGCATTATCTGGTTGAACCTGTTCGGGTATATCCATTGTTGTTTCATCACATAATGCTAATCCATGTTCTCCAATTTCATAAATATGTAGTTCAAAAGGAACACTATGCTTTCGAAGAGCCATTGTCAGTAAAAGAGCATTCTCCACTGGGACAGCTGTATCCTCCGCAGTATGCCAGATAAAGCAAGGAATGGTTTCTTTGGTTACCCGTGTTTCTAGTGAAAGACTCTTTCTAGCTTCACTAGTAGCCTCTGGTCCTAAAAGCAACTGACAGGACTCCTCATGTGTATATTCTCCTGTGGTAATGACTGGATAGCATAAAATCATTCCATTAGGCTTCCACATTTTTTCCTCAGTCCCTAAACTATCTTTTAAAAAAGGTTCATTCCACAAGGTCCCTAATGATGCACATAAGTGTCCTCCTGCTGAAAAACCACAAACAAAAATTCTGTTGGGATCAATATCCCACTCACTTGCATGCTCTCTCACTACGGCTACTGCCTTTGCCAGTTCTAATAAAGCAGATGGATACCTAGAAGGTGCTACACTATACTGGAGTACAAAAGCTTGCATTCCTGCTGCAAGAAAGCGCATTGCTATAGGCTCTCCTTCTCTATCTGATTTAAAGCGATACGCTCCACCAGGACATACAATAACTGCAGGTCTTTTTCGAGGTAATTTGATTTCTTTGCTGCTTTCTAAAAGATAGGCGATTAACTTAGGTTGGTAGTTATCATGAATAGCCTGTACTTTTTTGTAATCCACCTTCATTTCTATTTCTCTATATAACATATGGACATTCCTCCATTCTTCATACACTTAATATTATATCAAAATATAACAAAAAATGACACGAAATATTCGTATCATTTTTTGTTATTATCAAAAGTCTTTTCTTAATAGTCAAAGTTATCTACATTAGTAGCATCAAATACTAAAGCATCTCCTAATACACATTCGCGATTATTAATTTCTTTTTCCCCTAATCTTCCTGCTTGAACAGAAGTAGAGTCTGTTGTAATGGTATTATTTGCAAGTTGGTAGCCTGCCTGAACAGCTAAATAACCTAAATCCATACAATTCCAAAGCACACCACTATTAAGTGGATTTGTTTCATCTTTGATATAAGTTTTTAACGCATTAGGTGTAGCTAAACCAGTTAAAGTAATTTTAGTTGCATCTGGCTTACTTGCTGCACTTTGATACTGTGCACCTAAAGCAGGTGTTGACATAGAAGATAAGGCGATAGCTGCTTGAATTTTATCAGCTCCTTCTCCCATACGAGAAATTAAAGTTGCACATTCACTATTAACCTTTGTTTCATCTGTTCCTGGATAGTAAACATCTGTATCCTTATTTTGGATTTTCATAAAGTTATATTCGGGTGTTTCTAATAAAGTGTAGATAGCATTTTCCCAAGCTGTTTGGTTAGCATCTGTACCTGAACCAGAAACTAAAGCAATATTGGCTGGATTATCCGCTGTATACCCCTTTGCTTTTAAGTCCCCTGCTGCTCCATCTAATAACCCTTTACCTGCTGCATCTGGAGTAATCTGATTGATAAATAAATCTCTTGCTTCTGGGTCAGCATCTGCATCATAAGACACTACTTTGATCCCACTTTGTTGTGCTTTCTTTAGAGTAGGCGCGATAGCAGTTGGGTCATTAGGTGATACGATAATAACATCTACTTCTTGTGCAATCCATCCTTCTAAAATATCTACTTGCTTTTGATTGGTTGCTTGATCTTGTGAAGGACCATCATACAATAATGTAATTCCCAGTTCATCAGCTGCTTCTTGTGCACCTAATTTACAAGCATCAAAATAGTTTTCCCCTTTGAATTTTGGAAGCATAGCAATAACCATTTTATCTTTGCCATCTTTAGCTGCTTGTGAACCCTCACTAGTGCTTGGCTTTGTAGAACCTGCTGTATCCGTCTTTGAACACCCTACCATAGTTGAAAATGACATAAGACCTATTAATGACATCGCCGTTAATTTTTTTACTAGATTCTTTTTCATACCTTCATTCTCCTTTTATTATTTTTTATGTAAATTTTTACATAAGCTTTAGAGAGTACCTACTTTTAGGCTTCAGATGCTACGTTCGTTTTATCTATAGCCACAATCTTTTTCTTTTTCATTCGTACATTGACAACAGCATAACTGATTAATGCAATCATAAGAACAACTCCCTGTACGATAGTCTGCACATCAATTGGGATATTCAGTACAGTAAGTCCACTATTTAATGTGGCTATAATGAGTGTTGCTAGGACAGTTCCTTTCATATCACCAAAGCCACCGTTAATACTTGTACCTCCAAGTACAACTGCTGTGATAACCTTGAGATTGAAACTAGTTCCTGCATCATATTTAACGCTTGTAAATCTACCTAGCCAGATAAAGGCGGCTAGTGCGCAGATTATACCACATAGTGTATAAAGTACAATCAGCATCTTTTCTGTATCTACCCCCGCATACTTGGTAGCATTTTTATTTAACCCAATGCTATAAAGTTTTCTTCCGAAGGTGGTTTTACCAAGTAAAATAATAAATAGGATAGCAATTACACTATAAATCCATATTTGAACAGGTATCCCTACTATAGACATTGTTCCCATGTTTTCTGCAAAATCATAAGCATAGACACTATCCCCTTTTGAAATTCCTCTAGCTAACCCTAGGTAAAGATACATCGTAGCTAGTGTCGTTACCATTGGCGAAATTTTTGCTCTGGCAATAATCAGTCCATTTATAAGCCCGCAGATAGCTCCTGTTAAAAGAGTTACCACGATCCCCATTGCCGTGCCAAATGAAGCTGCAGCCATTCCGCCTAACATGGCTGACAAAACAAGTATATTTCCTACAGATAAGTCAATACCACCTGTGATAATAATCATAGTCATAGGTAAAGCAACCATCCCAATTTCAACGATGTTACGAAGCATTACATTGATAATATAGTTGGGTTTTAGGAATGCTGGTGCATTTAAACTAATTGCTCCAAAAATAACTACCCAGATTAAAAACAGTGCCATATTAAATGTAAATTTGATTTTTCCTTTTTTCATTATGCTTCACCGCCTAACTGTCTCATCTGATCTGTAATGACTCTTTTCTTTTTGATATATTTAGCTGCACTTACAAGCACAGATATGATAATAATAGCACCCTTAATGGCATCTGCCCAGTTCGCACTGATTCCTAGGTAATTGATAGCTGGTGCAATCATTGCTAAAATAAATGCCCCAATAACGGTTCCTATAATGCGCCCTGAACCTCCTGCTGTACTCGTTCCTCCTAATACAACTGCGGCAATAAAGGTCATTTCCATACCACTTCCCATTGTCGTCGTCACACGCTGCCCAGCAGTAGCTACAATAAGTGCTGTAATTCCAAATAATGCACCTGCTATGGTATAGGTAATAACAATGGTTTGATCTACATTAATCCCTGCGAGACGTGCACCATTACTATTATTTCCGATAGCATAAATCTTCTTTGAAAACTTGGAGTACTTCATAAAAATAATTGCAACAACTGCTACAATCAAGCAGATAAGTATACTTGCTGGGATCATTCCAAATATTTTTGCTTCAAAGGCTAGCCATGTAAAACTCTCAGGTAAGTCATAAATAGAACCCTCTACAGTGAGTGGCAGGACACCTTGAAAAATTTGAGTAGTTGCTAGTGTTGCTACAATTGCTGGAATTTTTAGCTTAGTAATAAATAGCCCGTTTAAAGTACTTAAAACAGCTCCAATCACCATTGCTGCAATAAGAAGCACTCCAAAAGGTGCACCTTGCTTCCCAATTGCTGCTACACTTAGTGCTACTACAGATATAAGTGCTCCTGTTGATACGTCAATGTTAGACGTTAAGATAATCATATTCATTCCTATTGCTGAGATTAAAATATAACTAAAGGAATTTAATAAGCTCATTATGTTGTTAATAGAGTAGAAGGCTGGTGCAAATACTCTTAGTAGCAAGAGAGCTGCTACCAAAAACACCATTAAATAAAATTCTGTTGATAAAGAGGATTTTTTCTTATTTGTTTTCATTTGTTATACCCCCACCACATTTTGCTTTTTAGATTCTAGCGCCAGGGCAAGAATTTTTTCCTGTGTCACTTCTTCTCGTTCAAAGCTTCCTGCTATATACCCATCCTTCATAACACAAATACGGTCACACATTCCGATAAGCTCAGGCAGCTCTGAAGAAATCATAATAATCGTTAAGCCTTTTAGTGTTAAATCACTGATAATTTTATGTATTTCTGCCTTAGCATTGACATCCACCCCTCTAGTGGGCTCATCTAATATTAAAATCTTAGGTTGAAGTGCTAAAGCCTTAGAAACTGCTACCTTCTGCTGATTCCCACCTGATAAATTAGCTACCATAAATTCTGAATCAGGTGCCTTGATCCCTATTTCTTTGATATAGGCATTCCCAATCTCCGTCTCTTTTTCTGTCTTAATAATTCCCATTTTATCAGCAAACTTATGAATCTGCGGAAGTGTAATATTCTGCTCAATGCTCATATCTACAATTAAGCCATATTTCCCTCTATCCTCTGATACATAGACAATACCATTTGCCATGGCGTCTTTATAATTCTTGATTTCAATTTCTTTTCCTTCTAAAATCACTTTTCCCATAGCCTTAGGGGTAAAACCACAAATAGAAGTCATTAGCTCTGTTCGTCCTGCTCCTGCTAGTCCTGCAAAGCCAAGAATTTCTCCTTTTCTAAGCCCAAAATTGATATCTTCCAAAAAGCCCTCGTCATAATAGTGTTCTACCCGGAAGAATTCCTCACCTATAGGTGTCTCTGCTTTAGGGTAGTAAGCTCCCATCTTCCTTCCAACCATATCTGCTACCAGCTCATCTTTATTGGTTTCCTTTATATTCTTAGTGGAAATATATTGTCCATCTCGCACAACCGTTACCCTGTCACATATTTGGAAAATCTCTTCCATCCGATGACTAATATACACAATCCCTAGTCCTTCTGCCTTCAGACTATTGATGATTTTAAATAAGGCTGTTACTTCACGCTCTGTTAAGGAAGCAGTAGGCTCGTCAAATATAATAATATTGGCATTGAAGGTAAGAGCCTTTGCAATCTCTACCATTTGTTTCTGCGCCATACCTAATGTCTTAATCTGTGCACCTAAATCTATTTCTGTATTAAGGCGCTTAAAAATTTCTTTTGCCTGTTTCTCCATAGCTGCATAATCAATAATGGATAACGGCCCTATTTTCTTAGTCACCTCATGCCCTAAAAAAAGATTATCAAGGATTGTCATTTCCTCAAATAAGCTTGTTTCTTGAAAAATAATAGAAACACCCTTGCTATAGGCTTCCATAGGATTAGCAAAAGACTCTTTCTTTCCATTTACAGTCATCTCACCACTATCTGGCTTATGTACCCCACATACCACTTTCATAAGGGTAGACTTTCCTGCTCCATTCTCACCGCAAATAGCATGAACTTCTCCACTTCTTAAATTGAAGTTAATACCATTCAATGCTAAAACACCAGGAAAAGTTTTTACAATATCATTGAGTTCCAATATTGTCTTATTCATCTTCACTCTACTCCTATCTTTTCCGTCTTTTATATTATTTTGTATCCATAGCTATATGTTACTATCTATTCATTTTTTAATACATGTAAAATCTAAAGACTTTTATGTAAAATACAAAATAGACAAAAAAAATAAGGAAATCCTATTTTTTTTGAGGAGTTTCCTAGTAAAATTTAAAATTCTATAATTTTGTTTAGTTTTTATGAAATAATTTCTTATTCTACAATCTCAGCAATTCGTATATAACCTAAATTCGTTTCTTCTCTTATAACTTAAGACTTCATTTTATAAGTATTTATCCAAAACTAATTATGGAGGATTGATCTTTAGCAGCAGATGCGATACTTTTGACATGGAGTACTGGACCTTCTCCTTGATAAACAGGTGCTTCTTCCCAACAGATTTCAGCTAATAGCTCTACGCTCTCTTTATTTTGAAAACGTGGCTTGCCAATATTGTGACAGTAAAGTCCCATAAAAGCTATGTCATCCTCACAACAAGGCATCGCAAAGCGCCCAAAGCTGAAGCGGTCTTTAGGATCACTTGGCTCTTTGAAAAAAAGTCCACTTACTTTTACTTTTTTATGAAGATACTTGTTGGGTTCCTCCCATAAATCAATATACCAAATACCATAGTGCTCCTCACTAACCTCAATCACATCCTTTGTTATATCATAGGGAAGCTCTTCTTTAATAGGTGTCATTACAAAGTCTGTTGAAACACTCAATAATTGAACCTCACTATTTATCGCCTTTACTGTGCCTGTTAAAGCTCTTATATTCATCTCTTCATTCATGCGATTGACTATAACTAATTGAGCTGTTTTAAAATGCTCCATCATCATCCCTCGCATATTATTAAAGTAAAGATTAAAGGTCTCTCCGTTTACGATCACCATGCTTTGGTAGAGAAACCAGCCTGTAGGGAGTGGTGTATCAAAAAGAAGCTCTAATCCCCACATCCCATTGTATTCCATAATGACCCTACTTGGACTATGAATCAAATTGAGTTCTTTTAGGAAAGCTTCTGTTAGCTCCTCTTCCTCGTCTACTCTTACTAAAGTCACATGATTTTTAGTCAGTAGTATCTCCTCATAGTCTTCGACCCCTTCTTCACAAACAATAAGAAGTGTTTCCTTTCCATCTGCAAAAATAGGCTTAGCTAGAAGATGACTTATAAAGGAAGTTTTACCTGATTCCAGTAATCCATTCAATAAAAAGATAGGTATTTTCATGGTTCTGCTCTCCTCTAACACTCTTCAAATAGTTGCTGAAGTCCCTTTTTATCTAGCTTTGTTCCGATTACACACAAGCGTCCTGTGTAGTCTGCTGCTTCTTGTCTTATTTCATATTCTCCTGGCACCATATCAAAGCAAAACCAATTACCTTTTTCATCTTGCAAAATCCCTTTAGCACGAAGAATCATCCCGTACGCTTGTGTATTTGAAAGCTTTTCCAAAACTCTTTTAATGGCTTCTTGTTTAAAAGGACGAGGTGTTTCTAAACCCCAACTAGTAAAAACTTCGTCTGCATGATGATGCTGGTGATGGTGATGATGTTCCGTATGAGAATGGTGTCCACCACAACATGAACAAATAGCCTCCTTCTTAAGAAGCTCCTTCTCTAATGTATTTTGACTTTCCATAGCCTCTAAAAGCTGCTTGCCTTCTAGGTCTTGCCATGGGGTAGTCACTAATGTAGCTGCCTTATTACGTTCTTTAATTAGTTGAGTGCACTCTATCAACTTGTCCTCACTGATATCTTGTGTACGACTTAATAAAATAGTTGTTGCATTTTCAATTTGATTATTAAAGAACTCTCCAAAGTTTTTCATGTACATTTTACACTTTTTAGCATCTACTACTGCAGTCCTAACATTAAGAGTTATTTGTGCGTCTTGCTCCTTATCTTTAACAGCTTTTATTACATCTGAAAGCTTACCTACTCCTGACGGCTCAATAATAATGCGGTCCGGCTTATATTTACTTAGTACTTCTTTTAGTGCTACACCAAAATCACCTACTAACGAACAACAGATACAGCCTGAGTTCATTTCTGTTATTTCTACTCCACCTTCTTTAAGAAAGCCACTATCTATCCCTATCTCACCGAATTCATTTTCAATAAGCACTAGCTTTTCATCCTTAAAAGCTTCTTTGATAAGTTTTTTAATTAAAGTTGTTTTACCTGCCCCTAAAAATCCTGAGATAATATCCACCTTTGTCATTTGCATTTCCCTCTCTTCCATACTGCAATTTATCACGCCTTTTAATTATAGGTTTATTCATTTATTTTATACAATTATCCATCAAATTTCAAACAAATCCAATATAAGTTCTATATATAAAAAAAAGCAAGGCTTTATACCTTGCTTTTTTTACAGTTTAAAGAAGTTTCTTGATACCCTCATAAATTCTTTGAGCCACAAGTGGGTTATTCATCGTATAAAGGTGAATACCCTCTACATCATGAGCAATTAGGTCAACGATTTGGTCAATGGCATAAGCAATCCCTGCCTCAAATAAGGCTTCTTTATTATCTTCATATTTTTGCATAATCTTTGTAAACTTACTAGGTAGTGACGCTCCACAAAGAGAAACCATCTTTTCAATTTGTGCTTTATTAATAACAGGCATGATTCCTGCTTCAATAGGTACCTCAATCCCCGCAAGCTGGGCATTTTTTTGAAAGTTATAGAAAACATCATTATCAAAGAAAAGCTGTGAGATCAAATGCCCTACTCCTGCATCTACTTTTTTCTTAAGATTAAGGATATCCTGCACCTCATTCTCACACTCAGTATGTCCTTCTGGATAACACGCTCCACTTAATCCAAAGTTTCCTTGGCTTTTGATATAGGCTACTAAGTCACTGGCATATGTAAAATCTTTCTTAGGTGTCACATTTGGATTTTTATCCCCACGAAGGGCTAAGATATTTTCTACTCCTGCCTTCTCTAATTCTTGAAGAAGTATGTTTATTTCATCTTGATTATGATTAAGACAGGTAAGATGAGCGAGTGCTTCAATATGGTATTTAGCTTTTATTTTTTTAGCAATTTCTACTGTTTGATTGTTAACACAGCTTCCACCTGCTCCAAAGGTTACACTGATAAAATCTGGTTTTAATTGACTAAGAATTTCTAAGGTTTCATCTAAATTTCTTAAAGCGCTTTCTTTCTTAGGTGGAAAAATTTCAAAAGAAATAATGGGCTTTTTTTGTTCAAAAAAATGTTCTATCTTCATAATTACTTGCTTCCTTCCCTTTTGCTGTTCTAGCTCTTTACTTACTGTTTTTATATTGTAGTAAGTATACGTGCTTTCCTAAAAAGAGTAAATTACAAAAAAAATATAGCTTGCTATAGTTTAATACTATAGCAAGCTAATTGTATGACGTTTTAGTGCTTCTAAATAAATTTCTCCTAATCGACTTATTGTTACACTTTTATGAGTAATGATACCAATACGCATTACTTCTTCTACATCTAATGGTATAGCAATGATGTGCTTACCGTTTAATTCTTCACTTATAATACCACTTGAAATAGTAAAACCATTTAGTCCTACAAGTAAGTTGAAGAGTGTTGCTCTGTCACTTACCTTGATGGCTTTTTTATGTACTAAAGTACTCAGAATCTCCTCTGAAAAATAAAAAGAATTATTTTCTCCTTGCTCAAAGGATAAACAAGGGTAATCTCTAAGTTCTTCAAGAGAGACACTTTTTTGCTTTGCTAGGGGATTCCCTGACCAAATAAAGATATGAGGCTTAGCTGTAAAAAGTTCCTTAAAGACTAAATTACTTTCCTTTAAAAGCTTGCAAATAACCTTTTCATTAAATTCATTCAAATATAAAATACCAATTTCACTTCTAAGTTGTTTGACATCCTCAATAATTTCATAGGTTTTAGTTTCTCTTAGTGTAAATTCATATTCCTCTAAGCCATATTCTTTAATAAGTTCCACAAAAGCATCTACTGCAAAGGCATAATGCTGGGTTGAAACGCTAAACTTTTGCTTAGCCGGCTTCATCCCTAAATACTTCTCCTCTAATAATCCCATTTGCTCCACTACTTGTCTCGCATAGCCTAAGAACTCCTTTCCTTCTGTGGATAAGACAATTCCTTTGTTATTTCTATTAAAAAGACTTATGCCAAGCTCGCCCTCTAAGTCCTTTATAGCATTTGATAAGCTAGGCTGTGAAATAAATAATGTCTTAGCCGCCTCACTCATGGAACTACTATCTGCTACTGTAATAACATATTTAAGCTGTTGTAAAGTCACTTTGCTTCCCCCTCTTGCTCTTTATTTATCTGGATGCCTTATATCTTATAAACTTCTATATACCCTCTTTTTTACTCTCCTTATTATAGCATACCTCCAAAATAAATTTCCCCTACATTTCTCCCTGTTCCTATTCATTATTCCTCTTTATCTTTTCTTATTCCTATTCGTCATTCCTCTTTATCCTTCCTTATTCCTATTCATCATTCCTCTTTATCCTTCCTTATTCCTATTCATCATTCCTCTTTATCCTTCCTTATTCCTATTCATCATTCCTCTTTATCTTTTCTTATTCCTATTCATCATTCCTCTCTATCTTTCCTTACCCCTATTCATCATTCCTCTCTATCTTTCCTTATCCCTATTCGTCGTACGGGGCGATTCCATATCGCCCCCATAATGCCTAACCAATTCTATATCTCACACACAATCCATGTTATCTTCAGCCTTGATTAAAGTATTTCAATTACGGATATTATAATAAATACACTATGGATAAATAGTATTTAGATAATTATAGAATTACAAGGAGATATGAGGTTACGGGAGATATGGAATCTCGGGCGGATATGGAATCCCGGGCGGATATGGAATCCGCCCCTACGAGGTGGGATAGGTGAAATGATAGAAAAGGGGATGTTAATAATTTGAAAATTTTAGATAGGTGGTGAAATCTTGAATTTACCTAGAAGGAAATCTAATCGATTAAAAAATTATGATTACAGTCAAAACGGTGCTTATTTCATAACACTATGTACTCACAACAAAAAAATATTATTCACCCCCGTAGGGGACGATTCCATATCGTCCCGCGATTCTATATCGTCCTGCAATTCCATGTCGTCTCGTAATTCCATATCGCCCCACGATTCCATATCATTTCAAAATACCCTATCATTTAGCAACTCCATGTCGTCCCGCGATTCTAGACCATCTTACAGATCTCTATCAACTCAAATGATAAATAGTATATTTCTAAAAACAATTGCACACTATCCCCATGTAACCTGTCCCAAATATGTGATTATGCCTAATCATTTTCATGCTATTCTTGTTATTGAAAGAAAGGATATGGAGTCACATAGAAGTATGGAATTATTGGCGGATATGGGATTACGGGCGGATATGGAATCCGCCCCTACGGTGTCGGGGGTTGTGCAGGCTTTTAAGCGCTATTCTACGATTGAATATATAAAAATGGTTAAACAAGGGATTTTACCATCCTTTGATAAGCATATATGGCAACGTTCTTTTCATGACCATATCATCCGTAATGAGCAGGCCTATCAAAAAATATGGGAGTATATTGACACAAATCCTTTGAAATGGGAATTGGATTGTTTTTATACTCCTGATTATAAATAGCTTCTTTATTAATTATTATAATTATTGGATAGTTAATAGATATGAATTAGAGATGGATATGGAGTTGCGGGCGGATATGGAATCCGCCCCTACGGGATCAGGATAGGGGTAGAGAATCCACCCATACAGGATCAGGATAGGGGTAGAGAATCCACCCATACAGGATTAGGATAGGGGTAGGGAATCCACCCATACAGGATTAGGATAGAGGTAGGGAATCCACCCATACAGGATTAGGATAGGGGTAGGGAATCCACCCATACAGGATCAGGATAGGGGTTAGGGTTGGTTGGCCCAGTCTGCTGGGTAGGTTATATAGATGAAACGGGCATAGTTGGGAACAGAAAATTTGATACTGGAACCCTTTGGGATAAGAACAAGCTCACCTGCATGGGCAGTTGCTACTTCTCCATTAATAATGATACTAAGGCTTCCTTCAATAACATAATCTATTTCATCATAATTAAGATGCCAATCAAAGGTAGTACTCTTCATTTCCATTACCCCACAACCTAGCCTTGGACTTTCTTGCAGTGTGAAAACATCTTTGGTATAAACCTGATCAGTAGATTTCCCGGTATCTAAGCGATTACTCTCATCCACTTTAACGGTTGGTACCTTAACAGCAATAACACCTGACTTTGTTACTTCCCTTACATAATCCATACCATTAGAAATGTTATTTGCCTTGCCTAGTTTCTCTAAAATAATCTGTTTAATAAGTGTTTCTAAGGTTGAACGTTCAATATCCATCTACTGCTTCTCCCTTCCAAGTGTTTTATTGGCAATAAAGATGGCTACAATAACAGCTGTGATACCACCTACTAATTTACCTACAATCATAGGAAAAATCATTTCTGAATTAAAACCAGCTGTAAAGCCTAAGTGATCCCCAAATACAAAGGCAGCAGATACAGCAAAAGCTACATTGATAATTTTACCTCTTGCATCCATATCTTTCATCATTCCAAACATAGGGATACTATTCGCTAAGCTCGCTACAAGTCCTGCTGCTCCTACATCATTCATACCCAATATTTTCCCCATTTTCATAAGTGGTGTTTTGAAAACCTTTGTAATAACATATACCAGTGGAAAGGCCCCTGCTAATACAATAGCAATATCTGCTACAATAGCAAATCCTTCACTAATAGGTGTCATACCTGGTATAATGACAATACCTGTTAGCTTCTCAATAATACCTAATGCTAAGCCAAAAATGATAACGGCTACAACAAACTTCCCAAAGTAGGTAAACCCTTTAATCATGGCATCTTGAAAAAAGAAGAGCCCTAATGCAATAAGAACCGCAAAAATAATGATTGGAATAAGATTCATAACAACCATACTTATAGGAAAGCCTGCTACAAGCCCACCTACGAAGGAACCAATAGGAATAGTAATAACTCCGGCAAGGACACCTGTTGCTAAATACTTACGGTCACTTTCTTCAATGATTCCAAGTCCAACAGGGATGGTAAATACAATAGTAGGTCCAAGCATAGCTCCTACAATGAGTCCTCCAAAAAGACCTGCTTGTGGATCAATGGCTAAAGCCTGTGCAAGAGGTGCTCCACCCATATCATTAGCTAAAATAGAACCTGCAAACATAGCAGGGTCTGCTCCTAGAAAACCAAAAAGAGGAACAATGACTGGCTTTAGTAAGTTTGCAATAATAGGAGCTAAAGCAATAATACCTACCATTGAAATGGCTAAAGTACCAATTGCCATAATCCCTTCTTCAAATTTTTCACCTATCCCAAAACGATTACCTATTATTTTATCCAGTGCACCTAGCACAGCAAAGATAACCATGATGTATACAATGATTTCGTTAATACTCATAAAAATCTCCTCCAATTATTCAGTTTGCTTGCCCTTTATTAAACCAAATATTTTTTAATCTCTTCACTAGGTGAAGGAATAAGTGCTCGATTGGCATACTCACTGGCACTTAGCTTATTTTTTACTTCTTGAAAACCATATTCAATGCTACTCACAGCACCCGTTACTGTAAAAACAAGCTTACCACCTATACAAAGTGCTAGCTGCAATTTAATGAGTTTTACATCACTAGCCTTTAGCATATGGTCTAATACCTCAATGCCTGTACAAACCTTATTGGTTTCTATAATGCCAATGGCATCACTGACTTTTTTCATTTCATACTTATTCTTGAAACCTTCTATAATAGCAGGCGTAACAGCATGTAACCTAAAACTATCTATAAGGCTCTTTTCACTTTGTGCCTCACCATATCCAATGGCTTCATCTACTGCACCCTCATCACCTGTAACAATAATTAAAAATCTACCTGGACATAGGGTGCGAAAATAAATAATTTCTACATTAGCCTTTTTAACAATTTGGTCACCTATTTCAATACCTTTACTAATACTTCTAAATTCAAGAGCTCCTATACTTCTAATCATTGTCTTCTACCTCTATAGAATCCACTATTCCTACAATGGCAGCATCAATGGGACAATTAGGATTGTGTACTGCATAGCGTGCTGCTCCACCTCTTACAACTAAAACCAAGTCACCTACTCCTGCCCCAATAATATCTGCTGCGACGACAAGCTCTGGCTTCTCTTTTCCACGTTCTAAAAGCATTTTAAGCACTAACAACTTCTGACCATTCATATTATCATCCTTTTTGGTAGCCCATATACTACCCACTACTCTCCCAATATCCACATTATTTCTCCTATATCCGCCTAATTTGAATATGCTGTTTTCTTATATAGTCATCTGCTAAAGGTGTAATAATACATTTCTTTGTAATCGTTAATGTATATACTCCTTCTATATGCTTTTTAATAAGATCCGACTCCAGAAGTAATTTCTTATACGTCATATCTAAATCTCTATTGCCTTTTATAGGTTCATGCGTTGAATCTACAGGTTTATTTACTTCTCTTTCTTCAATTTCATCCAAATGACTGATGCATCTTACACCATATTTTTGAAGCTTATCTTCATACTCCATAAGTGTGATATAAAGCGTTTTATGAGCTTGTTTTTTATACTTCCTGTACTCCATACCTTCTTCTAAAATATAAACAGGTTTTTCTTGCAAGAGAGCTTGTAAAATAAAGTCCTCTTCCTGTGTTACTGGCGAGGCAAGGGCTAAATGACTTAGCATCTTGGTAGATAGCTGGGTGATAAGAATACCTTCGCCTTCTATCTGATTGGAAGTGTATTCACTTAGCTCGTATACTCCCTCTCCCCTTTTCAAAGCAGAAGTAGGCATGGGCCCTATCACAATCAACTTTCTTTTTGAAAGCGGAATTGTCACTTTTTGCTCTAACCTTTTATAGAGTTCTGTTAGAATTTCATCTACTAAGGCTTCTTTTTGCACATTCCCATCCCTTTCTCTCTCCTCTTATTTGATAATCATACCTAACGTACCTTTCGTAAAGCCACATGCATTGGCTTCATCATAGTCAATATGAATATAGGTTTTAAAATCCTTGCTTACGCGTACTACTAAATCATCAAAAATGAGTGGTCTTGTTCCAAATACTTTTACCTTGATCACCTCTCCATCGGATACATTAAATTTCACTGCATCTTCTGGTGTCATGTGCATATGCCTTTTAGCTACAATTAACCCCTCACTTAGAGTAAGTTGTTTGTCTCCATTACTTACTACTATCTGTGGTGAGCCTTTAATATCTCCACTTTGACGAATAGGTGCTTTAATACCTAAAGCAAGGGTATCTGTAAGGGAAACTTCTACCTGGGAGCTTTTTCTTTCAGGCCCTAATACTACTACATTCTTCAAAGAACCCTTCGGTCCAGTAATGGTTACACGTTCTGCACATGCGTATTGTCCTGGCTGAGACAAGTCCTTAACGGGTGTGAGCTGATAGCCGTCACCAAATAAAAAGTCAATATCTTTTCTTGAAAGATGAATATGCCTGCCTGAAGCTTCTACTTCAACAAAAAGCCTCTCCTTAAGTGCCTTGACTATACTATCTATCATTTGATTAAGTGTTTGTGACATATACGCTCCTTTCTTCCAATGTTTTAAATGTCCACCATGGATGTTTAATTGTATTTGCCTGCTAAATATTTGAACATCATAATCCAGAATAAAGAAGACAACCTATTAAGTGCTTTGATAATATCTTCTCTACTGGTTTGTCCATATTCATCCTTAAAAGCCTTGTAGGCTATAAGCTCTGTTTCACGCGTAAGTGTACGAAGCTTATTAAGGTAAGCCACCATTTCACCTTGCTTGTAATTTGGTAAAAAATGAGAAATGCCATAATATTTACTAGGATGATGGGAATGCTCCCTAAGCGCTACGGCATCTAAATCTTGAAGGCGAAAATCCCCAATAGGTTCTCCACATACTTCAGAGCGTAAAAGATTCCTTATAAAACGAATAATCTCTTCCAAGTCCTTAATCATTTGAGGGATGTTTTGTTTTTGTGCAAAAAGCTGTACAAGTATCATTTCTGCCTCTAAACTATCAATGGCTCCTCTAAAAGCGATACGTGGATGATCTTTAAAAACCAAAAGATTCCCTCTTAAATGTGTCATATCCTCTGGCTTTTCTAGGAGTTTGCCACCAAATAAGGTATCATAGCTTTCTTCTTTTATAGCCTCTTTTGTATCCTCAGTATTCATTTTGACTACCTCCCTTGAGGGATTGTCTTGTATTTTAAGTTCAATATTTTTTTCTAATAAATAAGCTCTAGCTGAAGGTGTAATAATCCTACCAGGTGCCACAACAAGTTCACCTTTTTCTTTCAGCTGTCCACTTGTTAACATGTGCCTAATATCATTTTCTGTTAGAACGGACATGCTTATCACCTTCTTGCCTCTCTCATCTCTATTATTTTTTATAGAAGAGGCTGCTCACCTTCCCTGATGAGCATCCTCTTTTGGCTTATACAGCCATCTTACCTTAAAATAGGAGAGACTTTATTTAGGCATGACCATGTGGCAAGATAACATCAACTTCTGAATGAGGTCTTGGAATAACATGCACTGAAATAAGTTCTCCTACTCTTTCCGCAGCTGCAGCTCCTGCATCAGTTGCTGCTTTCACAGCACCTACATCACCTCTTACCATAACTGTCACAAGACCGCCACCGATTTGCTCTTTACCTACAAGCGTTACATTAGCTGCCTTTACCATGGCATCAGCTGCTTCAATCGCACCTACTAAACCTTTTGTTTCAATCATTCCTAATGCATTCGTATTTGCCATTTTGTTTTCCTCCTATAAAGTAAGCGTAGCTTTTAAACTACATACTTAGTATTCTACTTTTCAGCAATTATATTAATTCCTTCATAATCCTTTTTACTAGTTCCTCTACAAGGTTCTCTGTACCCATCCCATTGCTACAGCAGCTTCCTGTTTGATTTGTACCTGCTTCACGACGTAAATCTTCTAATTCTTTGACACCATATGCCACACGTTTGATGTTAATAAGATCAATAGGTCCAATGTTGTTAGAAGAAGAGCTTCCACCCACTGCTCCACACCCTAAGGTAAGTGCTGGGAATAGATTCGTTGTACCTCCTACACCACCTAAAGCACCTAATGTATTAACTAAAATACGAGAAGCTGGGATTTTAAGAGCGAAGCGTTTAACAAGCTCTTCATCATTGGCATGGATACAGAAGGTATGTCCTCTACCTTCCAAAATCAAAATTTCTTGAGCTTTCTTTAAAACAGCCTCTACATTTTCTTCCACATAGAAAGCTAAAATAGGAGCTAACTTTTCTCTCGAATAAGGCACATCATGTCCGATACGTGTTTCTTTAGCAATGAGTACGCGTGCTGAAGAAGGTACTCTAGTAAGGCCTGCTAGTTTGGCAATATGCTCTACACTTTTTCCTACAATTTGAGGGTTCATAGAACCGCTAGGCCTTAAAATAAAGTTACCTAACTGCTTAGCTTCTTCAGTATCTAAGAAGTAGCCTCCTTGTGCCTTAAACTCTGCTACAACCTTATCCTCCATACATCTTTCAACCATAATGGATTGTTCAGAGGCACAAATTGTTCCGTTGTCAAAGGTTTTAGAATCCATAATGCGTTTAACTGCCATTTTAAGATCTGCACTTTTATCAATAAAAGCAGGACCATTACCTGCACCTACTCCAATAGCTGGTGTACCGGAAGAGTAAGCAGACTTTACCATACCTGGACCACCTGTAGCTAAAATAAGCTTGGTATAAGGGTGCTTCATAAGCTCCTGAGTGGCTTGAAGTGTAGGAATTGTAATGGTAGAGATGGCTCCCTTAGGACAGCCTGCTGCCTCTGCTGCTTGTGCTAAAATATCTACAGTTGCTTTTATACAATTTTTAGCACTAGGATGGGGTGAAAAAACAATACAGCTACCTGCTTTAATTGCAATCAAGGTTTTATACATAACAGTTGATGTGGGATTTGTAGAGGGTACAATCCCTGCAATCACTCCAACAGGTATACCGATATCTAATATTTTTTCTTCTTTATTATCCTTGAGTATTCCAATGGTTTTCTGATTTTTAATCCCTTCATAAATACCCTTGGATCCAAATACATTTTTAATAACCTTATCTTCCCATTTTCCAAAGCCGGTTTCTTCATTAGCCATCTTAGCCAGCTTTTCAGCATTTTTAAAACCCGCATCTGCAATCGCTTTAACGATTTTATCAATTTTACATTGATCAAAGGTTTCAAGTATCTCTTGTGCCTTTTGTGCTGCACTAAGTAGATTTCTTACCTCTTGAAGGGATTGTAAATCTTTATCTATAAGTTCCATTTAGGTCCTCCTCGTGTTACTTGCTAGTATTCTTATGCTATAAAGTAGCTTTGTTATTAAAACTTTTAATGAGTTCAAGGAGTTCTTCTTTTTTAGCTGTTTTGAGTTTTTTAGAAGATACAGAAATGCCTAGAGTCTGAATAAGCCCTCTTAGTTCTTCATTACTTTTTTTATCTAACTCCTCAAAGTTAATGATTTCTTCTTGCAAAGCTTCTTTTTTTTCTAGATTTATGCCCATCTCATCACTGTGTTCTGGCTCAGTAAGTGGTGCGCCTTTTTCATTATCGAAAGTCTCCTCTTCATTGCTTTTCTTGTGCGCTAGAGGGGGCTTTACGATGGTTCCAATAATGGCCTCATCTAATCGTGGAATAATATGGGCACTTCTTACTGTCCCTATCCTTTCAGCTGCACTGCTTCCTGCATCTACAGCTGCTCGTATGGCACCTACGTCTCCAAAAAGTTGTACTGTCATGATGCCGCTACCAACCTTTGATAGTCCACTTAATTGGACATTAGATGCCTTAAGTGCGGCGTCTGCTGCTTCGATAGCAGCAGGGTAACCAATCACTTCTATAAGTCCTAATGCTTGGAGTCTCATTAATAATCCCTTGGGTTATCTGCTACAGCTTTAATAGCTTCAGCAAAAGCTGCACATGCGGCATAACATGCAGACTGAGTACCTGTTAAAAGACCCCCGCCAAAGTTCGTTTCAGAAGGTGGGCCAAAAAACTCAACGAGCTTTACATCTGCAGCTTTCATTGCTGCATCTAATCCATAGATAGCTTCCATAGGAGGTGCAATGAGGTATGCAAGAGGTTCACCCTCTTCTATCCCTGCTACCTTTGAAAGGTAAGAACCTGTACGTGAAATGGTATGGGCATAGTACACAATGGAGTCATCTTCATTAGCACTTACAAAGCATGCTCCAGACTGAAAAAAATCAAGAGCAGCTTTCAGTCCACTTCTTACCTCTGCTGGACTAGGCCCTCCGATAATACCAATGACTTCACCTGCTAATTTAGTAGAGGCATTGCCTGCCCCTGCATACATTGAACGCGCATAGACTACTTCTACATCCGCATCTTTAGTTGCTTCATCGAGTGCAGTATAGGTAACGTCATCACAGTCAGAGGTGATAATACCTATACTTTTATGCTTAGGACCTAGTTCAAGCTTAGCTGCTAATTCTGGGCTGACATTAGAAATAACACGTACGCCCAATACATTTACTCGCATTTTATCATTTTTCATTTATTTTACCTCCTTCTACTTTAAATCAATACCAGATGCTTTTTTATCAAGCATGGTTTTAATAAGCTCTGCAGCATGTGCACCTGCTTCTACGGCTGTGGTACCACCCTTGTGAATATTAGAAATAACCGTCCTTTTAGCTTCTGGAAGCCCATGCTTAGGCTTGTAAGCAATATAAGCTGACATAGACTCCGCTGTTACAAGCCCTGGTCTTTCACCTACTAGCATACAAATGACATCTGCTCCTGTTACCTCTCCAATCGCATCCATTGCCCCAACCCTGGCATATTTAACAAATAAAATATCCGGTACGGTTATACCATGCATCTGCAACCCTTGCTTAATAGCTGGAATCGCATTTTCCACATTGGCTTCAATAGCTGATGAAGAAAGACCATCTCCTACAACAAGTAATACTTTTGGATTATTACCACAGGTCTTTTTGATTATTTCTAACTCCTCTGGTCCAAATCTCCTTCCCAGGTCAGGACGAGTTAAATATTCATCCTTATCTTTACAGAGAGTTTTAACAAAAACAAAGTTATTCTTTTTAATGAACTCTTCTGATACATCATTAAATACAGCATCTTGTGCGGCAGCATGGTCAGCTCTTACACGAAGCATCGTTATCGTTTTATAACGTGCTCCTGCCTTTCCTACGCCAAGTCTAGCTGGCGTTTTAGCCTTCATAGCTAAATAACCTTCCTTATCCTTTGCATGCTCCACTAAAAACTGTTTCTTAATATCTATTTTTGTAATATCAGGAATGCAACCATTAGGGTCAATAGTAGTGGTTTTGGTTTCATTACTTGCTGCTTTTACAGTAGATGCAGCTGGGGTAGTAGAAATCGTAACATCACTTCCTACCACAGAAGGTTCTTTACTTATCATTTGCTCTACGAGTTGCTCTACCATCTTTCTTAAATCTTGTTCGTTCATCATTGTGCCTCCTTATCCTAGAATAGTATTGATGCATCTCCAGCTTTTTCAGTTAAACGGCCCCTTTCATCCACAAAGCCCATTTTAACTAACCATTCATGGAAAGGCTTAATAGCTGTGAGTCCGAACATTTCTCTTAAGGCTGCTGTTTCATGATAACCTGTGGTTTGATAGTTCAGCATAACATCATCCCCATGAGGAATTCCCATAAAATAGTTACAGCCTGCTGTTGTTAGTAAAACAGATAAGTCTTCAATAGAGTTTTGGTCCGCCTTCATATGATTGGTATAACATGCGTCACAGCCCATAGATATACCCGTTAGTTTTCCCATAAAGTGGTCTTCTAGCCCTGCACGGCTTACTTGGCGGCCATCATATAAATATTCTGGTCCAATAAAACCAACTACTGTATTCACAATAAAAGGCTGAAAACGTTTAGCAAAGCCATAGCATCTTGCTTCCATTGTTACCTGATCTGTATCATGATGGGCCTCTGAAGAAAGTTCAGAGCCTTGTCCTGTCTCAAAGTACATTACATTAGGACCTTCTGCTGTTCCTTCTGATAAAACAAGCTGTCTTGCTTCTTCTATAGTGGCTGCATTAAAACCAAAGGCTTCATTTCCTTTTTCTGAGCCTGCAATGGATTGGAAAATAAGGTCTGTTGGTGCCCCTTTACGAATAGCATCCATCTGAGTTGTCACATGGGCAAGTACACAGGTTTGAGTAGGAATTTTAAACTTCTGTTTAATTTCTTCAAAACGTTTAAGAACACGTACAACACTTTCTGTCGAATCATCTACTGGATTAAGTCCAAGTAGTGCATCCCCTGCCCCATAGGTTAAGCCTTCTAGTAAAGAAGCCATAATACCATCTGGGTCATCTGTAGGATGGTTGGGTTGCAGTCTTGAAGAAAGTGTTCCTGGCTCACCAATTGTTGTATTACAGTGAGCAGTGATACGGATCTTACTCGCTCCATAAATAAGGTCCATATTAGACATAAGCTTAGCAACAGCAGCTACTATCTCAGAGGTAATCCCTCTTGATGCCCTGCGAATATCTGCACCTGTTGTCTTTTCATCAAGAATCCATTCTCTGAATTCTGCTACTGTCATGTGTTTGAACTCATTATAGATTTTTTCATTGACATCATCTTGAATGATACGTGTAACCTCATCCATTTCATAAGGTACAGCAGGGTTATTTCGAAGATCCTCCAAGGTTACATTTGCTAGTACTACCTTGGCAGCAACCCTCTCCTCTGCACTCTCTGCTGCGAGTCCTGCTAGTTTATCCCCTGACTTTTCTTCATTGGCCTTAGCCATTACCTCTTTGAGTGATTTAAACTCATAAGTATGTCCAAATAATTGTGTCTTTAAAATCATAAAGACCCTCCTTTCAATTAAATACAAGTGTTTTAACAACGACTGGGAGCACTGCTCCTTCTGCTACTGGATGTCCAATATCGATATAATCTCCATTGTCTAGCTTGATGCTATCTAAACAAATCACATCCTTTTTATAGCCTAATTCATAGTACATAGTTTGACCCAGTACCTTAGCCATATCTTTTTCTACAATTAAAATAAGTGGTAATTCTCTTTGAATCAGTTCCTGCATCCCTTCTACAAGTCCTTTTGCATAAGCCTGTACCTCCTTGAAGCTAGGGTTTTCCTTACCTTGGAGTGCAATGGCCACCTTTTGCAGATCACCATCTAACTTAAACCACTGGAGCTTTCGCTTAACAGCCTCTCTTAAGATAGCCTCTCCTCCTTCCTCATCCTCTAAAGATAATTTCAAAATAGGGAGATTCTTAATAGGAAAGGTATTTTTTGTATAGGTAATGGTACTTCCACTTATTTCTGTAGTATGGGTGCCTGCACCTACAACGGTTGCACGAATCGTCTCTGTACTTTTAACAACTTGCATAGTTGTATAAAGTGGTGAATTTCGAATGGCTTGCCCTAGTAAAATGCCAATATCTCCAAATTGAAAACTATCCTTTATTGGTCCTCTTTCTGCCACATCGTAATAAACATAATCTGCTACGCCACCAGAAAAAGAGATGCACTCAGGTCGTTCTTCTCTTGCGATGCTTTTATTGGTAATGAGCTTATCAAAATCTGCATCTATAGGCGCTAAACCTACACTTTGCATAAGCCCCTTGACCATTAGCTGAATGATGGGCATCAGTTTTTCCTTTGTTACCACATCACCTCTATGGATACCTAAATGGTATTTTTCGATAAGCTCCTGGATTTTAGGCGCAATATAACTAATCTGCCTAGAGGAGGGGTCTAGCTTAATGAGTCTGCCACCAATGTCTAAGCACCCCGTATCTTTAACGTCTCCACGTTTGAAAACAGCTAAATTACTCGTTCCTCCTCCAATGTCTATATTCACTACACTGGTATTGTGCTCCTTGGAATAGGTATGTGCCCCTGCACCCTTGCCAGAAATAATGCTTTCTAAATCGGGACCTGCTGTAGCTACTACAAAATCACCTGCAAAACCACTTAGTGTCGTGAGTACTTCTTTTGCATTTTCTTTCCTTGCTGTTTCACCGGTAATAATAACTGCACCCGTATTAATTTGACTTTTATCAATTCCTGCACTGTGATATTCCTTTTCAATAAGTTCTTTTACTTTAGGCCCATCTATCTCTTTAATGGAAAGAAGAGGGGTAAAATAAATAGGACTCCTGTAGATAATTTCTTTATCTACAATCACAATGCGAGGAACTGTATAGCTTGATGCCATATTTTCAATAATAAGTTTTGAAAATATAAGCTGAGTGGTGCTGGTCCCAATATCAATACCAACACTTAGAAGCTCTTCTCTCATCCCATCACTTCTTCCTTATTTCTTCTAATACTCTATAACCTGTTAGTTTTTATCCTTTAAAAAGGATTTTATATAATTAAATAAATCTTGAATGCCTACATCATCTACGGTATCCACCTTAAAGATTTGGCTGACTCCTGCCATTTTCAAACTTTCTTCTATTCTTTTTATTTGAGCTTCCTCTTTAACTAAGTTGATTTTGGTAATAATACCAATCATTTCCTTTGCAAATGAACAGGCAAAAGCTGGTGGAATAAAGTTCTCTTCTGCAGTAGGATCACCTATTAATGCAATAAGCTCTGCATCCACAGCCGTCATAATAAGTGCACTATAGTAATGTCTGTTTTCAAGATATTCACCAGGTGTATCAATCGCATGATTATAGATTTCTACAGATTGGGTTTTTTTATACAGAAGCTCTAATTCGTCTAGTTTTTGACATAGAGTTGTTTTACCACAGCCTGTACGTCCCATAAAGATAACTCTTCCCATCTCCTAAGTCCTCGTAATATGTGTAGGTGTAAAACCTAGTGTATGCTCTAATACTTCAATAATCTCTTTAACAGCTGCTTCCACCGCACTGATGTCTCCACTAATAATAAGTGCCCCACTAAAGCGATCGATAAAACCTATTGCAATATCTGCCGCTTTACTCGCTACATCTGCTGCAATAATGGACCCTTCACTGGGAGTAATAGTCAAAATACCAATCGCACTTATTTTTTCTGTAATAAGCCCTAACTTTTTATAGATATCTCCTGTAGGATTTGCAATAATGTGAGCCAGTGTAATCTGCTTACCAGGTACAAACTCCTGTATGATACGTTGTTTATCTTCCACTTGTAAGGTCATCTTGTTTCCTCACTTTTCACTTACATTCTTGATTAGTAAAGCCTTTTCTACTTAACTTTATTTATAAGCATCAACTTATCTTATAGATAATTTCCACTATATCACCAGTAGTTGCCTTACGAGGATTCGTTAAAATACATGCATCTTCTAAGGCTCCCTTTGCTATATCTTGTTTGAACTTATTAATCTCTTCTCTAGAGACCTTACACTCTTGCAAGCTTGTAGGCATCTTCATTTCGTGCTGCATCTTGGTAATGGCATGGATAAAGTTTTTAACAAGCATCCTAATACTGCTTCCCTCAATACCTACTAACTTAGCAAGCTGTGCATATTTACAAGCAGCCACTGTATATTTATTAGGGTTAAAGCCTTCTATCTCACTATTAAATTCGATAACGTAGGGAAGCAATAAGGCATTGGTTCTTCCGTGAGGAATATGAAGTTTTCCTCCAATATTGTGAGCAATAGCATGGTTCATTCCTAAGGAAGCTAGGTTAAAGGCTAAACCTGCTAGGCAAGAAGCATTATGCATTTTTTCTTTTGCCTCCATATCTTCACTTGCACTATAAGATTTGACCAAATACCCAAAAACTAATTCTACTGCTTTCTCAGCTAATGCATCTGAAAAATCCGTTGCCTGTGTGGACACATAAGCTTCTATGGCATGGGTCAAAACATCCATCCCTGTATCTGCTACAATACTAGGTGGTACACTTTTCACCAGCTCTGGCTCTAGAATGGCTACATCAGGTAAAAATTCATCGGATACTAGTGGGTATTTAATTTGTTTCACCTCGTCTGTAATAACGGAAAAAGAGGTTACTTCTGAGCCTGTCCCACTGGTAGTAGGAATAGCAATAAACTCCATATGGTTTAATTGACCAATTTTTTTCGCAAAGTTCATAATAGCCTTGGTGGCATCAATAGCTGACCCTCCACCTAATGCAATAACTACATCTGGCTTAAAAGCTGTTAAAACTTCAACACCCTTTACCACAAGTCCCATGGGTGGATCAGGAACAATGTCGCTAAATATTTCATAAGATTCAGGGGATAAATGCGTTGTAATCTTATGAATCATGCCTGATTTCACCATAAAAGGGTCTGTGACAATAAAGACCTTTTTGTCTTTGAAGGTTGCTACATAGCTCAGTGAGCCCTGCCCAAGTTTTACCTTGGTTTTAATTTCAAAAGTCTTCATCTCCATCCCATCCTATTCTATAGATTGAAAGATTTCCTTATTTAGGCTATGTATTTTTTTGATATTTATACGAAATTAAAAAACGAGCTTTAACTCGTTTTTTAATGTGTCTATTTTTATATGATTTAAAGTGTAGATAGAGATATGATTGAGACAAGAATAAATATATCATTAGGGCAAGGTTGAATATATCATTAGGACGGGGTTGAATATATCATTAGGACGGGGTTGAATATATCATTAGGACGGGCGGATATGGAATCCGCCCCTACGAGGTAATGATATCAAATCATTTATTCCCCCACATCGTAGGGGATGATTCCATATCATCCCACAAAAGGTAATGGTACCAACCCATTTATTCCCCCACATCGTAGGGGATGATTCCATATCATCCCGCAAAAGGTAATGATACCAACCCATTTATTCCCCCACATCGTAGGGGATGATTCCATATCATCCCGCAAAAGGTAATGATACCAAATCATTTATCCCGCCATATCGTAGGGGATGATTCCATATCATCCCGCAAAAGGTAATGGTACCAACCCATTTATTCCCCCACATCGTAGGGGATGATTCCATATCATCCCCTAAAAGGTAATGGTACCAAATCATTTTATTTCAGCACATAAAAAACACCTCCAAGAATTTTTTAATTCTTGGAGGTGTTTTTTAATTTATTTATCGGAAAGGGTATTTCTAAGATTATTGGTATAAGCAAGGTGCAACATTTTCATCTTCCATGTTGTCAGCGTTGTACCATAAGCATCCTGTATCAACGTCTTCTACTGCTTCACCTTTTGCTGCTGCAACTGCAAGTCTTACTGCGTTGTAACCGATAGATACTGGATCTTGAGTTACTGAACCGTAGAATACACCATTCTTGATAGCATCAATTTGAAGTGCACCTGAGTCAAAGCCTACTGCAATTACTTTATCTTGACCTAATTTGTTTAAACCTTCATTGGCATTGATAATACATTTTGCTGCAAATTCGTTAGAACCGTAGATTGCAATAAGGTCCGCTTTGTTAAGAAGAGTTAACGCCTCTGTTTTACCTGCATTGTCTGTAACTTCTGCTGGGATTCTTACTTCCATAACCACTTTAGCCCCATCTGCTTTACGGTTAAATTTATCATGACCTTCTACTTGGCTCTTATCTTCTCCAACAAGCTCTGTCATTTTATCAATGAAACCTGCTGTACGTTGTACGATAGAGTCTGAGTTAGCTTCTTGAGAAACTACACCAATTCTCACTGGCTGAGCTGGATCTGTTACTTTATCTTTGATAGCTTCATACATTTTTTCTGCTGCAAGTGCACCTGCTGCATAGTTATCTGTTGCTGCATTAGCTTTTACTGCGCCTTCTGGTGCTCCTGGAACCCCTGAGTCAAAACCAATGATTGGAATATTCTTACTTTGTGCTCCTACGATAGCATCTAATGCGGCACTTGTATCAAGAGCTGCAAGACAAATTGCATTTGGTCCTTTATTAATGGCATTATTAAGCTGCTCTACTTGAGTAGCAATAGCACCTTCTCCTTCTGGTCCTACGAAGTTTGTTTTTACACCAAATTCTTCTTCTGCTTTTTTACTACCTTTTAATACGGCTTGCCAGAAATCATGTTGGAAACCTTTTGCAACGATTTCGATTCTTAAATCACTTCCAGCTGCAGCTCCACCAGCTTCAGGACTTGTTGCTGGAGTAGATGAACCTGTTTCTTTTGAACCACCACAACCTGTTAATAAGCTTCCACAAGCTAATACGGCTACCATACTAAGTGCTGATAATTTTTTCCATTGTTTCATGAAGGATACCCCCTATTTTGTATTTTTATGTTAATTTAATTAGGTCACTTAATGAACTATCTTGTTTTCTTTTTATTTCTATTTTTAACATCTAAATAAACTGCAACGATAAGTACGAATCCTGTAATGAATTGTTGATAATGTGGTTGTAAATCGATAAATGGTAAACCTACCTTTAAGATGGCCATAATGAATACCCCAATGATGGTTCCTACTACTGTTCCATAACCACCTGCAAGGGATGTACCACCAATTACTACAGCTGCAATAGCATCTAACTCAAATCCATTTCCTGTACCTGGCATAATGGTAGAGTTGATTGCAGCATATGCAATACCTGCGATTCCTGCAAAAGTACCACTGATTACATAAGCGAGTGTTTCCCATTTCACAATATTAACACCTGATAAGCGTGTTGCTTCTTTGTTGCTACCTAGTGAAAGGATATAACGTCCTGGGCGGGTTTTGCCTAAGAAAATCGCCATAATGATTGCCGCTACCACGAGCAGGATGATACCTACTGGGAATCCATCTGCTGTTCTAAAAATAGATTTGTACCAACCATCTTCTGAGGTTCTAAGTGGGAAAGTAATACTTTGTGTCTTTGTGATGATTGAACCAAGACCTCTTGTTACCATCATTGTCCCTAGAGTAGCAATGAAGGCTGGAAGCTTGAAAACAGATACCATGATACCATTTGCAAGTCCAAATAAGGCACCACTTAAGATAATAACAATTAAACTAATCCATAATGGAACACCATGATTATATAATGTTCCTCCAATTAAGGATGTACAAATCAGAACCGTACCGATTGATAAGTCAATCCCTCCTGTGATGATAACAAAGGTAACACCTATTGCCATAAAACCTGTAGCATAGGCTGAGTCAAATATACTTACTAGTG
Organism: Sporanaerobium hydrogeniformans; assembly: GCF_002735925.1. Taxonomy (GTDB): domain Bacteria; phylum Bacillota; class Clostridia; order Lachnospirales; family Cellulosilyticaceae; genus Sporanaerobium; species Sporanaerobium hydrogeniformans. The sequence continues at coordinate 75,150 of NZ_PEDL01000012.1, read as the reverse complement.
TATTGGTACTTCTAAAAGCTGGACTCATTGCAAAGAAGAATAAGTAAATAGCAATAAGTGCTATAACAGCTACTAGTCTTTGCGTCCCAATTGTCTTGAATAGTGATTTTCCCTTTTCCATGATAGCTCTCCTTCCTAATTTCTCATTGTGGCATATTTCATAATTTTCTCTTGAGTAGCTTCTTCAATAGCAAGCTCACCTGTTTTGCGACCTTCACACATTACGATCACTCGGTCACTCATTCGAAGGATTTCTGTAAGTTCTGATGAAATCATAATAATTGACTTTCCTTCTTTTACAAGCTTATTCATTAGTGTATAAATTTCACTTTTCGCTCCTACGTCAATTCCTCTAGTGGGTTCATCAAAGATTAGGATTTCACTATCTCTGATAAGCCATTTAGCAATAACAACTTTTTGCTGATTTCCCCCTGATAAGTTAACAACTAACTGTTCAACAGAAGAAGTTTTGGTACTGAGCATTTTTACATATTTTTCTGCATCAGCCTTTACTTTAGCGTCATCAATAAAGAGACCTTTACTATAATCCTTTAAAGAAGCCATAACAGAGTTGTCTGCTACACTCTTTTCAACAACAATACCATATCTCTTTCTATCTTCTGATAAGTAACCTATGCCGTATTTAACAGCATCCATTGGTGATTTGATAGTTGCTAATTGTCCATTTACATAGATCTCACCACTATCAACCTCATCTGCTCCAAAAATAGCCCTTGCAAGCTCTGTTCGTCCTGCTCCCATAAGTCCTGAGAAACCAAGTATTTCACCTTTGTGCAGTTCAAAGCTTACATCTTTTACCATCTTACCAGCATTTAGATTTTTCACACTTAGTACAACAGGTGCATTTGCTGGAACATTTCTTTTTTGTTTAGGATCTTCGTAAATAACACGTCCAACCATCATATTGATGATGTCATCTTTTGTACACTCCTTAGTAATAAGTGTGCCTACATATTCTCCATCTCTCATAACTGTTACACGATCTGTGATACGGTTGATTTCATCCATTCGGTGAGAAATATAGATAATCCCAATACCATCATTTCGAAGGTCATTAATAATTTTAAATAAATCATTAATTTCCGTTTCTGTTAAGGCTGCTGTAGGTTCGTCAAATACAATGACTTTTGCATCTTGTGAAATAGCCTTTGCGATTTCAACCATTTGCTGTTTACCTACTGTAAGATTTCCCATTATTTCTTTAGGGTCAATATGGATACCTAAGCGAGCAAATAGTTTTTCTGCCTTTTGATTCATTTGTTTATCATTGATAAACATGCCTTGCATATCCTCTCTACCAATAAAGAGGTTTTGTCCAACAGTTAAGTGGTGCATCATATTTAACTCTTGATGAACAATAACAATACCAGCTAACTGTGCTTCTTTAGGATTCTTAAACTCTACTTCTTTATTTTCAAATTTGATACTTCCAGAATCTTTACCATAGATCCCTGTAAGTATTTTCATAAGAGTAGATTTACCTGCACCATTTTCACCCATAAGGGCGTGTACTTCTCCCTTTCTTAGATCCAGGTTGGCATTTTTTAATGCGTATACTCCCGAGAAAGATTTTACGATATTTTCCATACATACGATTGTATCGCCCATTTTTTCACCTTCTATCCCTAAAATGATGTTCACTTTCGCCAAAGTTTTTATTGTTTATAAGCTCATTATAGTGAAATAAATAAGTAATTATAATATAAAATCTTATAAAAAAAGGTCAAAATATTACTGAATTCTAGATTTTTCACCAGTAATATTCCAACCTTTTTCTCATTTGTTATTATTTGTCTATTATTTTTGGTATATTGATTCTATTAAAATTGTTTTGTGTTGTATATTGTTACTTTATGTGGTTTTTAAGTTAAATATCTTTGCATTTTTACTAAAACGGAAAAAGCAATCTTTGATTCATACCAATATACATATTTTCTTTTGTAATCAAAGTTGAACCTGTATTTATATTTTTCTCTATCACTTCGCCTTGTAATAGCTTAACTGCCTTTTCTACACTGATATAGCCCATATAAAAGGGATTTTGAATAGTAATACTATCATAAATTCCTTCTTCCAAATATTTAATCTGTTCTTTTGAATTATCAAAGCCTACTACTTTTATTTGATCAACTAAATTTAAATCTTTTATAGCACGTGCGACTCCTATGGAGGTATATTGGTTAAGTGCTGCAATCACTTTTAAATTCTCATGCTCTTTTACTGCCTTAATAGTATTTTCATAGGCCTTGTCACTATCCGAGCCACATTCATAGCTTTCTACAATCCTGCCCTCTCTATCATTAAGGGCTACTCTTATCCCTGACTCTCTTTGCATAGCTGTTGATGTCATTTTGCTATGACTCATAATGGCTACTGTTCCATCATCTACTAATAATTTTTTTATACGAGAACCCATTTTTATTCCCGCTTCAAAATTATTAGTTGCAATCATTACATCTTCAATCTGATCCTTTACACCTGCATCTACAATGAGCAATTTGATACCATTATCCTTTATTTTCTGAGCCAACGGAGCCGTTTTTTCATAGTCTTCTGCTGCTAGTATAATGGCATCAGGCCTTTTACTAATAGCTTCTAAAATAATCTCATTTTGCTTTTCATAGCTCCCTTCTTTTTCAGGCGCCATCACTTCAAGCTTTATCTCGTATTCTATTTTGGCTTCACTCGCCCCCTCTATAACTAAGTTCCAAAAGTCATTATTGGGCTCTACCACTTTAGGAATAAATATAATTGAAAAGTTTTTATTTTGTTTAAGTTCTACACCCCTACTTAAACTGATGTATAGAACCACTGCTATCATAAGGATAAGTAGCACTTTTTTTAATATTTTCATGCTTTCTCACCTTCCTGCTCTTTAACGATTGTAATCTTCATACACGTCCCTTTGCCTAATTCACTTTCGCAAAACATCTCTGCTTTTTGTCCATAATGTAGCTTAAGGCGCGAATAAACATTATAGACACCTACGCCATTTTTCTTTAGATTTGTTTCCTTTTCTTCAAAAATATGTGCACGTGTCTCCTCACTCATACCTATTCCATCATCTTCCACCTCAAGAATGATTTTTTCATCCTTTTCATAGCCTTTAATTAAAATATTTCCTTCTGTTTCTTTATTTTTAATGCCATGATAAATAGCATTTTCTATGAGCGGCTGAATAATAAGCTTGATAATTTGAACATTTTCAATAGCTGGGTCGACCTCTATTTCATAGTTTAATTGATCTCTATACCGCATTTTTTGGATACTCAAGTAGCTTTTTGCATAATTAATCTCTTGATAAAGAGGTATGAGCTCCAGTCCATTACTAATGCTTTGTCTTAACAACTTAGCAAGTTCCGAGGTCATTTTAACTACTTCCTTATTTTTTCCTCCCTCTGACATCCAAACAATGGATTCTAAGGTGTTATATAAAAAATGAGGATTAATTTGTGCATGGAGTGCCTTAAGCTCACTTTTTCTTTTTAGCTTCTCAGCTAATATTTTTTCCTTGATGAGCTGATGGATCTTTTGGTTCATATTGTTAAAGGTTTTTCCGAGTGTCCCTATTTCATTTTTTTCTACAATTTCTATTTCTGCTGCTTCAAAATCTCCTAGCTCAGACTTTTTCATAGCCTCTTCTAAAATCCGTATAGGCTCTGTGATCTTTTTAGAAAGATGAATAGAAAGACTAATAGCTATGACTAAAAGCATACTTATCGTAACCATATAGGCATTCCTTGCAATAGTACTATAGGTAAGAAGGGCTTTTGTTTTAACTACTCCTACCGCACGCCAGCCTGTCCTTTCTGACTTAGCAATAGTATATAAGTACTCTTCATTATCCTTAGTTGTTATAAAATAACTCTCTTTACTTTTTACTACATCTGTAATAAGCTCTGTCTTTAGTCCACTGTAAATCATTTTTTGGTTAGGATGATAAACAAGATTGCCTGCTTCATCAATGATGAAAATATATCCCTTATCTTCAAGCTCAATACGTTTACAAAGGTCCTCTATCACCTTATAATTTAAATCTACAAGTAAAACGCCAATATTACTTGTTCCTCCCTTGTCTTGAATGGCACTACTTAAAGTAACTACCCAAGGGTATTCATATTCCACAATATTTTGCACATGAGAAGTAGAAATTGCAAAACCTTCTTTTTGATCCAAGGCTTTTTTATACCAGGATTGTTCTCTAACATTCATATAGGGATTAATCGTTACCCCGTTATTTAATAGGATTCTTCCATTGATACCTATAACAGCTATATTACGAATATCTTCTCTTATATTTAAAGTGGTTGCTATTTGCTCCGTTACTCTCTTTTTTGCTAACTTCTGTTCAGTCGTTCCAGCATCTAACATGAGATAGTTCCTTACATCCGCATTTTGATTAAGCATATGAGATATATTCTCCATGTATTTGATGTAGGATTCAATGCTATAATTCATTTGCTCTGTTAACTCTTTCATATATTTAATAGAGTTTTCTAAGGTCGTTTGCTTTGTAAGTTTTAAGGAGAAATACGTAAAAATCATGCTCATAGGGATAAGCAAAACTAAAAAAGCTAGGAGTACTTCTTCTTGAATACTTTTAAACTTTATCTTTTTTATAACTCATCCCTGCTTTCTTTGGCATATTCTTTAGGCGTCTTTCCTGTATATTTTTTAAACGTTATACTAAAATAATGAGGGTCGCTAAAGCCTACTTTTTCTGCAATCTCATAGTTTTTAAGAGAAGTATTTTTAAGCATATTTTTTGCTTTTTCTATTCGCTTTTTTGTTAGTACTTCTATAAAAGTCTCTCCTGTTTCTCTCTTAAAGGTTGCACTAAAGTAACTTGGACTCATGGTTAAATAACTGCAAATATCTTGAAGTGTTAACTCACTATTTTGATAATTCTTTTCAATATAATCTAGTGCTAATAAGGTCTGCTTCTTGCTCATATCTTCTTTAAGGCTGTAAATCTGCCCCATAATTTCTATAAGATAGGAGTTTGTAATGGCAAAGGCTTCATCAACGGTTTTTTGCTGTTTAAACTGTGTAAGCCAGTTTTCATCATTATTTTTTATATTCTCTGTTTCCACACCCGCTAATTTAAGGAGTTCATTTGCCCTTAATATCATCTTTTGCATAATAATAAGTATTTCTTCTTTTTGTAAATAGGTGGCTTGTATCTTCTTTACTATTTTATCTAGCTCTAATCTTATCCCTTCTTCAGACTGCTTTTTTACTTGCAGCAAGACTTCCTCTATATTTTTGGAAAGATCTATAGGTTCTTTATACGTTTTAATTTCTTCTTGGCTAAGAATGCAATTGTATCCACATAAATAGCTGTAGCGAGTTGCTTCATAGGCACCCCTATATGAAATATAGATTTTATTAAGCTTGTCTACTTTTTCTCCTATACCTATAATCGTTTCTACTCCAAGATGGGCTTTCATTTTATCTTGTATATGTTTGCAAATTTGCTTTACCTGCTTTTCAAATTCTTGATTGAGATTGGATTCAAAAATAATAATGGAGCGATTATCCTTCTGCTGAAAAGCAACACCTAGATGATCCTGGGTAATAATTTCATCTACAATATTATAAATCGCAAAAGTAAGGAGAGCACTTTGATTTTGATTATCTTCCATCTTAAACTGAGAGAAATCAGTTTCTTTACTATCAATAAATGCTACTTTAAAATACCTCTTACTTAGATAAATTTCTGATTCTTTCATCTCCTCCCTATACTCCTCTTCACTTTTATTTCCTAGTATAAGGTCATTAAGGACTTGAGAACGAATGGTTGGTAAATGTTTGTAATAAGAACTTCTCAGCTTCTTTATATTGTTTTTTTCTTGCCTTTGTTTATCTAACTCTTTACTTATTGCCACTAGTAGCTCTGTTAACTCTGCAGCTGTAACAGGTTTTAATAAATATTCTTCAACCTTATATTGGAGAGCTTGTTTTGCATATTCAAATTCATCATAACCACTAAAAATAATAATTTTAGTTTGAGGGTGATTTTCAAATAAATACTTACTTAACTGCATCCCATCTACAAAGGGCATACAAATATCTGTTAGCACTATATCTGGTACTTCTCCTTCAATTACCTCTATTGCTTCTTTTCCATTTTTACATGCTGCTAAAAGGGTAAGTCCCATTTCTTCCCATGCAATATTTTCTGCAATAGCTTCCCGCACCAGTACTTCATCTTCTACCAATAACACCTTATACATTTTATTCACCTCACTCATTAGCATCTTACTGTATCTTTTGTGACTTTGTTCTTTTTCATGTAGACCTATTCATAAGAAATGTTCTTGTTATAGAACAATTAAGCGAGATTAGTGGGGCATTTACATGCTCTCTAGTCTCGCTTAATTGTTAGCATTTTTATTCCATTATATCTTCTAATATACGCTCAATATCCTCACTGTGGGCTTTTCTTGGATTAGTTGTTGTACAAACATCTGCAAGTGCCCCTTCTACTATAGAGGCTTTAAAGTGAAGGAAATCCTCCCTCTTTATGCCCACTTCTTTTAAAGTAGTTGGTGTTTTAGTCATTTTAAGCATATATTCCAGTTCTTTTATAAAGGCTAAAACATCTTTTCTTGTCTCTGAGTGTGAAATACCGAGTATCTTAGCGATATGTGCATATTTAAGAGCAGCTTTAGAATATTCTAAACCAAAGCTCTCTTCTAAACAAGCATTGAATTTTACAATGTGAGGAAGAAGCATGGCATTGGCTCTTCCATGGGGGATATGAAATTTCGCTCCAAGTCCATGAGCAATACTATGATTAATCCCCAGTCCTGCACTACTAAAAGCAATTCCTGCAAGACAAGACGCACTATGCATCTTCTCTCTAGCTACTAAGTCCTCTCCATTTGCATAAGCCTTTGGAAGATATTCATAGGCCAATTCAACTGCTTTTTCTGCAAGTGCATCACTTAAATCATTGGCATTTTCAGATACGTAAGCTTCAAGTGCATGTGTAATGACATCAAATCCTGTATCAGCCGTTACCTTTTGAGGAACAGTCCTTACAAACTCTGACTCCAATATAGCTACATCTGGTCTTAAAGAGGCATCCACTAGAGGATATTTCACTCCTTTTTCTGCATCTGAAATAACCGCAAATTGTGTCACTTCAGAACCTGTACCACTGGTGGTCGGAATAGCAATTAGCTCGATTTTCGAAGCAGAATCCGCTTGCCTTGCCATAAGTACAATCGCTTTAGCTGCATCGATAGAAGAGCCTCCTCCTATTGCTATAACAGTCGTTACCTTTGCATCTATAAGAAAGCGAAGACCTTTTGTTACAAGATCAATGGTAGGGTCAGGAGTCACCTCATCAAACAGGCTTACACTTGCACAAACAGCTAATTTTTGTTTCACTGTCTCCATTACCTTTGTACTTGCTAGAAAACTATCTGTAATAATCGCTACATGTTGCCCTTCTAATTCATCTAATCGATCTAAAGCATTGCTGCCAAAGCATATTTCTGTGTCTAATTTAAACTTTACCACAGTAACTTCTCCCTCCTAAACTTCTAGCCTCATCTATTCTGCACGCTATAAAAGGCTTTCCCATAATTTTTTATCTGGGTTTGGTATAACGGATGCGTCTAGGAACATACCTGTTTCACTCACCGCTTTTTGCGCCTTTTCAATTGCCGCCTCTACTGCTGCTACATCTCCTGTAAGAAAGAGATACGATTTTCCGCACATCCCTCTTGCAATACGCAGTTCAATCAATTCAACCACTGAAGTTTTAGCTGCTTCATCTGCTGCCACAATAATAGATGCTCCAGTAAAGGTCTCTACGATCCCTAAGGCTTTTGCCTCTTTAATTTCATTTGCACCATAAATGGCTGGAAAAATGGATTCATGTGGATTTCCTAATACAAAACTATCAATTAACGCCTCACCAAATTGAGTTCTTGAAGCTTCAATAGATGCTTTTACAGCACTTAAGTCACCAGCTAAAAGTACAATGTATTTTCCAGGACAAACAGTCTGTGCTTGTATTAGTTCTACTTGTGCTGTTTTTAAAATGAGGTCTGCTGCCTGTACACCTTTAGAGACTGTCTTATACTCAACCATTCCAATTGCTCTACTCATTGATTACATCCTTTCCTTTACATTCTCTTTAACTATTCTTTATCGTCACATAGTCGTCATTTACATCCAGTACAGTTCCACTTATAGAAGCATGGATAAATGCCCCTAAGTTCTCAGCTGTCACCTTACCAATCACCTGACCCTTTTCCACATGCTCACCTTGCTTCACACAGGGCACACCTGGTGTCCCAATATGCTGACGCATTGCAATCTTTACAAGTGATGCTTTTACAATCTCTTCCTTTAACGGTGCTTTTGCATCGTATTTTTCAATACCTAAACGAGCTGTTAAACGCTCCTTAGAAACTCCTCTAAAAGCTCTATCTTTATGCACGGGTTTTTGCACGACATCTTTACGTGGTGTTACACCATTTTTTCTTAGGCCATCCTTGCACTCACCAATTAGTGTTTTGGGTGCTAAATCTTGGAAGCATGAATACATTTCACAAAGTCCACATTGTGAACAATAGAAGGTTTCCATAAAGGTGTCTACTTGGCGGTATAAATTAGAGGTTGCTGCCTGCATAAAAGCATGAGGTCTTATAGGATGTCCTAATTGATTTCTTGGACACAGATCCGTACACATTTGACATTGGCAGCAAGCTGACATCCCTCTTTTCATACTTACCGATGTCTTTGCTTGCCTCTTCTTTACAATATACTGATCAGGAGGCATCACCAAAATGGCATTAGACGTTTTGTTAATCGTATCATAGCCACTTACAATGCGTCCCGTCATTGGACCACCATTAATGTAAATAGGATCCTGTATAGTAAGTCCACCTGCTGCTTCGATGCATTCGTCAACGCTAATCCCTAAAGGTACCTTTAAGGTTATTGGATTTCTTACTTCTCCTGTTATGGTAATGTATTTATAAATAACAGGCTCTTTTTCATTTAAAGCTTTATAAACATTCAAGATTGTTTCTACGTTAAATACGGTTACACCAATAGAAATAGGAATACTTCCAGGTGGTACAACCCTACCTGTTGTTTCGTAAATCGTAACCACTTCATCACCCGCTGGATAAGTCTCTGGAAGAAGACCTATCCGTACATTACGACTTGTTTTTAAGGTTTTAATAACGCCTTCTACTGCTGCTATTGCGCCTTTATAAGAAGGCTTAACTGCAATAATGACATCTGCTACCTCTAATACTTCAGCTATCCTTTCTAAAGTTGTAACAATCTCATAGGCATATTTTTCAAGAACTTGCCTGTGTAACTTTAATAAAGGTTCACATTCTGCACAGTTAAGAATAAGGGTGTCTGCTCTTTCATCTAATTTTGCATAGCTTGGAAAGCCAGCACCACCAGCACCTACAATGCCATTTTCTTTCATTATTTGTTTCAGTTCATCACTATTCATAAGTACCTACTCCAGTCCTATTCAATCAGATTATGTGAATTTTATTGTCTTTTATTTTTTAACTTGTGGAAGAACTCTTTCAACATCTGTATGTGGTCTAGGAATAACATGATTTGCTACAATTTCTCCATATCTTGTAGCTGAAGCCTGCCCTGCTTCTACAGCAGCTTTTACAGCCCCGATATCTCCTCTTACCATAACAGTAATTAAACCTGAACCAATTTTCTCTGTTCCTACTAACTCAACATTAGCTGCTTTAAGCATAGCATCTGCTGCCTCTACTGCTGCTATTAATCCTCTTGTTTCAATCATTCCTAACGCTTGCTGTACCATTGTCATGTCCTCCTTGATTTTCATTTTATTGACACTATTTTATCAATATGAATTTTTTGTTGGTTTTAATTTGTTTTATCTTTGTTATATCTTTATTATACACTTAATTTCTACACAAAACAATATTTTATTTTGTTTTGTGTGGCTTTTATATCTTTCTTTACCTTTGTTTTATGTTGTCGCCCATAAAAAAACAAGCCTATTTACCTATTTTGTAAACAGACTTGCCCTTTTTATTTGATGAATGCATTTGTTCGTTAATTTAAATACTCAATTAACTCATCTATACCAATATCCTGATAAGAACTTGTAAAAAATATTTTTTTACATCCTGCTAGTTCTAGCCACTTAGCCACTCGTTTAGGATTTGCGTTTTTTTGGTCAATCTTAGTGACTATCCCTATTACTTCCCGATTTGCCATACTGGTTATGTTAGGGCTCAAAAGGGAATAAGGCTCTGTTGCACTTACTACTAATCCTACCACATCTGCTTCATAAGCATAAAGTGCTACAGCACCACCTAAATTACGATTTTCTATATATTCACCCGGTGTGTCTAAAATACAGCTTCCATATTCCACATACTGTGTTTTTTCATAGCGAAGTTCTTCCTTTTTTAGTGCTTGCTTTAGGGTTGTTTTACCACATTCACTTCGCCCGATTAAAATAAGTTTTTTCATACTAGGTTCTTGTAACCTCGCATACTGTAAAGCCTAGCTTTTCTTTTACATAAGCGGTTACAGAATCTGTAGCTGCCTCTACTTCTGAAACAGTCCCCGTAACAATAAGTGTGCCACTAAACCTATCTACAAAACCAATCTCTACTCCTGAAGTTTTCATGGCTATATCTGCTCCGATAATGGCTGTCTCGCTGGGACTCATAGTAATAATCCCAATAGCTGAGCGACCATAATCAACAGATGGGTCCAGTCCCAGTTTTTGATAGAGTATATCATCAGGGTTGGCTATAATATGAGCCAGCGTAATCTGCTTTCCTGGAACAATTTCTTGAATAATCCTCATTTTATCCTGTGAATTAAATAATTCTCCTGGATTCATATTTCCCCTCCCTTATCTATCCGCCTATCTGGCATTTAAGTCTTGTATTTCTTACAACAACTTGCTTTAATTTTTCCATATCTTCTTCTTTTAACGGTTCTATACCCATTAAATCATAGCCCCTACCCAATCCTTCATACTTATCTTGCCCTAATCGATGATAAGGCAATAAATGGATTTCCTCCACCGTACCAAGAGACTCGGTAAAGCTAGCAATCGCTTTTATTTCTTCCTCTGTATCATTAAAACCAGGTATAACAGGTACTCTAATGATTAGGCTAGTACCAGAAGCCGCAATATGTTTTGCATTTTCTAAAATACGTTCATTAGGCTGACTTGTATAGGCCTTATGCTTTGCAGAATCCATATGCTTAATATCCATCAGGTATAAGTCTAGATAAGGAAGCAGCCTCTCTATCGTTTCAAACTTTGCAAAGCTACTGGACTCAATTGCTGTATGCAGGCCATTTTCTTTGAAGGTCTTTAAAAGTGCTACTGTAAAGTCTGGTTGAAAAAGTACTTCTCCTCCTGATAGAGTAACTCCTCCACCTGATTTAAAGTAGTAGCTTCTATCTCTTAATACAGCTTCTAATACTTCTTCTACCGTTACATCTCTTCCAATGACTTTATCCTTGCCAGCTACCTTCATTACTTCACTATTAAAGTTTTGAGATTCTGGATTACAGCACCATTTACATCTTAGAAAGCAACCTTTTAAAAAGACAACCGTTCGAATTCCTGGTCCATCATGTACTGAATAGCGCTGAATATCAAAGATTCTTCCTTTCACCTTTAAACTCTCCATCTGTATTTACCTCCATCACAGTCCTTTTTAGAAGCCTTGTTCTGTACGATTAATAATGTCATCTTGTAATGACCTTGACAATGTGGTAAATAAAGCGCTATATCCTGCCACACGTACTACTAAGTTTTTATAATTTTCTGGGTTTTGTTGTGCATCTAAGAGCGTTTCCCTATTAACAACGTTAAACTGTACGTGGCTTCCCTTTTGCTCAAAGTAAGTGCGAATAAGTGCCACAAATTTTTCAAGCCCTTCTCGTCCTTTAAGAGCAGATGGGTGGAATTTTTGATTAAATAAGGTTCCATTCGAGGCAATGTAATGATCTAATTTAGAAACGGAGTTAGCTGTTGCTGTTGGACCATTTACATCTTTACCTGCCGTAGGAGATACACCATCAGCAACTGGTTTACCTTTTAACCTACCATCAGGTGTGGCCCCTGTTTGTTTACCAAGTGGCACATTGGCAGATACAGGATAAAGCCCTGCTTGGAACTGTCCACCTCTAGGATTTTTAAAGGTTTCAAGTGGTCTTGTATAGGTATAGGCTACATCTCTTGCAAACAAATCGACTTCTTCAATATCATTACCAAATTTAGGCAATTCATCAATCCTATCAAGTAGTTCTTCATAGCGCTTCTTATTAGGATTATTCTTTACTTCTTCTAAGGTTACTGCACAAATTTTAGCAATATCTTCTTCGGTAATTTTTGCACCTTGTGCCATTAAATCTTCTAGTACTGCTTTAGTTAGTTCCTCAACTCTGCCCTCTGGTTGACCATAGTTTTCTTCAAGTGCCTTCTTAAACTCTGTCATTGTGACTTTTTTATCTTCAAAAACAAGCTTTTTAATAGCATATAAAGAGTCAGCTACATTGGCAATACCAAAACCTTGTGGTCCTGTAAAGTTATAAATAGCCCCACCTTCTTGCACTGTTTTTCCACGTTTTATACAATCATCCACCATACAAGATAAGAAAGGAAGTGGACAACGCTTTGCATGGGCTACATCAATGGCATTATCCGCGTTAACTAGTAGTCCAATAAGGTAATTCATTTGTGTTTTATACGCATCATAGAATTCTTCAAAAGTTGTCATTTGAGTTACATCTTTGGTTTGAACACCTACTAATACCCCTTTGTCCATCCCACTACTAAAGGTAAGTTCAAGTGGTCTGCACATATTGAAGAATGCCGCATCATGCCAGCCTTCTGTTTTCCCAGCTTTTTGTGGCTCTACACAACCAATAATATTATAGTCTCTTGCATCTGCAAGAGTGAGTCCACGATTGGTTAAGCTTGGAATAATGACTTCATCATTATAGTAAGCAGGAAGACCGATACCTGTCCTGGTTAGTTCTGCTGCCTTAATTAAAAATTCATGAGGTGTTTTATTCCATACCCTTACAGAAAGAGAAGGCTGTGGTAGCATCACATGCATAGAGGCTTCAATGCACATAAAAGATAAGTCATTAGTGGCATCATTTCCATCTGCATCTTGTCCTCCTGCAATAAGGTTTTGGAATAAGCTATAGCCTGCAAAACCTTCTGCCGAAGCTGCATCCCTTGCTTTATTGAGGTCATTTAGTTTCACCCAGATACAATCCATTAATTCTTGAGCTAATTCTCTTGTTATGTTTCCTTCTTCCATGTCTTTTTTAAAGTAAGGATACATATATTGATCAAAACGTCCTGGTGAAATAGAGTGTCCACTTGATTCTACTTGAAGAAGCATTTGCACAAACCAGAAGGATTGACAGGCTTCATAGAAGGAAGTAGCGCCCTTTCTTGGTACATTCACACAGTTTTGAGCTATGTAAAGAAGCTCTTTTTTACGGTTTATATCTTGACATTCATCAGCTAAGCTAAGAGCTAATCTTGCATAACGCTCTGCATACTCAATAACTGCCTCACAGCTTAAAATGATTGCATTTAAAAGCTGACTTTTAGTAATGTAGTCTTCATCATACACATGACATTTTGCTAATTCTTCTTTTGCTTCTTGAATAATGCCTTCATAACCAATGGCTAGAACCTTATCGTATTGAACAGTAACATGGCCTACTCCATTATAGAAGTAGTTACCCACCGTAAAGATATTATGGTCAATAGCCTTTAAAGCTTCTGGAGCCATATAAGAAGCAGCAAGCTCACTAGTTGTTTTACCTTTCCAGTATGTGTAAACCTCATGAAGCTGAGCTTTTGTTTCATCTGCAATATAAAAAGGATCGGCACTTCTAGTCGCTATCGTATCAAACTCTGCTTCAAGCCATTCAAAAGAGAATTCTGGGAATACTTGACAGCCTCTAGGTGCTTTAGTGGAACTTCCTACAATGAGCTCATTATCTCTAATGGTAATAGGAATGTTCTTTAAAATATGAGCAAATGCCTTAGCCCTTCTCATAATGATAGGCTCATGCTCAGTTTGTTTATAAGACTCTGTAAGCAAGATTGCTCTATCTGCTTCTATAACTGGCATGTTTGCAAACAAATCTTCTTTAAGCTTTTCAATTCTGTCTGACTTAGTGATACTTCCTACATAATACTTCGCCATATTAACATCCTTCCTCTTATTATTTTATATTCTCTTCACATCATAAACGTGAAGTTATTTCATCTGTTTATTTTTGTTTGTATCACTATTTTACTATACTTTCAACATAAACTCAACTAAAACCACACAAACAAAGTAAAAAAGAGTTTGTTTAAAATATGTTAGCCATTTGCAACAATCTATTTTATACTAAGACTAATACAAAATAGATAAAAGGAGGTACTGATGTGTCCCAACTTCATCTCTATGAAATTTTTTATTCTGTTGCCGAATACAAAAGCTTCTCTAAGGCTGCTGATGCCCTGTATCTTTCTCAACCTGCTATCAGTAAAGCAATGAAAAATTTAGAAAATACTTTAGATATTAAACTTTTCCACAGGCAGTCTAAAGGTATTTCCCTCACACCAGAAGGGAGTGTGTTCTATTCTCACCTCCAAAAAGCCTTTGAAGCAATCAAAGCCGGCGAAACTCAGCTTCATAAACTCAAGCACTTAGAGGACGGACACTTGAAATTAGGTGTCAGTCAAACACTCGGAACACACTTTTTACTTCCTCATTTAAAGGATTTTATCAAGAAATATCCACATATTCAGCTGCAACTAGTCAATGACCTTACCCATAATACCCTTTCTTTAGTAAATAAAGGGGATATTGATCTCGCCATTGTTAGTTCCTCTACCCTTCATGAGCAGCTTCATTTCATTTCTATAGAAGAAATAGAAGATATCTTTGTTTGTAGTCCTACCTACTACCAAACAATCCAAAATTTTTCTTTACTAGAGCTTTGTCAGAATGCTACTTTCTTATTTCTTTCTAACGAAAGTGTTACCAGACTTTATATAGAAAAGCTACTTGCGGAGCAAGGTTTACACATCATACCTGATGTTATTGCTGGTGATATGAACTTCCTTATTGAGTGCGCTAAACTAGGACTGGGGATTACCTCCGTTGTTAAAAGCTTTGTAGAGAAGGATTTGGAAGAAGGCTCACTTGTAGAAGTCAATTTATCCCTTACAAGCTACTCCCGTTCTATTGGTATGGTCTATCCTAAAAACACACCCCTTTCTCTAGTAGCTCAAACTTTTATAAATTTTATATTAGAAAAAACTGCTTCTTATAAATCTTCTACATTAAATACCAAAAGGGATAGCGACTGACCAGGTTTTACCTTGGTTAGTACTATCCCTTTCTTTTAAAAAACACTTTACATTTCATTTTTGCCTTCCTATTTAATCCTTAGAACATTATTGGCATTTAAAATGGGTCTAAATTTAATCTCTGATGCTACAAGTAGGTCTGTAAAATATTTTCTCACTTCTGTTGGTATAATAAGAAACTTAGTATGCAAAATGAGTTCACTGTTTTCATTTTCTCTTATAGCCACAGCCTCACAATAAATGCTAAGTACCATATCATTGAGTTTAAAATCTACGATAAACTCTTCTACTTTAACTTTATGATCCAGTCGAATCTCTACTCCACCCATGGAAATATTAGTAATTGTACATTGGTGCCTTGTTTTCCCTTTACGTAAGACAGCTGGTATATTGCAAGCATATCTCGGTGACTCTCTTCTCTCTACTCCATTCCTTTCTCTACTATTCCCCCATTGCTGAATCATGTAACTCCTCCAAACCATAAAATGTATTTTTCTTTTCTACTTAAAAATACCTTTTGCTCCCTTTTACTATTTAATCTCTTGTCTTTAGTATAGCATTGTTCTTGTAAATATTCATCCTGTTTAATAGTTAACTTTCATTTTATTTTTATAAAATCAAAAAATAGCTTGACTTAGAGTTCACTCTAGCAAGTAGAATAAACTTAATGACAATTATAAATTTTAGGAGGTATTTGCAATGTTTTTTAATTATTACATTCCAACCAAAATTTTATTCGGAAAAGGACAACTTAGTAACTTGCATAAGGAAAAGCTTCCTGGTAAAAAAGCTTTAATTGTTATCTCCAGCGGCAATTCTATTAAGAAATACGGCTATCTCGATAAGCTTCTAGACCAACTTACTAAAGCAAATGTTGCTTCTGTTTTATATGATAAAATCCTGCCCAATCCTATCAAAGAACATGTTATGGAAGGCGCTGCCATAGCTAAAGAAAATGCCTGTGACTTTGTTATCGGTCTAGGTGGTGGAAGTAGTATTGATACTGCAAAAGCTATTGCCGTTATGGCTACTAATGAAGGAGATTATTGGGATTATATCTCTGGCGGAACAGGCAAGGGGCTTCCTGTCCCCTTCGCACCCTTACCTATCGTAGCCATTACCACAACAGCAGGTACAGGTACTGAAGCTGACCCTTGGACTGTTATAACCAAAAGTGATACTAATGAAAAAATTGGTTTTGGCTATGAAAAGACCTTTCCAGTTCTTTCTGTCGTAGATCCAGAGCTTATGATGACGGTCCCAGCTCACTTAACCGCTTACCAAGGCTTTGATGCCCTTTTCCATAGCACAGAAGGTTATATTAATAAAACAGCTTATGTGCTAAGTGATCTATATGCTCTAAAGGCTATCGAACTTATTGGCAAAAGCTTAGCTGAGGCTGTTAACAATGGCGGGAATAGTGAAGCAAGAGCACATGTGGCTTTAGCCAACACTTTAGCTGGCATGGTTGAGTCTACCTCTGGTTGTACCTCTGAGCATTCCCTTGAACACGCTTTAAGTGCTTATCATCCAGAGCTTCCTCATGGTGCAGGTCTTATCATGATAAGTAAAGCTTATTATACTTATATTGCAAACTCTGGTACTTGTGATGAACGTATGATTGATATGGCTAAGGCATTAGGAAAAACTGATGCTACTTGTCCAATGGACTTCGTAACAGCTCTTGTTGATTTACAAAAAGCTTGTCATGTAGATGAATTAAAAATGAGTGACTATGGTATTACCTATGATGAGATGGATAAGCTTGCTACTAATGCAAGAGAAGCTATGGGTGGATTATTTGAAGTAGATCCTGTCCCTATCTCTCATGAAGCTTGCATAACTATTTTAGAGGCTTCCTATAAATAAAAGAAACCTTATAAAAACCCTTAGACTTCTAGTTTCTGTATAGAAGCCTAAGGGTTTTATAGGGTACAGCTATTTTTCTTACATAAGTGGTGCAAACAGCCTTAAAATGCTACGTAACAAACGCTTGCCCCAACTTACCTTCTTTGTATCTTCTAAGGTAATAGGTGTACATACCTTGAGTGTCTCTAAAAAGTCTTCTTTGATTTGCAATACAGATTGCGTTTTGTAAAGCCAAGCCGCACATTCAAAGTGTAAATATAAACTACGATAGTCCATATTAATCGTTCCTACAATGCCTAGCTCATCATCTGCAACAAAAGTTTTAGAATGAATAAAGCCAGGTGTATATTCATAAATCTTCACTCCATTTTCAATAAGCTGAGAGTAGTAGGCTCTCGTTACTATATGCACATACCATTTATCTTCCTTATGAGGTGTTACAATCCTTACATCTACCCCACTTTTAGCTGCTAAGGTAAGTGCTGTAATCATTTCATTATCTACCACTAAGTAAGGTGTGTTTATATAAATATAATCCTTAGCCTGATGAATCATATTTATATAAACATTTTCTCCAATTGTTTCCCCATCAAGTGGACTATCTGCATAAGGCTGCACATAGCCATCTGCATCAAAAGCTTCTGGATGATAAATATGAGGCTTATAAAGATCATATTGACTCATTTTATCTTCTCCAACATCCCATGTTTGCAAAAACATCATCGTTAGATTCCAAACCGCTTCCCCTTCAATGCGAATAGCTGCATCTTTCCAGTGTCCAAATCGTTCTTTCCTATTAATATATTCATCAGCTAAATTCACACCACCTGTAAATCCAATATACCCATCTACAATTGTAATCTTCCTATGATCTCTATTATTCATCATCGCAGAAAGAGCTGGAACGAAAGGATTGAATACTCGGGTCTTTATACCGAGCTTCTCTAAACGCTCATTGTACCTATAAGGTAATGTATTGACACAGCCTAAGTCATCATAAATGAGACGAACCTCTACCCCTTCTTTTACTTTCTCTAACATAATATCTAGTAAGCTCTCCCACATTTCACCTTCTTCAATAATAAAATATTGCATAAAGATAAAATGCTTAGCCTTCCTAAGGTCTTCCTTTAAGCTCTCAAAAAAAACTTCTCCAGGAGAAAGATACTTTGTTGTTGTCTGCTTATAAATAGGATAGGTTGAAAAGTTATAAATATAACTAGATTGATTGGCTATACGCTTATCTTGCTGCTCAAGCTCCTTTACAATCTCCTTATCTTGATGCAAGAATAATAGGGCTTGTTCATAAATAGGAACCATACTTTTCTTAACTTTTCTAGTTAGTCTTGTACGACCTGCCCAGATATAAAAAATCCCACCAAAAACAGGAAAAAGCAAAATAGGAATAGCCCATGCCAGCTTATAAGAGGGATTATCCTGACGATTGATTAAATAGAGTACCACTATAAAACTAATAATGACACATAGTGCATAAAAATAAACAAAATAATTACTAAGTTTCCAAATGACCTGTATGAGTATTCCCAGTTGCAATAAAATAAGTAACCCAATAATCGTTAACCTATTAAATATTTTACTGAGTATCTTTTTCATTCATGTTTCCTCCTTACGTAATTGATCTTTTATAGCTTTCACTACATATCTCTTTGTTATCCTACCCCATCTTCTTTTATATTATTGAAAATAATAACATATTTATAAGTGACTGGTCAAATAATAAACTCCTTTGCTTTATTTAAATTGATTATTTAGTTGAAATACTCTTAAAATGATGCTAATATGTATAATTATAAGCTATAATAAATTTTTATTCACAAGGAAGTGATTGTATGGAATCTAAAAAATATAAAGTTTATGTAGATGGTCAAGCTGGAACGACTGGACTTCAAATTAATGAACGTCTTCTTCGCCATCCTTTTGTAGATATTTTAAAAATCGATGAAGATAAACGTAAAGATTTAGCTACCCGAAAGACTCTTATTAATGAAGCAGATGTGGTCTTTTTATGTTTGCCTGATGCAGCCTCTCTAGAAGCCGTATCTCTTTTAGAACCTTCTAATAATCGAACCAAAATCATTGATGCCAGTACAGCGCATCGCCTTCACTCTAATTGGACCTACGGTATTCCTGAGCTTAGTACAGCCTCTAAAGAAGCCATTGCTCATTCTAATCGCACAAGTGTTCCTGGCTGCTATGCAAGTGCCTTTATCTTACCTCTTTACCCACTTGTAAAGGAAGGACTCGTACCCAGTTATTATCCTATTACCTCTCATGGAATTTCTGGTTATAGTGGTGCAGGAAAAGCAGTCATTGCTGAATATGAAGCTTCTGACTGCCAAACACTTTACCCTTATCACAGTAGTCCTCGCCCTTATGCCCTAGGTCTTACACATAAACATATTCCTGAAATGCAGCAAAGGGTAGGTTTAGATTTTGCACCTATTTTCACCCCTATTATCTGCAACTATTATAAAGGGTTAGCTGTTGCCACACCTTTACATACAAGACTCTTGACACAAAAGCTTACGCCTCAAGATGTCCATAGCTTTTTAGCACATTATTATAAAAATCAAAACTTCGTCAAAGTAATGCCCTTTGACAAAGCAAAATGCCTAGATTCTAACTTCTTCAATCCAATTGCTTGCAATGATACCAACATGGCAGAGCTTTTCGTCTTTGGGAACGATGAGCAAATCATGCTTTATACTCGCCTTGATAACTTAGGAAAAGGTGCCTCTGGAGCAGCCATTCAAAATATGAATATTATGCTTGGTTTAGATGAGACCATTAGCCTTATTTAAAGCCCCTTCCTTTTAACTTTATAAAAGCACATAGATTACTTTACAATCTATGTGCTGTTTATTATTTTATCATTTCATGTTCTATAAACAACTTATTTGCTTTATAATCCGCTAAATTCCAACTCTCCCATGTCTTATGCTCCATCTGTTTCTTTAAATCCCGCATAAGATTAGTAGCATTTTCATTGGGCTCAGGACTTTCATTAATCAGCTCTATTACCGGACCCATTGCACTGGTACTCAAATAAAAACAAAAGCTCAGTGTTTCTGTTTTACCGGATTGATAGAGATAAATATTTTGTTTGGCAACAAGGTAATCCACATTTAAATAATTAAGTCCCAGGTACATTACTATAAAGGCTATAACAATACTTTTTATAAGATTTATCTTTTTATACCATAGTTTGATAAATATCAATAAGGTAATCACTATAATAAAACTTAAAAACCAAGCTACATATACTCTTTTTAAAGTTAAGCCATATTCTTGCATATACATTCCCATTTTAGAAAGAGCACAAACAACCAAAAATAGTGTAAAGCCTGTAATAAACCCCATCATTCCCTTTACATATCTTTTCTTATTGCCTTCTACCCATTTACTCATATAACTTAGTATGGAAAGCATAGCAAGATTAAACAAGGTAAGTGGGAGTGTTTCAAAGAAACCTCTTCTAGCGTACTCCGCATATGTAAAATCGCTTGGTAAAATCCCACTAAAAGCAGAAATAAAATAAGCTAGCTGTGAGAAGCAAAAGACCACATAAACTAAGCAGAATAATGTTGCTACAGTTCCTACCACAATAAAGTCTAGACAGGGCTTGGTGGAACTTTCCTCTTTTCTCATTACTCCCTCTTTTTCTTTTTTGTGTTGTAAGCCATAAAAGTAGCTTATAAAAAAGAAAAAGCTAAAGAGCATAAGAGGTAACTTAATAATAAGTTCAGTCCACCTAAGATTTATATGTTCAAAAATGAATTCCAACATCCCATTAAAGGCTGCATCTGCACTTGCCAATAAAATGATCAGTATACCTATGAAAGGGACTGCAATAAGTAGTCCCAAGAAAACTTTACCTACTGCTTGGAACCACTCTTTTTTTTCATCTCCAGCACTTGCTTTTAGCCATTCTTTAGGCATATTCATATAATCAAAGGGTAAATGTACACCTAAATTTAAGACTTCTATAACTCCTTCTATACTAAAGAATTCCTTATCTGTCCGTATAAACAACTGTATATCCTGCACAACTATAAGACCTATTAAGAAAAGTATATTCAGTACCTTAAGTACTGGATTACTAAATAGTACAAAACACAAGGTACATAAAACAATTGGTATAAACCATAGATAGCTCCTGTTATTTACCTTACTGCCTATTAGCCGAATAGCTAGTAGTCGCCAAATGAAATACATAGTAGCACAAATAACTACACTTACCCCCAAGCCACCAAAAAGTAGCCATTCCACTCCTACAAAGGCCATCAAAAGAGCCCCTATTAACATCCATTTCTCTTGCTTTTGCATTCTTATTCCCCCTTATTTCCTTCCTTTATATATTCAAGAAGTTCCCCAGGCTGGCAATCTAACACCTCACATAAAGCTTCTAAGGTGGAAAAACGTATTGCCTTCCCCTTATTATTTTTTAAAATAGATAAATTTGCTAAAGTTACTCCTACCTTGTCTGAAAGCTCATTCATGCTCATCTTACGTTTTGCCAGCATCACATCTAAATTTACAACAATTGGCATATTGCCTCACCTCTTTAGCTTTAAATAGTCAATTCATTTTCTTCCTTGATTTCTATGGCAAGTCCTACCAATCGATAAAGAATAGCCGCAATAAGAGCAACTACAAAGGAACCTATAGTAATCACTACAATCCCGAGGGTAGCATACACAAATATACTAGCAAACAAATAACATACAAAAATCATGAGTGCACAAAGGCTAATCCCTTTAAGACTACGACAGCTGCTTTCTGAAAAAGGTTCACGATTTATGATGTTATGTGTCAAGTTCTTAGTCATCCATAAAATAAGCCAAGCTGGTATCCCTGTCATATAAAGAAGCAAAAGTACCTTTTTGTGTGATACAACCTCGTAAAAGGTGCTTCCCCTAAATAATAAGTCCATTAACCACGGCAAAGTTACTAAAGCAACACTCATTAGGATTAATCCTATCATAACAAGGGCAAAAAGTAATTTACTCAGACCATCTGTTTTTAATTTTCTCATTTTTATCACCTCTGAGGCTATTATACTCAGTTTAAAATTGAAAAGCAATAAATATTTATTGTTTTTCAATAAATATTTATTGCTTAAATAAAATTTATAACTCATTATCTCAACCTTATACTTTGTTTTAAGCTATATCTAACGTTTTACCTGCTTAATGGATAGGCAGCACTAAAAAATCAGATGCTTTTACTGTCTTCATTCTACCCGCTTCAAGGTTTAACTGAATTTCTATTCCTTTATAAACTATAGATATATTTTTCTTACTTTCTCCTATGAAGTCAGCAGAAATCAATTCCCCCTTATCCCACTTCATTGCAACCTCGATATTTCCTCTTGCTTTAATGCCTTTTATATGTCCTCTTTTCCACTCCTTTGGAAGACATGGCAATAAATGAATCTGTCCATTATGACTCTGCATTAACATCTCAATAATTGCCATACTGCACCCAGTATTACCATCTAGTTCATATACAGGGGCAAACGAACCTGCTCCCCTAGTTGGTGGATGCATTACCATAAGATTGGGATTAAGTAACTTGCTTTGCAAACTATAAAGATGCCTATATGCTTTTTCTGGTTGATGTAACCTGCAATAATACAATAGTACTAGCGCTCTAGCCCATCCCGTATCTTCCCAGTTATCACTAGGTTCTAGTCGTTTTTCAAGAGAATACTCTACTGCCTTAGCTAAATCAGGGTTCCTTTTAGGAGTAATTTGACTATAAGGAAAAACACCTAACAAATGACTCGTATGACGATGTTGTTTATCCCTACTTGTATAGTTATGGTTCCATTCTGCTAAAGTACCATCCTCAAGAATTCTATATGGCAATAGTTCTTTTTCTAATTGTTTAATCCTGTCCCTTCTTTGCTGATCCAATCTATTTAAATCATCATGTGCCTCTAAAATATTTACTATTTCTTCATATTGTCTAAATAACTCCCGAATCATCACAAGCTCATAGGTACATCCATTGGAAAAGAAAAACTCCTTATCTCCTTTCATAAAGGAGTTTTCTGGTGAAATAGAAGGACCACAGCTTAACTTTCCTTCTTTATTATAAAATACATACTCTTCAAAAAAATCTATCGCCTCACTTATAACAGGATAAGCATGTTCTTTTAAGAAGGTATAATCTTGTGTATATCTATAGTGTTCCATATAGTCTGATGCCATCCAAATACCTGAGGTGGGGCAAGGAGAGATAGTATTCGACCAATAAGGTGCTGTAAAGCCCCACGCATTTGAAACAAGATCTGCACTCCATCCAGAAAGTCCATAGCTTTTTTGTGCACTCTCCCTTCCTGAAGGAATAACACATTGCTCCATCCACCGAAACAAAGGATGATGACATTCTGCTAAATTACCTGGTTCAGAAAGCCAATAATTCATTTGTGTATTGATATCTAAATGCATATCACATGTCCACTCTATCTGACATGCTACACTGTCATTCCATATTCCTTGAAGATGAGTTGGCAAAATAGATTGTTCCCTAGATGAAGATAAAAGCAAGTACCTACCATATTGAAACAGAAGCTCTGTTAACTTATTGTTTTTCCCTGTTTTCTCTAAATAATGGAGATACTCAGAAAGAGTCTTATCATTCATATCCCCTTCAGTATCTAAGGTTAATTCGACTCTATCCATGTACTTTGAGAAATCCTTGATGTGTTCTTGTTTAATCGCCTCATACTCTGAAAAGGTATTTAATTTACAAACCCCTAATGCTTCCTTTGGGTCCCTCCCATTAAAATCCGTGCACATTGCTACACATAAAATTAAATCTGAATGTGTATCTATAATCAGTTGTCCCGCTTCTTCCCTACATGTTCCTTCCTCTAAAATAACTTTACAATAACCTTGTAAAGTTGTCCCACTTTTCCCATCACTATGAATCTTTTCCCTTGCTTGTACATCAAAATACAGTGTGTTATTATAAGCATTTACTTGAAAGGGCTTATTATCTGCTCTAAATTCTAATGTTATAGCCATTTTCTCTTTGTCTGGATTAAAAATCCTCATACAAAAACATTGTTTAGGGTAAGATAAAAAAGCTTCTGTTTTAATAGCCTTTCCCTCTACACTGTATTCACTTACTGCTAGGGCTGTATTTAAATCCAAACTTCGTTTATAGCTTTCAATTTTTTTATTTGAGTAATTATATCCTATTCTAAGTTGCCCAACTGGTAAGTTACTTCCATAATTATGACGCCTTCCAATAAATTGTTCCGCTACCTGAGAAGCTGTCTCATAGTCTTCACATTCTACTAATCTTCTCATTTCCCGCCAAGCACTTGCAGCAGATGGCTGATTGTTTGCCTCAGATTTAGCTCCTGACCAAAAAGTAGCTTCTGAAAGGTCTAGCAAATCTAACTCATACCCGCCGTATAGCATGACTCCCATAAATCCATTTCCTAACGGAAACCCTTCTTGCCAACATTTTGCTGGTTGATCTGCATAAAGGTAATTTTTATTCCTCAACGAAACTTCCCCCTAATTACTGTTATTTTTCATTTATTAACTCTTCCTCCTATAGTTTACCACTAAGAATCCCCCTAAAATATGGACAATCTAATCCTATGTTATGTAAAATTAAGAATCCTTACACTCATCACTTTTCCGTATAATCTGAAGGGCATACTCCTACAATCGATCTAAAGATACGGCTAAAATAAAATTGATCTTTATAACCTACTAGAGCTGCTACATCTTTAATCAGTATACCTTCATTATTCTTAAACAACTCTTTAGCTTTTTCTATTCTCCTTGTCGTCAAATAATTATTAAAGGAGTCCCCTTCATATTTCCTAAAAAGTTTACTAAGAGAAGTCTGTGAAACTCCAAAATTCTTACAAATACTAGAAAGAGAAAGGTCCTCTACTATATTGGCTTCAATGTACATCTTAATATTTTGTAAAAACTCAGGAGTATCTACTTTTGTCACAATATCTTGTCCTCTTCTAAGATACTTGTTATATATATCTTGTAAACTCTCTAATAAATCATTTCCATTGGTTGCATAATAAAAAGCATCTTCTAGCATAAACTCATCTGTATAGTGTCTATCTGTACTCTTATCATATTTTTGAATACTATATAGAATTTTCCTAGCTATACCTTCTAGAAGAAGTTGTGGATAATGCACTCTATCACATTCTCTTAAAAACTCCATAATATCAATCCATACCTTATCTCTTTGATTTTTTTTCATGTGATATTCTATTTGTTCCATAAACTTATTTTCATCTATCTTATAAATTTTATCTTCTAACTCTTCCTCCCCTATCGTTAATATTTGTGAATAACCAATTGCTGTATTACTATCCAATATACGATATAATTTTTTCACCACATCTGTAATACATTGGGGTTCAAAAGCCTCTTTGTAAATAGCAGTAGTTATATAACCTACCGTATCCTTTACTTTATCAATTTCATGTTCAATAAGTTTTTCAAATTCTTGATAATTGAGTGCTTCTTTGGGACATAGATACAAAGCCTCCATTTCATCTCTTCCATATGTAAACATAATATCTTCTTCAAAAGAAAAAATCTCTATGGCTTCTGTATCAGAAAATCTTTTAGGTAGTCCATTACGACGTACAATAGCTCCATAATAATAAGTACTTGGAAAATGCTTTTTAAGTTCCCACTCCCCTACCTTATCTCCTAAGAACAAACTTCTTATTAATTGATTACGTTTTTGAAAAGCTCTATTTTGAAGTTTTAATTGCATTCTCCCTAAAACTTCCTTTATATCTATTGGTATGATAGGTTTAAGTAAATAATCTACTACTCCTGACTTCAAAGCACTTTGAGCATACTCAAATTCTTGATAACCACTAATGATAATAACATACGTTTCATTTTTCATGGCATGAAGCTTTTTTACCATTTCAATGCCATTCATAATAGGCATCTTAATATCCGTTATTACCACATCTGGTTCATAGCTGCAAATTTTCTCAATACCTTCTTGACCATTTTCTGCGGTAGCTATGATTGTAAATTCTGGGCATTTCATACGAATAATAGTACAAATATGATTGAGTGCCGTAGGTTCATCATCTATTACAATAACTGAATACATTTTAGTTCCTCCCAAGCTCATCTCTACTTTTTAATCTATTATTACTAGCCTATCCTTTTCGCTCCAATAAGTACCTGTGCTCCACTTGTTTTATTTTTTAGTTCAAAAACAAGCTGTTCCCCATATAATAAGTAAAGTCTTGCATATGTATTAATCAGCCCCATACCGCCTATTTCTAGTTGAATGTTACTTGTATGGCTCTCTAAACATTTTTTGACCTCTTCCATCTTTTCTTCTAGCTGTGCTAATATATCCCTTTTAAATCCTTCCCCATTATCTACAATGCACACATACCAATAGTCCCCTTCTTGCCATGCTTTTACTTTAACCTCCATACAACCTACCCTATTTTCAAAACCATGGTTAATGCAATTCTCTACAATTTGTTGTAATACGATTTTAGGAACAATTTGATTCTTCACCTCTGGTTGTATGTCTATTACATAGCTTAGTTTATAATCATATCTTGATTTTAATAGATAGAAATATTGCTCTAGGTACTTGATTTCTTCTTGTAAAGTAGCTTGTCTATTCTTGTTACTGGTCGAATAACGTAACATATCTGCTAAACTACCACACATCTCACAAATGACTTCATCTCCACATATAATCCCCCTGTTTGATATAACATTTAAAACATTATAAAGGAAGTGTGGATTGACTTGTGCTTGAAGTAAGTCAAACTGTGCTTGCACTTGCAATAAAGACTGCTTCTTTTCTTTTGTAATTGCTTCATCTAATCTCGTTAATACTTTTTGATAAGATTTCTGAAGAGCTAAAATCTCGTCATTTGATTGCTCTACACTTATCTCATCTTTCAAGTTTTCTAGCCCCGTATTTTCCATTTGCTCTCGCAGTCTTCTAATAGGCTTTGTTAAATGTCTAGATACAATAACAATATAAGTTAGTGATACTGCAACTAAGCATAGTGCAATCAAGATTATAGTAGGGGTAATATAGGCTGAAGCCTCTTTAATTTCAGAAATATCTTCTGTTACTAAAATGGTGCTTTGAGCCTCTTCACAGTAGACAAAGGCTATCATTTCTTTATTGCCACTTTCTGGATTAGCATAGATAAATTTATCTTTTTTAAGTTTCCTCACTATTTGCTGATAAAATGCGTCATAGTCTCTGGGTAAATTAGAGTAAAATATATTTCCGTTATCCCTAATCACTACAACCCCTAGATTTTCTCTAGCTATTTGAAAAATTTGTTTTAAATCTTCTATCTGTTTTTGTACTTCAATATATCCAAGCTGACTACCTTGTACTTTTTTTACTAAGCTAAATACCTCTACATTACTTTTTAGTCCCCAATTATCTTTGTGCTGGTCGATGATAACAGGGTTACCTTTTGTATTTTCTACCTGCTTTAGCCATGTAATATCCGATGTTGATTGGCTAGGATTGATTATGCGATTCCCCTCATTATTACTTGCAATAATATCTCCTCGTTGATTAAAAAATACTACCCGGTAAAAATGCTTACGGATATAATCCATATTTAATTTTAATCGAATAGCAACTAATGCATCATTCCTATAATTAAGCGCCGCCTCATTGTCACTCTCCTCCACATTAAGCGCCCGAATACCCTGAATAATCTCTATATCTGATAAAATATAATCTGTGATGAGTATCATTTGCTTGAGTGACTCATTTAAATTTTGCTCTAACTGCTCTGCTACTAATTTAAGATTTTTATATTCTACTTGTTCATATTGCTTTATACTGTAATGATTATAAAGAGAACCTAGAATGATAGCTATTACTAGAATAAATGCTGAATACATACAAATAATTTTGGTTTGAAAATGCAATGTAATGCCCCCAATTATTTCTTAAATTTTGAAAAAGACCCGTGATAAACGAGTCTTTTTATAGTATTGCATGCCTTCATACTTAATGCAATATTGCCTATTATTTTATATTACTATAAATTTTTATCCCTTTACAGCACCTGCTACCATTCCAGCTACAATCCTTTTATTAAAAAAGATAAATAAAACTAACATAGGTAATGTAATGATAATAACATCTGCAAATAATAAGTTATAGGAACTTGAATACTGTCCCATAAAGTTATAAAGTGTTAGCTGTACTGTTGCATTTTTCGAACCTGGCAAAAAGTACAAAGGATTTGTAAAGTCATTAAAAATAGTAGCAGCATTTAAGATGACTACTGTGGCTGTTACAGGCTTTAGTAACGGAAAGACAATTTGTGTAAATAAGCTTACTCTCGTACACCCATCAATGTAGCCAGCCTCTTCTAACTCTACAGGTATGGCATTCATAAAACCTCTATAAAGCATAATAGTAAAAGGAATTTGCAGGGCTACTTCTATCAAAATCATCCCCCATAAGGTTTTATAAATCCCTAATCTTTGCATCATCCAAATCGTAGGAAGGATAGCTGGTGGAACCATTAAGCCTGATAAAACAAGTGCATTTAGAAAACCACATAGTTTATCCCTTCTTCTCTGAAGGACATAGCCTGCCATTGAACAAACCATAATCAGGACAACTACCGCCCCAAGGGTTAGCAGAATACTATTCTTAAATGCAGTAAGTACAATACTATTATTGGCCGTAAATACTTCTTTATAATTTACCCATTGTAGGGTTTCTGGCCAGTTCATATTTAGGAGATTTGCTTCTCTTCTTTCTTTTAATGAATTTATAAACATAAATCCAAAAGGAATAATAAAAATAATTAACGCTCCAAGAAGTCCTACTATATCTCCTATAAGATATAACTTCTTTTCGTTTTTCATTATCCATCAACCTCCTTACTTAACAAGAACTTTTGTAATGGGAATGCAAGTACGCCAATCATTATAAACATGATAACATTGCCAGCCGTAGACAAACCATAAAAGCCTGCTCCATATTGTTTATAAACTATAGAAGCTACTACGTCCGTTGCAAAGCCAGGCCCCCCACCTGTCATAGACCAAATAAGGTCAAAGCTCCTCATCCCACCTACGAAAGCTAAAATGATAATGGAATTCATAGCGGGTCTACAAAGTGGAAAAGTAATAGCTTTAAGCTGTTGCCATTTACTTGCCCCATCAATTGCTGCAGCCTCATAATACGTCCTATCTATGGCCTGAATACCTGCTATATAAATAACAGTGGCCACGCCTACCCCTTTCCATACATCTGTTCCAATAACTGAATAAAGTGCCAGTCCTGGATCTCCTAACCAATTAATAGGTCCTATTCCTAAAACGCCTAGTGTAGCGTTAAGTAATCCTTTTGAAGGATGCATGAGCGCAGCAAACGTAATTCCGACTGCAATAGTACTTACAAGGTTCGGAAAAAATATAACAGACCTTAAAATATTCTTTGTTTTAATTTTGCTCGTTAGAAAGTTGGCAATAAAAAAAGCTAGAACTACCTTAAGTAAACAAGTTAAAATAGCATAAATCAATGTATTTTTGATACCAATATTAAGTGAAGCCTCTGTGAGAAACATCTTGAAATTATCTAGTCCTACAAAGGTATAATCCCTAAAATTCCATACGGTTAAACTAAAAAACAAAGAGATTACCATTGGTACTAAAAACATCACTATAAAAATAGTCATGGCTGGGACTAAGAACCAATTTGAATAGATTTTTTTCTTATCCATCGCTTCTCCCCTTTCTCTCTTTAATAGAATTGGCTGCTCTTTAGTTAAGCAGCCAATCTCCTTAATTCTGATTCATCAAACTACTTCCAATTCAATCCTAGTTGGACAGCTTGCTTTAAGCAGTCTGCATCGTATGCATTTGCATAATCTAAAGCTGACTTTTGACCTAAAACAGCTTCTTGACAAATAGCAGGGCAGTTTGGACCTTTTACAGCCGTTTGGAACTCAAGTGCTACTGATGTTTTTCCTGCATCAAAGTAAGCTTGCATATCCTCTTTAACTGCATCATATCCATTTTCTGGAATTTGATAGTTTTTAATACAATAGGGTCCATCTGGTAAAACTGCGCTTGTATAGGCATCAAGTGCTTCTTCTGTCGTATAGAACTCTAAAAACCTTAAAACATCCTCTACTTTATCTGAGTTTTTATTCACATAAAAGGAGGATGGCATCCAAGCAGTAAGTCCGGTATCTGTATCACCAGGTATACCAAATACACCTATATCATTTACTTTATCACCATAAAGCTCATAAATATTTGATAAAGCCTGAGTAAGCATTACCCAGTGACCTGCTTCTGCATTGGCCATAATATCACAGCCATCATCATAGGTTGTTGCTAAGTAATCCGAATTATAATATGGACTTGTTTGCACCAATTTCTCCCAACTCCTAAGTGCTGCTGAATTGGTTGCATACTTCGCCTCTCCTGCTTCAAACTTCTCTGGGAAAGTAGGGTCTCCTGCTAATACATTGTAGTGATCACCGAGATAAAGAACTTGTGCTGTCCAGCTATCTGCAAAGGTTCCAACAATAGCTGTTTTCCCTGCCGCTTTAATCACATCACAATTTGCAATAAATTCATCCCATGTATTAGGTACCTTTAATCCCAGCTCTTCATAAAGAGGTTTAGAATAGAGAATAGCTCCTGCTTGGCTTGAAGAATAAGGCACACCATATGTGGCTCCATCTATACTTACTGTTTTTCTATACGTTTCATCTAAACGGTCAATCCAGTCTTGTGAAGATAAATCTAAAAAGTATTCTGCTGGATTTAATGCGGATAGTAAAGCCCCTGAATTATAAAGACATATATCTGCCATATCGCCTGATGCCAATCTGGTTTTTACAAGAGTATCTCCGTCTGCTCCTCCTGGGCGGGTTTCAATCTCTACACTAATGCCTAATTTTTCTTCTGCTAACTTTGCCACTTCTTGAAATCCTTTTAGGGTAATATCTGTATCTATTAGCATAGTCAATGTTACTTTTTCAGCTTGGCTCGTTTCAGTATCTGCTGGTTGTACCTTATCTCCTGTTTGAGAAGCTTGTGCTGAAGCGCCTTGCTCACTTCCTCCACTATTACCACACCCAGTAAATGTACTTACTACTAATGCTGACCCCATTAATAAGCCTAATAATTTTTTACTTTTCATTGTTACTTCCTCCCTTTATTTTTAATTTATTTCATATACAACACGATAACTACCTGAACCTAGTGTTGCATACGTACACGTTTCCCCTTGATTAAATGTAATACCATCTGTTTCTACTATCTGTTTTGCTTGGTCTAGATATAAAGTTGCTGTTGTATTAGCAGGCACGGTAACCTCTAAACTCACCTTATTATCCTTTACCTCCCAATTAGAAGTAACCTTTCCATATATTGAATCATAGCTAGCCTTCACATAATCCAAATCGCCACCTATATGGGGTGCTATAATCGTGTGTTTATAACCTGGTTTTTCTTCATCTATCTCTAGGCCTGCTACTACACGGTAAAGCCATTCACCAATAGCTCCATACGCGTAATGATTAAAAGAGTTCATGTCCGCACTCCACATACTTCCATCTGGTTTTAAGCCATCCCAGTGTTCCCAAACTGTGGTAGCTCCCATTTTTACTTGATAGAGCCATGAGGGGAAATCATCTTTTAATAACAATTCATAAGCTTCTTTTGTATGACCATTTTTGCTTAGGGCGTGACAGAAATAGGGCGTCCCTACAAAGCCTGTTACAAGGTGTCCATTTTCTTTATTAAGAAGCTTAATTAGTCCCTCTACTGTCTTTTCTTTATAGGCTTCTGGTACTAAATTAAAATGCAGAGCTAAAATATGGGCGGTTTGTGTCTGGGCTGTCATCGTACCATCTGCTTTAAAGAAAAGCTTTTGGAAGCCCTCTACAACTTCTTGATGAAGCTTTGTATAGGTTTTATAATCCTCTTCTTTTCCTAATACCTTGGCTGTTTTAGCTAAGAGCTCTGTAGAATACGCATAGTACGCTGTTCCTGTTAATTCATTAGGTGTTGCACCAAAGTAGCTTCCTTCTTTTGCATCTAATGCCACCCAGTCGCCAAATTGTAGCTTATAATTCCATACTACACCTTCAGCATGTGTACGCATAAACTCTACCCAGCTGCGCATACTATCATATTGCTCTTTTAAAATCTGTTTATCTCCAAAGGTTAAATAAAGTGTCCACGGATTAATGACTGCTGCATCAGCCCATGCCGCGGCTGAATGTGTCCCTTGACTTAATAACCAGTCATGATCACTTTTCCCTGTAAGGATGTCTGGTACTACATGTGGCACACCTCCTTCTGGCGTTTGATCTGCTTTTACATCTCTAAGCCATTTAGAAAAGAAGGTATAAGTATTTACAAGATAGCTAGCCGTTCTGCAAAAGATTTGTGCATCTCCCGTCCAACCTAATCTTTCATTGCGTTGAGGACAATCCGTTGGAATGTCTAAAAAGTTTCCTTTTAATCCCCACAAGATATTATGCTGTAATTGATTCACATCTGGATTGGAGCATTCAAAGCTTCCTGTAGGTGCCATCTTGGAATGGACTACTTGTGCCTCAAAATTGCAAACTTTTATTTCTCCTGGATAAGACGTTATTTTAGCATATTGAAACCCTTGGAAGGTGAAATGCGGCTCATAAACAGCTTCCTCTTCATCCTTGCAATAATAGATGAGGGTTTGTTTTGCTCCTCTTAGGTTATCTAAATATACATTTCCATCTTTATCTAAAACTTCAAAACAAGTAATTTCTACTTTATCTCCTTTTTTGCCTTTCACTTTAAACTGAACCCATCCTGTGAGGTTCTGCCCAAAATCAATAACGGTATCTCCCTGTGGTGTTTTAAAAATACGTTTAGGCTCTATCGTTTCTATAACTTGAACACGTCCTCCACCTTGTGGCTGAAGAACTTTTTTATCAAAATCTATGCTTTCTACAGTTCTCCAAGCTTCATCATTGAAACCTGCTTTATTCCATCCTCTTTGCTCTAATTGTGCATCATAGATTTCTCCATCATAAATCTCTGAAAATACAACAGGTGCATCATAACCTTTCCAGTTCTTATTCGTACTAATTACTTCTGTTGTATCATCTTCATAGGTGAGCTTTATTTGGCAAAGTAATGCTGTCTGTTTACCATAATGATTTCGAAGGCCTACAAACCCCATCTTACCTTTATACCAGCCAGCCCCTAGCATAGCTCCTATGACATTCTCCCCTTCAGTAAGCTCCGTTGTAATGTCATACAGCTGATAGACAAGGTGCTTTTTATAGGAGGTCCAACCCGGTGCCATTTGGTCATTCCCTATCTTTTTACCATTTAAATAAAGATGATAGAGACCAAGTGCTGTAGAAACAACATAAGCACTTTTGATTTTTTTAGGTACCTGAAAAGCTTTTCTTATGTAAGTTCCTTTAGCATTCTCGGCATCTTTTAATGTCTCAGCTGAAATAAACTCTGCTTGCCATTCTTCAGACTGCAAGATGCCTGTGATAAAATATCCAGGTTCACTATAGCCTGTTGTTTCTCCCTTATTATCGGTTACATTCACTCTATAATAATACTTTTGCATGGACTTTAGTTCTAGACCTAATGGGCTGATTTGATGAGATGCTTCACTTTTTACTAAGCCACTATCATAAATTACCTGCTTAAACTGACTATCTATTGCAATTTGTAACTGGTAAGCTTCTTGTAGGACATTACGCCTATCACTTTGCAGTACCCATCCAAACTGGATTTCTTTTCCTATACCATTCGGATTTACTTCATAATTAGTAGTAAGTCTTTTAATCGTTAACATCTCTACTCTCCTCCGTATAAGTTTTTATTAGCTTTCTCCCATTTAGATTACTACTAAAAACTCTTTTATTACATGGATAATCCAGTTATGTATAATGTAAAATTCAGACTAATTATAGAGTATAGGATGTACTTTAGCCATTTTATATATTTATTTAAATCATAAAAAACACAGTGATTAATCTCTCATTAAAATCGAAGCGTTAGCAACTCATTTAATCTAAAGATTTACCACTGTGAAATTCAAACTATTTATACCAACCTTATTTATACTTCTCCCCTATCCGTTACTCTTTTACATAATATGAGACCTATTATAAGTAGAATGGGAAAGATAATAGCTGCTAATAGGCCTGCCTTAAGCTTACCATTCATAGCATTTGAAACCATTCCTACAACTGTTGGACCTGCTGAACAACCAAAATCACCTGCTAAAGCAAAGAAGGCAAACATTGCCGTTCCACCCCGTGGGCATTTCTCACTGGCTAAACTA
This sequence comes from Sporanaerobium hydrogeniformans, assembly GCF_002735925.1. GTDB lineage: Bacteria > Bacillota > Clostridia > Lachnospirales > Cellulosilyticaceae > Sporanaerobium > Sporanaerobium hydrogeniformans. The sequence goes on along the minus strand of NZ_PEDL01000012.1, from coordinate 40,484 downwards.
AAAGTCCCTGGCCAAAGAATTCCTACAGATAAACCACACAATCCACATCCTATAAGACCTAATAGAGGATGAGTGGAAAATACAGCTAGTAAATAGCTAAAAATGCAAAGTATGCCACTTCCCAGCATAAAGTGTTCTAAATCCATTCTTTCACTAAATCGAGAGTAAAATACCCTTGAAATCCCCATTAAAGCTGCAAATAAGCAAGGTCCTGCAAGGTCACCTACTGTTTTTGATACTTGAAGCCCTACTTCCGCAAAGGCTGACGCCCATTGACTCATTGCTTGTTCAGACGCTCCTGCACAAACCATTAAGATAACAAATATCCAAAAAATTTTTCCTGAAAAAAGCTGTTTAATCGAAAAGCTCTCCCCTTCCTCATGAAGGGTATTAATAGGTACTTGTGAAAAATAAATAGCATTAAAAAGTGGGATAATGGCCCATACAAAAGCAAGGATTCGCCAATTCTCTATCCCAAAACCTATAAAGAAAAGTGTAGAAACAATAACAACTAACATATGCCCCCAGCAATAGAAGGAATGAAGTAAGCTCATAGCTGCTGATTTTTTATTTGTAGGGCAAGCTTCCACAATAGGACTAACAAGCACTTCTATAATCCCTCCCCCTATAGCATATAAAACAATTGCACATAAAATCCCTATATAAGGTTCTGCAAAAATCTCCGGAAAAATACCTAAGCCTGCCAGCCCTGCTGCTGCAAAAACATGTGCACCTACTATAGCTGTGCGGTAGCCTATCTTATCTACATAATGGGCAGCTAGCAAATCTACTAATAATTGTATTCCAAAATTAATTGTTACTAACAATGTAATTTTATTAAGTGGGATAGCATAATTGCTTTGAAAGGTCAAAAAAAGTAATGGAATGAAATTATTAATAATCGCTTGTGTGATATAACCTATAAAGCTTGCTACTAATGTATGTGTATAATTTTTCATCTGTTTAAAATCCCTTCCCTTTGCCTTTTTATTCTCATTTATAATTCTTCTTAAATTCTTTCTTTATTAAAAGTGTTTACGATACTCAGTAGGAGTCATCTGTGTATATTTCTCAAAGGCTCGAATATAAGTCAGTGTATTTTTAAATCCTACCGCATTCGCTACTGCATTAATAGATAACTTGGAGTAAGATAGCAGTTCCTTTGACTTGTTTACACGAAATTCACTTATGTATTGATGAAGCGTCACATTTGTATACTCTTTAAAAATTTTACAGAAATAGGACCTTGAAAAATGTACATGTTTACAGATGATATCAATGGTTAATTCTTCCTTATAATTTTTTTGAATGTATTTCAAAATAATATTTACATCTGTTTCATGAACAGGAATGATACTTTTTGCTTCTATAATATCAAAATTGACCTGATAAAGTTGATATAAAATATTATGCACAAGCATACTCTGTGTAACTTGTATATACTCTGTTGAATGTGACTTTAGATTCATGAGCTCGATAAACCAATCCAATACACCATATATGAGTGGGTTAACTGTTATCAAATTGGATTTATTGCGTACTAAATTATAATAAAGCTTCGCATGCGAACCACTGATAATCATATAAAAATACTCCCACTCTGCACTTACCCTATTAAAAATAAGAGGCGCATTGCAAGCTACAATAACGACCGTATCTGGCTGTACATATTCTATTTCTTTATTCCTTGAAAACCTTACTACTCCTGAAATAGAATATAAAATCAGTATATCATTATGATCACCTTGATCAATTAACAACTTCTTTTCATTACAGTAACCATATTCAACAATATAAAAAGGATGACTTCGAGTATGGACAGTTACATTGTTTGTTACTACCTTGCAGTGCTTAGGTAACTCTCTTTTCGGCGTACTCATCTTTGTTTTCTCCATTTATATTTTTTATAAATTTCAAGTCTTATTTTCAAGTTTCTACTACAATTATACACATAATTTTTATATTTCAATATATATTTAATTATTTTTTATATTTTATTATATAATAATATATTCTTAATATTAAATAATTATTTTCGATAACATTTTTTGAGATTTTTTTATCAAATTATCTGAATAGACCTCTTTTACTTGTCCTTATCTCTTTTTTATTTTCGTTATAAAAATTATATTTGAATATAAGATAATAATTTTCGATATTGAATTATGCCCAAAAAAGCTTATACTTACTTTAATATATTGGTCAAAATCACCAACATCTAAGAAAGGAATACTTTATGAGTAACTATATTTTAGAATTAAAAGATGTAGTAAAAACTTTTGGTGGTGTAACAGCCTTAAATAATGTTCAGTTTCAATTAAAGAGAGGCGAAGTGCATGCACTAATGGGTGAAAATGGTGCGGGTAAATCTACCTTTATCAAAGTCATCACAGGTGTACACCAACCTGATAGTGGCATTATGCTATTAGAAGGTGAATCTATTACGCTTCATTCTACTTCTGACTCTGCCAAATTAGGCATTGCTGCTATTTATCAGCATGTTACCGCCTTTCCCGACTTATCTGTTACCGAAAATATCTTTATGGGACAAGAAATCATGACTCCATTCCATACTTATAACTGGACGGCTATGACTAAGAGAGCCAAAGCTTTGATTGCTCCTCTTAGTCAAGACATTGATGTAACAAAACCTATGAATACATTAAGCGTTGCTCAACAACAGCTAGTAGAAATCGCCAAAGCACTTTCTCGGGATGCGCGTATCATTATCATGGATGAGCCTACCGCTTCCTTAACTAAGACAGAATGTGAAGAACTCTACCAGATTGTAGAACGCTTAAGAGATGATGGCGTTTCTATTATCTTTATTACACATAAATTCGAAGATATGTATCGTCTTGCAACGCGTGTTACTGTATTTAGAGATTCTCAATACATAGGAACTTGGGATGTGGATAAAATTTCTAATTCTAAGTTAATTGCAGAAATGGTTGGACGAGAGCTTGATCAAATGTACCCCCATAAAACCTCCAAGATAGGAGATGTGGTACTTGAGGTAAACAAACTTTCTAAAGAAGGTTACTTTAAAGATATCTCTTTTAAGGTAAGAAAAGGAGAGATACTTGCTTTAACAGGTCTTGTCGGTGCCGGACGCACAGAAGTATGCCAAACCTTATTTGGCATTATGACTGCTGATAGCGGTAGCATTCTATTAGAGGGTAATGAACTAACCATTAAAAGTCCAATAGATGCCCTTAAAAATGGAATAGGACTTCTTCCAGAAGATAGACAACTTCAAGGCTTAGTCTGTGAATTACCTATCTATCAGAACGTTTCTGCTCCGGTCCTAAAAAATTTCTTAAAAAAGGGATTACTAGACCAAGAAGCAGAAATCGCTAATGCAATTGAACTTTGTAGCAAGATACAGGTTAAGGCTAAGGATATTGTTGCTCCTCCTTCCTCATTATCTGGCGGAAACCAACAAAAAGTTGTTTTCTCAAAATTGTTAAGCTGTGATTTAAAAGTGCTGATTTTAGATGAGCCAACTAAGGGTATCGATGTAGGAGCTAAATATTCTATTTATGAAATCATGAATGAACTTGCTTCTAATGGCTATGCCATTATCGTTGTTTCTTCTGAAATGCCTGAGGTGCTAGGTACTGCTGACCGTATCGTAGTTATGAAGTCAGGTCGTGTAACAGGTGAATTTGCAATTGCCGATGCTACTCAAGAAAAGATATTAGAAGCTTCTCTTATGAAGCATTCAGATACAGAACAGGGGGCTTAACATATGTCAAAACAAAATAAATCATCTATTTTATATCCATTTACAAGTTATAAGCAGTTTGGACTACTTATCTGTTTAGGTATCCTACTAGCTGCAGCAGCTCTACTTACCCCCTCTATGTTTACTTTAGACTCCATCATCTCCATGCTTCGTAATAATGCAGTTTATGCACTTTTAGCTTCTGGAATGATGCTTGTTATCCTAACAGGAGGGATTGATTTATCCGTTGCTTCTACCCTTGCTCTAACGGGTGTTGTTACCTCTGTACTGATGAATAAAAACCCCTCTATTCCTGCTATCTTCTGGGTCATTCTTGCGGTTGTAGTAGGTAGTCTTTGTGGGTTTATCAATGGCTTTTTAGTAGGAAAGTTAAAAATGATTCCTCTTATTGCTACTTTAGGAACCATGTATGTCTACCGTGGCTTGGCGTTTTTGATGAGTGGAGGAAACTGGCTTTTCCCTCACCAATTTACTGAAGGTTATGTTGCCTTTGCAGATAAAAGAATTTTGGGTGTACATAGTATTATATGGTTTACAGTTATTGTTTTTATTCTAGGAGGAATTTTCTTAGGCTATACCCGCCCTGGCAGAAGAATTTATGCCATCGGAACAAATCAGGACTCTGCTGTTATTTCTGGTATTAAACCTGCCAATATTAAAATGCTCGCTTATTCTATCGCAGGTGCTTTAGCTGGTCTTGCTGGAATGCTTTATACTGCCAACTTCTCTATTTGCTACTACGGCATGGGAGAAGGTTTTGAAATGCAGGCTATTGCTATTTGTATATTAGGAGGGGTAAGCATTACAGGTGGTAAAGGCCGCATAGACGGCGTTGTTATTGGTACCCTTATTATGAGCATTATCTCTTACTTTATTAGCTTGTTGCCAGGGCTTAGTGTATGGCAAGACGCTATCCAAGGTGCAATTATCATTATAGCCGTTGGTATCAATATCTATGTCCTAAAAACGGGTGAAAAAAATATCCTTAAAGAAAGAGGTAAATTAATATGAGTAATCCAAAACTAATTTCAAGAGATTTAACTGTTAAGGATACCTTTAAACTCTCCAAATTTCTTATAAGTTGGGAAATGATCTTGATTTATATATTACTTATTATCAATATTGCCCTAATTATTTCTCAACCCTCATTATATTTTGCTAATGGTACCCTTTCATCTATTATTCAATCGGGTATGGATCTTTCTTTTATGGTACTAGCTATGATTTTTGTATTAATGATAGGTGCTATTGATGTTTCTGTGGCTTCTATTATGATAGTCTGCTCTATGGTCACAGGCCTCATGATGGATGCCAATTTTCCCTCCTTTCTTTGTGTAATTTGTGGGATTTTAGCAGGTGGTATTTGTGGGATTTTTAATGGTTTACTTATTGCAAAGCTTAAAATGCCTGCTGTTATCGTCACTATTTCTACCTCTATGCTCTTTAGGGGAATTGTAAAAATTATTTTAGATGTAAATGTTTTAAAAAACTTTCCCAAATTCTATTCAACTGTAGCATGGGAAAACTTATTGGGCATCCCTATTTCACTGATTTTCTTTCTTATTGCAGCAACAATATTTGGGATTATTCTTCACCATTCTAAATTCGGCCGTGAACTCTACATGATAGGAAACAATCCAACAACCACTCTCTACTCTGGAATAAATGTTGATGGTATACAAATTCTTGTATTTACTATTATGGGGCTAATGGCTGGTATATCTTCCATTTTCTTTGTAGGCCGTATGGGCGGAGGTGTAAGTTCCACAATGGGAACAGGCTATGAACTTAACGTCATTGCCATTTGTGTACTTGGAGGCATCTCTACAAATGGTGGTAAAGGAAGAGTTTATGGCCCAGTAATTGCTACTTTGATTATGGCTTTTCTCATTTATACATTAGGACTTATGGGCGTAGATGCTAACTCAAGAAAGATTCTTATTGGGCTTATACTCATTCTAGCTATATTAATCCCTCATATTAATAAGGAATCCATAAAACAATTCAAGCAAAACTTATCAGGTAAAAGTAAAAAAGCTTCCGTAACAAAATAGGTATATTAAGTAGCACGTACTACTTTATATAAAAAATCCAAATTTTTAGGAGGAATCAAAATGAAATCTTGGAAAAAATTCTTAGTATTAGGAACTTCTGTCGCTTTAGCAATAGGCACTCTAGCTGGCTGTGGTTCAAAAGCTTCTTCATCCGGAACAGCATCTTCAAATAACCTTGCTGGTAAACATGTATTTATGTTCAAAAGTACAGGAAACACTTTTGGAGATTTAATGTATGAAGGATTCCAGGAAGTAATTACTGCGGCTGGTAAAGAAGCTGTATACAAAAGTCCTGCCGAAACGACTGTTGCAGCCCAGGTTCAATTAATTGATGAAATGATTACACAAAAAGTTGCTTCTCTTACTATTTCTACTAATGGAGACACTGGGTATAATGATGTATTAGCTAAAGCTGAAAAAGCTGGTATTAAAGTGGTATCTGTAGACTCCAAACTCAATCCTGAGCTTCGTACCACACATATTGACCCTACTAGCCAAGAAGGAATTGGTAGTTCTTTGATACAATGTGCTACTTTAATTGCTCTCGGTCAAGAATACCCCTCTGATGGCAATATAGCAAAGGCTGCTGAAACTGCTTTAGCAACTTATTCTGGTAAAGAAATTAAATTCGGTGTACTTTCTGCTTCTATTGATACCCCTGTACAAAATGGTTGGATTGCTATGATGGAAAAAGAATTACAGCTCCCTATGTATCAAGGTAAGGTAAGCCCATCTTTAGATAAAAAATATGGAAATGATGACCTTACTGAAAGTACTACACAAGCTCAAGCATTTGTGGCAGAAGGCAAAGTAGATGTTATTATTTCTCCTACAACAGTAGGTATGGCGGCTGCTGGTCAAACATTAAAATCTTCTAATAGTTCTATCAAATTAACAGGCTTAGGTCTGCCAAGTGAAATGCAAACATTTATGCCCAAAGAAGCATCTGATAATTCCTTCGACTTTGTATGCCCTTACATGATGCTTTGGGATGTTATCGATTTAGGTCGTGTTTCTGCTGGTGCTGTCTTAGGCGCTCTTGATGGTTCCTTTGACGGAAAAGTAGGAAGCAAATTTTCTTTAAAAGCATTTGGTGAATATCCTGAAAGAACTTTCGAAGCTATACAACATCCAGCTGACGATGGCTCATTAGTTTATGAAGGTATGCCTTATGTATTCCACAAAGGCAATATGAAAACTTGGATTAGCAAATTATAATTTTTGTACTATAAATTGAACCCCCTTCTTAAACCAGTTCTTGTTTCTTACATAGGAACTGTTTTAAAAGGGGGATTTCTAAGTGGCGAAGTGGGCTAGGCGCTATCTGCCCTGAATATTATATATAAGTCTACTTTTTATAGTTTTATAGCGTTTGCTCAAAGTCAAAAACGCCATCAGGATCATATTTGTTTTTTAGTTGACTTAATTTTAAATAGGCTTCTGCCCAATAAGCCTTTTGATAATTTTGTATTTCACTAGCCGGAAAGTTTACAAATGATCCACAGGTTTGTTGTTCTATTCTTTTAAAGCGTTCCTTAAACCAAAATTGATTTGCTATACTATAACTATTATCTTCCCACACCGTTTGAAAACCAAGTATATAGCGACTATCCCTATAGCTAAAAGCTACCTCTTCTTTTTTAGGTTTTAACATCTCTCCTCCCATTCCATAACAGGATAAGGCCGTATAAACTGCTCCTTCTGCCAATTCCTCTATACATTCTAAGAGGTTCTGTATCTGCTTGCTATTGAACTTCTCTTTTACAAAACGCCCTGAAGATTTATAGTGCTCAAAGTCGGGGTGTGCATCTTGAATCCAGCGATTTACTTCTAATACAGACATAGACTGTACTAGGACTTGAAGCTTGTAGCCTAACTTAATAAAAGGTTCTATGATCTTGTGTGCCTTCTCAGTATTGTCATAACAAATCCCTATCAAAAGCATACCTAAGCCCTTAGTTTTGGAATGATAAAAACTTAACTTGAAGTTTGCTTCATGACACATACTCTCTATTTGATTTTGCCAGAGCTGAAACATCTTTATCTGATCTAATCTCGTTACATGGCTATACTCTATTCTTATAAGTGTTGCTTCTTGTTTTTGAGGTGATAAGGCAAAGGTCATACTCGTTATAACGCCAAACTGTCCACCACCACTGCCTTTAAGTGCCCAAAGCAACTCCCTATTCTCTTTCTCATTAGCAATGATTAGCTTTCCTTCATAGTTAATTAATCTTGCTTCTACTATACAATCACAAGCTAATCCATACATCCTGCCTGAGTAACTCCACCCCCCACCCAGGGCAAAGCCTACTACCCCTACTGTAGGACAACCTCCTCCCGGAAAAGGATAACCTCTTGCTCCTAAAAACTCGTAAAGCTCTCGATTTCTAACTCCCCCTTCAATCGTAATTTTTTTTGCTGATTCATCTAGTAGGATGCCTTGCATCTTGCTTACATCTATCACTAAAACATCATTACCTGTAGAGTAGCCCTCATAATGATGACCTCCACTTCTTATACGAATAGGTACTTGATGCTTTCTTGCCCAAAGTATGCTGTTTTTAACATCCTCCTCATTATTGCAATAAACAATTGCTAAGGGATAGCTCTGAATGGCTCTATTCCACATTGTCCTAGCTGTTTCATAATAAGGATTTTCTCGGGTAATTACTTTTCCACTTAACCCTTCTTTATCTAACGTTAATTTCATCATTTATTACCCTCTTTTATTCATTTACTTTAATTTGTGTCCAAATACTATCGTATAGCTGTCTTACATCAAGTGGGAGTGGGACATATAATTCACTTAACTCCATCATTTCTTTTGTCATATACGCATTAGGATTATTTCTCACATGCTCTGGTTGTTCTAATCTCGCTTCTTTGTTGGGTGTTGTATAGCCGATTTCATCAGCTATTCTTAGTGCACTTTCTTTGCTGCTTACAAAGTTAATAAACTTTTCAGCCCCTTCAACATTTACTGCATTTTTAGGGATACATAAACTATCTATCCAAAAGTTCACCCCTTCCTTGGGCAAAATATAAACAAGATTAGGGTATTCTTCTTGAAGGTTAAGCCCTTCACCAGACCAAATCATATTAATAGAAGTTTCTCCTGTTGCTATCATTGTTGTACCATTATCCACACCATATTTGGGGTCAACTCGTTTTCTTTGCTCTAATAGAAGCTTTTTAGCTTCTTCAAGCTCTTCTGGGTTGTCCGAGTTAAGAGAATAATTTAGCTTCTTTAAAGCTACTCCTATCGTATCCCTATAGGTATCAAACATAAACACCTTATCCCTATACTGTTCATCCCATAATATATCCCAACTATCTACCTCCTGTGTCACCACATTTTTATCGTAGATTATTCCTATCGTTCCAAACATATAGGGTATAGAATATTGATTACCTGGGTCTATACTTAAGTCCAAATACTCCTCATCTATTTGCGTAATATTAGGTATATGCTCCTTGTTAAGCTCTTGAAGTAAACCTTCCTTAATCATTGTTGGCATAAGTGCATCTGAAACTAAAATAACATCATATTTAAGGTCACTCCCAGCAATTTTTAGATACATAGTATCCATATCATCAAAGGTATCCATCTTGACCTGTATACCATACTCCTCTTCAAATTGCTTTAAGGTCTCATCATCTATATTCGCTCCATAATTAAAAAAGGTAATGGATTCTGAACGTCCTTTACTACACCCCGTCATTAACATCCCTGCTACAAGTACAACCCCTACTAAACTTACTACTTTTTTAAACTTATTCATTTTACTTGTCCTTTCATTGTGCTGATTCTATTTGTCCTATGTATAATATAGCATATGTTGTATTAAGATAATAATGCTTATCTATCCTATAAAGAGAAAGAGGTATCCCTATACAAGTCTTTGAAAGCTTGCACAGGGATACCTCTTTTTAAATACTTTTCATACTTATTTTCTGTTCTTTATCTTATCTTCCATCTGTTCCATGCCCTGCAATGCTTTACCTAGCATATTTTGAGCACCCTTTTTAATATCCTTTACACCTTGAACAGCTTTTTTACCTACATACTCACTACCAGCAATAGCCTTATGTCCAAGCTCCTCCATACCATCTAAGGCTTTATAACCTAGCTCTTCTGCATCATCCATTACTTTGTGAGTAAAGCCTTCTATCTTGTTTTGCATTTCTTCAAATTTTTGTTTTTTATCATCCATTATAATCACCTCTTAGAGGTATTATTTGCGCATTTAGTAATACTATGCATGCATTTAAATAGCTTATCTTAATTACACCCAACTCCTATTAGCTTTCTGCTAAAGCTTTATCAATTTCCTCTTTATCAAAACCAATAATCACATGTTCATTAATCGTTGTAACAGGTACAGATCTTTGACCTGAAACTTGCAGAACAATGTCTCTATCTTCCTTTGCATCTGCTACAGTAACTACTTCATAAGGTACATTTTTACTATCCAAATATTTTTTTACTTTATTACAAGGTCCACACCACTCTACTGAATATACTTTTATCATTTCACTCTCTCCTTTTATTTTGTAATATATTTTTCTGCCTGAAGGGCAGCTATCGTGCCATCTGCTACAGCTGTTGTAATCTGTCTAAATTCCTTTTCTCTTACATCACCAGCTGCATAAACTCCTTTAATATTCGTCTCCATTTTCTCATTGGTTGGAATATATTTAGAAGGTGTCAAGTGAATACTCTCTTTAAATAAGTCTGTTTTAGGCTCAGTGCCAATATAGCCAAAAACTGCTTTAAGCGCTATTTCCTTTACTTCATGAGTCTGTGTATTTTTGATCCTTGCACTGTCTACAAATTTCTCACCTTGGACATCTACAAGATCCCAATTATACATAATCTCTATATTAGGAGTGTTTTCTACTGCTTCTAATGCTTTAGCTTCTCCTTTAAAGTAGTTGTGTCTTCTGATAATAATTACCTTTTTGGCTAGCTTTGACAAAAAAACAGCTTCTTCTAAGGCAGCATTCCCACCACCTACAACAGCTATGACTTCATCTTTATAGCTGGCACCATCACATACTCCACAGTAGTGAACTCCCTTACCTAAATATTTTTGCTCACTTGGAATAGGAAGCTTCTTAGGATTCGCACCTGTGGCAATAATAACAGCTTGAGGTTTATAAAGGCAATCACCGGTCTCAATAAGTTTCTCATGGTCTTTTAAAGAAACCTTTTCTATAAAATCAAATTCATCAATTTGGGCACCTGCCTTGACTGCTTGCTCTTCCATTTTATCTGCTAGTTCATTTCCTTTAATCTCTTCAAAGCCTGGATAATTTTCTATTGTATAACTAAGTCTTACTTGACCACCTATAATGTTATTCTCTAAGACGAGGGTCTGAAGTCCTGCTCTGGCTGCATAGATAGCAGCAGTCAAACCTGCAGGTCCTGCGCCGATAATCATAAGATCGATCTCTTTAATGGGCTTCATAGTCTCCTCCTTATAAATTTCGACTTTACTAACCTAAATATTCCGCATACTGAGGAGTGCCTAGTGCAAAACCTCCTGCCACTTCATGAATCATGCCTGTTACAAAGCTTGAATCCTCTGATGCATAATAAAGTACAGCTTTAGCTATATCCTCTGGTTTACCTACCCTATTGAGTGGGACATGGCGTAAAAAAGATTCCCTAAAGGCATCACTCATATTTTCTAGTGCTGCCTTTGTACCTATTAAACCAGGCAACACAGCATTGCAGCGTATATTTTGCCTTGCATATTGTAAAGCAATATTCTGTGTAAGAGAATTAATCGCTGCTTTTGATACACAGTAGGCTGTTCTTGATATATCGGGTACCACGGAACCTATGGTTGAAATATTAACGATACTTCCTCCACCACTTTTTTCCATATAAGGAATGGCAGCTTTTGAAGGCAAGTAAACACTTTGCACATTATCTTTAAGTATTTTAAAGAACTCCTCTGTATCACCTTGTGTAAGGTTTTTATCCTTTTTAACATCTGTTGCACCATAATTATTAACTAATATGTCTAGCCTTCCTTCTGCTTCAGCTACTTGGTCTACCATAGAAGTATATGTGCCTTCTTCTCTGGCATTAAAATAAACAAACTTAGCAATCCCACCTTCTTCTTTAATTGTTTCTATTGCTTCACGTGCTAGCTCCTCTGAGCGAGCTGCAAGATAAACGATTGCTCCTTCTTTGGCTAAAATCGTAGCCGATGCAAGCCCTATTCCTTTTGTAGATGCCGTAACAATGGCTACTTTACCTGCTAATTTATTCATCTGAGTCACCTCTTTTAATGTCTATAAAATTTTAGTCCTTTATAGCGTTTACTCGTCCTACTTTTATTATTCTTATCGACTTTCAACTTGCTTTTAAATTATATTTTGTACTTTGTATATTTTTATCTTAATCTAAAATGGCCTATTACTCAATTAGGCACTTTTTTGTAACTATCCCTTAGCTTCTTCTTTCGATACCTGTTTTATGCAACAACTTCTATCTAGGCTTCACATACTTTATTTATAAACCTTGCCTTAATTTTTTATAATAAAAAAAGAGGTTTCCCTCTTTTAGTCGTAAACTTTTAATTTCATAACTATCTTAGTATATTCCTCTCTTTGACCAACATGTACACAAGCTTTATGTGCATCTTCTGGCCATAAAATATAACACATTCCTTCTTTTATCTTGATTTGCGTCCCTATTCCTTCGTACAGTGAAATATCTTTGTCCTCATCATAAGCTTTTTTACATACTAGTTTACTTCTTTCATTCCATTCCAGTAATTCTTTTCCTTGTACTAAATACTGTATATCTATGTATTTTTCATGTGCCTCAAACATTACTTCTTCAATGGGTTTAGTAATCCCCCTTTGAATCATATAAAACCCATGTTCAAGTTCATATCTACCTACCTGATAACTTTTAAGTGAGTCAAAAAGTGTAATTACTTCTTCTAAAGCAGGTATGAGCTGCCTATAGCGATAAAGATGTTCGATCTGTGTTAAAACCATCTTCTCCTCCTACTAAGCTTTTGCTTTTTTAAATAATTTTTTTATAAAAGGTGCATAGAGCGGTGCTAAAAGTGATAATAGGGAGATAAACAAAAATATGGCACAAATAGGTCGTGTTATAAATATAGCTAAACTTCCATCACTCATAATTAATGAACCTCTAAAGTTGGCTTCTGCCATAGCTCCTAATATAATACCAATAACAATAGCCGACATAGAGAACTGCATCTTATTAAGAAAATACCCTAAAAATCCAAAAAACACCATTACAAACACATCATTAATTGAATTATTATAGGAATACGCCCCTACAAAAGTAAGCGTAAATACAATAGGTAATAATATTTCCTTAGGGATATTAATAACCTTTGTGAATATACGGATAAGTGAAAAACCAAAAAAACCCATTACTATATTGGCTAGTAATAAACCTATAAAAATAGCATATACAGAAGAAGCATGTTGTGTAAAAAGTAGTGGACCTGGTTGTAAGCCTTGTACCATAAGTGCCCCTAACATAATAGCTGTAGCACCATCCCCTGGAATCCCTAAAGTTAACATAGGAATCATTGCCCCTCCAGATACAGCATTGTTTCCTGCTTCCGGTGCTATGATCCCTTCTGGTTCACCATTTCCAAAGTTATCTTTATATTTTGACCATCTCTTTGCTTGATCATAGGAAATAAAAGAGGCAATATCTCCACCTGTGCCTGGTACACACCCTATAAAAGTCCCAATAAACGAAGACCTAATAAGAGTTACAAACACCCTTTTAATATCTGAAGGGCTAGGAAATACCTTATTAATAGTTACATCATACTTTTCATAGGGCTTTTTATAGCACTCCTCCATAGTGGCTAAAACTTGAGAAAAGGCAAATAAGCCAATAAGTACTGGTACAAAAGAGAGTCCCCCCATTAAGTAAGTTGTGCCAAAAGTAAATCTTACCTTACCACTCATAGCATCAATACCTATGGTGGAAATAAATAAACCTATTACACCCCCTATTATTCCTTTTAAGATAGAACCTGAAGAAACGCTAGTAATGATACTAATTCCAAAGATAGCTAAAGCAAAATACTCTGGTTTCGAAAATTGCAACGCTACCTTTGCCAGCTGTGGCGCAAGTAATATAAGACAAATGGTACTAAAGATACCTCCAAACATACTACCAAATGTAGAGAGCCCAAGTGCACGTCCAGGCTGTTTATATTTAACTGCCATAGGATAACCATCCAAGGTAGTTGCTGCCGATGCTGGTGTCCCTGGTGTCTTTAATAAAATGGCTGAAATAGAGCCTCCGTAAATGGCTCCGCAATAAATACCTAAAAGCATTAATATTCCACCAATTCCTTGAAATGCAAAGGTAAGGGGAAATAATAGTGCAATACCCATATTAACAGATAAACCCGGCATTGCACCAATGAGTATTCCAATAAAGGTTCCAAATATAAGACCGATTATATTTATAGGCACAAAAATCTGCCCTAGTGCAGCTAATATCTCACTCATTGCCTAACCTCCTAGTTCATAAATATTGGCATTGGTAATTTTGTCTTTAAGAGTATACCAAATACGATATAGATAAAAATAACTGTTACAAGTGGCATAATAATTAATTTCTTTTTATCTCTTACTTCCATTAAGTACATAGTACTTGGAATAAAAAGCAATGTAGATAGGTAAAATCCTGCTGTTTTTAATAAGATACAATAAATAACAATTATCCCCATCATGCTATAAACCCGCTTATTTGCTGGTGAATTTAAAACAACCGGTACTTCTTCTAACCCTTTTCCTTTGATTAAACTTGTTCCAAAAAGTGCTACCGCTAAAACAACTAATATCCCGCCCAATACACCCGGCCAAAAGCCTGCACCTGGTCCACTTGCATTAAACGCAAATCCTAACTGACTTGATAAAAATATAAGTATCGCTCCTAAGATAGCTGTAATAAGTGAAATGATATAGTTCCACTTGCGCATATTATCCATAAGGTTATTCCCTCCCTCTCTTAACTAGATACTATAAGGGGGAAATCTTCCCCCTTATGTTATCCTATTGTATATCCAGTTTTTTTAGTAATTCTCCATACATCGCATGATCTTCTTGCATCATTTCATAACAATCCTCTCCAATAATAGCCTGAGGATCAATTCCTTGATTAGCAAAGTAATTTTTGAATTCTTCTGATTCACAAGTTACCTTAGCTGCTGCTCTTAATTGTTCCACTATTTCTGATGGTGTATCCTTTGGTGCAACTAAGGCTGCCCATGCACGAATTGTCATATCATAACCTAACTCTTTGAAGGTTGGTACATCTGGGTAAATAGCTGAGCGATTATCTGCCATAATACCAAGAATTTTAAGACTACCTGCTTCTACCTGACTTTTAAAACTAGAAGGGTCTGCCATGGTTGCATTAATGTGTCCACCTGTTAAAGCTGCTGCAATATCTGCTGTCCCATTTGGATAAGGAATGTGTTTTAATGAAACATCAAATTCTTCTTCAAAAGCAAGGGCTGCACTATGCCAAATAGCCCCTACCCCAGAGTTCCCCACTTGAATTTGATCTGGATTTTCTTTGCAGTATGCTACAAATTCATCTAAATTATCATAAGGTGCATCTGCTGGTACTACAAGTGCCGCTGGTGCAGCAATCGGTGCACATATTGGTATGTAATCTTCAAAGGTTACATTGGCTTTGCCTTGATGTGGAAACATAGCTAGTTCCACTGTCACTAGACCTAATGTATAGCCGTCTGCCTTAGCCTTAGCTGTTTCAACCATTCCTGTTACACCACCACCATCTGGTTTATTGGTTACCACGAAGTTAACACCTTCTAAGTTTGGTTTCATGTACTGTACTAATCCCCTTGCAGCAGTATCTGTTCCTCCACCTGGCGCCTTTGGCACAATAACGGTTACGTCCCCTGCTTTTGGATAAGGCTTTTGCCCCCCACATCCTACCATTGCTCCTGATACTAATGCTGTTACTAGACCTAATAATAAAATTCTCTTTTTCATAATTACCCTCTCCTTTTATAAATATAATTTGTTTGCTTTTTGAGTTATTCTTCTTAACATTTTTACTTCTTCTTTAAAGGTTGTCAGTAATTCCTTTTCATCCTTTACACGGCATTTTGTTGTAATATTTAGACCTTCTAGTTGTAAATAATATTTTGCATTAACAGGATAGCATTGGCGTTCGATTAGTGCACTTATAGAAAGCATATCTGATAGCTCTGTTAAATCCTCATGGCTATAGTCTGCACACAGCTTAGTATAAAGCTTACCTTGCATGTTTGCCATAACACCACTATAGCCTGTTGCGCCTGCCTCTAGAGATTGAAGCAAAGTAGCCGTATTGGCATTATAAAGTTTTAGGTTTGTATTCTTGCATACTTCTAGTTTAGCTTTAATACTTTCTATATCGCAGCTCGTATCTTTAAGGAAATAAAAACGCCCTGTCTCTGCACACCATTTTGTTATTTCTTTTGATAAAATCCTTTTATAAGGATAGGGACACTCATAAAAGCCTAACTTCATATCCATTGGCAAATGCTCTAATAATTTTTTAAGATTTTCCATCCAAATTTCATCAGACTCTGTTTCTTTAGCTAAGCGATTAGTAATAAGTATGACTGCATCAACACCTGTTTCTCTCATTCCTTTTAACTCTTCTACTTGAGCTTCAAAATCATCTGAAACATGTCCTGAGGCGATAACTGGTAAATTTCCTGCTTTTTCTTTAACAAATCGTGCAATTTTCATGCGCTCCTCTAAGCTGAGGAAAAACATTTCACTGGATTGACAGACTGCAAATAATCCGTGAACCCCTTCATCTTTGTACCATTCAATAAGTTCTTCTAGTCCTTTATAGTCGACCTTTCCCTCTATCGTAAAAGGTGTCAGCATAACTGGCCAAACACCACCTGGAAAATTGTTGTTCATCATTGTGCCTCCTCTAAGCTAAATTCCCAAAATGCAATAGATTTTCTATCATATGTATAAGTAACATAAATTTTATCCTCACTAGAAATAATAGATGGGTAAGAAAACTCACCTTCTTTATCTTCTAATATAACCTGTTCTGTCCAGCTTTCTCCATTATCCATTGATACAGCTAATGTAAGGGGTGAACGTATGCCCCAATTTTCTGCTATTGGATTTGAACATAATATGAGCGTTCCATTAGAGCACTTAACTACATCTATGCCACTATTATTATTTGGGAGCTGTGTGGCATAAGCTTTACTCCATGTCCTCCCATAATCTACTGAGTCAGCCCTATATATCTTTTTTTCTGTACTTCTTAACAACATATGGACTCTGCCTTTTTCTGACTCCCATAACGTCGGCTGTATAACACCTCTCCCAAAAAAAGATTGTTCAGAAACTTCAATGTTACTATTCGTAGCAGTGTTTTCTCCATGATATTCAACATCTATAGTAATAGGTTCACTCTTCTCCCATGTTTCACCTTTATCCTCCGAACGGTCGGTAAATGCACTCCAAATCCCTTCTTCTATAGATGCTCCTGCAAGCATGCTTCCATCTGACAAGGTAATTATTTTACATCTAACAGGACCTCTACCTCCCCTGTCATTAGCAACCAACTCAGTCGCTTCACTCCAGGTTTCTCCATAATCCTTTGAAACTCTTTTGTTAGTATACCATGTTTGAATCTCTCTACCTACTTTATAAAATAAGGCTACCCTTCCATCTTCATGCTGATAGATTACTGGATTCCAGTGTGGCTGCTTTATATCGTGTGCAACTTTTTTGGGTTGGCTCCAAACTCCTTTTGTATTCTTAGACATCCATATAGCTACATCATCAGACCCTTCTTTTTCTCCTGCAAACCATGCTACTAATAAGCTATCATCTTGTAATTTACATATGTTGGATGCATGGCATACTTTAAATGGCATTTTATCTAAATCAAATATTAAATCATATTTTATTTTTTTCAAATAGAGAGCCACTCTTACACCTCCTCTAATTCATAACCTACTCAAAAAGATTGTCGTTCTTAATTAAAGAACAATGTTCTTTTATAAAAGTAAAAAAATAAGCTTTTTCAGCTATTCATTAAATCGTTCTTTAATTAAGTATATTGTTCTTTATTTCATAACATTAATATAGCATATTGAGTTTTTATAATCAATAATAACAATTTATAATATAACAAAATATTTTTTGTTTATTTTGTACATATTTTATGCACGAATATGTAAAAAAAAAGAGATTATTCCCTTCTTTAGAGAGAAATAATCCATTCCCATTACAGACGCTCTTGTATTTTTTTTATATATTTACCTAATATCTGTGCTAACTCTTCAATCCTTTCATTTTCAAATCTCAAAGAAGGACCGCTGATGCTAATGCTAGCTTCTACTTTTCCTTGCCTATTAAAAATAGGCATAGCTATACATTTAATACCATATTCATGCTCCATATTATCTATAGCATATCCTCTTACCCTAATTAATTGTAATTCCTCTTTTAATTTATCTTTATCGGTTATAGTCATTTCAGTATAAGCTACTAGTTCTCTGCTAATATACTCTTCTATCTCATCTATTGGTAGATGAGCTAATATAGCCTTACCTATACCTGTGCAATACATCTTAGCACTTTCACCCATAATTGTTCGCATTAAGTTAACTGATTCTGCTGGGTACATGGCTTCTAAATAAATCACTTCATCCTCATTAGGAATGGCTAGGTATACCCTTTCATTAGTCAAATTTGCAATTTCCTGCAAATAAGGCATTGCAACTTGCTTAATCGAAAAACGATCACCTAATGCTCTACATAATGAAAATATACCCAGACCTAGTCGATATTTACCGGATTCTTCGTCTTGCTCCAAATAATCCATACTTTTATAGGTTGTTAATATACTATGCACATTACTCTTGTATAATCCTAGCATGCTGCTGATTTCTGTAACTCCTAAAGAGTTCTTTTTAGTAAAGCAATTTAATACCTCTATTGCTTTTTGTAAGCTTTTTACTTTTATTTCACCGTTTTCTTTCATAATCGCACCTCCAATGTTCTCTTTTAAAGAACGACGTTTTATTAATCATACAATTTCCTTATAAAATTTGCAATATGTTTTAGTTCATAAAAATAACCAAGCTTCATCCTACCTGAAGCTTGGTTATTTTTATGTTTCTCTTTTTAAATGATTAGGATTATAATGTTACCCCTTGCTTAAAGATTGCTAAGTCTCTACATCCTGCCTTTTCAGACTTAGTTTGTTCACCAGAGGCTACTTTAAGAACATATTCAAAAAATTCTTTACTGAGTTCTTCCATTGTCTTATCTTTGACAAGACTACCTGCATTAAAGTCAATCCAACCCTTTTTCTTATTAAAGAGGGCATCGTTTGTTGAAATTTTAATAGTTGGTACTGGTGAACCAAATGGTGTTCCACGCCCTGTCGTAAAGAGTACAATATGTGCTCCTGACATAGCAAGTGAGGTTGCAGCAACAAGGTCATTTCCTGGTGCTTGTAAAAGGTTTAATCCTTTTTTACATACCTTTTCACCATAAGCTAATACATCTACAACTGGAGCTGTCCCACCTTTTTGTGTACAGCCTAACGATTTATCTTCAAGTGTAGAAATACCACCTTTTTTATTTCCTGGAGATGGATTTTCATAAATCACTTGATCATGACGCTTGTAATAATCTTTAAAACCATTAATGAGTCCTACTGTTGCATGAAATACTTCTTCGCTCACGCAGCGATTCATAAGGATTGTTTCAGCACCAAACATTTCTGGCACTTCTGTAAGAATGGTTGAACCACCTTTTGAAATCAGCATGTCAGAGAATTTACCTACAAGTGGATTGGCTGTAATACCAGAAAGCCCATCTGAACCGCCACATTTCAGTCCAATTACAAGCTCACTTGCATCCACTTCTTCTCTTTTAAACTGTGCTGCATAAGTAATGAGTTTCTCCATTACTTTTACGCCTTCTTCGATTTCATCTTCATACTCTTGACATTCTAAAAATTTAACACGCTCTTCATCGTACTCACCTAAAACTTTTTTGAATTCTGGAATATTGTTATTTTCACAACCAAGGCCAAGTACAAGTACTGCTCCCGCATTGGGATGGTTTACAAGAGCAGCAAGGGCTTTTTGAGTATTGAGCTGATCATCACCCATCTGTGAACAACCATAAGGATGGTTGAAGGTATGAATAGAATCCACTTTCCCTTCTGCAAAGGGTGTCACTGCTTTAATAATTTGATCAGCAATGGAGTTTACACAACCTACTGTAGGAATAATCCATACATCATTACGGATACCTACCTTGCCATCTTTACGTACATACCCCATAAAAGTAGCTTTTTCTGTTACTTCAACTGGTGTAACATTAGGTTCATACGTATATTCTAATACTTCACCTAATCCTGTTTTAAGGTTTTGGGTATGAATCCATGCACCTTTTTGAATAGGTGCTGTCGCAACCCCGATAGGATAACCATATTTTTTAATAGGCTCTCCTTCTTTAATAGATACAAGGGCAAATTTGTGCCCTTGTGGAATATCTTCAATTAGTTCTACCTTTTGTCCTGCCACCTCTATTTGTATACCTTTTGAAAGAGGAGTTAGTGCAATAGCTACATTGTCATTTTCATGGATTTTAATAAACTCTAACATATTATTCACCCTTAACTAATTCTTCTAGTACTTTTCTCATACCATCTGTACGAATCACTGCAAGATAAGATGCTACTGCTTCTGCAAAACCATCATATTTTGTAAGGTCTTCCCCAAAGAAGGTTTCGTTAGCTGCAAAGCCTTTTACGAAATCTTCTACTGAAAGTGTGGTTGAGTTTGCCGCACAATATTCAAGTACTGGCATATCGTCAGAAATCTTATACTCTTCTCCATTACGGTTACCAATAAGTGCACCCTCTCTGATTTCAGTCCCTGTGTAGAAAGCCATAAGTGCTGCAAAGGAGAATACAATGTTTTCTGGTAATTTACCAAATTTCTCAATATAGCCTTTCATGCTTGGAAGTACACGTGCTCTCCATTTAGATACAGAATTAAGAGAGATTGCAAGTAAAGCATGATCGATAAATGGATTTTTGAAACGTTCAATAGTTGCATTCGCAAAAGACATAAGCTCTTCTTCTGGTAATGTAAGTGTAGGGATAATTTCATTAAATAAAGTATTACTCATAAAGGATACAATTGTCTCATCATGCATACAGTCACGAACAATATCTTCTCCAGCAAGATAAGCTGCAAGCACCATAGAAGTATGTGCCCCATTTAAGATACGTACTTTACGTTTTTTGTAAGGTGTATGATCGTCTGTAATCATAATAGGTAGATCTGTCCCTTTGATTGGAAGTTCCTCATAAAGACTTTGTGGTCCTTCAATTACCCAAAAACCAAATACTTCTGCAGTATCAATTAATTTATCTTCATAACCATTTTCTTCACAGAGAGCTGCTGCTTCGTTTCTTGGGTAACCAGTTACAATACGGTCAACAAGTGTACTACAGAAGATGTTCTCTGCATCCAACCAAGCTTTGAAGTCATCTCCTAGGTTCCAACTATCTGCATATTTTTCAACACATTTTTTAAGCTCTGCCCCATTGTTGTCAATGAGCTCACAAGAAAGAATAACAAAACCTTTTCCTTTTTCTGTGCCAAAAACTTTAAAACGCTCATACATCAACTTTGTAAGTTTAGCAGGGAAGCTAGATGGCATTTCATCTTCTAACTTATCTTCTGCAATATAGGTAATACCTGCTTCTGTTGTATTGGATACAATAAAACGAAGGTCTGGATTTTTAGCATTTTCTAAGAAAGCAGCTGGTTGTGCATAAGGATTAATAGCTCTACTAATACAACTTATTAGTCTTCTTGCATTTACTTTTTCACCATTTTCAAAACCACGTAAGTAGAGTGTGTAGAGTCCATCTTGTTCATTTAACATATCGGCAAGACCTTGTGCAATTGGTTGAACTACTACCACTTTACTATTAAAGCCTTTTTTTTCATTGAGTACATCTATAAAGTAATTAACAAATCCACGAAGGAAGTTTCCTTCTCCAAACTGTAAAACTCTCTCTGGTGCATCTTTTAAAATATAATCTTTACTTCCAAGCTGTTCTAGAGTTTGATAATTTAAACGTTCCATTTTTGTTCCTCCATTTTCACCTAATAAGGGTAGTTTATCTTATTGTTTTTACATTTACTTCTCTATCTACACCCTATCTAAACACCTATCACTTTGTTCAAACAGGACGAGGTATTCTTATTTGGATAAACTAAACTAAAACAAATTATTATACTATAATTTATTTTTTTAAAAACCTTCAAACTGTTTAGCATCGTTTTCCTTATTATTATAACTGTTTTGCCCTAGATAATAAATAGTAATTAGTAATGTTTTATATAATTTTTTTTTATAACTTTCTTCCAATCTTTATTTATTTTTTATAATAGCTTTGGTTCTTTTTGTAGGCTTCCTTTTTCTAGCATCTTCTGTGGGCATGGAGCTCATGCTTTCTTTAGACAGACTTAAAGTTCCTATAAAATAAGGCTATCCGACCAAACGCCGGATAGCCTTATTTTTTCATCCTTTTATTTACTTAATAAATAACTTAGCTGTGTCAATAGGTTCTTCAATCATTTTTGTTTCATACATAAAGTCTGCTACATTTTGAAATGCCTTATAGTCTTCTTGTGTTGTTCCAATATCAAAATCATATTGTGTAAACATTTCCTCAACAGCTGCTTTATCTAAATCAAGTTCTGCTGCAACAATCTCCATTGCTTCATTATGATTTTCGCTAATGTACTTAATAATACTCTCTTGAGCATTCACAAATACTTCTAATTCTTTCTTATATTGATTATAGAAATCTTCTCTAACGGCTACGGCAATAACGGCATCTGTTAATCCTTTTCCGTTTGTCACTAAGTTATAGTCTTGTTGCTTTGCTTTATAAGCAGTAGGCCCTGCAAGTAATGCAACATCAACACTCCCTCCATCTAATGCTGCTTTTGCATCTGCAATAGACATATTCACATAATGGATATCTTCAATTGTCATATCGGCAGCTTTAAGATACGCTACTAATAGTTGATGCAGATTTGTTCCAACAGGTCCTGCAACTGTTTTACCTCTTAAATCTTCAGCAGATTGAATAGTTTTATCACTTGAATACATGCAAAATGCTTCTGGTGATCTACTGTACATATTTAAAATTTTGATATCTGCATCGTTAGCTGCAGCTAAAACAACCGAGGTTCCCCCAACAGCATATAAGATATCCACATCACCTGAGGCTAATGCTTGAGTTTGATCTGCTCCAGATGTAATCTCTGCATAGTTCACTTCAATAGCTTTACCATTTTCACTGAATGCGTCTACAAATACATTTTTATTCTTTTGAATAATACTTGGTACATTAAGTGGTGAGGTTACATGGGTAATTGTTAATTCATCTAGTGTTGATTGAGATAAATCTATAGTTTCTGCTATTTCTGTAGTTTCAGCTACTACAGGCTGACTACTCTGAGCGGGTGCGCTATTACTTAAACCACACCCTACCATAGATGTCATCATAACCCCCACTGCTAATACGGATAGTACTACTTTCTTTGTTAACTTCATTACTTTTTTCCTCCATTTATGTTTTATTAAATGATTCTTAAATCATCTATAATCTGCTTTTTTAATGCAACAAACTTTTGATCTAATAGATCTCTTTCTTGTTTTTTTTCATTCATTTCATAGCATGACTTAATTCTTCCTTTTTCTAAAATCACTATTTTATCTCCAAGTATTAAAGCCTCATCAATACTATGGGTAACAAATAGAATGGCACACCTGGTCTTTTGATGAATTTTTATTAGTTCTTTTTGCATTTGTTCTCTTGTGAAAAAATCTAAAGCTGAAAAAGGTTCATCCATCATAATAAACTCAGGATTATAAGCGAATGCTCTTGCAATCGAAACCCTTTGTTTCATACCCCCTGATAATTGACTGGGATAGGCACTACAGAACTTTTCTAGACCTACCATTTCAATAATCTCATCTATTTTTTTATGATTGATTTGTTTCTTTTTAAGGCCAAAGGTTATATTCCTTTTGACATCTAACCATGGCATTAAACGATCTTCTTGAAAGACATATGCCTTTCTTTTTAAACGAACACCGCGAACCTCTCCTTTTTCAACCTCTTCTATACCTGATACGAGTCTTAATAGGGTAGTTTTGCCACACCCACTTCGCCCTAAAATAATCGTCATCTTATTGGCGGATATATTTAAATCAATGCCATCTAAAACTTTAAGCTGTTGGTTTTTAACTTCA
Organism: Sporanaerobium hydrogeniformans; assembly: GCF_002735925.1. Taxonomy (GTDB): domain Bacteria; phylum Bacillota; class Clostridia; order Lachnospirales; family Cellulosilyticaceae; genus Sporanaerobium; species Sporanaerobium hydrogeniformans. The sequence continues at coordinate 16,292 of NZ_PEDL01000012.1, read as the reverse complement.
TAAGACTTACTTACATTTACTAACTTAATCCCATCCATTTTTCTCTGACCCTTTCAACACCTTACCGATTATAAATGCAAATAACCTATCCGTGATATAACCTACCACACCAATTACTAAAATACCGACAATTACTTTGTCTGTCCTAGACATTTGTTGAGCAAATAAAATCATATGACCTAATCCAGCTGAGGCAGCAATCATTTCTGCACTAATAATCGCTCGCCAACTATATCCAAGCCCTATCCTCATACCCACTAATATGTCAGACATAGCATAGGGCAACCTAATCTTAAAAAAACTATTTACTTTGGAATACCCGTAAATCTCCCCAACCTCTAATAGCTTCTTATCACAACTTATAAAGCCTTTAACTGTATTTAAATAAATGGGGAAAAATGCAGTTAATACGATAATGCCAATTTTCGTTGTTTCTCCTATTCCAAACCATAAAATTAACAGTGAGATCAAACTTAGTGGTGGTACATTCTTTAAAAACTGAAGCACGTTTTCATAATAGTCGTTCCACTTAGGTAAAATAATTCTTATCATAGCAAGTATAAATGCTGCCAGTGTTGCTATAAAAAATCCTTTCAGAACCCTTATATAGCTAATATGAATATCTTCAAAAATTTCACCTGTTTGTACCATTTTAAAGAGGGTATTTAGCACCTTAACAGGTGCTGGCAATATATAAGAACTCACTACTCCCATCTTCGATACAAGTCCCCATACTGTAATTAAGCTAACTACTGAAATGGTTGTTTTAATCATTTTATTCTTATTCATTGACCAATACTCCATCTCCATTATGGCACCCATTTTGACAATAGAGCATTTCAACTAATTCATCTTGCTTGTATAAATTCATCTTAAAATAACTTTCTATATTCTCTTTTCCTGAAATACTGCTTATTTTAGCCTCTAGGGTTTTAAAATAACCTGGTGGGATGGGACTTGCACCTAATACTTTGACTTGGACTGGTCTATGTAAATTTATTTTTTTTAAAAACACTTTCCAACTTATAAACTCTGTATCTTCTAACCCTATTTTATTTCCATAGCTTGCTAAGCTCTCACAGGGCGTAGTAATTATCTTTTTCTGATTTCTTAAATCTTCTCTACCTGCTAGTTCTATTGCACAATGTATCAAAATAGGTTCAATTGCTGGTACCAATAATTTTTCATGATTTAGATAAGGGTTTATTACTTCCATAACTTTAGGGCAGCGCTTATCTAACACTGTTAATTTAGTTTGCTTAAGTATTTCATTATACTTTTGTTTTACTAACTTATGCCAATCTGTTTCTACTTCTACCCTTTGATAACCATTCTGAAGTAATGTCTCATCTAGTTCCTCCTTTACATACATCTGATCTATAACAGGATTGATAAAAATATATTTCATAGCTCCCCCTTCATCACTAAATAGGTTTTCTCTTGCTTTATTTTTAACAACTCTGTTCATTATACACTAATTAATATTGATTTTCAATATCAATATTGCACTCTTAAAAAGAGGGCTATTCACCCTCTTTTTATGGCAAGGTTCTTCTTATCATTACCTAGCATCCGTTTTATAAATCACTTTTAGTAAGAACTTCAAGCATATTGGTAACAAATACTTTTAGATAGTCTCCACTTTTATCCCCATGCTCTTCAATAATTTTGACAATTTCACTTCCTACAATGATCCCATCAGTATAGTCTTTAAGCTCCAGAGCTTGTTTAGGCGTGGAGATTCCAAAGCCTAATGCGGTAGGAATCATGCAATGGGCTTTAATACTTTCAAACATGTCTCCTAAATTAGTCTCTATATTTTCTCTCGTCCCTGTTACACCTAGAGAGGATACACAATATAGGAAACCTCTTGCATCTTGGCAAATAGCCTTAGTTCTCTCCTTGGAGGTTGGTGTAACTAAAGAAATCAAATCTACTCCCCTTTCCCTTGCATGACAGGCAAATTCTTCTTTTTCTTCTAAAGGTACGTCAGGTATAATCACACCATCTATCCCTATATCTTGACACTTTTTAAAAAAGTGGTCTGTACCATAGTAGTGAATAGTATTGGCATACATTAAAAAAACAAGTGGTATGTCCGTCTTTTTTCTCACTCTACTTACCATCTCAAAAATTTTATGCAGGGTAACTCCTTTAGCCATAGCTCTTAGGTTAGCTCGTTGAATCACGGGGCCATCCGCTACAGGATCAGAAAAAGGAATACCCAACTCAATAATAGTACTCCCTGCCTCCTCTAAAGCATAAATAAAGCTTTCAGTGGCATCTATATGAGGGTCTCCTGCTGTAATAAACGGTATAAAGGCTTTATGACCTTCGACTTTCATCTTATCAAATACTTTTTGAATATTACTCATGAAGCTTCACCCCTCTATATCTTGCAATAGCTGCTACATCTTTATCTCCTCGTCCCGACAAGTTAATGACTAATATTTGCTTGCTTTTCATTTGCTTTGCTAATTTCATGCCATAAGCCACTGCATGGGCACTTTCAATGGCTGGGATAATGCCTTCTACCTTTGAAAGATACTCAAAAGCCTCTACCGCTTCGTCATCAGTAATAGGAACATATTGTGCTCTTTTCGTATCATAAAGCCACGCATGCTCTGGTCCAATACCTGGATAGTCTAAGCCTGCTGAAATGGAGTAAACAGGTGCAATACTTCCTTCTTCTGTTTGTAAAAAATAAGATTTCATACCATGAAAGATACCTTCTTGCCCTTTAGTAAGGGTAGCTGCATGCAAACTAGTTGATACACCCTTCCCCCCTGCTTCAACACCAATGAGCTTAACATTTTGGTCTTGAAGAAACTCATAAAATGCACCTATAGCATTGCTACCTCCTCCCACACAAGCCACTATTGCATCTGGCAAACGTCCTTCTTGCTCTCGTATCTGTATCTTGATTTCTTTACCTATAATGCTCTGAAAATCTCTTACCATCTCTGGATAAGGATGCGGCCCCATAACAGAGCCAATACAGTAAAAGGTATCCTCTACAGTCTGTGTCCAATCTTGAAGTGCTGCATTTACTGCATCCTTTAAAGTTCTTGTGCCTGTTCTAACAGCAGTAACCTTTGCTCCTAAAAGTTCCATCCGATAAACATTAAGTGCTTGCCTAACAGTATCTTCTTCTCCCATAAAGACTTCACACTTCATTCCCATAAGTGCTGCTGCTGTGGCAGTTGCTACTCCATGTTGACCAGCTCCTGTCTCTGCAATAATACGTCTTTTTCCCATTTTTTTTGCAAGCAAAACTTGCCCAAGTACATTGTTAATCTTATGAGAGCCTGTATGGTTAAGGTCTTCACGCTTTAAATAAATTTTAGCGCCTCCCAAAGCCTTGGTCATCTTCTCTGCATAATATAATAACGAAGGTCTCCCAGTATAGTCTGCAAATAGCTTTCTAAGTGTCTCATTAAAAGCTACCTCTTCTTTGTAATAGCCATAAGCCTCTTCTAATTCTTTCACTGCACCCATTAAGGTTTCTGGTATATACTGTCCTCCATGAATGCCATATCTGCCTTTTGGATTCATTTTCTCGCCTCATCCCTTATTATTTCAAATAACTCCCTTATTTTAACAGCATCTTTAACCCCTTCTGTCTCTACTCCACTACTTATATCTATAGCGTAAGGCCCAAAGCTTATGGCTTCTTTTATGTTCACCTTGTTTATTCCTCCTGCTAAGAAGTAAGGTCTTTTTATTTGCTCTAATATTTTCCAATCAAAGCTTTTACCACTTCCTCCATAAGCATCCTTGGTATACGTATCAAGAAGAGGATAATCAATAAAGTCACTCTCTATGATTGCCTTTTCCGTATCTGATAAAAGCTCTTGATTATTAAGTCTTATAGCTTTTATAATAGGAATCTGTCGCTTCTTTTTAAGGGCTTTTATATATCCTAAATCTTCATCTCCATGAAGCTGAACATTGTCAATGACACCTTGGTCTATATAATGTACTAAGCTCTCAAGAGGTTCATTGACAAAAACGCCAACTACCCTAATCTGAGGGTCTAACAAGCCTTTTAAGTAAGAAGCTTTCACTAAATTAATTTGCCTTTTACTTGGGGCTAATATAAAGCCAATATACTCTGGCTTAAATTTATTCACAACTTCAATATCCTGAGTTCTTTTTAATCCACAGATTTTCAGTTTAACCACTACCTTTATCCCCCTTCCTAAAAACATTTGACTTTTATTTTTTAATCTTAAGCTTCTAAAAGTTTTCTTAAATGAGCTACTCGGTTACTTGCTTTAACCACACTTTCTCCAATAAGCATTACCTTTGTACCTATTTCTCTTAAAAATTTTATATCCTCCTGTGTATGAATACCACTTTCTGCTACAAAAAGTCTATCATCAGGAATAAGCCTTCTTAATCTTTTTGAAACTTCGAGGCTCACTTCAAAAGTTTGTAAATTACGATTGTTAACACCTATTATTTCAGCACCTACTTCTAAAGCCATTTTTACTTCTTCTTCATCATGCGTTTCCACTAAGCAGTCTAGACCTAAGCTTCTTGCTAACTTTAAATACTCCCCAAGTATCTGAGGTGATAAAATCGCTGCAATAAGCAAAATAGCATCTGCTCCAATGGCCTTTGCCTCATAAATTTGAAGTGGATCAATAATAAAATCCTTTCTCAAGAGAGGAAGTTTTACATTTTCTTTAATTTTGCTAAGGTAACTGTTATTCCCCCCAAAATAGTTAGGCTCTGTCAATACCGAAATAGCTGTCGCCCCTCCCCTTTCATAATCTCTAGCAATAGCTACCGGATCAAAATCTTGGCAAATAACTCCTTTTGACGGAGAAGTTTTTTTTACCTCTGCAATAATGTGGATACCTGTTTTTTCCTTTATCAAAGCCTCTTTAAAGCCGTAATAAGACACTTGACTTTGCCCAATTTGCTTTATAAACTCGCTTAGAGACACTTTTGCCTTCAGATCTTCTACTGCCTTTTTACGCTCCTTGATAATTTGATCTAATATCATTTTCTTGCCCCCTTATACGTCTTCACTTTAACCTCTCTTCTATATCGCTATTGATGCAAAGCTCTGGGTTGTTTCTACAAACTCTTGTAATTTAGCTAGTGCCTTACCACTATCTATCATCTCAGCTGCCAACTGGATACACTCTGTAAGACTTTTATTATCTAAAGCAATATAAAGAGCCATGGCTGAGTTTAGGAGGACAATGTCTCTTTTAGCCCCTTTTTCTCCCTTTAAAATCGCCAGGGCAATCGCCTTATTCTCTCCTACTTGCCCCCCCTTAATCTCTTCTGGTTTTGCCATAGTTAACCCTAAATCTAGGGGGTTAATGGTATAGCTTTTAACTACTCCGTCTCTTACTTCACTTACCTTTGTTTTACCACAAATAGAGACTTCATCTACTCCATCCTCACCGTGCACAACTATAGCCCTTTTCACGCCTAGGTTACACAACACCTTAGCCAAGGGCTCTACTAGCTCTTCTGAGTAAACTCCCATTACCTGAAGGTTGGCATATGCTGGGTTTGCAAGTGGTCCTAAAATATTAAAAATGGTTCTTACACCTATCTCACGTCTTGCCTTACCTACATATTTCATCGCACTGTGATAAACCGGAGCAAACATAAAACAAATCCCTGTACGTTTAAGTACCTCTTCATTTTGTTCTTTTGTCAGTTCTAGCTTTACGCCTAGTGCTTCTAATACATCTGCACTTCCACATTTACTAGAAACACTGCGATTACCATGCTTAGCTACAGGCACGCCCGCTGCTGCGATTACTAATGAAGAGACACTTGAAATATTAAAGGTATTGGTCCCATCTCCTCCTGTTCCAACAATATCTAACACATCTCCTTCTGTTTTTAATTTCAGACATTTTTCACGCATCCCTTTAGCACTTCCCGTTATTTCTTCAATGCTTTCTCCTTTCATGCGAAGCGCTGTTAAATAGCTTGCTATTTGTGCATCTGTTGCCTCCCCACTCATAAGTTCCTCCATGGCTGCTGCAGCTTCTTCTATAGTTAAATTTTGTCCTTCAATTACCTTTTTAATATAGTTATTCATCATCCCTTTACACCTCCAAGAAATTTTTAATTATTTTCTTACCTTCAGGAGTTAAAATCGATTCTGGATGAAACTGTATGCCAAAACTAAGATGTTCTTTGTGTCTAAGTCCCATGATCTCTCCTTGATCATCTTCTGCTATAATAACAAGCTCTTCTGTCAAACTTGAACGTTGGACAATAAGTGAGTGATACCTTCCTACTGTTATACGCTTAGGTAAATCTTTAAAAAGTGGGCAATTTGTATCGATGCTAATCTCATTGGTTTTCCCATGTAAAATAGTATGAGCTTTTACTACCTTACCTCCAAACACTTCTCCTAAAGCTTGGTGTCCAAGGCACACACCGAGTATAGGTATTTTCCCTGTAAAGTAACAGATAGCCTCCACTAAAATGCCTGCATCCTTTGGGTACTTAGGCCCTGGTGAAAAAATAAGGTGTGAGGGGGCAAGGGCTTCTATTTCTTCTAAGGTGATTTTGTCATTTCGTACTACCTTAATATCAGGATTGAACTCTCCAGCAAATTGATAAAGGTTATAGGTAAAGCTGTCATAGTTATCAATTATCAAAATCATACAATCTCCCTCACTTTCTTCATGGCTACAAATAAAGCTGTGGCCTTATTGACACTTTCTTCATATTCCAGCTCTGGATTTGAATCTAGCACAATACCTCCCCCTGCTTGCACATAGGCAATACCATCTTTCTTCACTACAGTACGAATAGCAATACAAGTATCTAAATTACCATCAAATCCGATATATCCAATACCTCCACCATAAATACCTCGTCTTTCCTCTTCTAGCTCCTCTATAATCTCCATGGCCCTTACTTTAGGTGCTCCTGAAAGTGTCCCTGCGGGTAAGATGGCTTGAATGGCATCTATACTAGTAAGTTCTTTTTTTAACCGACCATTTACTGTACTTGTAATATGGGTTACATGAGAAAACTTTTTAAGCACTCTATATCCTTCCACTAACACACTCTTAAAATCGCTGATCTTGCCAATATCATTTCTTGCCAAATCTACTAGCATAGTGTGTTCTGCTAGTTCTTTAGGGTCACTAAGCAATTCTTTATCAAGAAGCAAATCCTCTTCCTTTGTCTTTCCCCTTGGTCTTGTTCCTGCAATGGGCATCGTTGTGACCATACCATTTTGCACCTTTACCAAGGTTTCTGGTGAGGCCCCAGCTAGCTGCAAATCATCAAATTGCATTAAATACATATAGGGTGAAGGATTGACGGTACGAAGTACACGGTAAACATCAAATAAATTACTTGTCATTTTTGCTTTAAAAATCTGTGAAAGAACAACTTGAAAGATATCTCCATTTGCAATATACTCCTTCGCCTTCTCCACCCTTGCCATAAAGGCTTCTTTGGTAGTGTTGCTTTTAAAGATAAGTTCTTCATCAAACTGTACCTTTCTCCTTTTAATAGGTTTACCAATCAGATTGGCAAGCTCCAAAAGCCTTTCTTCTGCCTCTTTGTACGCTTCTTCTAAATCCAAGGCCTCCCCATCTATATTTGCTATTAAAAATAATTTTTGATTGAGATGATCAAACGCAATGATTTGATTAAAAAACATTAGTTTTATATCTGCTACTTGTAATTCATTCTTGTTTTGAAAGGGAATATTCTCCATATATCTTACAGCTTCGTATCCAAAATAACCTATAGCTCCTCCTGTTAGTGGTGGTAAGCTTGCATCTTTAGGTGCTTTATACTGGCTCATAATCTCTTTAAGCCGATCTAAAGGGTTACCCTCTAAACGTTTTAACTCTTCTCGTGTTGCGAAAAAGCTACATCCCTCTTTTACATAAAAGCTAGCATGAGGGTTAAATCCTATAAAGGTGTAACGTGCGATTTTTTCGCCTCCTTGAATGCTTTCAAGCAAAAAGTAGCGGTCATACCTTTCTTTAATACAACTTAGAACAGCTATGGGTGTTTGAAAGTCCATATACATTTCTAAGCTAACAGGAATCTTATTATAGCTTTCCCTTAACTTCTTTACTTCTTCTAAACTTTTACTCAGCATTTTGTTTCCTCCTTTTTATCACTTGATGGTTATTATTGTTATAAAGTCTCTTCAAGTGGCAAAAGGTAAGTGATTGTAATAAAAAACGCCCACCCTTAGCCAAATAGCCAAGGGTGAGCGTATAGTTAGTCTAAGCCCACGGTACCACCTTGATTCACATGATTAAAAACCATGTGCACTTTATGCAGAATGCCATCACATTCCTCATCCTTAACGGGGATGTTGCGTCACGAGATACTTAGCTTACAGCTTTTCATCGTGCCCTCAGGAGTCCATTTATCTAATTCGTTTCCTACTGGTTTCCACCATCCCAGCTCTCTGTAAGTTCGTAATCAGTTTTATCTCTCCATCATAGGTTTGAAAGGTTTTATTTAGTTAGTAATTATAATATTATAATTTAATAAATATTTCAACTATTTTTTAAATTTTATTTTTAATATTTTGTGTACCACTTATAGTTACTTATTGTCATATACTTTTATTCAATATCTTTTGTAAAATAAAAAAGAGGGATTCTCCTAAATTAGTCGAAGAATCCCCCTTATACTATTTATTTTTTTGTGCCATAAAATCAGCTAATTGTTCCCTCGTTGGAAGTCCTTCATTATCACCTACATGCATCACCTGAAGTGCACCAATAGCATTGGCACGATCTGCGCAAACAGTTGTTGGAAGTTTTTCTAAAATCCCACTGATGTAGCCTACAGCAAACCCATCTCCTGCACCTACTGTATCCACTACCTTCTCCACCTTATAGCCATCAAAATAATTTTCTTCTGTTTGAGTTTTTACATAGCAACCTTTTGGCCCACATTTGATAACAACTGTTTTTACCCCTTTATCTAAATAGAAATCAGCAATATCTCGTTCATGGTCATAGCCTGTTAAGATTTTACCTTCTGAAATCCCTGGGAGTACCGTATCACATCTGCAAGCAATTTTATTAATAGTTGATACCATATCTGCTGAACTATTCCATAAGCTTGGTCTAAGGTTAGGGTCAAAGGAAGTTGTTAAATGATTATTTTTGGCTTTTTCAATTAAATAAAGCATAGTAGATCTTGAACGATCCGATAAAGCTGGGAAAATACCTGTTAAATGAAAATGGTCAAAGCCCTTCATATCAATGTCTTCTACATCTTCTACCTTCAAGTTAGAAGCTGCTGACCCATTACGGTAATAAGCTACATCCGGGTCACCTTTTGAAGTTTTCGCTTTTAATTGAAAAGCTGTTGGAAAGTGGTCATCAAAGCAAATTAAATCTGTATTAATTTTTTCTTTATCCAAAAAATCTTTTAGATATCTACCAAAAGGGTCCTTTCCTAATTTAGTGATATAGCATACATCATGCTCTAACCTTTTTAATCCAATTGCCACATTCATTTCTGCACCCGCTGCTGAACGCTTAAAGTCCGTAACTGTATCTAAGGTTCCTTCTTGTGATGCAATAAATAACGCCATCGGTTCTCCTACCAAAATTACCTTTGCCATTTTTGCTTCCTCCCTAAAAATTATCAGCTAATATATTTTCATTTAAGTTTTTGTTTAAGTTTTAGTTAATTCTATTATATATTATATTTTTTTATATGTACAGCTTTTTTATTCATTTTTTTTAGATTTTACTCCTATATATATTAATTTTTATCATATTTATGGAAACACATCTAATTATTTTTTATTGTTTTTGATAAATCTTTATTTTATATAATATTCCCCATACTTAAAAGTTCTATACGCTCACTTAAAAAGAGAAAAAAGAGACGAAAACCCAAAGGTCTTCATCTCTTTCTTATAAAATTTAGGAAAGTTTAGCTATTAAACTTATCTTTGAACACGACCTGAACCATCTCCACCAGCAAGTGCTTCTACTTCTGCTACAGATACACGGTTAAAGTCTCCTTCAATAGTGTGTTTTAAACATGAAGCTGCTACTGCAAATTCAATTGCAGCTTGTGGAGCATAGTTGTTTACTAGGCTGTAGATTAGTCCGCCGCCAAACGAATCTCCTCCACCTACGCGGTCAACGATACGTACTGCGTATTTTTTAGAGAAGAAGAAATCTTCACCATTGTAAAGCATTGCTGCCCAATTGTTATCACTTGCAGAGATTGATTCTCTAAGAGTGATTGCTACATATTCAAATCCAAATCTATCTTTAAGTTGTTTAGCTACATCTTTATAACCTTCATGGTTAACTTCACCTTTTGTTACATCTGTGTCTGCAGCATGGATACCAAATACATCTGCTGCATCTTCTTCGTTAGCAATACATACATCTACGTATTCCATAAGACCAGCCATTACTTGACCAGCTTTTTCTCTTGTCCATAATTTTTTTCTATAGTTAAGGTCACAACTTACTTTAACACCTTTTGCTTTAGCTGCCTTACAAGCTTCTAAGCAAATAGCTGCTGCATTGTCACCAAGAGCTGGTGTAATACCTGTAAAGTGGAACCAAGTGGCACCTTCAAAAATTTCATCCCAGTTAAAGTCTGCTGTTGTAGCTTCTGAAATAGAAGAGTTTGCTCTATCATAAATAACTTTAGAAGGTCTTTGAGAAGCACCTTTTTCTAAGAAATAGATACCAACTCTTTCTCCCCCACGAGCAATATGTTTTGTTTCAACACCATATCTACGAAGGTCATTGATTGCTGCTTGACCGATATCATGCTTTGGAAGTTTTGTAACGAATTCTGCATCTAAACCATAATTAGCAAGAGAAACTGCTACGTTTGCTTCTCCTCCACCATAAGTTGCTTGGAATTGATCTACTTGTGTAAATCTTAAATATCCATTTGGTGCAAGTCTTAACATGATTTCTCCAAAGGTAACTACTTTTTTACTCATTATATTCTCTCCTTATTGATAAATGATTTCTAATCTATGTTATTATTTTTAAAAGTTATTATTTTTTTTGTAAAAGATGGATAGCAAAACCGCCAAATTCTTGTTTTAAGTAAATAGCAACAAGTTTACCTTTTGCATCATATTTAGCTGAATCTTCATCAAATTCATAACCTCTAGCTTTAAGGTAGTTTACTGCTCTATCAATGTAATTGGTTTTATAAGCAATATGTCCTTTTTCGCCAAGATATGGTGTTTTCATTACTTCGATACCAGTACCTGCAAATAAAGAACTGTTACCATCTTTCACCTCAAGATTAAATAATTCCCCTAAACCTTTTGCTACTTCTGTTGCCGCACCTGCTTCTGGCATATTGATACCTACGTGAGCAAGTTCAAAGCCTAACATTTGAGTTACAGCTTCTCTTGTAAGCTCTGTAATTTTAGCAAAGTCTCCTTCTGCTACAAGCTTAGGATCTACCATCCAGCTACCACCACATGCAATAATTTTGTCAAAAGCTAAGTAGCTATTTAGATTTTTAGCATTAATACCACCTGTTGGCATGAATTTCATAGTTGTATAAGGACCAGCCATGGATTTGATAAGGTTAAGTCCACCTACTGCTTCAGCTGGGAAAATTTTAACAGTATCAAGACCAAGCTCAATAGCTTGTTCAACATCTGATGGATTTGCACAACCTGGTGTGATGAGAATACCTTTATCTACACAGTATTTTACTACTTTAGGATTTAGGCCTGGGCTAACAATGAATTTTGCTCCTGCTTCTACTGCTTGGTCAACTTGCTCTGTAGTCAAAACTGTACCTGCACCTATTAGCATATCTGGAAACTCTGTTGCCATTTTCTTAATAGCTTCTTTTGCACAAGCTGTTCTAAAAGTTACTTCTGCTACTGGAAGTCCACCCTCACATAATGCTTTTGCTAAAGGAACTGCATCTTCTACTCGATCTATTTTTACTACTGGCACAATTCCTAACGCGTTTATTTGTTTTAAAACATCATTCATTGTTTTGCCTCCTTCATTTCTCTCACAATGGATTAAAAAATTTTATTTGGTTTATCCTTATTATATAATATTTATTTTTAGATGTATAGTGACTTTTATTATTTTTTTTTTATGTTTTTTTATAATTATCTTGTATTTTTATGGTAAAATAGTCAGATAGCCTAAAAAAAAATATTTTCGCTAGTAAAAAATAAAAAAATATGCAAAAACCTTTCCACTTTTCTGTTATAATATCAAATAGATAATAACCCAGCTTATTAGGAGGTAACTATGAAAAAAATTACGGATAACTTACCCTTATTCTCACAAATTCTTGATTTAATAGAAAATCACTTCGGATCTAACTGTGAAGTTGTTCTTCATGACAATACACTAGAGTATGAGCACACTATCGTCGATATAAGAAATGGTCACATTACTGGAAGAAAAATTGGAGATTGTGGTGGAAACTGGGGCTTGCAGGTAATGAGTAAAACTTCAAATGATACACATGTCTATAATAAAATTATTCACACACGTACAGGTAAAATCATTCGTGGCTCTTCTACCTTTATTAAAGATGATGAAGGAAATAATATCGGTTCCATCTGTATTAATCTAGACATTACAGATTCTCTTAAATGTGAAGAGTATCTCAAGCAATTTAATCATTATACTTCACCTACTCCTTCTCCTAACGAGCTTTTTGCAACAGATGTTAACCAACTTATGGACAACCTTATTCATCAATGCGAAAATATGTTTAACAAACCTAGTAATCAACTTACTAAAGATGAAAAGATGGAAATTATTCGCTTTTTAGATAATAAAGGTGCCTTTCTTATTACACGTTCTGGTGATAAAGTATGCGAATTTCTAAATATTTCAAAATTCACACTATATAATTATCTAGAAGCTGTACGTCAAAATGGTTCCCATAATTAAACCTATTCATTCTTAGATATTAAATTTGGCATGAATTTACTAAAAGTCATAAAAATACACTTTATTAAATATGAACAAAGTGTATTTTTATGACTTTTTTATGTTTGTTTTATTATTTTTTGACAACATTTTCTTTAAATTTATGAATTTAAAGTATATTTTGTTTGATTTATTTTTCATTTAATATTATTATCTTAATATAATTATAAATTTTTAAATATATTTTTATAGTTCAAAAATGTTACTTGAAGGAGTTCTTTAACTAATGGATCGAATATTTCTATTTCCTTATTCTTCTTCCTCTAAAAGTCGCATACATTTTTTTGTATTATTAAGTATCTATTTATTCTTATCTTATGCCTATAAATATGTTGATGATATCTTTTATGTTACTATTTTATATCAGTTTCAAAATCTGTCTGCCATTATTATTGCTTTCCAGTGTACTCCTATAGGTTTTTTATTCATTGCTCTTCTTATTCTATTGGAAATCATTCATTCTTTAGGTATTTATTTTATAATAGGTGACAGTCATTTACTTATCAGCCTTTCTTCACGTCTTATCACACTCATTGCATGTTTTTTAATTAGCTCAAGTCAAGCTAAACAGCTTTATTATAAAATGCAACAAGAAAAGCTTATTTATACTGATGATTTCACTGGTCTTTATAATCATCGTTTCTTTCTTAAAGAGCTTTCCATCCAAGTCGAAAACTGCCTAGAGAAACACTCACACCTTGGACTTATTTTACTAGACATTGATAATCTAAAGCTCGTTAATGATAATTTTGGACAGGATGCAGGAGATAGTGTTATCTCCTCTACAGCGAAACTTTTGCAAGGTATTATCACATCCCCCCTTACACTTTATCGCTACCAAAGTGACGAATTTGCTGTCATCGTTCCTTTTAATCGTTCAAATCAATTAGAAGATATCGCCCAGCATTTAAAAAAACAGCTAGATACTCTTAAAAATGATTTTATTCATGCACCTCTTGCTAGCTACATAACTTTCTCTTTAGGTTATTCTTCATTACCCTCCTTAGCTAAAGATAGTCATTCACTCATTAAACAAGCAGAAGCTGCACTCTATCATAGTAAAAATGCAGGTAAAGATGCTATTCATATTTATGAAGATATCCTTAAAAACTTTAACCAAGACGTAACAACCGAAAACAAACACCTTATTAGTATCTTTAAAGCACTTTTGGCAAGTATTTCTATGAAAGATCAATATACCCTCGGTCATTGTGAGCGTGTGGCTTCCTATGCAGCCAAGCTTGCCTCCCATATGCAACTTGACTCCGAACAAATCAATGCCATTCATTACGCGGGACTCCTTCATGATATTGGCAAGATAGAGATTCCATCTATTATACTCAACAAAACAGCCCCCCTATCTGAAGATGAATACGCTCTTATTAAGAAGCATCCTATTTATAGCTCAAATATCCTCGAACCTCTTTTAGGGATGGACGAATCGATTGACTATGTAAGGCATCATCATGAGCATTTTGATGGAAGTGGCTATCCCGATGGTTTAAGTGGTACCTCTATTAGTTTAGGTGCTCGTATACTAGCTGTGGTTGACTCTTTTGATGCTATGATCTCTGAAAGGCCCTATAGTAAAGGTATGTCCATAGAAGAAGCACTCCTAGAACTTAAAAGATGTGCTTACTTGCAATTTGACCCTTTTGTCGTAGAACATTTTATAACACTTATGACAGAGTAAAGGTTTTATAACTAAAAATAGACTGCTTTGTTGACAGCAAGAAAATTCTGTAGTATTTTAGTTAAAGATGTTTGAAAACTTAATACTCATGAGGGAGTAGTTTGCAATACTTATTGTGATATTATCAACATCATGACCTCTAGGTCTGGTAATATCTTAAAAAATGAGACTCATGAATAGTATAGCGTATACTATTCATGAGTCTTCTTATTGTAAAGCGTTTTATTTTTTTAATAACTGTGCACACTAGAAAGTAAGCGCTCTCGTCACACATCATTTATATTTTTTAAGGAGGCTTTTTTTATGCTTTTTCTAATTTATGCCCTGCTTGCAGCAGCGGTTATTTTCCTTTCCATTAAAGCAGCTAATTATGTGGATTTATTGGACAAGAAGACCCACTTATCTGGTGCTTTTATCGGAGGTGTATTGCTCGCTGCAGTCACTTCACTGCCCGAGTTATTCACCACCATCTCTGCAACTCTTATTGTGGATAACCCCAGTCTTGGTATGGGAAACATACTAGGAAGTAATTTATTTAACTTAGCCGTAATAGCCGTACTTATCCTCATTGCAAGTCAAGGCTTTTCGAGTTCCTCTGTATCTAATAGCCATCTTTATACTACTATTTGCACATTAGGTATTTATTTAACTATTATTTTATCTCTTTCCCTGCCTATTGATATTGAAATTTTAACTATAAGCCTTGTTTCTATTGTCATTACCCTCTTTTATGTTGCAGGTTTAAAAGGAATGGCAGAGGCCCCCTCCGAAGGGTCAAATGAAAAAGATGACAGTTCTCTAACTGTAAAACAAGTAGTTATTCGTTTTATCCTTTGTAGTTTAGCACTCATTATTACAAGTATAGTGGTTACTTATGTTGCAGATCAAATCGCTATTACCTATAACCTAGGTGCTGGTCTCGTAGGTGCTATTTTCTTAGGTGTAGCCACATCCCTTCCCGAGCTCACTTCTTGTATCGCCTTGGTGAAGGTGAAGAACTTTAATATGGCTATCGGCAACATTGTTGGCAGTAATCTCTTTAACTTCCTTATACTAGCTTTTGCTGATTTACTTTACGTTCCAAGTTCTGTTTATATCTTTACTGATAAAGGCACTCTATCTTTACTTATTTTCGGATTTGTAGCTAGCCTTCTTATGGGCTTTATTCTTTTCTTAAAAACAACAAAAAACAAATTTAAACAAATGACACCTGTATATGTTGTCTGTTCTTTTGGCATTGTACTTTGCTATATTGCATTTTTACTTTAAACTTTATAATTAAAGGATTTATTGTACACTTCATCTTTTGATTTGTACAATAGATCCTTTTTTGCTTTTAGATAACTTTATAAATTTCAGTTTATCTGGGTACTCTTAACATCCTAAAAGTCAAGAAAAAGAAGGGGTGCCTCTGCAGCCGCAAGAAAGAAGGCTTTTCTCCGGTTTCTGGGTCCTCGCCTTGGCAAACTCTAGGCTCAGTCCTGTAGACTAACGGTCCTACCTATCGCAAGAAGAACGCTTGCGATAACGTCCCTAAAGACAGCCTACAGGCCTTCACCAAGACTTTGCGAAAGTCTGTGGAGGAAACCTGCGAAAAGCCTTCTTTCTTGCTCTGCACTGTGTCACGAAAGTTTAAATTTTTCATAGTCCTT
>NZ_PEDL01000011.1 GCF_002735925.1 Sporanaerobium hydrogeniformans | reverse complement strand
ATTTAATAAGGAATATGAAAAATTTAAACTTTCGTGATACAGTGCAGAGCAAGAAAGAAGGCTTTTCGCAGGTTTCCTCCACAGACTTTCGCAAAGTCTTGGTGAAGGCCTGTAGGCTGCCTTTAGGGACGTTATCGCAAGCGTTCTTCTTGCGATAGGTAGGACCGTTAGTCTACAGGACTGAACCTAGAGTTTGCCAAGGCGAGGACCCAGAAACCGGAGAAAAGCCTTCTTTCTTGCGGCCGCGTAGGCACCACTTCTTTTTCTTGACTTTTAAATTCCTAGGAGCACCCCGACAAACTGAAATTTAGCCTACTCAGATTAGAGGAGCGTCTTTATTTATTAGTAAATCAAAAAACTAAAATAAGTGTCAGTAAACTAGACTCAGTTTACTGACACTTATTTTAGTTTGAGGTTAGGGCATTTTGTATTTCTATGAAAATGTCTTCTACATGTTCAAGTTGAGTTGCTTTATAAGCACTACTGCCACAGAAGAGTAGAGCATTTTCAAGGTTACCCTCGGCAGCATTGATAAGTGCTTTTGAAATGCAGTAAGGGATATCTGTTACATTGCATTTTTGAATGCATTGATAAAAACAAGCTTTATTGCCAGGTGGAGTTTGAATAAAGGGATTGGCAATGGCACGACCAGGCATGCCGACTGGGCTTTTGACAATTAGGATATCTTCTTCTTGAGCGTTTATATAAGCTTCTTTATAAGCAAGGGGAGCATCGCATTCGTAAGTTGTGACGAAGCGTGTAGCCATTTGGACACCATCAGCACCAGAAGCAAGAGCTTTTGCGATATCATTTCCTGTATAAATGCCACCTGCTGCAATAATGGGAATTGCTTTATCATATTTTTGTTCATACTCTTTAGTGATGTTTTTCACTTCTTTTACAATGGTAAGAACATCTTTATTTTCATTTAATTCATCTAGAGTAAACCCTAAGTGTCCGCCTGCTAGGGGACCCTCTACAATGAGAGCATCTGGGGCATAGTGATGTTTCCTATCCCACATTCTGCAAATAACATGGGCTGCCTTAGCAGAAGAAACGATGGGGATAGCCTTAGTTGAACTACCTTTTACAAAGACTGGTAGATCAAGAGGAAGTCCAGCCCCTGAAATAATAAGATCCACTTTAGAGCGGACAGCTTGTTTAGCCATGGCTTCGTAATTTTTCATAGCAACCATAAGATTGACACCTATAATACCTTTTGGTGCGATACGGCGTGCTTTAGTAATTTCAGCATCTAAAGCTATAAGGTTAGCTTGGAGGGGGTTTTTGATGAAGTTAGGGTCACGAAAACCCACTTGTACACCAGAAATAACACCTATCCCACCACATTTAGCTACATGACCTGCTAAAGAATGAAGAGAAATACCTATTCCCATACCACCTTGAAGGACAGGATAGAGCGGTTTTAAATGACCTATACAAAGTGTTTTTAAAATATTCATAAGAAGTTTACCTCATTAAAATTAATTTTATTTTGAGAACCAAAGTAAAAACTTTGATAGTCAAAGTATATGCGTCTCTAGCCAAGATGTCAAGTCATCTTCATGACGAAAACCTGCTTGACAAGATAGAAAACAGCTTATATACTTTGATTATTAAATACTTTGAAGTTCAAATTATTTTAAAAACAAAATAGCTTAGAGGAGGAAAGCGTGTTGTCAAACTCCATGGCGGTCGTTAGTGACCTCCTTATAAATGTATTTAATAGTATATTAGCTATTGAAAAGCAAACCCTAGAAAGGGGAGCTTTAAAAGAAGTAACATTAAGTGAGCTGCATACTATAGAGGCAATTGGTCTTTCATTTAAAAGGATGACAGAAGTAGCCAGCCTTTTAAATATAAATGTTAGTACGTTGACTGTAAGTATTAATAAATTAGTTAAGAAAGGGTATGTAGAAAGAAAGTATTCTGAAGAAGATAGGCGTGTTGTTTTGGTTGGTTTAACACATAAAGGGATGCTGGCTTACCGTATTCATGAAAGCTTCCATGCAGTTATGGTAAAGGTTATGATTAAAGGACTGAAAGAAGAAGAATGTAAAGAGCTTATTGACTCGCTAAAAAGGTTAAACACATTTTTTAAAGACGAGTATGGTCTTAATAGGTAGTAGAGGAGGGATGAGAAAAATGGATGGAGTAAAAATAATAGGAGTAGGTAAAGCAGTACCTAAGAAAACCTTAACCAATGAGGAAATAGCCACTTTTGTAGAAACCTCCAACCAGTGGATAAAAGAACGAACCGGGATAGAGGAAAGGCGTATTGCTATAGAAGAAACGACTACAAGTTTAGCTGTATCTGCAGCAAAAGAAGCTATAGATGAAGCTAAAATAGAAGCAGAAACCATTGAACTTGTAATTGTAGCTACAGCCAGTCCAGATAGTGTGATGCCGAATACGGCATGTCTGGTAGCAGATGCACTTGGTATAAAAAATGCTACTTGTTTTGATTTATCAGCAGCGTGTAGTGGTTTTCTTTACGCTTCTGAGGTTGCTTGTAGTATGATGCGAGTAGGCAGATACAAGAGGGCTCTAGTCATAGGGGCTGAAACTCTTAGTAAAGTAGTAGATTGGGAAGACCGAGGAACGTGTATACTTTTTGCGGATGGAGCAGGAGCTACTCTTTATGAGGGGACAAATGAAAATAAGGTACTTGCTTTTAAAACGCAAAGTGATGGAAGTGGAGCAAAGTATCTAGAACTTTCAGCTTCATATAAAGCGAATCGCTTTCATCAAGAAGAACCACAACATCCTTTTATTGTGATGAATGGGCAGGAGGTTTATAAGTTTGCGGTAACAAAAGTACCTCAAAATATTAAAGCCTTATTAGAGGAAACACCTTATGATGTACAGGACATTGATTGGTTTATTTTGCATCAAGCCAATGAACGTATTATTACAAGTGTAGCTAAGAAATTAGGGGTAGCTGAAGAAAAATTCTTTAAGAATATCCAGCACTATGGCAATACATCAGCTGCTAGTATCCCTATTGCTCTTAAAGAAGCACAGAATAAGCTGAAAAAAGGCGATAAAGTCCTTTTGGCAGGCTTTGGTGCAGGACTTACTTGGGGCAGTATGCTTTTCATAGTAAGTTAAAACAACTTGCTTTATTAGTAGAATTAAGCATCCAAAAGCATAAGCTTTTTAGGATAGATAAAAACAATTTATTAGGAGGAAGTAAAAATGATATTAGAAAAATTACAACAAATCGTAGCAGACAAATTAGGAGTAGATACAAGTGAAGTAGTATTAACAGCAAGTTTTCGTGATGATTTAGGAGCGGACTCTTTAGACCTTTTTGAAATTGTAATGGGTCTTGAAGAAGAATTTGGTATCGCTATTTCAAATGAAGATGTAGAAGGAATTCAAACAGTAGAAGACGCTGTAAATTATATTACTGCAAGACAATAAGGAGTCAAGAAAGGAATTTAATTATGAATAGTATAGTAGATATGCTAGGCATTAAATATCCAATCTTTCAAGGTGGAATGGCGTGGATTGCAACCCACACCATCGCTGCGGCAGTTTCAAATGCAGGAGGCTTAGGCATTATTGCCGCAGGGAATGCTCCTTGTGACCTAGTAAGAGAGGAAATTAGAGCTTGCAAAAAATTAACAGATAAACCCTTTGGTGTGAATGTCATGCTTCTTAGTCCTTATGCTGATGAAGTGGCTACCATGATTGCCGAAGAAGGCATAGCAGTTGTTACAACAGGAGCTGGTAACCCAGGTAAATATATGGAGCTTTGGAAGTCAAAGGGCATTAAGGTAATACCAGTTGTACCATCTGTGGCACTTGCTAAAAGGATGGAAAAAGCAGGAGCAGATGCACTTATTGCCGAGGGGATGGAATCAGGAGGTCATATAGGTGAACTTACAACCATGGCACTGGTACCACAAATCGTAGATGCGGTAAACATTCCTGTTATTGCAGCAGGTGGAATTGGTGATGGAAGAGGTTTTGCAGCAGTGCTGATGTTAGGTGCTCAGGGCATACAGCTAGGAACACGTTTTTTAGTGGCTAAAGAGTGTAGTGTACATGAAGCTTATAAAGCGCGTATTATCAAAGCAACAGATATTGAAACAGTAGTAACTGGAAGAACGACAGGACATCCTGTACGTTGTCTTAGAAATCAGCTTACACGCCAATTTACAAAGTTAGAGCAATCAGGTGCGCCAGTAGCCGAATTAGAAGCCTTAGGTGCTGGTGGCCTTAGAAGGGCTGCACTTGAAGGGGATGTATTAGGTGGGACCGTCATGTCGGGACAAATTGCCGGACTTATTAAAAAGGAACAAACAGCAAGTGAAATCATTGAAGAACTTGTCACAGAAATGAAAGCAATTATTACAAATCAACAAGTGAATATATAAAAACAATCGCAATTATAAATGATTATTTAAGTAAGAAAACAGAACTTATAACATAAAAGTATACACACAATATATTTTTCAATCGTAGGGGTGGATTCCATATCCACCCGCTATGCTAAAAAAGTATAAAAGGTTTAAAATAAACCAGTAGTTAGAGAAAGAAGGAGTGGTAAAGATGAAGTGTGCATTATTATTCCCAGGGCAAGGTGCTCAATATGTAGGGATGGGTAGAGAAGTTTATGAAAAGCTAAGTGAAAGTAGAGTATTATTTGATAAAGCCAGTGAACTTCTCGATTGGGATATAAAAGAAGTTTGTTTTGAAGATAAAGAAGGTAAATTAAATCAAACACGTTATACCCAAGCGGCACTCTTTACCACTAACTGTGCCATTTATGAAGCACTTAAGACCAAAGGCATACAAATAGATGCCATGTTAGGTTTTAGCTTAGGCGAGTATAGTGCGCTTATGGCAAGTGGCATAGTAGACTTTGAAGAAGGCTTAAAATTAGTAGAGAAGAGAGCGTGCTACATGGAAGAATGCAGCCAGAGACATCCTGGTGGTATGGTAGCCGTAATCGGACTTTCCATAGATCAAATAGAAGAAGTATGTACAAAAGTAAATAGTCAGTGTCAACTGGTTCAAGTCGCTAATGACAACTGTGAAGGTCAGGTTACCTTATCAGGAACTAAAGAGGCGTTAAACCTAGCTACCGAAGAGCTTAAATTAAAAGGTGCTAAGCGTATTGTCCCTTTACAAGTAAGTGGTGCTTTTCATAGTGCCTTAATGGAAGAGGCAGCTACAAAGCTTCAAGGCGAACTGGGTACCATCACTTTTAAAGAAGCGGAGTACCCAGTTGTAAGCAATGTAACAGCAACCTTTATGAACAGTAGAGAAGCTAGAGAAAATATTCCTCTTCAAATTGTAAAAGGTGTACGCTTTAGAGAGAGTATCCTTTATCTCATTAAGGAAGGGTACGATACCTTCATTGAAGTAGGACCTAAAAAAACATTGACAAATTTAGTGAAAAAAATAAATAGGGATGTAACAGTCCTTCAAGTAGAGGATGAAAAAAGCTTGCAAGAAGCTATTAAAGCCTTAGGAGGTGGAACATGTTAAAGGATAAAGTTGCCCTTATCACTGGAAGTGTAAGAGGAATAGGAAAAGAAATTGCTAAGTTATTTGCTAGAAATGGTGCAAAGGTTGTGATTAACTATTCTTCACCTAATAGGCAAGAAGAAGCAAATAAGGTAGTAGCTGAGATAGAAGAAGAAGGCGGGATTGCCTATGCCCTTTGCGGGAATGTAGCGAGTTCTGAAGAAGCAGAAAAGCTTGTAAAAGAAACAGTAAGTTATTTTGGTAAGTTAGATATATTAGTAAATAATGCAGGTATTACAAAGGATATGCTTCTTCTTCGTATGAGTGAAGAAGAATTTGACAAGGTCATTGAAGTGAACTTAAAAGGGGTTTTTAACTGCACCAAGCCAGCTGTGCGCGCCATGCTTAGGACGGGAGGAAGTATTATTAATATGACTTCCGTTGTAGGGGTTATGGGAAACAAAGGGCAATGCAATTATGCTGCTTCTAAGGCTGGAATTATTGGCTTTACAAAATCAGTAGCAAAAGAGATGGCAACTAAAAATATTCGTGTTAATGCTATTGCTCCAGGTTTTATTGCTACAGATATGTCTGATCAGCTTCCAGAGAGTGTAAAGGAAAAGGTATTAGAAAATATTCCTATGCAACACTTTGGGGAGGCAAAGGATGTAGCCAATGTAGCACTATTTCTAGGAAGTGAACTTTCAAGCTATATCACAGGAGAAGTCATAAAAGTAGATGGCGGTATGGTGATGTAAATCCATCATAGAGAAGGAGAATAAGATGAGTCAAAGAGTTGTTATTACAGGAATGGGGGTCGTATCCCCTATAGGAAACAAGGTAGAAACTTACTGGGAAAGCTTAAAACAAGGTGTATGTGGTATTAAACCTCTTTCACCTCAAAATAAATTAGAAGATTTAAACATTCATGTAGCAGGTGAAGTAACAGACTTTGATGCCAGTTGTTACTTAGATAAAAAAGAACAACGTCGTCTTGCCCGCTTTTCTCAATTTGCCATTTACGCAAGTAAAGAAGCTCTTGCTCATGCGGAGATAGATATGGAGAAAGAAGATGCAACGCGCGTAGGTGTCATTATAGGAAGTGGTATTGGTGCTCTATCTATTATAGAGGAAGAAGCAGCAAAACTAAGAGAAAAAGGGCCTAAACGTGTATCCCCTCTTTTTGTACCTATGACTATTGTGAATATGGCAGCAGGAAACGTGTCTATTTATACAGGAGCTAAGGGGATTTGCAGCACCGTTGTCACAGCATGTGCTTCAGGGACACACTCTATTGGAGAAGCCTTTAGAGCTATTCAAAAGGGTGTAAATGATGTGATTTTAGCAGGGGGAGCAGAAGCGTGTATTACACCACTTGGTATTGCCGGTTTTAATGCACTTACTGCCCTTAGTACTTCTGAAAATCCAGACAGAGCATCCATTCCTTTTGATAAAGAAAGAAATGGGTTTGTTATGGGAGAAGGTGCAGGAGTGGTAGTGCTTGAATCCTTAGAACATGCACAAAAAAGAGGTGCCAAAATCCTAGCTGAAGTTGTAGGTTATGGTGCAACAGGTGATGCCTACCATATTACAGCCCCAGCAAGTGATGGGGATGGGGCAAGAAGAGCTATGGAAGAAGCAATTAAAGATGCAGGTATTACACCAGCAGACATTGACTATATTAATGCACATGGTACAAGTACACCTATTAATGATAAAGTAGAGACACTTGCTATTAAGTCTGTATTTGGAGAAGAGACGAAGGTAGCCATTAGTTCGACCAAATCTATGACAGGACACCTTTTAGGTGCAGCAGGTGGTATTGAGGCTATTGCGATCGTAAAAGCAGTAGAAGAAGATTTTATGCCTCCAACAATTGGCTATGAGGTAGCAGACGAAGAATGTCATTTAGACTATATTCCTAATAAAGGAAGAAGTAGTAAAGTACGTTATGCTATGAGTAACTCTTTAGGATTTGGTGGACATAATGGGACCATAATTGTGAAAAAGTGGGAGGAATAGACATGGAAGTAAAGGTTATAAAAGATTTGGTAAAAGAATTTACAGTAGCAGGACTTACTAAAATGTCTCTTAAATGTGAAGACTTTGAATTAGTTCTAGAAAAACAAGAGGCCAAAGAAGTTTATATGCCTGCACCTATGCCAGAGGCTAGTATAAAAATAAATACGATATCAGCTTCCTCAGAAAATAAGAGTGAAAGTAACAAGCAAGTGGCAGAAGAAAAAAAGACACTCAATTCACCAATGGTAGGTACTTTCTATGCAGCAAGCTCACCACAAGCTGAGCCATTTGTAAAAGTAGGAACGAAGGTAAAGAAGGGCCAGGTTATTTGTATTATTGAAGCGATGAAACTCATGAATGAAGTAGAAGCAGAGATGGACGGAGAAGTGATTGAAGTCTTAGCTTACAATGAACAAATGGTGGAATTTGGTCAACCCCTCTTCGTAATCAAATAAATCCCGTAGGGGTGGATTCCATATCCACCCGTTGTTTAATGGATTCCATATCCACCCGATATTTTAATGGATTCCATATCCACCCGATATTTTAATGGATTCCATATCCACCTATAATTTTAATCGTAGAGATCAAAATCATAAAGTATGTCATTTAGGATATGAAATAGGAGAATATGAAATAGGACGATAAGGAAGGGGACGATATGGAATCGTCCCGTACAGAAAGAAGGAGAGCTCGTTTTCTTTTTGAAGGGAGAAAGGGCTAGGTGATAACTTGTTATAAAAAGGAGTGAAACTATGTTAAATGCCAAGGAGATTATGGAGATTATCCCCCATCGTTACCCTTTTTTACTTGTAGATAAAGCTGAATTAATGGAGGATGGAAAAGGAGCTATTGGTTATAAAAACGTTACTATTAATGAACCTTTCTTCCAAGGTCATTTTCCAGGAGAGCCTGTTATGCCAGGTGTACTTATTATAGAAGCCTTAGCACAGGTAGGTGCCATTGCCCTTCTATCACAAGAAGAGCATAAAGGGAAAATTGCTTATTTTGGTGGTATTAAGGAAGCTAAATTTAGAAATAAAGTGTTACCAGGCGATACACTTAAGCTTGAATGTACAATTATTAAGCAAAGAGGCCCTATAGGCGTAGGCAAGGCCATTGCAACTGTAGAGGGTAAAAAGGTTTGTGAAGCAGAGTTGATGTTTGCTATCGGAGATTAAGGAGGTGAAAGTAGTGATTCAAAAAGTACTTGTGGCTAATCGAGGTGAAATCGCTGTTCGTATTATACGTGCCTGCCAGGAGATGGGGATTGAAACGGTAGCTATTTATAGCACAGCAGATAAAGAAGCTCTTCATGTCAAATTAGCGGATGAAGCAGTTTGTATAGGAAGACCTCTTCCAAAAGAAAGCTATTTACACATTGAAAATATTATTAGTGCAGCAGTACTTACAGGTGCTGATGCCATTCACCCAGGTTTTGGATTTTTATCTGAAAACACTAAGTTTGCTGAAATTTGTGCAGGCTGTGGCATTAAATTTATTGGTCCTACAGCTGAGATGATTAGCCTAATGGGAGATAAAGCAAGAGCAAGAGAGAAAATGATAGCATCAGGTGTACCTGTAGTACCAGGTTCAGAAGGAAAGTTGACAGATAGTAAAGAAGCAGTCTATCTGGCTGATCAAATTGGCTATCCCGTAATCCTTAAAGCTTCAGCAGGTGGCGGTGGTAGAGGCATGCGTATTGTCTGGAAAGAAGAAGACCTAGAAAAGGCCTTTTTAGCAGCCAGTAGTGAAGCGGCAAATGCTTTTGGAGATGGAAGTATGTACCTTGAAAAATACATCGTAAAGCCAAGACATATTGAGTTTCAAATACTTGGTGATAGCTATGGACATGTGGTGCATTTAGGAGAAAGAGATTGTTCTATGCAACGACGCCACCAAAAGGTATTAGAAGAAGCACCCTCTGCCTTTTTAAGTGAATCTTTAAGAGAAGAGATGGGAAGGGTTGCAGTTATGGCGGCTCAGGCAGTTCACTATGAAAATGCAGGAACCATTGAATTCATTGTAGATGCAAAGGGGCATTACTACTTTATAGAAATGAATACACGTATTCAAGTAGAACATCCCGTTACAGAAATGATTACTGGTGTTGACCTTATAAAAGAACAAATACGTATTGCTAGTGGAGAAGCATTAAGCTTTAGGCAAGAGGATATTCGTTTTAAGGGGCATGCTTTAGAGTGCCGAATTAATGCAGAGAATCCACATAAACAATTTAGACCTTGCGCAGGAACCATTGAGAAGTTACATCTTCCAGGAGGAAGAGGGGTACGTGTTGAAACTGCTCTTTATGAAGGATATCAGATACCACCTACTTATGATTCGATGCTTGCTAAAATCATTACCTATGGAGAGACAAGAGAAGAAGCCATTGCTATAATGGAAAGAGCCTTGGGGGAAATTGTTATAGATGGTATTGATACAAACCTTTATTTTGAATATCAGCTTTTAGGTACTGAAGCTTTTAGAACAGGAAATTTTGATACGGGATATATAGAAGCGAATTTAGCAGCTATCTTGGAAGAGGGAGTTGGAAGTGTATGACAATGTTAAGTAAATTACTCCCTAAAAAGAAACGGTATGCTATAGTTGGAGAGAAAGCTAAAAAGGAAGTTACTGTACCTGATGGATTATATATTCAGTGTCCCAAGTGTAAGAAAAGCCTTTATAAGCAAGATTTACATGCATCACTTGGCGTGTGCCCAGGCTGCCAGTACTATTATCCACTTTCACCTAAAGGGCGACTTTCTATTTTAGTTGATAAAGGAAGCTTCAAAGAGATGGATGCAGATATGGCAAGTAGTAATCCATTAGATTTTCCAGACTATGATAAAAAGCTTTCTATAAGTCAAGAAAAGACGGAGCAAAATGAAGCTGTTTTAACTGGTGAGGCGCAAATTAAAGGTAAAAAATTAATAATAGGTATCATGGATTCCCGCTTTATGATGGGAAGTATGGGCTCTGTAGTAGGTGAAAAGCTTACTCGGGCTATAGAAAGAGCAACTGAGGAAAAATTGCCATTGGTTATTTTTAGTGCTTCAGGAGGGGCTAGGATGCAAGAAGGGATTTTTTCTCTTATGCAAATGGCTAAGACCAGTAGTGCCTTAGCAAAGCATGATGAAGCAGGGTTACTTTTTATAAGTGTTTTGACAGACCCAACAACAGGTGGAGTTACTGCTAGCTTTGCTATGTTAGGGGATATTATTTTAGCAGAGCCAGGAGCATTAGTAGGCTTTGCAGGGCCCAGAGTTATCGAACAAACTATCAAACAAAAATTACCTGAAGGTTTTCAAAGAGCAGAGTTTCTCTTAGAGCATGGTATGATAGATGCAGTAGTACCACGTGAGCAGCTAAGAGATATACTGGGTCAACTTCTAGAATTACACCAAAAGGAGGAGACAGATAATGAGTAAGCTTAGTGAACGTATTGAGGCGATTTACAAGGCCATTAATGAACTCAGCCTATTGGAACAAACCAAGGAAATAGCAGAAGAGATTAATCGTTTAAAGGTATTAGTTTATAGTTTAGAAAAGCAAGCAGCTGATGAATATGAACCATGGGATAAGATTGTTATTGCTAGAAAGGCAGAAAGACCTCGCAGTCAATTTTATATACAGGAAATCGTTACTGATTTTATGGAACTCCACGGAGATAGAGCCTTTAAAGATGATCAGGCTATTATCGGCGGGATAGGTAAAATAGGAAAGCATAAAGTAACAATTATTGCTCATAATAAAGGCACTCATGTGAAAGAAAATATTGAAC
Organism: Sporanaerobium hydrogeniformans; assembly: GCF_002735925.1. Lineage (GTDB taxonomy): Bacteria > Bacillota > Clostridia > Lachnospirales > Cellulosilyticaceae > Sporanaerobium > Sporanaerobium hydrogeniformans. Next base: position 107,196 of record NZ_PEDL01000011.1, on the reverse strand, counting down.
GAAATTTTGGAATGCCCCACCCAGAAGGATATCGTAAGGCATTAAGGCTTATGAAGCAAGCTGAGAAGTTTGGTAGGCCTATTGTTTGTCTCATTGATACGCCAGGAGCCTATTGTGGCTTGGGAGCAGAAGAAAGAGGTCAAGGAGAAGCTATAGCTCGTAATCTCATGGAAATGGCTCGTCTTAAAGTGCCTATTATTTCAGGGATTATTGGCGAAGGAGGAAGTGGAGGTGCCTTAGCACTTGGTATCTCTGATCGCTTCTTTATGCAAGAGAATACTACTTACTCTATTCTTTCACCAGAAGGGTTTGCTAGTATTTTGTGGAAAGATAGTACAAGGGCTAAAGAGGCTGCAAGCTATATGAAGCTTACGGCAAAAGATCTTCTTGAACAGGGGATCATTGATAAGGTTTTAGAAGAACCTGTAGGTGGAGCACATAGGGACCCACATTTAGCAGCTCATTTGCTTAAAAGCTATCTCATTAGTGAGCTAGAGAGTTTAAAAACACTCTCGATAGAACACAATTTAGAAAAACGGTATAGTCGTTTTAGAACAATTGGAGAATTTATTTAAGTATCAAGTCTCAGCTATAGGAAAATAAGACTTTCTTGTAGGTGAGACTTTTTAGAATAAGATTGTGAAAAAATAATCTATTCATTAACTTTTAAATAAATTTAAAATTTAATCTATTATATAATGTATTGTATTCTTTCTAATAAATAGGTTTAATAGATATATACTTATTACATACTTGGAGGTAAAAATCATGATTAGGGGAATGAGAAATACCGAAGAAGAAGTACGTGCTATTATGTCTATTTGGGAGGAAGCCAATATGAAGGCACATTCCTTCATACCAAAGGTCTACTGGAAAAGAAACTATAGCTTAGTAAAGGAAACTTATTTACCACTTGCAGTCACTTATGTGTATGAAGAGGAAGGGAAAATCAAAGGCTTTGTGAGTATTTTAGCTAAAAAATATATTGGTGCATTATTTGTAGCAAACGAATGCCAAAATCAAGGCATTGGTAAAAAGCTACTAAACTATGTAGCTAAAGAACATGGGCCACTGACTTTGTCAGTTTTCAAGAAGAATGAAAGGGCTCTTAAATTTTATCTTAATAATGGGTGTCAGTTAGGTGAGTTAGACATTAATGAAGATACCTTAGAAGAAGAGTATACTTTATATCTATCATAAAGGATAATAATTTTTTAAACGTACGAAATAGGAACTAAAAAACCCAAGGTCTATAAGTGACCTTGGGTTTTTCTATTAATGAATGTAAAGAGAGCTAACTAAAAGAGGCTCAATAACTTCTGTAGGAATTTCAAATTCTTGAATCCCCATAAAGCCAGGACTTACCTCATATTTATCAAAAGAGATAATAAGTTTACCTTCAGCTGTAATATAAAAGGGTTGATGCACATTAATACGGTCAAAGCCTTCGAGAGCACCTTCATCCCCTTCAATCCAGTAGACAAGATTTTCGTCTTGCTTCATACGCTCTTTCATTTGTGTTTTAATATTCTCAGAAATAATAGAGATATATTCTTCATCTATAAAGAGACTAGGAAGTGTAATCAGTATTTCATTTTTTTTGTCGATGGTATCATAGGTCATTGTTGTAGAAGAAGAACCAACTGTATTAACTACATAACGGGCAATAGAGAGGATATCTTCAGTATTTGTTTTTATTTCAAAGCCTGAATCAACACCTAAATGTCCAGGTGAGTCAAATTGCTCCATCTTAGCCACATCCTTTTCAAAGGCCTCATAGAGTTTTTTATTTTCCTCCAAGTATTTAGTGTTAAGAGATTTCTGTAATGCTTCATCCTCTAGACCTTCAATAACAGGTGCTTCTAAAGTAGCATTATAAGTGGATGCTTGGTATTCAAATTGCCTAAGATTTACAACCTTTACAAGGGAGCCTAGTAGAGGTAGGTCACTGATGGAACTGGCAAAAGTAGGACTTAGATTGACACTTCCTACAAAGCCCATAAGTCCAATAAAAGATGCGGCAATGGTATGTTTGGCGAATTTTTTCATATTCATATTCCTTTCTTTAAGGGGCTTAGTACGTTGAATAGCAGAATCAACTATAGCATTTAATTCTTCTGGGATTTCAATTTGATCGAGATAATCTGCAAAGGTTTCTGATAAGTCAGCTTGATTTTTTTGTTTAGACATAAGGTTCACTCTTTTAATCCTTTTCTAATAAAAGTTGTAATTTTCTTTGTGTGCGGTATAAGGTAGATTTCACCGTACTAAGATTTTGATGTAAGAGCTTTGCAATTTCACGAAGCTCTAAATCTTCTATGTAGCGAAGAAAAATAATTGTTTTTTCGTTATAGGACAAATGATTAAGCGCTTCTTCTAATAAAAGATTATAAGTAGGTTTTTCAGAATGTGAGGGCAATTTTTCTGGTGAAACTTCGTCAAGAGGAATAAAATGCTTTTGTTTTTTGAGAAAGGTTTTAGCTGTATTAATGAGAATACGGCAAAACCATGGGTGAAGCGCTTCTTTACTTTTTAAAGTATTTTGATAGTGAATAGCCTTAACGATACTATCTTGTACAATATCTAAGGCATCCTCCTTGTTTCTAGTATAACTATAAGCAAGGCGATAATGTAGTTCCTTGTGGGTAAGGATATAGTGAATAAGTTCTGTTTCCATGTTTTTTACCTTCTATACATATAGAAAAATTTTAGATCTATTTATTAGACTAATGAAGGAGAGGGAAAGTTTCAATACAAACTCACTTTATAAGATGAATAGGTAGGTAATGCTATTTTGTTTTAGGAGGAAATAACATCTTTTTCTTTAAGAGAAGTTATAAGTGAAATCATCTATTTGACAAGATGAATCACTTTATCTATAATAAAGGTATAGGTAGAATATCAAAAATAACGAGGTGTTTGATGAGCGCGGTAGTATCTAAATAGATAAATGAATACAGTAAATAGGATAAAAATGGAGGGGGACAGAGTCCCTTTATTTGAGTTATACCTATTTACCCATCTATAAAGATACGTCCTCTAATCCACTTTGTACCTAATAGGCTAGTCTATTAGGCATAAAATGTTAAATCATGCAGCGTGTAGGAAGTATAGGCTGCTTTTTTGTTGCCCAAAATAAGATGAAGGATAGTCTACCTCTTGGAGTCTGAGGGTTCTTTATAGACGTTTAGAAACAATAGTAAGGAAATAAAAACGTTAAGGAGACCAATCAAACTATGAATAATCACACCTTAGAAAAATTACAATATAATGAGCTTAAAGAAAGTATTAAAAGCTATTGTACCAGCAGTCTTGGTAAGAAGCTAATCGATAGGCTAAGTCCTGTTGGAAATAAAGGTATTGTTAAAAAACGTTTACAGGAAACAACTGAAGCAAAAGCATTACTTGCCTACTCAGGGAGTATTCCTCTTCAAGGGATTGTGCATATAGGAGGATTACTTGAGAAAATAGAAAAGGATATGATTTTAGATGCTGAAGAACTAAGTCATGTGGCTACCTTTCTTAGAGGATGTAAGAAAATTAAAACCTATATGAAGGATAAAGAGTTTTATGCTCCTACCCTTCAGAGTTATAGTTTAGGTATACAAGAGCTTCCTCATGTAGGGGAAGAAATTGAAAGGGCTATTCGTAATAATAAAGTAGATGATAGTGCCAGTAGTGAACTTAAAAAAATAAGAAGACATCTTCTACTTACAGAAGCAGAAGTAGAAGAAAAGCTTGATAAATTTTTAAAAAATCCTCATCATAAGTCTTATATTCAGGAATTTTTCATTTCAAGAAGGCAAGGAAGATTAACTATTCCTATTAAAGCGGCCTATAAAAATAAGATAGAAGGGACTGTGGTAGAGAGCTCTAATAAAACTGTTTTTATCGAACCACAAGTAGTCAGCAAATCAGCTGCATCACTTCTTACACTGAGAGTAGAAGAAGAAATAGAAATATACAAGGTGCTTAGTTATTTAACGGGTCTTATATATGATAATCTTATGGCACTAAAAAGCAATGTAGAAATCATGGGAGAGTACGATATGATTTTTGCTAAAGGCAAATATAGCCAGGCTATAGATGGTATCTCTCCAAAACTTAATGACTATGGGAAAATTCACTTGGTAGAGGGTAAACATCCTCTTTTACAAGGAAGAGTTATACCTCTTGATTTAGAAATAGGTACAGGTTTTAGAAGTCTTATTATTACAGGGCCTAATGCAGGAGGCAAAACATTAGTGCTTAAAACGATAGGACTAATGACACTAGCCATCCAATCAGGCTTTCATATAGCAGCAAAAGAGGGGACAGAATTTTCTGTTTTCGACAAAGTCTTTGTAGATATAGGAGATGATCAGAGCATTACTAATTCTCTTAGTACTTTTTCTTCTCATGTGAAGAATTTAGCTTCTATTATTAAGGAAACAGATAAACAAACTCTTTTGCTTTTTGATGAGATTGGAAGTGGTACAGAACCTAGCGAGGGAGCAGCCCTAGCCATTGCTATTTTAGAGGAGCTTTATCATAGGGGAGCTATCACCCTTGCTACTACTCACTATAATGAAATAAAAAACTTTTCTCAAGGACATCCCGATTTTGAGAATGCAGCCATGAAATTTAATCCAGAAACCCTCGAACCTCTTTATAAACTGATTATTGGAAAATCAGGGGAAAGTAATGCCTTATGGATCTCAAGGAAAATGGGAGTAGAAGATAAAATTTTGAAAAAGGCAAAGATGTATATGGAGACCAAGGATTATGGTAAAGAGTTAGTAGCTTTAGGACGTATTCGAACGAGGCAGGCTGAAATAGCAATAGAAGGTAGGGTAACTCCAGAAGATAAAAACTTCCAAAAGGGTGATAGAGTGTATCTTACAGAATATAAAGATTATGGTCTTATCTATATAGGGATAGATGAACATAACAATTGTCAAGTATTCTTTAAAGGAGAAATCATTGAGGTGCATCAAAGGCAGTTACGACTTAGTCTTAAAGCAAAAGATCTTTATCCTCCAGATTATGATTTAGATAGCCTCTTTATTAGCTTTCGTGAGAGAAAGTTAGAAAAGGATATTGCAAGAGGCTCTAAAAAAGTTTTGAAAAAAATTAGAAAGTATGGAAAGGTAGGGGACGATTCTATATTACCCTGAAATGTTTAAGGGTATGAGACAGGAGGTGGATATAGAATCCACCCCTACGATTATACGCATTTGAAGAGGAATAAGATGAAAACAAGAGTAGCATCGTATAGCTAAGTGAGAAAATGGACTATTGACATTTAAGAAGATTTATAAGACAATAAAAAAGTATGTTGTTAAGATGATTTATAATCTCAGTAAATAAAATAATAGAAAATAAAATAATAAATAATAAAAGGCAGATGGGCGGCTCCAACAACCCATTTGCTTTTTTATTGGATTTATTAAAGAAAAGGAGAATAGGGATGAAAAAGGTGTTTCAGGATCATGCGTTTTAAAAACGTTATGGCTATTAGCGGTACCTATTACTTTGCAAAGCTTTATTACTTCCTCTCTTAACTTAGTAGATAATATGATGGTAGGAAATTTAGGGGAGGCTTCTATTGCAGCAGTAGGTCTAGCTAATCAATATATATTTATTTTTACATTGTGTCTAATGGGAGTTAACGCAGGAGCCAGTGTTTTTATGTCTCAGCTCTGGGGGAAACAAGAGCTTAAAGGGATTAAGACCTTTTTAGGGGTTGACATGACTGTAGGTTTTATGGCCTCTTTGCTTTTTGGGATAGGTGCTTTTAGCTTTCCGGAAGTTATTATGGGGGTTCTATCAAAAGATAGAGAAGTTATTCGGCTAGGAGCAGATTACCTCCGTATTGTAGCGATGAGCTGCTTATTTATGAATTTTACACAAGGTTATTCCTCTGCTCTTAGGAGTACAGAGCAAACAAAAGTACCTATGTTTGCTAGTTTAATAGGGGTACTTGCTAATGCATTTTTAAACTGGGTATTTATTTTTGGAAATTTAGGAATGCCTAAAATGGGAGTAAAAGGTGCAGCGCTTGCGACTACTTTAGCACGTTTACTTGAAATGACCTTTATTATAAGTGTAGTGTACTTCAGCAAAAACAAAGTAGCAGCTCATATTAAGGAGCTGTTTAGTTTTAATATGGAATGCCTTAAAAAATACTTTATCACCTCTTGGTCTGTTATTGCTAATGAGCTTATTTTTTCTATAGGACTTACTTTTTACTCCATTGCTTATGCACGTATTGGTACCAATGCTGTAGCTACGATGCAGATAGCAACAACTCTTAATAATATGTTTATGATTTTCCTCATAGGGATTGCCACTGCAGCTGCTATTATGATAGGGAATAGCATTGGAGCAGGTAAAGAAGAAAGAGCAAGAACTTATTCTGTACATGTTGGTAAGCTGACACCACTTGTGGGAGTATTACTTGGCGTTTTCATCTGGTTTTTAGCACCTTTTATTGTAAGCTTTTTTAAGGTGCAACCAGAAACTTATAGGGATACTGTAAGTGTTCTAAGAATTATGGCTCTTTTCCTTCCTCTGCGTGCCTTTAATATGGTGATGATTGTGGGAGTCTTTAGAGGAGGTGGTGATACGCTTTATTCCATGCTTGTACAAGCAGGTACTATTTGGTTATATAGTGTACCACTCTCTTTTATAGGTGCATTGATATTAAAACTTCCTGTATATGGTGTTTTTTTCCTCATCTGTACAGAAGAAATTATTAAGATGCTATTTGAACTAAGTCGATTAAAATCAGGAAAGTGGCTAAAGAATTTAGTATAAGGAAACCTATTTAATAGTAAAAGGGCTATAAAGTGAGACTGGAAATTCTCACTTTATAGCCTTTTTATTTATCAACATCAAAAAGCCTATGCGTTATTTTTAAAATGAGTGTATTTCTATAATTTTAGACATAAAAAGAGCTAGTGACATAGAGAAAAATAGAATAAAACAATGATACTATTTTATTTGAAAAATTCATAAGCTATATGGATTAGAAATTAATTAAAAAATTTGCTAGTTATAATTTGGAATAACGCATTTCGTACAAAATTTATAAATGTTTATCGTATCAAAATTGCTATTTTCAACTAATTATTATAAAATATTAAGATAATAATTTTATAGAAAGAAGTGAGTGCGTGCAAAACTTAAGTGAAATATTTTTAGAAAGCATGCCTTATCCTTTATGGATTACAGATTTGGATTCTAATATATTATTTTTAAATAGTCCTTTTGAAGAGCTGTTTCATGTGAAATTTAATAGAGTAAAAGGAAGGAAAAGTAGCGAAATTTTTGGCCAGGAACAAGCAAGGCTCTATGAAGAACAAAAAATACAATGTATTCAGACGGGAAGGCTTTCGATTATAGAGGTACAAAATAATAGTGAGACAATAGGAGGATATATTTTTCCTTTAAAAGACAGGCTAGGTCAGATACAGGCTGTGGCAGGGATAGTAATGAATGTAAATGAAAGAAAAAGGCGAGAAGCTCAAATAGAACAGCAAAAAGATATACTACGAACCATTATTGATGCCATGCCACAGGCTATTTTTTATAAAGATGAAGAAAGTCGATTTAAAGGTTACAATAGAACTTTTGAACAGTTTTATAAAGAAAAAGGGATAACAGAAATACAAGGAAAAACAGACCTTGATATTTTAGAGGATAAAATACAAGCTAAAGTATTTATGGAGCAAGACCAAGAGATTCTACAAAGTAAGCAAACGAAGTGTTTTGAGTGTACAACTAAAAATGCCAAGGGCCAACTTCGCATAGAAGAAAATGTTAAAATTCCTGTCTTAAATAGCAAAGGTGAGGCCTATGGTATAGTCGGAGTATCACGTGATATTACCCAGCAAAAAACCCTTGAAGAAAAACTAAGATATTTAAGTGAAGTGGATATACTAACAGGACTTTACAATCGTCATAGTTTTGAGGAAAAAATAGAAGAACTTAATAAAGAAGAGTATATGCCTTTAGGAATTATAATGGGAGATGTAAATGGACTTAAGCTTGTAAATGATACCCTTGGTCATATGGAGGGAGATAAATTAATAAAAAGCATTTCAGAAGTGCTTTATAAAGTATGTGAAGGAAGAGGTTATGCTTTTAGATGGGGAGGAGATGAGTTTATTATCCTCTTACCGAATCATGATGAAAGTCAATGTGAGGAAATTATCAATACCATTTTAGAAGAGTGTAATCGTTATGAATATGAGTTTGTACAGCTTAGTGTGGCATTGGGGGAAAGTATAAAGCAAAAGGTAGATGAGGATATTTATACATGTATTAAAAAAGTTGAAGATAAGGTATATCGCCAAAAGCTTCTTGAGAAAAAAAGTATTCGTAGTTCAGTTATGTCTTCTTTACAAAAAAGTCTAGAAGAAAAAAACATGGAGACAGAGATCCATACAGAGCGAGTCACTGCTTATGCTCAAGCTATTGGTAAACTGCTAAATCTAAAAATTTCTGAGTTAGATGAACTGACGTTAGCAGCGCAGCTTCATGATATAGGTAAGATTGGTATCAGTGAAGAGATATTGTTAAAGGCAGAGCCGTTGACTGAAGAAGAGTTTAGAATTATGAAAACCCATGCAGAAAAAGGGTATCGTATCATCAATGCTTCCAGTGAACTTGTAAACGTAGCAACCTGTGTTCTTACACATCATGAAAGATGGGATGGTAAGGGGTATCCACTAGGGTTAAAAGGAGAAGAGATTCCACTACTAGCACGTATTATTCATATAGCTGATGCTTATGATACGATGATGCAAGAGCGAGTTTACAAAAAAGCAATGAGCAAGGAAAAAGCAAAAGAAGAACTTAAACGATGTGCAGAGACACAATTTGATCCTGGAATTGTAGGAAAATTTATAAATTATCTTGAAAATCAAGAATGAAAAAATATATAAAAAATCTTTTGTCTAAATAATTAGAAAAAACATCTGATAGATTTAAAAAAGAAAATAGAGTTATGTAAAATGAAAAATGGTAAGATTATTTCCTGGTATTTATTATAAATAATAAGGAAATAAGAACCATAGAAAGTTTTTACAAACTCTCTTTTTATTTATTTTTTTAAAATAAGGTTTACATATATCGACAAAAAATGTTATAGTAAATAAGAAAAAGAAATTTGAATATGAAAGATATTAAAATTATCAATCTATATTCTTGAAATTTGACACAATTTGACTGGAGATGAAGACATGAGAGAAATTTTACAAAAGATGATTTTACCAGAAGAAGTAAAAGCATTATTAAATTATAAAGAGAATTATATCATACCTACAAGTCGTGAACATTTATTTGAGTTAGCCATGGGGAAAGAAGGTCATACTACTTTTGAAGTGGCTTATGAAATAGAGGCAGGTAAAAGTATTACTGAGGCAGACGTTGTTAAATGTAAGAATGGTATCGCTGTTAACTATAGAGAGATGTATATGAGAAGAAGAGATCCAGATTGTGTCGTTATTGGAGATCAAGGTGAAACAGATAAGCCTACCTATGAAGCAAGATATGGCGAAAGCTTTGAAGGTATTAGAAAAGAAACCTTTGCTTGGTTAGCAAAGCAAGAGCTTATAGTTCTTCCTTTTATGGCTGGCGGAAATAAACTTGGCTATGAAGCATTAATGATTGGTCCTAAAAATGCAGCTTTTTTTGCAGCAGCTTTAGGGGACTTACAAGGTTTTGTAGCAGCTAAAGAAGTAAGGCAAGGCTTTACCCCACGAGCTATTGTTTATGTAGCACCGCCTTTTAGACACACGCATTTTAATGGCAAACAAGTCGTTGTTCATAACCGTTTAAAAGATGTGCATGAAGTTTTCTCTTACAATCTTTATCCAGGACCAAGTGCTAAAAAGGGGATTTATGGCGTACTTTTAAATATAGGGGAACAAGAAGGATGGGTAACACTTCATGCTTCAACTGTAAAAGTAATTACACCTTATGAAAATGTATTAACTATTATGCATGAAGGCGCCAGTGGTGGTGGAAAAAGTGAGATGGCAGAGCAAATGCATAAGGATAGTGAAGGACGTACTCTTTTAGGAAAAAATAAGATAACAGGAGATAAAACTTATATTAGTTTATCAGCAAGTTGTGAGCTTAAACCTGTTACAGATGATATGGCAATGTGTCGTCCAGATTTACAAGGTGAAAGTAATAAACTAGTGGTAGCAGATGGCGAAGAAGGGTGGTTTCTTCGTGTGAACCATATTAATGAATATGGGGTAGACCCACATTATGAAAAGCTGTGTACACATGCTAAAGAGCCGTTAATTTTCTTAAATATAGAGGCTATTCCCAATGCAACGTGCTTGATTTGGGAACATATTATGGATAAAGAGCTTGGAAAGCCTTGTCCAAATCCACGTGTGATTATGCCAAGACGTTTGGTTCCACAGATTGTGGATGAAGCGGTGGAAGTTGATATTCGTAGTTTTGGAGTACGTGCACCCCTTTGTACGAAAGAAGAGCCAACTTATGGGATTATGGGTCTTTTTCATATCCTGCCACCACCTCTTGCATGGCTTTGGCGTTTAGTAGCACCACGTGGTCATGCCAACCCTAGTATTTTGGATAGTGAAGGAATGAAGAGCGAGGGGGTAGGTTCTTATTGGCCTTTTGCAACAGGTAAGCGTGTAGATCAAGCCAATCTCCTACTTGAGCAAATGAAGGCTACACCAAGTACACGTTACATTCTCATTCCTAACCAACATATTGGAGCTTATGAAGTCGGTTTTATGTCCCAGTGGATTACAAGAGAATATTTAGCAAGACGTGGAAGTGTCAAATTTAATGAAAGCCAATTAGAAGAATCAAGGTGTCCTTTACTTGGTTACTCCTTAGAAAATCTTAAGGTAGACGGAACAGATTTACCTAAAGTATTTCTAAGAACACATCTTCAACCAGAAGTAGGTATAGAAGGCTATGATAAAGGTGCAAAAATCTTACAGGATTTCTTTAAGCAAGAATTAAAACAGTATTTAACACCAGAGCTTCATCCACTAGGTAGACAGATTATCGAATGTTGCCTAACAGATGGTGATTTACAAGCTTATAATGATTTATGGCCTATTCGTTTTTAATAGAATAAGCATGAAATAAATAAAAAAGGTAAATGCTAGAGTTATAAAGAAATAATAACTAAAGGAGCATTTTAGATGGAGCAAGATAAATTTAAAGAACTAAAAGATAAATATGCTGAGGGCTACCGTTGCATTTACCAAGATAAGAAAGAGGATGGTTTAACTTTAGAACTTAAAAATTTTACTTTAGAAAAGCTTTATACCATTCAAGTTAAAAACGATATGGAGATTGGAGAGATAGCAGATTTTCTTGACAAAATAAGTAAAGAGTCTCAAAAGTATGGTACGGATTGCTATGGTACAGAGAGAAATTTATAAAGCATATGGCTATATATTTTAAAATAAAAAAGAAGTTTGCAGGCATTTTTAGTTACAGCAGTAACCCTATTATATAGAGTTGCTGCTTTTTATTATTCTTAAGAAACCGTAAGAAATTCATGAAGTTATCTGTAAGATTTAGTAATTAAAATAAGGGAGAAAGAGAAAAAATGATGTATAATATTAAAGAGAGAAAGAGGAATGGGGAGATGTCATATGATTTATACACTATTAGTATGCGACGATGATGAGTTGATTGTGAGCTCTTTAGCAATGCACCTTCAAAAAGCTGGCTATCATGTTTTGAAGGCATATAATGGGGAACAGGCCCTAGAACTATTGGAAAAACAAGAAGTGCATCTAATACTTCTTGATGTCATGATGCCAAAGCTAGATGGGCTTTCAACAACATTACGAATAAGGCAGGAGAGAAACATTCCTATTATTATTTTATCTGCTAAAAGTGAGGAAACAGATAAAATAGCAGGTCTTAATTTTGGAGCAGATGACTACATAACAAAACCTTTTAATACCCTTGAACTTTTGGCAAGGGTTAAATCTCAACTAAGACGTTACACGACGTTAGGAAGCTTTAAGCAGGATGAAGAGGTATTAATAAATGGGGGATTATGGGTAGATACACGCAACAATAAAGTAACAGTAGATGGAGAACCAATTAAGCTCACCCCAACGGAGTATAAAATACTTGTTTACTTACTTAGGAACAGTGGACAAGTTTTATCCATTCATCAAATATACGAACAGGTATGGCAGGAGACAGCTTATTCACCAGAAAATACAGTGGCTGTACATATTAGAAGATTAAGAGAAAAAATTGAAATCAATCCAAAGGAACCAAAATACATAAAGGTAGTATGGGGGAGTGGTTATATTGTGGAGAAATATTAAAAGCAAGTTATATCTTATAATTCTTTTTTGTCTTGTATCATCAGTTATTTTTACATTGATAAACTGTACCTTAGGCTTTATGGAATATGGTATGTTACCTCAAAGTTACTATAATAGTCCCATTTGCAAAGAAGAGCTTTTAAATATAGGAACCTTTATGCAGCGTATACTCGTATCAAGCGATAAGCAAGGGGGCTTTGATGAAGAGAAGGTAAGCCAAAAAGAAATAGATGCTTATTATAGCAAGCAAACCTTCAAAGTAAAGCAAGAGACAGCTATAAAAGATATATTAGAAGCTAAAAAGCAAAGCTTTGAACAGTTGATAGAAAAGATAAGTAAGCTTGAAGGAGAAGTAACTAACCTAGAATACTGGGTTATTAACGAGGCTGAGGGAAGGATTATCAGTAATTTGCAAGAAGGTAACCTTTTAAAAGAAGCTCAGGTGACGGAATACTTTAAATCAAAGAAGGCTTATATTATAGGGAATGGACAATATATTTTAGAGCAAAATGGTAAAAGGCAAAAACTAAGTTGGGGAAATTTGCAAAAGTCCTTAGAGGAAGGTGAACTAGCAGAAAATTATAGACTCTATATAGGGTTAAAGCAACCTCTTCAAAGTAAAGATGACTTTTATAAGGCTAAAAGCTTTTACGATGAAAGAAATGCTAAAATCAATCTTTATTATAAATGGGGAGTGACTGCTTTTCTTCAATTAGTTGGTATAGGCATATGTTTAATGTGGAGAAAGAAGCTTCAAGGACCATCAAATAAGGAGCTTGAAACGCAAGAAGCAGGAAGTAAAATAAGAGAATGGATTTTACCTATAGATAGAGTAGGTCTAGTGGCACTCGTGAGTTTGAGTGGAGTACTATATCTTTATTTTAGTTGGAAACAGATTAACTATTGGGAGGGAAGTTGGCTACCTGCTGAGTTAGAGAAAGGTTATGAAGTAGAGAATATAAGTTTATTGGGTATAAGTGCCCTGGGAGCAGGAATAGGTCTAATGATACTTTCTCTGTTTAAAAAAGCTATAAAAAGGCCTGGATGGTATGAAGCAATCTATATTTATAAACTATGGGAGTGGAGTAAAAATAAAATAGTAGTTAAACAGTTTAGAGTAAAAGAAATAAAAGGAGCTTTAAAAAAGTGGCAACAAAAGATATCCAGTTACCTGCATTCGGAAAAGAACTATGTTAAATTAACTGTGCTAGTAGGTATTGGCATATTAGGGATAAAAGGGATACTGGTATATACTTTATTTAAAGAAAGCTTTAGCTATATAAATTTAACGGATAACAAGCTTGTATACATAAATAGTGTTTTGCTTATTCTTATAGAAATCTTTATAACAAGTATTATTATAAAGAGTGCAGTAGATTTTAGTAAGGCAATGGGTGTGGCAAAAAAAATAGAAAAGGGAGAGTTAAAAACTCAATTTAAACTTTCTTTAAGCTTACCTGCCTTAAAAGAGCTGAGCTATTGTTTAGGTCATATAGGTGATGGTTTAGAACGGGCAAAAGAAGAGAGTATTAAAAATGAACGTCTCAAAACAGAGCTGATTACGAATGTATCCCATGACCTTAAAACGCCACTTACCTCTATTATAAGTTATATTGATCTATTAAAAGAAGAAAAAATAGAAAACAAGGTAGCAAAAGAATATATAGAGGTTTTGGATGAGCGAAGTAATCGGTTGAAGCAACTGGTAGAGGATTTAGTGGAAGCCTCAAAGGCAATGTCTGGCAATATAAAGGCAGAACCAGAAAAAATTCAGTTTCATCAATTAGTAGAACAGGCTGTAGGAGAATATAGTGATCGCTTAGCAAGAAATAATTTAGAGGTAATCATTCATCAATTACAAGAGGCATATATTGAAGCTGATGGAAGACATCTTTGGCGCATTATTGAAAATCTTCTTTCAAATGTTAATAAATATGCAATGCCACATACACGGGTTTACATAGATGTGCTTAATAAAGGAGAGCAAGCTCAGTTTATTTTAAAGAATACATCTAGAGATTATCTTAATATTTTACCAGAGGAGCTTTTTGGTCGCTTTACTAGAGGGGATGCAGCAAGAAGTACAGAAGGTTCAGGATTGGGCTTAGCTATTGCACAGAGTTTGACAGCTATTCAAGGTGGTACCTTAGAAATTTTTATTGATGGCGATTTATTTAAAGTCATCTTAAGTTTTCCGATTAGTGTATAAAGTGAAGGTTTTATAAAAGCAGGCAATATAATTCCAATATTGAATTTTAGGATAAAATAAGATAACATAATAAAAAGAGGGGTTCTTGCAAAAGAAATGAAGCTACATTTATAGAGGGGAGAGAGAATGAAAAAATTTTTATTATGTTGGGCAAAAAGGCTCTTTGGCTATTTTTTAGGGCTTGGTATTGCTTGTGCTATAACGATACTTGGGACAAATGCGTGGATTTTATATATGAGCAAAGAGCGTATTGTAACGATTAGTGAAGTTGAGGATGCAGATTGTATCATGGTATTAGGAGCTTATGTGCGTCCTAATGGTGAACCTAGTAGTATGCTAACAGACCGACTGGAAAAGGCTTATGAAGTTTACGAAAATACCAATATTCCAAAGGTTCTACTTACTGGAGATCATGGTCAAAAAGAGTATGATGAAGTGAATAGTATGAGACGATTTATGGAACAAAAAGGTATCGCCAAGCAGGATATATTTTTAGATCATGCAGGTTTTAGTACTTATGAAAGTATTTATAGGGCATGTGAGATTTTCAAGGTGCATAATATGGTCATTGTGACACAAGAATATCATTTACCACGTGCACTCTATATGGCACAAAAATTAGGTATCGAAGCCGTTGGCGTAGCCGCTGAGCCTTATCCCTATCCAGGGATGTCACGCTATAAATTAAGAGAATGCCTGGCACGAACGAAAGATTTTATGCTTGTTAATTTTATAAAAACAAAGCCTACTTATTTAGGGGAAGCTATTCCAGTTACTGGAGATGGTAGGTTAAGCCAAGATAAAGACTAGTCTAAAAATTTAGTTGGTGCTCTGCATAAAGCTATGCTATACTAAATATAATAGGATAATGAAACTAATGAGCAACTGCTTATTAGCATAAAAGAATGGGTTTGATTTTTAATCAATTAAAAGAGAAGCTGGGTGTAAATCCCACACGGTCCCGCCGCTGTAAAAGAGGAGTCTTTTTTAGGATGCCACTGGGTAACTGGGAAGGCAAAAAAGATGATGAGACTTGAGTCAGAAGACCTACCTATTCAAAGAATACTAAAACTCTACGAGAGATAGGGGGTATTGTAAATGAAAATTATACAAGATGCGTATTTTAGCAATGTATAAAGCCCTTAACTCATTAAAAGTTAAGGGCTTTTTAATGCACAAAATAAGTGAGTTCATTGATGCTAAGACAGAAAGGAAGAAGAGGATGAAAAATAAAGTAAATAAAAATCTTCAAATTTTATCAGTATTTTGTGTGATGTCAGGTATTGCTACAAGTAGCTATGGAATGCATATTATGGAGGGATTTTTACCACCATTATGGAGCTTGTCCTGGAGCGTTATATGTATCCCTTTTTTTATAGCAGGTCTTTTATCTATGAAAAAAATTATAAATGAAGATAAGAAAAGTAAATTAATTTTAGCGATGGTGGGTGCTTTTGCTTTTGTACTTTCTGCATTAAAAGTACCTTCTGTAACAGGAAGTTGTTCCCATGCAACTGGGGTAGGCTTAGGAGCTATTTTATTTGGCCCCATGGTAATGGCTGTAATAGGTGCCATTGTTCTCTTGTTCCAAGCTCTTTTACTAGCTCATGGAGGAATTACAACACTAGGAGCTAATGTTTTTTCCATGGCGATTGTAGGGCCTATAGCTGCTTATGGCATTTATAAATTATGTAGAAAACTTAAAGCACCTCAATGGTTAGCTGTTTTTATGGGAGCTATGTTAGGCGATCTTTTAACTTATGTAACGACATCTATTCAGCTCTCACTAGCTTTCCCAGCAGAAGTGGGAGGTGTAGAGGCATCACTTATAAAATTTTTAGGTATTTTTGCCTTAACCCAATTACCACTTGCTATAAGTGAAGGACTTCTTACTGTGGTTGTGGTAAATAGTTTGAAAAAATATAGCGAACAAGGTCTTATTAATCTTGGCAGGTTATCTAAGGAGGGAAAAATATGTTAAAAGAGAAAAAAACATTTTGGATAAATGCAGGACTTATTTTATTAGTTGTTTTAATAAGTATACTTCCCTTATTTATTGTAAAGGATGCAGAATTTGGTGGAGCAGATGGTGAGGCTGAAGTAGCTATAACTGAAATAAATGCAGAGTATGAGCCTTGG
This sequence comes from Sporanaerobium hydrogeniformans, assembly GCF_002735925.1. Taxonomy (GTDB): domain Bacteria; phylum Bacillota; class Clostridia; order Lachnospirales; family Cellulosilyticaceae; genus Sporanaerobium; species Sporanaerobium hydrogeniformans. Next base: position 90,513 of record NZ_PEDL01000011.1, on the reverse strand, counting down.
TTCGAGCCATTTATAGAACCTGCTAGTGGGGAGATTGAAAGTTTACTTTTTGCACTACAAGCAGCAGGAGGAGCTGCTGTAGTAGCTTATGGCTTTGGCTATCTTAAAGGACGAAGTCAAAAAGAGAAGAAGGTTTCCTAAGATGAGAGAACTTGATTACTATGCTTACCACTCTCGCCTTAGAAGGTTTTATCCTGAGCAAAAGGTAATTTTTGCTAGTATGCTCCTTCTTACAACATTAATGACCAAGAGTTTTTTGCTTTTTATAAGTGTGAGTGTCTTAACTATGTACATAAGTATTCTAAAGGGGGGAATGCCTATGAAGCTTTATTTAAAGCTTCTAGGGCTTCCCCTTGGATTTTTATGCATAAGCGTATTGACACTCATGGTAGAACGAGCGGCAAGTCGTGAAGGGCTTCTGTTGGCACTACAGCTTCAAACGATCATAATAGGTATTTCAAAGGAAGGCTTAATAAAGGGAAGCCAACTTTTTCTTAAAGCCATAGCATGTGTGAATGTATTGTATTTTTTATGTCTATCAACGCCTTTAAATGATATCCTTCATGTCCTTCAAAAAGCAAAGCTTCCACAGCTTCTTATAGAAATGATGCAGCTGATTTATCGCTTTATTTTTATTTTAATGGATATGGCACTCACGACTCAACTGGCACAAGCTTCTAGATTAGGGTATAAGGATTTAAAAACAGGGCTGCGTTCCATGGGACAGCTTCTTTCTACCTTGCTTTATCGTGCTCTTAAAATGAATGATAAGGTATATACAGCTTTAGAGGCAAGAGGATACAATGGAACGCTTAGAGTATTAAGTAATGAACAGTATGAACGACTTAGCTTAATAAAGTTAGTTGCCATAGAAGTTATTTTAATAGGAGTAGCTATTTTGGAAAATTTATTAATAAGATAGGAGCATAAGATGGAAGAAATGCTTATAGAAGTCAAAAATGTGAGCTTTGATTATCCGGATGGGACACCAGCTCTCCAAAACATAGAGTTACATATTCCAAAGGGAAAGGTGATTGCTTTATTGGGGGGCAACGGGGCAGGTAAATCCACACTTTTTCTCCATCTCAATGGCATTTTAAAGCCTAAAGAAGGGGAAGTGTGTTATAAAGGAGAGGCCTATTCCTATAAGAATAAAGATTTGCATAAACTCAGGCAAAAGGTAGGGATTGTTTTTCAAGACCCAGACAGTCAACTTTTTTCTGCAAGTGTTTATGAAGATGTATCTTTTGGGGTGGTTAATCTTGGAATAGAGGAAAAGATAGCAAGAGAACGGATAGAAAGAGCATTAGAAAGAACAGGAATTAGTGCTATTAGTCAAAGACCTACACATAGTTTAAGTTATGGGCAAAAGAAGCGAGTAGCCTTAGCAGGTGTAATAGCTATGGAACCAGAGGTGCTTATATTGGATGAACCTACAGCGGGTTTAGATCCAGAAGGGATTAGTGAGATCATGGGGCTTATCGAAGAGCTGCAAAAAGAACTAAACATATCAGTTATCATTGCTACACATGATATCGACCTAGTTCCCCTTTATTGTCAATATGTTTATGTTCTAGAGAAAGGGACTATTCAATTAGAAGGAAGTCCAGAAGAAGTATTTAGTAAGCCACAAGAGCTTAGAAAAGTACATTTACGTTTGCCGCGTATTGCCCATCTTTTGGAAATACTAAGGAATAAAGATAAGCTTTCTATAAAAGAGGGAGCTACGACTATTTCACAGGCTAGACGAGCCATTTGTGAAATGATAAATCATATAAAATAATGGCTGTGTTAGACAAATGTGTTAATACTCAAATATAGTAATAGGACTTCCTAATGATCTAGGAAGTCCTATTACTATATAAAATAACTATTTGATTAAAAATTTAGCTTATCGACAACTTTGTATTATACTCATTTGACTTGCTATAAGATTAGTTGTGGATTAAGGTATTATATATTTATGGGGTGAGGTGGAATAGCCATTTTCATATCTAACAGTCATATACAAAGTTTTATCTCCATTTTCTAGTTTAACATAGCAGATATTGTTTTCAAATTTATCTGTAATATCAATCTTTTGATTGAACCAATACACCCAAACAGAACCATCTTCTTCATAGACAACATCAGGAGCTGCCATTTGTTCCATGAGTTCTTCTTCCGTCAAGGGACGTTCGTTGCCAAAAACATCAAATGCCACACCGCCACCACCTTGATGTTTACTGTTCCCCTCATCATCGATATAGTTCAGATCATAATTTCCATTTCCGTCAAATTGAATAGTTGCATTTGTTTGCTCTCCATGTATCCAGAGCTGTAAAGTACGCTGAATTCCGCAAAAATCAGTAGCGTATGCCATAGTGGCACTGCCTACAATCAATACAAAGGCAGCAATACTTGCAACCAATCGATTTAATTTTGGTTTTTTATTAGTAGTTATCATTTTTTTTACCTCCACAGAAAATTCATCAGAGATATGCATTGTAGAAAATGCTTGTTTGTATTTTTCTTTATTTGTCATCTTCCCATACCTCCTTCAATGTATTTTTAAGTAACATCCTTCCACGTGACAGTCGAACTTTTACATTACTTTCCGATATTCTTAGAATATCGGAAATTTCTTTTACAGAGTAGTCTTCATAATAAAATAGATGGATTACAATACGAAATTTTTCTGGTAGCTTCATTACCGTTTCAAACAATTCAGAGGACTCGTGAGATTCAAAAGTTAATGTCTCCATATACTCTTCTAAAGGAACTATGTTTCGTCTGAAAAAAGTCATATTCTTATTTTTAGCTTTATTAATTGCTACTCGTATAAGCCATGCACGGATGTGTTGCTCTGTTTCAAAATCCTTTTTTAATGATATGTATTGAATGAAAGTATCTTGAACCACATCTTCTGAGTCTTGCATATTTTTACAAATATTGAATGCAATTACAAACAAGTTGTTCTTGTACTTCTCAATCAGCACGTCTACTGATTCTCTCATAAAATCCTCCTTTACATTTGAAAAGCCTTTCACTAATAGTACAAATACGAATAGCAAGAGGTTACACAAAAAATAAAAATACTTAAAAAAAGCTGTTGCTGGGATAATAATTGGATTGCTTCTTTAATTTCTGCTGTACGTTTCATCATTTCTTCTCCTAAATAAGTATAATAGTTAAATTATACCAGAAATAGAGAGTTTTAAACAATGGCAACACTAATGTCTAATACAGTAAAATAATAAATTTATATAATATATTGAAAATTATATAAATTAATACTAATATAGATAATAGATAGTCTTAAGAAGAGGATGATGGGGATGCAAAAAGAGAGATATCTAGAAAACATTTCAGAGAAGTTAGCCTATTATTGTACAATAGAAAGAGAGAAACAAATAGGAAAAGAAATGCTAGATTTGTATGGGAGTTGTAGTTTAATGCTAGGCAGAACTCTCTTAAGTCCCAAAGATATCATTGACAAGTTTGAAACCAATGAACATATTTTGATTAAAACCTATGAAGAAATTGGACAAGAAGAAGTCAATCAATTTTTAGATTATTTAAAAGAGCTTCCTTCAGAATTAGTAAAACCACATGCATTTCATAAAAGTACATATATTAATGGAATAATGGTAGGAAGCACCTTGGGGGCGTCACTGGATAAAAAATTAGTAAAAAGGTTTAAATATGAGAAAATCTACACTTATTACTTAAAAGGGTTTTGCGAAATTCGTCTCATTGTTATTACATTAGATAATCAAGAATTTTTAACCAATAGGGCAGGTAAAAGGGTTAAAAGGATGTATCTACCTACATCTTTTTATAAATAAACTAATTATAGGGGGAAAGTTTATGAATTCTTTATTACTTCTTGTGCTAGCTGTTGTTATTTTTGGAGTAGCCTACATAGTATATGGGGGATGGCTTGTAAAAAAATGGGGGATTGATGTCAATAGGGAAACACCGGCAAAGACTAAATTTGATAATGTAGATTATGTACCCACTGATGCTAAAGTGTTAGTAGGTCACCATTTTTCATCTATAGCAGGAGCAGGTCCTATTACGGGTCCTATATTAGCCGCTGTATTTGGGTGGTTACCTGTTTATTTGTGGATTATTATAGGTTCTATTTTTATCGGTGGTGTACATGACTTTGGGGCACTCTTTGCCTCTATTAGGCATGATGGAAAAAGTATTGGGGAAATAATTAAAATCAATATTGGTAAAAGAGGGAAAATACTTTTTAATATCTTTGCTTATGCTACGCTTATCTTAGTAGTGGCAGCCTTTACAGATATTTGTGCAACAACATTTGCTTTTGATGCTACGCAAGCAGATAAACTTACAGGAGCACAATCAGGTACAGCATCTATTTTATTTATTTTTTTAGCAGTCTTTTTTGGAGTAGCAGTCTACCGTAAAAATGTACCTATCAGTATTGCTACTGTTGCAGGTGTCACTTTACTTTTCTTATGTATTTTAATAGGTTATTATTTCCCAATTCTTAAATTATCTAAGGGTATGTGGAATGTTATTTTAATTATTTATATTGCAGCAGCTTCTATTTTACCAGTATGGATTTTATTACAGCCTAGAGATTATCTTTGCTCTTTCCTCCTTTATGCGATGTTAGCAGGGGGGGTTATTGGTGTTATCCTTTATAGACCTCATCTTGTAACGAGTGCTTATAATGGTTTTACTGTTGGGGGACAAACCTTATTTCCATTTTTATTTGTAACAGTAGCTTGTGGTGCTATTTCTGGTTTTCACTCTTTAGTAAGCTCAGGGACAACAGCTAAACAAATCAAAAATGAAAAGGATGCCCAGCTTATTGGTTATGGTTCCATGCTCATTGAAGGTATTGTAGCTGTTATTGCACTCATTACCTTTGGATATATTTCTAATGCCAGTGAGTTAGGTGCACCAGCAGCTATTTTTGCAGCAGGACTCGCACAATTTATGAATCAATTTGGTCTTCCAGTGAATGTAGGGGTCGTATTTGTGACTTTATCTTTTTCTGCTTTTGCCTTAACAAGTCTAGATACAGCAACGCGTATTGGACGTTATTTGTTCCAAGAGATTTTTGAAGATTCGAATGAGAGGGTAAGAAAGTTCTTTGGGAATAGCGTAGTAGCCACAGTGATTACCGTAGCTCTTGCTAGCATACTTTTAGGCTTTGGCTATAAAAATATTTGGCCAATCTTTGGTGCGTCTAACCAGTTATTAGGGTCTCTAGCTCTTCTTGCCATTACTGCATGGCTTGCAAAATCTAATAAACAAACATTAATGACAGTTATTCCTATGGTGTTTATGTTCTGTGTGACAATAGTAGCCCTTATCTTAGTTGTTAAGAATAATATTTTAGCAGAAAAGCCTAATTATTTATTAGCCATAATTGCTGTTATTTTATTTGTGCTTGCCATTCTTATTGTTATAGAAGGTATTTCTAAACTGTTTAAAAAAGAAAAAGGAATAGAAAGTGTAGAACAAGTTACTGAATAAAGACTATTACTTTTTTAGAAGAGGAGTTAAAGGTTGTAAGTAAGGAAAAAAGCAAAAAATAAAAAATAAAAAAGGAATGATGCAAAACAAGTTAGTTAAGAGTTGCATCATTCCTTTTTTATTTATAAAAAGAAGTATCGTATTATCAAGGTTTTGTTCTAAGTTGATAGCATAATATGATTATTATTAATAATATAATAAATTAATTGAAATAATGTAAAAATATGGTATAATTGTCTCAAATAGTACGAATGATGAGGTGGGGAGAAAATATGTTAAAAGATGATTTTTTAACAGTAAAAGATGTGGCAGAGATGCTAGATACAGAACCATATGTGCTTAGATTTTATGAGAAAGAGTTAAATCTTGATATTAAACGTAATACAAAGGGACATCGGATTTATACGATGGAAGATGTAGAGCTATTTAAACAGGTTCAAGAGATGCGTGAACAAGGTTTGCAGTTAAAAGCGATTGAAAATATTGTTCATGAAGGCATAGACGAAGAAACAAAAGAAACGTATAGTCAACTTACCAGTGTACAACTTACACCCGTTAATAGTGTAAAGAAAACAGATACAACTATGTTAGAGGATGTGACAGGTGAGCAAGTCAAGCAGTTTTCTTTAATGATGAAGGATATGTTTAAAGAGGCTTTAATAGAGTATAAGGAGTTGACACAAAATGAAATACATAAAGAAATAGAGCAAAAGGTAGAAAATGTGGTAGATGAAAAATTAGAAGCTTTAGAAGCAAGACAAAAGGAAAAGGATGCAGAGTACTATAAGAAGTTAGATGAAACCATGCGTGAAGTGCAAAGAATGAGAAAAGAAATGGCAGAGAACTTTACTGAACAACCTAAAGTAAAGAGTTCTTTTTGGAATCGCCTTTTTAAAGAGAAAGCACAGTCTACACAGGTATAAAACAATTTTATAAATTAAAAAGGCTGATAGGGAAGTTATTAGGGGATTCTCTATCAGCCTTTTTGTTTTATAAATATACAAGGAGAGTTAGTGAACAGGAAGGTTATATTTTAGGAAAATTTCACGTGCTTTATTTACTTCAACTTGAGTAGGTTCTAGTGTATCAGTAAGTTCATAAGTATAACCTAATTGTTCCCATTTATATTCCCCCATCTTATGGAAAGGAAGAATATCCAAACGCTCTATATTAGGAAATGTGGCTAAAAATTTAGCTAACTGCTCAATGTCTTCTTGGACGTCTGTAAGTCCTGGCACCAATACATAACGTAGCCAAATAGGGATATTACGTTTGGCAAGATGCTGGGCGAATTGTAATGTAGGTTCAAGTGGCACACCTGTGAGTGTCTTGAAAGACTCAGGATTATAGCATTTAATATCAAGGAGAACAAGATCTACAAAATCTAAAACAGGATCAGCCTTTTCAATACTTACAAAACCTGAAGTATCTATTGCAGTATGCAGATTATTAGCTTTACATTTCTCTAGTAAATCTTTAATAAATTCAGGTTGTAAGAAGGGTTCGCCGCCACTAATGGTGACACCACCTTTTGAAAACTGCATAAAGGATTTATATTTTACAATGTCTTGGATTAAATCCTCTGTGTCTGCATCTTGCCCATCTTGCATTTTCCAAGTATCAGGATTATGGCAATATTTGCATCTAAGAGGACAGCCTTGAGTAAAAACAATATAACGGATACCAGGTCCATCTACTGTTCCACAAGTTTCAATTGAATGTATTTTGCCTTTCATGTCATACCTCCTGATTTTAATGTACTTTGAGTAATAAAGAGGACTCCAAGAATCCTCTTTATTGACTAATTATTTCAATATTTTTAATTAAACTCTTTCGTGGAAGGTTCTATTAATGATATCTAATTGTTGTTCTCTTGTCAAACGGATAAAGTTAACAGCATATCCAGATACACGTACAGTAAGTTGTGGGTATTTTTCAGGATGATCCATTGCATCAAGTAATGTTTCACGATCAAATACGTTTACATTTAAATGGTGAGCATTTTGAGCAAAGTAACCATCTAATAAACCAATAAGGTTAGTTACACGTTCGTCTAATGTTTTACCAAGTGAACCTGGAATGATAGAGAATGTATTAGAGATACCATCTTGAGAATCTTGATAAGGAAGTTTTGCAACGGATGCCAAAGAAGCAACAGCGCCTTTTGTATCACGTCCATGCATTGGGTTAGCACCTGGTGCAAAAGGTTGACCAGCTTTACGTCCATCTGGGGTATTACCTGTTTTCTTACCATAAACAACATTAGAAGTGATAGTAAGAACGGACATGGTTGGGTAAGAGTTTCTATAAGTTGGGTATTTTCTAATTTTAGCCATGAAGGTTTCAACAACTTTAATAGCAAGTTCGTCTGCTTCTTCAATATTGTTACCATAAGCTGGGTATTCACCTTCGATTTCATAATCAGTTACAAGACCAGCCTCGTTTCTAATGGTTTTAACTTTAGCATATTTAATAGCTGAAAGTGAGTCAGCAACTACAGAAAGTCCAGCGATACCTGTTGCAAAGGTACGAAGAATTTCTTTATCATGAAGTGCCATTTCTAATTTTTCATAGCAGTATTTATCATGCATATAATGAATTACATTTAGTGCATTTACATAAACACTAGCAACCCAATCCATCATTTGATCAAATTTTTCCCATACTTCATCAAAGTCCAGATATTCAGAGGTGATAGGAGCAAATTTTGGAGAAATTTGTTCATTATATTTTTCATCCACACCACCATTGATAGCATATAATAATGTTTTAGCAAGGTTAGCACGTGCACCAAAGAATTGCATTTGTTTACCAATTCTCATAGCAGATACACAACATGCAATACCGTAATCATCTCCCCAATAACCTCTCATTAAATCATCATTTTCATATTGGATAGAGCTTGTTTGGATAGACATTTTAGAACAGTAGTTTTTAAAGCCTTGTGGAAGACGAGTAGACCAAAGTACTGTTAAGTTTGGTTCTGGAGCAGGACCTAGAGTTGTTAAAGTATGAAGGAAACGGAAGCTTGTTTTAGTAACAAGTGGACGACCATCGATGCCCATACCACCTATAGATTCTGTTACCCATGTTGGGTCTCCTGAGAATAATTCATTATATGCTGGTGTACGAAGGAAACGTACCATACGAAGTTTCATGACGAAGTGATCCATTAATTCTTGAGCTTCTTCTTCAGTGATAATACCTGCTTTAAGATCTCTTTCGATATAAATATCAAGGAAGGTAGAAGTACGTCCAAGAGACATGGCAGCACCATCTTGTTCTTTAACAGCACCAAGGTAGCCAAAGTATACAGCTTGAATAGCTTCTTTAGCAGTTTGAGCTGGATTTGAGATGTCGATGCCATAACTCATAGCCATCGCTTTAAGTTCTTTTAAAGAAGTAATTTGTTCTGTAATTTCTTCACGAAGACGAATAACATCTTCAGACATAATACCTACTTCAAGAGAATCTTTTTGAGCCATTTTGTCTTTAATTAAGAAATCAACTCCATATAAAGCAACACGACGGTAGTCACCAATAATACGACCACGGCCATAAGCATCAGGTAGTCCAGTAATAACACCTGAGTGACGTACTTTTCTCATATCTGCTGTATAAGCTGCAAATACACCATCATTGTGTGTTTTACGATATTTTGAGAAAGTTTCAAGAGTCTGAGGATCTAACTCATAGCCATAAGCTTCAAGTGCACTTTTAACAGTACGTATTCCACCATTTGGCATAATATTTCTTTTTAAAGGAGCATCAGATTGAAAACCAACAATTTGTTCTAAATCTTTGTCTAGGTAACCAGGACCATGAGAAGTAATAGTAGATGGGATTTTAGTTTCAACATCTAAGATTCCTTTTTCACGTTCTTTTTTCATTAATTCTAAAGCTTCAGCCCATAATTTTAAAGTTCTTTCAGTAGCACCAGCTAGGAAAGAGTCATCACCTTCATAAGGTGTATAGTTTTTTTGAATAAAATCTCTTACATTAACTTCTCTTGACCATTCACCTTGTACAAAACCATTCCATTGCTCAAACATGAATATCATCTCCTTGTTGTGTTAAATAATATCTATAACATATAGTTATATACAAAATAATAAGACAGAATACTTTGGTTAAAGTACATTTACATTATACAATGTATACTGTATACACGTCAATAGTTTTTGATATTTTTTTAACAAAGAAAAAATATTAAAAATATATCAATTTTTGGTGTATTTTTGTGCAAAAACCCTATCAAAAAGTAAGTAATTTTTAATATATCAAAAATCTATTATATAAAGTAGGTAAAATAATATAATTTATTAAATGAATCCATATAATATAGATAACACATAGTAGCTGTTTGGGTACAAAAAAATTTTAAGCTTGCTACTTAAGGAGTGAGTGAACGTAATAGAACGAGGAAGAGAGTATCATAATAATTACAAATATTAGACTCTTTACATAGTAGGGGTATCTACATTATACTAGTCTATATAGCATGTAAAGAATGAAGTAAAAGAAAAAGTTAAAGGATAATGAAAGGATGTGATTTGAATGAAAATAGAAAAGATTAGCGACACGCAAATCCAAGTCACTTTAAATCACTCAGACCTTATGGATAGAAATATTAAGATTAGTGAACTAGCATATGGCTCTAAAAAAGCACAAGCGCTTTTTAAAGACATGATGGCACGAGCTTATGAGGACTTTGGTTTTGAAACAGAGAATGTACCTTTGATGATAGAGGCTGTGCCCCTTTCTACAGACAGCATCATGATTGTAGTAACAAAAGTGGAAGATCCCATGCAAATTGAACAAAAGCTAGATGCTATTGGCGAAAGGCCTACTCATCGTACCTTTAAGGAGCCGGAGGAGGATCGGATGACTGACCTAGCACTTATGGGTAGAGATGAGAAGTCTAATGACAAAAAGGAAAGTATAAATAAAGTAAAGTCACTGACTTATTTATTTGGAGACTTTGATACAGTGTGCATGGCTTCACATAGATTGCAGTCTTTGTTTATAGGTGATAGTTCGCTTTATAAATACAATGATAAATATTTCTTAGTTTTAAACAAAAACAAAAAGGCACATATGAAAGCCGAGGGTCTAGTAGGTATACTTGATGAGTTTGCATTAAGGTGTCAAAATACCGATTTAAATGAGTTGTTTTTAAAAGAACATGGGCAAGAGCTTATTCGTTTACATGCGATAGACGTCTTAGCAAAATATTTATAATAAGTAAAGCTAACTAAGGTTATTTAAGGGGAAAAAAGGTTTTAGAATGCAGGGCATTCTAAAACCTTTTTTTATTGCAGTAAGTAGACTTATTTACTACTATAGGAGAATAAATAGTCACATTTTTAGGAAAATAAGCCTGTATAGAATACTGGAACAGTTAAGGATAAGTATGCATAAGATGTACAAACATCGTTAATGTATAAGGTGGTGGAGTTAGTTGGAAAATGTAAATTTTAGTATTAACCTATCCAAAGAAGAAGGGCAAAAAGACAAATACCTCTTATTTTACTTAGGAAAAGGCCAATACATGCTAGAGATTCGGTATATTAAAGAGCTTATTAAGCTTCAACCAATCCTTTCTATGCCAGGGGAAGATTCAACTATGAAAGGGGTTATTAATCTAAGGGGGCAAGCTATTGTTATTAAAGATTTACACCAGAAGCTAAGACAAGAAAAGATACCTCTTACGCATGCAGGATGTATCATTATTGTACAGGTAGAGAAAAAACAAATGGGTTTTATCGCAGATAGAGCAGTTGAAATTATTGGTGTGGAAGAAAAAAATATTGAAAGTTTTTTGGATAGCCAACGTAATGAAAGTAAAGAAATAATTAGAGGAATAAGTATTATAAAAGATAAAATGAGTTTAATTATAGATGCTAAAAAATTAGTAGAGGGCTAATTAAGAATACGAAAGACTTATTAAGACATAAAAAAGTGCGTGAAGAGTAGTTAAAATAAGGGGATAGAAAATGAAAAGATTAAAGGATTTAAAGCTAAGTGTAAAGTTGATATTAAGTTTTGGGGTTATTATTTGCTTGAGTTCTTTGGTAGCATTATTAGGAATTAAGAATATAGCTGGCTTAGCAAAAGGAGATTTACAGCTTTATGAAGAGAAAATGGTTCCACTTGTTTGGTTAGGAGAGTTAACCACCTCTTTTCAAGAACAACGCGTACAAATAAATGAGCTCATTATTGAAAAGGTAGGTAAAGAAAAACAATTAAAATATGAGGCAATACTAGAAACACAAAAAAAAGTAGATGAACTTATAGAAAAATTAGATAATGCTTATTTGGATAGTACAAATAAGCAAAGATTCGAGGAATTTAAGGCCTTAAATAAAGCGTATGAAAAAGAGATAGATAAAGAGGTTTACTTTTTTTTAGAAAATGATGTAGGTACTATTCAAGATTATCTAACTCAAAATACAGAAATGCTTAAGATGACCAGTGAGGTGCAAGAGCTTATAGGTAAGATAAGAGATCATAAATTAGAGGATGCAAAATTAAAGGTAGTTAACAATCAAAATATTGCTCATAAAGCGCAGTTATTTATGACTGAAGCTCTAGTAGGTATTGCTTTTATTTCTATTTTACTTAGTCTTGTTTTGGGAAGAGCTTTAACAAAACCTTTAAATAAACTTGTTAGGGGAGCAGATAAAATAGCAGAAGGAGATTTAAGCATAGCTGTTGAAAGTGATGCAGAAGATGAAGTAGGTAAACTAGCAATTGTTTTTAATCATATGTCTCGTAATATAAGTAATATTATGCAAGATATTAATGGGGCAGCAAAGCAGATAAGAGAAGGGTCTAAGCAGGTAGCAGATGCGAGTGAGGCCCTATCACAAGGGACAATTGAGCAAGCTAGTGCTGTTGAAGAACTTAAAAAATTAATTACTTGTATTAAAGCAGACACTCAAAGAAATGCTGAAAATGCTAATAAGGCAAATACTTTAACAAGTGATGTAGAAACCAATGCTCTAAAGGGGAATGAACAGATGCAACAAATGCTGAATGCTATGGAAGAAATTTTAGCAGCTTCTAAAGACATATCTAAAGTTATTAAGGTGATTGATGAAATTGCTTTCCAAACTAATATACTCTCTCTTAACGCAGCAGTAGAGGCAGCTAGAGCTGGACAACAAGGGAAAGGTTTTGCAGTAGTAGCAGAAGAGGTACGTAATTTAGCAGATAGAAGTGCAAGTGCAGCCAAGGAAACGACTCTCTTAATAGAGGGATCTATGCACAAGTCAGATATAGGTATGAGGCTTGCTCGTGATACAGCAGAAGCACTAAAAAATATTGTTGAAGGTGTACAGCGCACAGCACGTCTTGTGGAAAATGTAGCAGAGGCATCAAATGAACAAGCAAAGAATATTACACGTATTAATAAAGGCATTGAACAAGTAGCAGAAGTGATACAGACAAATTCAGCCACAGCTGAAGAAAGTGCAGCAGCTAGTGAAGAACTTTATGGTCAAGCTGAAATTTTAAAGAGTAGGGTAGATCAATTTAAACTAAAAAATGAATAGATAAGGCCAACTAGGATTTTACTATAAATAAAGAAGAAGTGAGACTTGAAAATACTCACTTCTTCTTTTTTAGGAGAATGCTATTTAGCTTTGAGCTGCAATCATAAGTTTAGGGATGATTTGTTTTTTACGTGAATAAACATCTGCTAAGAAAATACTTTCATCTGACTTAGAGAAATCAAAAGCACGCTCAGCTAACCAACGTTCATTCCCAACGGCCATTATCTCAGTTCCACCTATAATGATATCTGTTACCATTAAAATAGAAAGATCTAAACCTTCTCTAGTAGCTAATTCACGCATTTCAACTAAGAGATCAGCTTTCATAGAAAAGAGGCTTTTGAAATCTCCAGTATTAACTTGAGAAACAGAAATATTATATTTACCAAGTGTGAAATTCTTTTTATCAATATAAAGAATTTCAGAAGCGGAAACACCTTCTAAGGAAGAACCAGCAATGAGTAATGCACGCCCATATTCATAAAGATCGACTTCAGCAATTTGTGCCAGCTTCTTAGCCATATGAATATCATCAGGGGTACAGGTAGGTGACTTAAAGATAAGGGTATCTGATAAAATAGCACTGAGCATAAGTCCAGCAATTTGCTTAGGGGGCATCATATTATTAAGTTCATACATTTTACCAATAATAGTGCTTGTACAGCCTACAGGCTCAGCACGTAAATAAACAGGTGCACCTGTATCAATATTAGCAATGCGGTGATGGTCAATGATCTCAAGTATTTCAGCTTGTTCAATACCAGAGGCACTTTGAGATTTTTCATTATGGTCTACCAAGATGACTTGCTTCTTTTGAATATCGATTAAATGCCTTTTTGAGATAACCCCTTTTACTTTGCCTTCTTCATCTAAAATAGGGAAGTGACGATGGGCTGTATCAAGCATCACTTCTTTTACTTCATCAAGGCGGTCATCCGTTTGGAAATAAACTACATCTTGATTTCTAATGAGATTTTTAACAGAAATACTTTGAGAAATTAATTTAATCGTTTCAAAGAAGGAGTAGCCTGTACACATGATGGCACAGTTTGTAGGTTCAGGTAAATCTAATTTTAAAAGCTCCATATTTTGGTCTGTAATAATAATACAACCTGCGCCAGAATGAAGAGCAAGGTCAATATGCACCTTATTACTACCTGCAATAACAATATCTGTTTCAGAAAGCATAGTATCTTCGGTCATTGAAGCTGTGGCATAGACGTTTCCAGAGACATAAGCATCTGGATAACTTCCTTTAACAATTTTACCATTTAAAACAGCTGCGATATTGATAAAGGGAGTTTTATGTTTTTTGAGAACACTCTCATCCGTAAGACCGATATATGTTTTTGCAATATCAGAAATAGAGATAACACCTGCTAATTTTTGATCATGGTAAAGCACAGGAATCATTTGTCTTTTATGAGAAGTCATAATGTCCCAAGCTTTTTTTACCGAGTCTGCTAAATAGATGGGAGGAACAGTGTAAAAGTCCATATCTCCAACTTGAGGTTTAACATTGTCGATAAAAAGAGGAGTTTCTACTCCAAAATAATCAAGAGCATATTGTGTTTCTTTATTAAGTTTTCCTAAACGTGCGGCAACTACATGAGGGGTTCCTAAGGCTCTTTTAAGATGAGCGTAAGAAATAGCAGAGCAAATGGAGTCCGTATCAGGATTAATGTGGCCAAAGACATAAATTTTTTTTTCCATAAGGTTACCTCCTGGATTGTACATATCGAAGGAATGCTTCAGATTGTCAATAAGTTTATTTTAAGTAAATATCCAGTAATTTATTACATTCATTTATAAAGAAAAAGTAAATTAACTTCTTCTATGAATATTTAGATGAGAATGAATGTAAAATAAACATAACAATAGGAAGAGAAGTTGTCAACTCATAAATGGCATAAACTTGTAGAAACTAATCCATCGAACATTAATATATAAAAACATAAAAACGTTCGATAAATCTCTTGATTTATGGTCTTCAATTTGTTATGATAAACATGTTTCAAAAATAAATGGAATTTTAAGGATACGAAAGGACGTGTAAGCCATGCCAACTAAAGTGATAATAGGTGCCCAATGGGGAGATGAAGGAAAAGCAAAAATCATAGATATTTTATCTGAGAAAGCAGATGTTGTTGTACGTTGCCAAGGTGGTAACAATGCAGGACATACTGTAGCAGTAGATGGAGACGTTTATAAGTTCCAACTTATACCTTCGGGCATATTATACAGTGGCAAAAAATGTGTAGTAGGCAATGGTGTAGTTATCGATCCAGAAGGTATCTTAAGTGAAATAGATGGCTTAGTTGCCAAGCACATTGATGTAAGTACTTTAAGAATAAGTTCAAGAGCACATCTTGTTATGCCCTACCATAAAGCACTTGATAAAGCAAAAGAAACGATTGCTGCTCAAGATGGCAAAGATATTGGAACAACCATGAAGGGAATTGGGCCTTGCTATATGGATAAAGCAGAGCGTTCAGGGATTCGTGTGTGTGATTTGTATCATGAAGAAGTATTTGCACAAAAGGTAAGAGAAAATGTAAAAGTAAAAAATGCTATGCTCAAATATGTTTATAATCAAGAGATACAATTTGATGCAGAAGAAATCATCACAAATTATAAAAAGTATGCAGAGCGTTTAAAACAATATGTAGATGATACCACGGTAACAGTGTATGAAGCTATTAAAGAGGGCAAAGAAGTATTATTTGAGGGCGCACAAGGCACACTTCTGGACCTTGACCTTGGGACGTATCCTTATGTAACTTCCTCACATCCCATTACAGGTGGTGCTTGTATAGGGGCAGGGATTGGCCCCACTATGATTGATGAATGTATAGGTGTTATGAAAGGGTACATTACCCGTGTAGGGAAAGGACCTTTTCCTACAGAGCTTCATGATGAAATTGGTGACCGCATTAGAGAAGAAGGACATGAGTTTGGAACGGTAACAGGTAGACCTAGAAGATGTGGATGGTTTGATGCAGTTATTGGGGAATTTGCTGTAAGAACAAGTGGTTTGACACAAATTGCACTTAATAAAATAGATGTCCTTAAAGATTTGGAAAAAGTTAAAATCTGTGTAGCTTATGAATTCAATGGTGAAAGAATTAAGTATTTTCCAGCAAGTCTTGAAGATTTAGAGCTTTGTAAACCAGTTTACGAAGAGTTGGAGGGTTGGGGAGATATTTCTCATATCCGTACGTATCAAGAACTTCCAGAGTCAGTTAAAAAGTATTTAACAAGAATTGAAGAGCTTTGTGGGTGTAAAATTACAATGGTAGGTGTAGGACCTAATAGAGATCAAAATATTATAATCGAATAAAAAGAGCAAACAAAGAGCCTGGTACTTCACGAGTGTTATGAGAGTACCAGGTTCTTTTTTAGTGTAGACCTATGAATTTAAGATTGGAAATATAAAATATATGGTATACTACATAGGTGAGGAGGAAGAGATATGCTGAAAAAATTATTAATAGGTGGTATTTTGGTAGTAGGGGCTATTTTTATAGGTATAAAAATGATGCCTGTGGGAGAAAAAATAGATCCACTTGTATATTTTGACGAATTTAAAAATAATGGAATCAATCTAGTATATAAAGATCAACGTATTGATTTAGAGGAACCAGTATTATTAGAAGATGCTAAGATTTATGTTTCTTATGACTTTGCTAGAAATTATGTAAGTGACACCATTTACTATGATAAAACAGAAAAGATACTGACTATCACAACACTTGAGGAGCTTTTACGTATGACTCCGGATAGTAAAGAAGGGGTATTAAATGGTGAAACGATTAGTTTAGAAGCACCTATTATCGAAAGAGGTGGAAAGCTCTATTTACCAGAGAGTTTATTGGAAGAACGTTTTAAAGTGGATGTGTATGTCACTTTAGAAGATCAATTATTTGTAGCAGTAGATTTAAAAGAAGCGAGGGAAACAGCTAAAGTAAAAAGTAAAACAGAACTTAGAACGCATCCACAGTATAAATCGACTTATATGGATAACCTCCAAAGGGGAGAGCAAGTCGTTATTTATAAAGAAGAAGGGGAATTTTTAAGAGTACAAAGTGAAAAAGGCTTTATAGGTTTTATCCCAAAAGGAGCTGTGAAAGAGAGGACTCAGCAAGCAGGTTTAACTGTAGAAGAGGAAATCCTTCCTAAACCATCTAATCCTCTTAATGAAAAAGTTAAGCTTGTATGGGATCAATTAGGAAGTAAAAACCCAGGTAATTGGGGAACTTCTAAATACGATCATGTTACACAAGCGAATGTGATTTCACCTACTTGGTTTGAATTTGCAGATGAAAAAGGGAACTTAATAGATAGAGGCACTGTGGAATATGTGCAAGAAGCTAAAAAAAGAGGGCTTCAAGTATGGCCACTTATAAGTCATAATTTTACAGAACCGGCTCTTACACGAACGATCTTAACGAGTACCAAAAAGAGACAGCATGTCATTGATCAACTTATAGAAAAGGCTGAATTTTATGGTGTAGATGGACTTAACATTGATATTGAAAATGTGCAGTCTGACTTTAGTGCAGAATGGATTCAATTTATGAGGGAGCTTTCTGTTCAAGTTAAAAGTAAGGGGTTTACTTTATCAGTAGATATCTATATGCCATCTAATTGGTCCAATCATTATGCGAGAGTAGAGTTAGCACAGGTATGTGACTACTTCATTGTAATGGCTTATGATCAGCATTGGTCAGGCTCTGAAGTAGCTGGTTCAGTGGCAGAGTTGCCTTGGGTAGAAGAAGGCTTACAAAAAAACCTAGAAGAAGTACCCAAAAGTAAGCTTGTTTTAGGCATTCCTTTCTTTACAAGAGTATGGGAAGAAACGGCAGAGGGACTTAAGTCTGTGCCTTATGGCATGGCTCCTGCACAGAATTTGGTCAATAACTGGGGGGTTGAACCTGTATTAGATCCAAATAGTGGACAGCGTTATGCGCAGGTGCAGAAAGAGGGAAGTCTCTTTAAAGTATGGCTAGAGGATGAGTCTTCTATTAAGCAAAGAATAGGCCTTGTTAATGAGTATGATTTAGCAGGCTATGCAGCTTGGAAGTTAGGTTTAGAAACACCAACTATTTGGAATATACTTGCTGAGATAGAGTAATAAAAATAGACATGTTTTACTAATCTCTTTAATAAAATAAAAAAGGACATAATTTATTAAAGGGGTGAGTGAAGAATGAAACGAAGTAAGATGACAATCCTGATGTTTACATTAGTGGGAATGATTTTTATGGCCTCCTATTTTAAATACGCTACTCAAGCTGTTGAAACAATAGGTCTTGCAACAGCTTCAAAGATTATTATTATTGACCCAGGACATGGAGGCTTTGATCCTGGCAAGCAGGGGATTCAAGGAGAAAATGAAAAGGATCTCAATCTCAAAATTGCTCTTAAGCTAAGGGACTACTTGGAACAATCAGGAGCGGTAGTGGTTATGACACGGACAACGGATGATGATACAGATGGGATGGATGGTGTAAAATATAAGAGTAAGGATATGAAAGAGCGTAAAAAAATTGCAGAAGGTGGAGATATTTTGATTAGTATCCATCAAAATTCTTTTACTCAGCCAAGTGTAAAGGGTGCTCAAACTTTTTATAACAAGAAATCAGATAAGGCAAAGCTCTTAGCAGAACTTATTCAAAGTAGTATTAAAGAGTATGTGGATACCAGTAATCGGAGAGAGCCTAAGGGGAATACAGATTATTATGTACTAAAGGCCACTAGCATACCCTCTGTTATTGTAGAGTGTGGTTTTCTAACTAATCCAGAAGAGGAAAAAAAGCTTAATACAGAAGCCTATCAAGAGGAGATGGCTTGGGGAATTTACCATGGTATTGTAAAATATTTTGAAAAACAAGAAATAAATTAAAATTTTTGGTTTAACAGTATACTATATGTTTCAAAAAAATTTAACCACTTGTGCAGATTTTCGACCACTTGATCAGAATTCATTGAAAACCTCTTGACAAAATGCTAACCTAATAAAAACTACCAGACTTCTAAAAAAGGAGTCTGGTAGTTTTTTATTCATATGGAGAAGAGGCGGTGGTGTGAACAGTTTTTTACGCAGACCGGTATCCGATACAAAACTGCAAGAAGCGGTAACGGGCTACCTAAAACTTTCACAAAAAGGAAGGGGGGAAACGGAAGTAAAACAGATAATAAGGCAATATTGTTTTGAGAAAAGATATGGAAAGTGAGGAGCTTATGAAAATAAAACGAATGGCAAAACCCCTAAAAAGCGTTTCTATCATAAAAAAAGCAAAGAGGCTATTGGCGGTAACGTTGGCTATGCTGATGGTGAACCCGCTTACAAGCTACGGTGCTACTACCTATGCGCAAGAAGCGAAAATCATTACAGCCTTTGCAAAGCTGCCTACAGAGATTGCTAACCAACAGCTGACGGTAGGTATGGAGGAAACAGACATCCGACTGCCAGATACGGTAGATGTGACAATCGGTGCAGAGAACTATATGGCTACGGATAGCGAAGCTGCAGTGATTTTGGACAGTGGTGAGGTGTCTTTAGACGCAAGCACCACCAATTCAGCAATTAGCTTAGATTTAAACGGTGCGGATACCAAACAGAAAGAAACCGAGGAAACTGTTTTGGAAGAGCAGACACTGATGGGCATTACATGGCAAATCAATGCACAGCGCAGCAGTTCGGATACCTTTGATTCCAAGAAAGTAGGGGCGATATTTTACTATGAGCCTGTTTTGCCGGTAGGTTATACCATCTCGGATGGCGTGAGCCTGCCACAAATCACCGTGACGGTAGCGGGGATGATGGCAAGATCAACGATGGGTACAATGTCGTTAGAGTCAGGTGAGGGCTGGTCTTTTGATTCTGCAACCGGTAAGCTCACCATTACATCAAACAATGGAGCTGCAAACTGGTACTTGGATTTCGTTGATAATTCTAGGATTATCAGCATTGAAATTGAATCCCCGGTAACAATTATTTCAATGGAAGCATTTAGTTATTGCTTTAACCTTTCAAGTGTAACCATCTCCGGTTCGGTACAAACGATACAAGACAGTGCGTTTGCACTGTGTGTAAGGCTTAAAAAGATTACGTTTCTTGGGGAAACCCCACCAGTATTCATGAGTAATGTTTTTGAATCTTGTGGGACATTGACTATTATGGTTCCTACTGGGAAAACATCTGTATACACAACTGCCATTGGAGATCAGCTTCCGACTGGTTCGACTATAACGGACGGAATAAGAGTTACAGAAGTAAAGCTGAACAAGGACACATTGAGATTTGATTCTCTCGGAGCAGAAGAGACCCTTATGGCGACTGTGTTGCCTGAAGATGCAACCAATAAAAGCCTTACATGGGATAGCACTAATCCAGCGGTTGCCACAGTAGATGCGAATGGAAAGGTTAAGGCTATTGCAAAGGGAAATACAACAATTTCAGCCACAACCGCTGATGGTATAGGTAGCTCTTGTTTCGTAATTGTACAGCCTCCAACGGTCAAAATCACCACGCAGCCCCAGAGCACATCTGTAATCTATGGTTACACATCCCCCCCTACCCTAAGCGTAGAGGCAGTAAAATTAGATGGTGTACCAGCTGATAAAGAGATTTCCTATAAGTGGATCAAGACTGATTTCCCCCCTATTTTTAGTGAAATTAATGCAAGCTATACGCTTCCCACTGGTCTTGGTGTAGGCACATATGGTTATTACTGCCAAGTCTCATGTGACGGCTATACCGTCAAAAGTGAAACAGCCACTGTCACTGTGGATAAGTCCAGCACAACCTTTGATGGGGGTATCAAGACCTACAAGGGAGCAACGGAAACAAATACCTTTACCTATGGTGATACCATCACCGTGAAAGTAATACCAAAGGCGACCGGCATAGCTCCCCAAACATTTGCCTTGACCCCACCAGTGGCGAACCAGATGGCACTGTTTGTAGGCACTACGCAAATCTCCGACCCTGTGAACGCGGATTGGAGCGGTGTTTATACCATGACCTATGACACCAAAGGCAAGGCTCTTGCTATCGGTAGCAATACCATCACCGCAAAATATGTAGGCAATGTAAGCATGGCAGATTTCAGTGCTGATGTGATGGTGAGCCTAAACAAAGCACTATTATCCATAACGGCTATAGGTAGCCACACATATAATGGAACAAATAATTTCTTGACTGAATTTAGTGGAGAGTCTGGGCTAGATGGTCTTCGTTCCAACGACCAAGTAACGGCTCTTATGTCGATCAGTGTATCAGATGCTAATGTGGGTACAAATAAGCCATTTACAATCAATACTGTGGAGCTAAGAGGCGCAGATAAAGGTTTTTACAGCCTTACCTTCGATGCTGTCTTGTATGTTGTAAATATTACCAAGAAACTGCTTACCTCCGATATGATGTCAAATGTTGATGATGTCACTTATACTGGCACAGCGCATCAGCCAGCACTGAGCGTAACGGATAGAACTCCCACCATCATCAAGCCCAGTGATTATACCGTTTTTTATGGTGAAAACATCAATGCCGGACTCAGCACAGTAACGATTACAGCTACAGAGAACGGCAATTATTATGGCGAGACATATCAGGTATTTACCATTAAAAAGGCTGTACCAGCACTTGAAATATTAGAAGCAAATATGAATGATAAAGTCTTTGGAGATACAGTTCAAGTTGCAGCATCTGTTTCTGGTGTTAACAGTGAACTGCCAACAGGTACCCTGACACTAAAAGAAGGTAGTACTGTTATAGCAACTGCTACTCTTAGCCATGGTTATGGCATTTTGAGCTGGGCGAATGTCCCAACAGGTGACCACAGTGTTATTGTAGAGTACACCGCTGCACCTGATGGTATAGGCAAGAACTATACAGATGCCGAAAGCAGTATAATTACCTTTAATGTTGCCAAGGCAAACCAGAGTGCTCTTAGTATCGATGAGGTTACTGGTAAAAAGTATCTTAGTGATAATTCATTTGCATTGTCAGCCACTGGTGGTAGCGGAATGGGTGGTGTAACCTATTCTGTGCCTGAAGATAACGGCGTACTTTTAATAGAAGGCAACATGGCTATCATTATCGGTGCAGGCAAAGTGACCGTTACGGCTATCAAGGCTGGGGATGACAACTACAACAGAACTACCACAACCCGTGAAATCACCATTGCGAAAGCACCAGCTCCGATCATCCTCTTCCCAACCGCAAGTAGTATCATTTATGGACAGAAACTGTCCGAAGCCGCACTCATAGGTGGCAGTTTTGGGTACGGCAGCTTTGCATGGACAAATGGCGATGCCGTTCCGACCGTAATAAACAGGGGCTACGAGGTAACCTTTACTCCCAATGCAGACACGGTGAAGAACTATGAAACTATTACTAGCACTACTGGAAATGTTGCTGTTACTGTAAGCAAAACCACCCCTGCTGTGACCGTAAATGCGACTGTTTCTGGCGATACAGGAAGCCGTAAGGCTATACTGACAGCTACTGTGGATAGTGTAGGCTATGGCGAAACCCCTACAGGAACTGTGCAGTTTGTGGGCAGCACAAGCGGTAGCGATGTAGAGATTGCAGGAGCAACCGCCATCACTATCACAGATGGTAAGGCATCCTTTAAATGGACGGGGCTTGTTGACCAGATTTATAAAGTCAAAGCAGTTTACAGTGGCAGTAGTAACTACAACACTGCTACCAGTGAAGAAATTAGCTTTGATACCAGCAAAAAAAATCAAGATGTACTTTCAATCAATGAAATCGAGGCTAAGATCTATGGTGACAGCAACTTTACCCTATCAACCAATGGCGGCAGTGGTAAAGGAGCAGTCAGCTACACAAGCTCTGATGACACCATCGTCAGCATTTTCGGTAGTACCGCAACCATCCATAAGGCAGGCACTGTGAGCATTACAGCAACTAAAGCAGAGGATAACAATTATAACGAGGCGAGTACCTCAGTCAGCCTGACGATAGGTAAAAAGGCGGTGACTGTTCGGGCGGACGACAAGCCAGGCATTGTCAAGGGATCGGCAATGCCGGAGCTTACTTATACTGTAACAGGGCTTGTGGAAAGCGACACCTTTACTAGATCCACCATATCCACCACAGCGACAGATACCAATACGGTGGGCGAATATGATATTCTCATCAGCGGTGGAACCCTTACTAATGCCGATAGCTATACGGTTACTTATATAAAAGGTAAACTGACGGTGGTCAATGCGATCTATACGGTGACCGTGGCAAATGGAACTGGAGGCGGCAGTTACAGCGAGGGGCAGACTGTGACCATTACGGCAGATAATCGCAATGGCTATACTTTCACCGGCTGGAGTAGCAACGACAGCGTAACCTTTGCAAATAGTAAGGCAAGCACAACAACCTTTATTATGCCGGGCAAGGCAGTTACTGTCACGGCAAATTACAGCAAAAACAGCAGTGGTGGGGGTTCCTCAGGCGGTGGTTCTTCCTCCGGTGGAAACGGAGCACCGACAACTACCACAACACCGGAAAAGAAGACAAACCAGCCGGTAACAGCAATGGTCCCTATCACAGCAACATTAGGGGCGAATGGTGCGGCAATTGCCTCTATCCCGGATAAAGTGATAAACGATGCCATTACCAACGCACAGTCCGAGGCAATTAGCCAAGGCAAAACTGCAAATGGCATTTTTGTGGAGCTGAACATCACCATGCCCAAGGGTACAACTTCTCTGACGGTAAACCTTACCCGTAGGTCTTTAGAGAGTCTTGTGAGCGCTGGGGTAAGTAGCCTTAAAATCAATGGCTCCCTTGTAAAAGTAAGCTTTGACAAAAAGGCACTGGCAGAAATTCAGAAGCAAAGCACCGGCAATATCAACATTGTCATTGCACCCAAAACAAACCTCTCCGATGCGGCAAAAAAGATAATCGGCAAAAGATCGGTATATGACATTACGGTAGGCTATGGAAGCGGAAAAACAGTATCCAGCTTCGGAGATGGAATTGCAACGGTATCCATCCCGTATACGCCGAGCAAGAACGAAGTAGTTGGAGGCCTATATGCCGTTTATGTAGACGAAAAGGGCAACGCTACTCCCATTGAAGGCTCCGTATATGATGTAAATATGGGCTGTGTGATTTTCACCACCACACACTTCTCCCTGTACGGTATCGGCTACACGGCTCCGTCAGAGAAATTCACGGATATTACAAATCATTGGGCAAAGGAATCCATCGACTATGTGGTGGGCAGAGGACTTCTTTACGGAACCTCCGAAACAACATTTTCACCCAATTCTGCTATGACGAGGGGAATGCTGGTAACAGCTCTTGGCAGGTTGGCTGGTGTGGACACGAAAGTTTATGCTACCAACAGTTTCACTGATGTGAAAACGGACAATGCATTCCGCCCTTACATTGAATGGGCGTATAAAAAAGGTATCGTGCAGGGCACAGGAAACGGCAAATTTGAACCCGACCGTGCCATCACCCGTGAGGAAATCGCAGTAATCTTTGCAAACGATGCAAAGGCAACCGGCTATACCCTGCCAATTACCCGTGAAGCTACAACTTATGTAGATGCTTCTAGCATCGGTAGTGCTTACAAAGACGTTGTAAAAGCCATGCAGCAGGCAGGGCTTATGATGGGCGACAGGAACAATAAGTTTAATCCGAAATCCAGCGCCACCCGTGCGGAGTTTTCCTCCATGCTGAGTCGTTACAGCAAACTGACCATCGACCCTGTCACCGCACAGAGATAGGCACTGAAGAATACTACTATTGAGGGGCATGAGGCGGATGAGAATGGGACAAGAAAAATAAATAGTAGTAAAAAAGTAGCAGGGGCCATCGTTGGCTCTTGCTACTTTTTTACTTTTTAATTTAGCAAAGAATACTTAGAAGTATTTGAAGAAGTTCCTGGGTTTCAGAATAGGTAAGATGAGAGAAAGATAAGCGTATATAAGGACTCGATTCAATAGAAGTGAAGAGACTACCAGGAGCTACTAGTATTCTTTTTTTAATAAGTGCATGAATAAAATCTTCAGAGGTTAAACAAAGTGGTTTAAGCCAGAGAGAAAGACCACCTAGGCTAGGAGAAATTGAAAGCTGATGAGGTAAGTGCTTGAGGGCATTGGCAAGAAGGAGCCATTTTTCTTTATTTTCCTTAAGGAGTTGTTTGCGTGTTGTTTCAAAAAGTGTAGAGGTAAGATAAGTATGCAAAAAACGTTCATTGAAACTATAAGAATTACGTCCTGTAAGTGGGCGAATAAGTTGAAAAGGAAGTGCAACAAAGGAGTAAGATAGTGGGGGTAAATAAACTTTAGAAAACTGATAAAGGTAAATAACACGTTCTTTAGAGAAGTGGCTAAAAAGGGGAGAAGGCTCTGGGGCATGGTATAAAAAGTCACTATAAGTCCCTTCTTCAATAAGGTAACAATCATACAAGGTAGCAAGCTTAATGAGTTGTCTTTTATTAGCATCACTGTAAGTAAGACCCGTTGGATTGTGAAGATTAGGTGAGACAATGATATAGCTAATAGTACCTGTTCGTAAATATTTTTCTAAAACACTTAAATTGAGCCCTTCAGAAGTAAAGGGGACTTCATAAATCTTAGCACCTAAACCTGTTAAAGTAGAAGAAAGTTGTAAATCCCTAAAGGCTTCAACACATATACCAGGTTTAGGATAATGGTGTAAAAGCTCAATAAAAAAGTTTTCAAGCGAATCAGTGAGTCGAATTTGAGCAGCTGAAGCATGGACTGAAAAAGTGGATAGGAAAGAGCAAATGGTTTGTCGTAAACTATTTTGCTCACGGTGCAAGGTATCACTAAAGACATCCCAGCCCTCTTTTTGAATAAGGGAGGTAGCAATGGCTTCACAAAGGCTGGAAGGAAAAAAACTTTGTGAAAATTTTAAGTGAGTGCAATAAAGTGGATTTTCTAACGGAGTAGGAGAGAAGGAAGGTGAAGCTTGAGTATGGGCCACATAGGTACCTTTTCCAATGTAAGCTTTAGCAAGTCCTTGACTTTCTAAAACATTATAAGCACTTACAACGGTATCACGATTGATCCCTAATTCTTTAGCTAAAATGCGGATGGGTGGAAGCTTTGTACCTAGGGATAAGGTGTTATCTTGGATAAGCTGTGCGAGTTGGGTGGCTAATTGTATGTAAAGAGGTGTAGGATTCGTCTTGGAGAGCTGAAGTGTATTAAACATAACTATTTCCTCCTGCTTATAATATAATGTACATAAAATATATATTACAAACAAGCTTGAAATATCAATAGAAGATAAAAAAAAGTGGACTATCTTAAGATAATCCATTAACGGTGGTATTTTTTGAGAAAGCGTATATCTGTCCCAAAGAAAGGGAAGGCAATATAATTACCAATAATGCGTGAAACAATACGATCAGAGTAATAGTTATTCCACTCGTGAGGTTCTAAGTTCGTGGAGATAATGGTAGAAAGCTGATTAAGAAAACGCCCATTAAGAACATCGAATAAGTCGGGACCAATAAAGGTAGAAGAGGATTCTGTTCCAAGGTCATCAATAATAAGTAAATCTACCGAAAAGAGGGTACTTAATAAATCTTTTTCAGTTTCTTCCATATCTTCTCTATGAAAACGTGATTCTTGAAAGAGCTTAAATAACTGAGTGGCTGTTAAATACAACACAGTAAAACCTAGATCAAGTAGCTCTTTTGCAATACAATTGCAAAGAAAAGTTTTACCTAATCCGGTTGGACCATGAAAAATAAGATTTTGTTTGTCTGTATCAAATTTTTCAATAAAAGCAACACAAAAATCTCTAATAGCAGCCATATTTTGATAAGGAGAAAGATTGAATTTTGGATTTATTTCCTGTTCATAGTATTTAAGAGAAAAGGTATGAAAGTTTTCTACTTGTAAAATATTTTTGATATTAGATTGTTCATAAGCAATGGAGATAAGAGCTTGTTTAAAACAAGTACACTTTTTATCACCGATAAAGCCGGTATCCTTGCAATGGGGACAGTGATAATGTACATCCAGATAAGCTTCATTATAACCTGCTTCTACAAGAAGCATTTTTTTTGTAAGGAGCAAATCCTCACTTTGGCGACGAAAATCTTCAAGTGCGGAAGCATTTTGGGCATTTAACATGGTACGTACAAGTTTAATACCACTATTTTGAAGCTTTTCATCAATTGCTTTAATTTCAGGAACCTTTAAATAAACTTCTTCAGCACGTGCTTTTTGAGCTTGAATGGCACGCATGCGCTTTGTATCAAAATCTTTAACTACTTTTTTATACTGAAAGACTTTACTATCCATTTTAAGAACCTCCATTTAATTTACGTTGGACATACTCACGTTCAAGTTTTTGTATTTCATCGAAGTCCCAATTATGTGAATAGATATTGGTGAATTTAGTAGCCTTGTTAGGTGGTTTATTAGGTGAAGGAGAGGTCATGCCAAGTTGTTTTTTAGCTTCCCTAGCCTTGTCAATCAGCGAAATGTCCTCTAGTGACTTCACTTTAGCTTCTGACCAAGAGCGGAGAATGGAGTCTACATAATTAAGACTTGGCTTATTAGTCTGCATAACAGCTCTTTTACAAGCCTCTAATATAAGGTCTGTAGACATACCGTATTCATTAAGCCAACGGTCAATACATTTCTTTTCTGCTAAAGTAATATTGGTTTTAGAAGAGCCTAAAGAGGCTAAAATTTTAAAGTACTTCTTATCTAAAATACCCTTCTCTTTAGCTTGTTCCAAAGTTGTAATGCCATCATCTAACCAGCTGATAGCAACCTTCTCGATATAACGCATAGTAACTTTGGAGTTGGTACTAGCACAGTATTCAATCAGGTATTCAATAAGCTCAAAGGGCATATGTAACCAGTCATATAAGCTAAAGAGTATCTTTTGGTCTGTAAAGGTAAGGAGTCTACCTAAATATTCTTCAGCAATTTTAAAAAGGCGAGGAATATCAGGATCCTTTTCTATATAAATGTTAATTTCCTCAGGGCGATATTCTGGGCGAGAGGAAGAAATAATAGTTTTAGTAAGAGGAAGCTTATTAGCAGAGGTAACAATCTCGGGCTTAATTTGCTTGAATTCTAATTCGAAACATTCACTAGATTCTTCTTTGAAAATAATGACACCTTCTGCATCCCAATAACGTAGAGCTTGAAGAACTTCTGAATAGAGCATGTTAAGTTCCTTGGCTACTTGCTCTAAAGAAAGAGAATCTTTAATAGGTGTTGTACAAAGCGCTAATAAATAAAAATAAACTTTTGAGTATCCGTTAAGTGCCTTAGGCATATAGTCCATAATAAACCAACTAGGTACAGGGACAAAATTTAAATCTGAAGCCACATATTTTACATAGGCCATAGGGCATCTCCTTTACAAAATAATCCTTGTTATGTGTTAGTATTATAGCACATAACAAAGAAAATATGACAACAAAAATAGAAATCCTCTCTTGAAAGGAGAGGATTTCTGAGGATAAGTTGGGGATAAACAGCTGACTTATTAACAAATTTTAAAATAGGAAAATGGGGATACTGTGGATAGCTAATTGTTTAATAAAATATCAGCAATTTGATTAACATTGCCAGCTCCCATAGTGATGACTAGATCACCTGATGAAACGTGACTTGAAAGATAGTTAGCGACTTCTTTAAAATCAGGCATATATAAAGCTTCTTTTCCTAAGCTGTGGATTTTATCAGCAATATCTTTTGCGGAGATATCCCCAGGATTTTTTTCTCGTGCAGCATAAATATCTGTAATAATCACATGATCAGCATCTGAAAGTACGGTAGCAAATTCATTTAGAAAAGCTTTTGTACGTGTATAGGTATGAGGTTGAAAGACGAGGTAAAGCTCATTATGTGGGTATACCTTGGAGATATTTAAAGTGGCACTGATTTCAGTAGGGTGATGTGCATAATCATCAACAACAGTAACATCCTTAAATTTACCCTTTATTTCAAAACGTTGATTCGCCCCAGTAAAAGCCTTTAATCCCCTATTTAGAATATCAAGTTTGATGCCTAAGAAGTGACAGACGCTACAAACAGATAAGCAGTTTAAAATATTATGAGGACCTGGAGAATGAAGGGTAATACGTTCCATAAGAGTCCCTTTATAATAGACATTAAAAGAAGCACAAGCTTCATCATCAAAAGTAATGGCATCTGCATACCAATCTGCAGAGGAATCAAGCCCAAAGGTTTCTACCTGACAAGTTAATGGACGAATAAAGTCTTTTACCTCATCAATAGTAGCATTAATTGCAAGAAAGCCATCAGAAGGAATAGAGGCTGCAAACTTTTGAAAAGAAGTACGAATTTGATGAATATCCTTAAAGTAATCTAAATGGTCTTCTTCAATATTTAAGATGACTCCAATTTTAGGAAAGAAGTCCAAGAAGCTATCACAGTATTCGCATGCTTCTGTAAGAAAGTATTCAGATTTACCTGTACGAATATTACCATTTAAGGTTTTTAAAATACCTCCAACAGTAATAGTAGGGTCTAGATCGGCTGCTAATAAGCCATGACTTAACATAGAGGTTGTAGTGGTTTTGCCATGAGTACCTGCTATACAGATGGGATAGTTATACTCTTTCATCATAAGACCTAAAAACTGTGAACGTGTAACAAGTTTAAGTCCTTTTTGAATGCAAGCTTGAAGCTCAGGATTATCTTGGCTAATAGCGGCAGTATAAACCACAAGTTCTGTATCATCTGCTACATTTTCAGGTGAATGTCCATAATGAACAGAGATACCAAGACTCATTAAATGTTTAGTAGTGAGTGATTCCTTGATATCTGAACCAGTTACAATAAAGCCCTTTTTATGGACGATTTCTGCAAGTCCACTCATGCTAATACCACCGATACCGATGAAGTGAATTTTCTTTTGATATAAAGAGTTAAGATGCGTCATGGGATTAATCCTTTCGAGTGAGAAAAGTTTTATTTGAAATGATAGTAGTATACTCATATCATATGTATGCAGTATATGCTTCTCTCATTATATACCACAAATAAAAAAATTAACAAATCTTTTTTTAGAAGGGTGCAAATGAATGTTTTCTTAAAAGCACTTTTAAATATTCACGTTTTTGCGTATAATAAAGTTAATAAATATCATAGGAATAAAGGAGAAACAAATGATAAAAAAAGTCCAAAAACACGAAAGAATTAGTGTGATTACTAATATTTTAACGAATAATCCGAATAAGATTTTTACTCTTGCTCATTTCTGTGATATTTTTAATTGTGCGAAATCCACAGTTAGCGAAGACCTTGATATCATAAAAGATATTTTTAATCAATACGAGCTTGGTTTTATAGAGACAGTATCTGGAGCAGCAGGTGGTGTATATTTTAGCCCACTTATGACGAATGAGCAAATTCAGCGTTTTACAGGTGAACTTTGTGAGCTTATCAATACTAAAAGTAGGATTATTCCAGGTGGTTATATTTATATGAATGACCTTTTATACTCACCTACTATTTCGAAAAATATAGGAATTGCACTTGCAAGCCTATTTAAAGATACAGAGATTGATTATGTTATTACTGTAGAAACAAAAGGGATTCCTATAGCCTTAATGACAGCTATGGTGCTTAACAAACCAATGGTAGTTGTTCGTAATCAAAGTAGACTTACTGATGGGACGGTTATTCATATGAACTATATTACAGGAAGCAACCATCGTATCAAGACAATGTGTTTATCTACAAAAGCTATTAAAAAAGGTTCAAAAGTGCTGTTTATTGATGACTTTATGAAAGCAGGAGGAACAGCTAAAGGAATTATTGATTTGATACAAGAGTTTGAGTCAGAGATTGTTGGGGTAGGTGTGCTTATGGCTACACAAAAACCGGAAGAAAAATTAGTACAAGATTTTAAAACTTTATTATGGCTTGATACAGTGGATGAAAGTAATAAAGTAGTTGATATTTATAGTGTAGGCACACCTTCTGAACATTAACAACCAAATTGGTTATATAATTTGAATATTGTAAAAAATGGAATAGAATGTTAAAATGATAAATATAGTTTTTAATTTACTATTTCAACAGTACACTGAGGATTTGTATGACATGGTGAGGAGGGGTTGCATGAATAAAGAAGAGATGCTTGCTATGCTATTAGCAGGTGGACAAGGAAGTAGATTGGGTATTCTTACAAAGCAAATTGCAAAACCAGCTGTTATGTTTGGAGGGAAGTATCGTATCATTGATTTTCCTTTAAGTAATTGTATTAACTCAGGAATTGATACAGTAGGAGTATTAACGCAATATGAACCTTTACTATTAACAAAGCATATTGGTATTGGTATTCCTTGGGATTTGGACAGGAAGACAGGAGGAGTAACCATTCTTCCACCTTTTTTAAAAAAAGGAAATGAAGGGTCTTGGTATTCCGGCACAGCAAATGCTATCTATCATAACATCAGATACATTGACGAACAAAATCCAGAATATATTTTGATTTTATCTGGGGATCATGTTTACAAAATGGATTATTCAGCAATGTTAGAAGAACATAAGAAAAATCAATCAGATGCAACCATTGCAGTTATTGAAGTGCCTTTAGAAATGGCCAATCAGTTTGGGATTATGAATACGAATGAGGCAGGGCGTATTATTGAATTTGAAGAAAAACCAGCTAGCCCTAAGAGTAATCTAGCTTCTATGGGAATCTACATATTTACATGGGAGGTTTTAAAAGAAGCTCTCATAAAGGATAATGCGATTCATTCAGATAGTGATTTTGGTAAACATATTATTCCAGATATGATTAATACAGGCAAAGATGTATATGCTTATCATTTCAATGATTATTGGAGGGATATTGGTACCATAGAAGCCTATTGGAA
This sequence comes from Sporanaerobium hydrogeniformans, assembly GCF_002735925.1. GTDB lineage: Bacteria > Bacillota > Clostridia > Lachnospirales > Cellulosilyticaceae > Sporanaerobium > Sporanaerobium hydrogeniformans. Next base: position 58,565 of record NZ_PEDL01000011.1, on the reverse strand, counting down.
AGCCAATATGGAGTTAACAGACACTGTTCCTATTTTTAATCTATATGATGAATTCTCAAAAATTTATACGAATATTGAGCATCAACTTCCTCAGTATATGGGAAAAAAAGCATTACTTCATCAAGCACTTATTTCAGAAGGATGTGAAATTTACGGTCAAGTATATAATTCCGTTTTAGGTCCACGTGTCATTATTGAAGAAGGTGCCACTGTTCATCATTCCATTATTATGGCAGATACTGTAATTAAGAAAAATGCACACCTAGAAAAATGTATTATATCAGAAAAATCCCAAATTGGTGAAAATACTCAAATTGGAGTAGGAGAGAATATAGTACATATAACAAAACCATACATCTATTCCAGTGGTATTACGGTTATTGGGGATAATACAATCATACCTGATAACATTACAATCGGTAAAAACTGTGAAATAGGTGGACATACTTTGCCAGAGCATTATCCAAATGGAAAATTAGAGAGCGGTCATTCGCTTATCATCTAGGGGGGAAGAACAGTGAGAGCTATCGGTATTATATTAGCAGGAGGCAAGAGAAATACTCTTGGTGTACTTACAAAACAAAGAAATTTGGCAGCTATGCCAGTAGGAGGGTCTTATAGGGCCATCGATTTTGCTCTTAGCAATTTAAGCAACTCAGAGATTAAAAAGGTAGCTATTATTGCCCAATACAGTGCAAGGTCACTTGCTGATCATATTAGTTCTTCTAAATGGTGGGATTTTGGAAGGAAAAAGACAGGGCTTTTTTTATTTACACCTAATATGAGTAGTCAAGAAGGCTTTGGTTTTAAAGGAACAGCAGATTGTATTTTTCAAAATATTGAATTTCTTAAAAAGAGTAATGAGCCTTATGTAGTGATTACTTCTGGAGAACAAGTTTATCGCATGGATTATGAAAAGGTTATTAAATACCATGAAAAAAAGGGAGCAGATATTACCATTGTATGTAAGGATATGAATTCTTACAACGTAGAAGATTATGGAGTTATAGGGCTCGACTATGACAATAAGATGATAGAGTTTGAAGAAAAGCCTCTTAATCCCCAATATACCACTGTATCATTAGGAATCTATGTAATAAGTCGTGAGTTACTTATTAAACTCTTAGAAGAGTTAGAAGCAGATGGTAGGTATAGTATAGTAAATGATATTATCATCCGTTATAGAAAGAAATTAAAAATTTATGGGTATATGTTTGAAGGCTATTGGAGAAGTATTAGGGATATTAATGAGTTTTATCGATTAAATATGGACTTTTTAACACCAGAAGTAAGAAAACTCTTCTTTAAGACCTATCCTTATATTTCTACAAAGGCAAAGGACGAGCCACCGGCAAAATTTAATTCGCAGGTGCATGCAACCAATAGCATTATTAGTGGAGGGGACATTATTAATGGTAAAATAGAAAACTCTGTTCTTTTTAGAAAAGTATTTGTAGGAGAAGGGACAATTGTTAAAGACTCGATTATTATGGAAGGAGTAACAATTGGAAAAGGTTGTGTTATTGAAAATGCCATCCTAGATAAACAGGTATTTGTATCAGATGGACAAAGGGTAGTGGGAACAAAAGATAAAATTATTTTGCTAGAAAAAAGAAATATTGTATAAAATCACTAGTGCCAAGCATACCTATATGCATCATTTATTGAAAAAATTACTTTTAAATGTAAAAAAGTAAAAAAATATTGACTATTTTTTTGAAGTATCATATAATTCAAATAATAAAGCTACTATTAATAGGAAAGCCATCAAGGCACTAGTTAATAACAGGAGGGGTTTTGCTAATGGAAATCACAGATATTAGAGTAAGAAAAATCAATAAGGATGGAAAGATGAAAGCAGTCGTTTCTGTTACTTTTGATAACGAATTTGTGGTACATGATATTAAAGTAATTGAAGGTGACAAAGGTCGTTTCATCGCTATGCCTAGCAGAAAAACATTAGATGGGGAATTTAGAGATATCGCTCATCCTATTAATTCTGAAACAAGAGACCGTATTCAAAACCAAGTTCTTGAAAAGTATGAAATGGTACTCTTATCAGATGAAGTAGCTGTTATTTCAGATGATGAATATGCAGAAATAGGAGAATAGGCAAGTAAAGTTTTAGGTGTTCTTTTATAAGAAACACCTTTTTATTGTTGCATAAATAGACCTAAAGTGAGAGAATAACTAAAGAGAGTAAGTCGAAAGGAAGATTAGAAATGAAAACAAAAGCACTAATACTTGCTGCAGGTCAAGGAACTCGTATGCAATCTGAAAAGTCCAAAGTACTTCATAAAGTTTTGGATAAGACCCTCATCGAATACCCTATTTTAGCTTCTAAGCAAGTAGGCGTTACGGATACCTGTATTATTGTTGGTCATAAAGCAGAAGAGGTTAAGAAGGCACTAGGAGATGAGGTCAGCTATGTACTTCAAAAAGAGCAGTTAGGAACAGGACACGCGGTCATGCAGGCACTTGATTTTATAGGAGATGAAGGGGAAATACTGATTCTCTATGGAGATACCCCTCTTATTACAGGAAATACCCTTGAAAAAATGCTTATTTTTCATCGTGAAAATAAAAATGCTGTAACTGTTTTATCAGCACAAGTAAATAATCCACAAGGCTATGGACGTATTGTGCGAAACAAGGCTTCTGACTTTATAAAAATTGTGGAGCAAAAAGATGCCAGCGAAGAAGAAAAACAAATCAAAGAAATCAATGGTGGCATGTATGTTTTTGAAGCAAAATTGTTAAAACTAGCTTTATCTCAATTAACCAATGATAATGCACAAAAAGAATATTATCTTACAGATACCTTAGAGATTTTATTAAGGGAAGGTTATAAAGTAGATGCAGTTGTAGCAGATGAGATGACAGATATTTTAGGAGTAAACTCTAGAGAGCAATTAGCTGAAGTAACTGAATTAATGAGGAAACGAATTCATCTAAAGCATATGCAAAATGGTGTAACTTTGGTTGACCCTTCCCATACCTATATTGGTATAGAAGTAGAGATAGGAAAGGATACAGTTATTGAGCCGGGCTGTATATTAGAAGGGAAAACAAGTATAGGCGAAGGATGTCGTATTGGTTATCACTCTCGGATAACGAATACCATTCTTAGAGCAGGCGTGGAAGTAGACATAAGTGTTATTACAGATAGTTTCATAGATGAAGACACTCATGTAGGTCCCTTTGCTTATATTAGGCCCAATTCTCATATTGGTAAAAACATTAAGGTAGGAGACTTTGTGGAAATTAAAAATGCTACTATAGGTGATGGAACAAAGATTTCTCATCTTACCTATATTGGTGATGCAGATGTAGGAGAAAAGGTAAATTTTGGATGCGGAACAGTAGTTGTTAATTATGATGGACAAAAGAAGCATCGTACAACAATTAAAGACAATGCATTTATTGGGTGTAATACTAATTTAGTTTCACCAGTAGTTGTAGAAGAAGGTGCCTATACTGCAGCCGGTTCTACGATTACGAAAACAGTTCCAAAGGATAGTTTAGGAATTGCTAGGGCAAAACAAGAGAATAAAGTAGGTTGGGTGGCCAAAAAAAGACAAAAATAATCATAATACATTGCTTTTTATGGATAATGTGATATAATGTTTTGCGAAAAACATGGTGGTATAATATTAAGGAGGACTAACTCAAATGATTAGAAATTACACTGATATTAAGGTGTTTACTTGCAATGCCCATCCGGAACTTGCGAGAGAGATAGCGGAAAAGTTAGATATAAATCTTGGAAAATCGGAAGTGACACGCTTTAGTGATGGCGAAATAGGTGTAAAAATAGATGAAAAGGTACGTGGTACAGACGTTTATATTATTCAACCTACTTCCAGTCCAGCGAATGAACATCTAATGGAGCTACTTATTATGATTGATGCCATGAAAAGAGCATCAGCAGGGCGTATTACAGCAGTTATTCCTTATTATGGGTATGCAAGACAAGATAGAAAAACAAGAGCAAGAGATCCAATTAGCTCTAAGCTTGTGGCAGATATTATCCAAACAGCAGGTGCAGATAGAGTACTTACGATGGATTTACACTGTGCACAAATTCAAGGCTTCTTTAATATTCCAGTAGATCATTTAGTTGGTATGCCTTTATTAACTAAATACTATGCTGATAAATTAGGAGATAATACAGGTGATGTAGTAGCAGTATCTCCAGATTTAGGAAGTGTAGGTCGTGTACGAGCTTTTGCAACGAAGCTAGATACTCCTTTAGCTATCATTGACAAGAGAAGGCCTAAAGCCAATGTATCAGAAATTATGAATATTATTGGAGATGTTAATGGTAAACGTGTTATTTTAGTAGATGATATGATTGACACAGCAGGAACTATTTGTAATGCAGCCAATGCTCTTAAGGAAAGAGGTGCTACAGCAGTTTATGCATGCTGTACACATGGTGTATTATCTGGCCCAGCTATGGAAAGAATACAGGCCTCTGCTATTGAAGAGTTAGTTGTTCTTAATACAATTGTTATTCCGGAAAGCAAAAAAATTGATAAGGTCAAAGAAATATCAGTAGCACCTATTTTTGCAGATGCTATCAGACGTATTCATGAAGACTTATCAGTATCTAAATTGTTTGACTAAAAAGATGGCCTTGTGCCATCTTTTTTTATAACAAGATAAGAGCCCATACGATTTGGTTAAAAATTGCCCATGCATTAAAGAGCTAGAGAGTATAAATTCATGGAAGAGGAAATAATGAATAAGAATTATTTCAAAAAGGAAATAAAATAATGAGAATAGGTATATTGCTTATTAGAGTAAGTCATCAGTATAATAAAATAGGTTACTTGCTAGATAGAAAATGAAATATAAAACATGAAATAATAAATAGTGGAGGAAAAGATGAAACTTATAGTAGGACTGGGTAATCCAGGAACACAATATATGACAACAAGACATAACATTGGCTTTGAAGCAGTAGATACCTTAGCTGAATTAAAAGGCATTGCTATGCAAAAAAATAAATTTAAATCTATAATAGGGGAAGGAACTATTGGAGGAGAAAAGGTTATTTTAATGAAGCCTCAAACCTATATGAATTTAAGTGGTGAAGCGCTAAGGGCATGTATGGATTGGCATAAACTGACGTCAGAAGACATACTTGTTATATATGATGATGTATCTTTGGAAGTAGGACAACTCCGCATCCGAAAGTCAGGAAGTGCAGGAGGACATAATGGTATAAAAAGTATTATTTCACATCTAGGTGGGCAAGAATTTTTGCGCATTAAAGTAGGGGTAGGAGAAAAACCGGCAGGATGGGATTTAGCCAACTATGTATTAGGTAGGTTAAGTGAAGAGGAAATGAAAGTTTTAGGACCGAAATTAAAAGATATTTGTGATGCCATAGAGATGATCCTTATTAAGGGACCTGACCAAGCAATGAATACTTATAATTTAAAAATGAAACGGTGATGAATATGGATGGTAAGCATCAAGGGTTAATTGAGCCTCTTAAGGCGTTAGAGGGGATGCAAGAGCTTTTACAAGCACTACTTAAGAAACAAAATGTTAAGGTTATAAATATGGTAGATGCTTGTAAGGCGCATTTTTTATATGCAATAAGTGAGTTCGTAAAAGCTTCACCTATTATTATTACTTATGATGAAGGAAGTACAAGAAGATTAACAGAGGACTTACAATTTTTAATAGGTAGTGAGAATATTTATGTTTATCCAGCTAGAGATATTCTCTTTTATAGCGCAGATGTACACAGTATGGATATTACCTCTGCACGGATAAGAGTTATAGAGGCTTTAAACGAACAAAAGAAAGGCGCCTTTATTATACCTATTGAGGCACTTCTTAATCCTCTTTCCCCCCAAGAAACATGGAGGACTTATAGTAGAACACTGCATGTAGGAGATGTAATTGATTTAGCCAAATTAGAAGCCTACTTAGTAGAAATAGGCTATAGTCGGGTAGCAAAGGTAGAAGGGATGGGACAGTTTGCTGTTCGAGGAGGTATTATTGACATTTATACTCCTATTGATAATGAACCTTATAGACTAGAACTGTGGGATGATGAACTAGATTCTATAAGGGCTTTTAACGTGCAAACACAGCGCTCCATTCATAAGATAGACTCTCTTAAAATAGTACCTAATCAAGAAATTATATTTCCACTAACTCTTTTGCGAAAAGCTATTCCTTCTATTCGAGAGGAAATGAAGCTTGTAACTAAACGTCTAAGAGAAGAAGGACATAGGGAAAGTGCGATAACTTTAGAAGCACATGTAAAGGAGAGTATTGAGCAGATAGAAAATGATATAAGTCCCAAAGGTTTAGAACTTTATGTCCCTTATACGGAACTAGCTACAGTATCTTTGCTTGATTATATAAAACCTCAAACTATTCTTTACCTTGATGAACCACTTAAAAGTGAGGAAAGGGCAAATCGTATCTTAAAAGAATATGAGGAGAGCATGAAAGATCGTTTGCAGTATGGGCATATTCTTCCCAAACAAATTGAACTCATGTTTACCTATGAAGATATTGCCGAGAAACTAGCTCACTTTCCAAATCTACTTCTTATGAATTTAGATAGGGAAATTTCAGGGGTTAAAATAAGTAAAAAGATGAGTCTTAAGGTCTATGAGAATAATACTTTTTATAAAAGTCTTGATTTATTAGAGAAGGATATAAAAGAGTGGAAAAGAAAAAGACAAAGAATAATTATTCTATCAGGAAGTAAGACAAAGGCTCAAAAGTTAGGGGAAGAGCTAGAAGACAGAGGGGTATTTACAGCTTACAGTGAAAGCTTACAAGAAGCACCTCTAGAAGGACAAATACTCATTGCAAAAGGAGCTTTAGGAAAAGGATTCTTTTATGAAGAGATAGGTCTTCACATTGTGGCAGATAAAGATTTGTTTGGCAAAGAGAAAAACAAGAAACCTCGTAAAAAATATCAAGGAGCTAAAATCCAAAGCTTTTTGGAGCTAAACCCTGGTGATTATGTAGTAGATGAACTGCATGGAATAGGAATATTTAAAGGGGTAGAGCAAATCGTAATAGAAGGTATTAGTAGAGATAATTTAAAAATTGAATATGCAGATAACAGTACACTTTACGTTAATATTAATCAGATGGATAGAATTCAGAAATATATAGGGGCAGAGGGGAAAGTACCCAAACTAAATAAAATAGGTAGCTCAGATTGGAAAAAATCTAAAGCAAAAGTGAAAAAAGCCATTCAAGATATTGCTAAAGATCTTATTAAGCTTTATAGTACGAGACAACATTTACGGGGATTTGTTTATGATAAAGATACTCTTTGGCAAAAAGAATTTGAAGAAATGTTCCCCTATGAAGAGACAGATGACCAGCTTCAAGCAGTAGAAGAAGTTAAAACAGATATGGAAAGTACGAAGATTATGGATCGACTCATTTGTGGGGATGTAGGCTATGGTAAAACAGAGGTGGCTATACGTGCAGCTTTTAAGGCTGTGCAAAATAATAAACAAGTAGCTTATCTCGTACCTACTACTATTTTGGCACAGCAGCACTATAATCGTTTTTTAGAGCGTATGGAGGGATACCCGGTTAATGTAGGTTTATTATCTCGTTTTAGAACACCTAAGCAAATGAAGGAGACTTTAGAAGGCTTAAATAAAGGATTAGTAGATATTGTAATAGGGACACATAGGCTGTTATCAGCAGATGTGAAGTTTAAGGATTTAGGTTTAGTTATTATTGATGAAGAACAACGTTTTGGAGTAACACATAAAGAAAAGCTAAAGCAAATGAGACATCAAGTAGATGTGATGACTTTAACTGCTACACCTATTCCTAGGACACTTCATATGAGTCTCATAGGTGTTAGAGATATGAGTGTGTTAGAGGAAGCACCTATGCAGCGCAAACCTATACAGACCTATGTCATAGAATACAGTGAGGATTTTATAAAAGATGCTATTAATAGGGAGCTTTCTAGAGGGGGGCAGGTATATTTTTTGCATAATCAAGTCAAAAATATAGAAGAAAAGACTGAGCGCATCCGTGAACTGATCCCTCATGCGAAGATAGCCTTTGCACATGGGCAGATGAGTGAACGTGAGTTAGAGAAAATTATGCTGAATTTTATTGAAAAGGAGATAGACATCTTGGTCTGTACAACCATTATTGAAACGGGTTTAGATATTTCTAATGTGAATACCATTATTATTAACCATGCAGACAAGATGGGACTTAGTCAACTTTATCAACTAAGAGGAAGGGTAGGACGTTCAGATAAAATGGGATATGCCTATTTGATGTATGAAAAAAACAAAGTGCTCAAAGAAATTGCAGAAAAACGCTTACAAGCTATTAAACAATTTACAGAGCTAGGAGCAGGCTTTAAAATTGCCATGCGTGATTTGGAGATTAGAGGAGCTGGTAACCTTTTAGGAGCCCAACAGCATGGTCATATGGAAGCAATTGGTTATGATTTATACTGTAAAATGTTAGCTCAAGTAGTAAGTGAAGAGCAAGGAGAAGTGATAGAAGAAGAATTTGAGACCACAATAGAGATTAAAATAGATGCCTATATTCCTAGTGACTATATTTTCGATGAGGTACAGAAATTAGATATTTATAAAAAAATAGCTTCTATTCAAAATGATAAGGATTACTACGATATTCAAGAGGAAATAGAGGACAGGTATGGTAACCTTCCCTGTAATGTTCAAAACTTATTAGATATAGCACTTATTAAAGCTTTAGCACATGAATTATACATTGTAGCAGTTTCAGAAATACAACAGGAAGTATGCTTTAAATTTAAACCAGATGCAAAGCTTAATCCTGATAAATTATTAGAAGTAATGCAACTTTATCCAAGAAAACTTAAATTTGTAGGAGGCAAGGAACCTAGCTTGAAATGGGATTTAACAGGCGAAAATCGTAAAGATCTCCTCGTTTATATTAAGAATATATTACAAGAGCTCAAAAAATTGAAGAGTTAGTTTTTTTAAGCTATAATAATAGCAATAACTTGGCAAGATGCGATAAGACGAACTATAAGGAGAGATCGAAGTGAAAAAAGTGAAGAAAATAGTTGCTACAATGTTAATGAGCATTCTATCAATGAGTCTTCTAGTAGGGTGTGGAGGTAGTGAAAAAGCTGTTTTAACTGTAAATAATGAAAAAGTTACTGAACCTGTGTATAGACTTTATCTATGGACAATTCAACAACGTTTTGAAAGTTTAACACCTAATATTTGGGACATGGATTTAGAAGGCAAGAAGACGGAAGATGTAGCTAAGGATAGAGCATTAGATTCCATTAAGGTATCTATAGCGGCAAAGGAAAAGGCAAAGGAGCTTGGAGTCGAGTTGTCAGCAGAGGAAAAAGACACTATTAAATCTAATGCTAAAGAAATTATGACGACACGAACAGATTTAGTAAAAGAACTTAGTTTAAAACAAAGAGATGTAGAAACTTTTCTTAACTATGGTGTTCTTATAGATAAGGTAACAGAAAAAATAAGTGAGAGCTATGTACCAAATGAAAAAGAAGTAGAAGACGAAGTCAATCTTATAAAAGAACAATATGAAACGGCTACAGCTAAACATGTATTAATTAAAACACAAGACGATCAAGGAAATATGCTTCCTGAGGCAGAACTGGCAAAAGCAAAGGCTTTAGCTGAAGAGGTTCTTGCAAAGGCACTAGCAGGGGAAGATATGGCAGAACTTGCTAAAACTTATTCAGAAGATGGGGGGTCTAAAGATAAAGGGGGAGAATATACCTTTGGAAAGGGGAAAATGGTACCTCAATTTGAAGAAGTTGCTTTTGTAACAGGAAAAGTAGGAGAAGTTTATCCTAAACTTGTAGAAACAAGCTATGGTTATCATATTATGAAGGTAGAAGCACGTTCCACAGGGGATGCTGAAACGATTAAAAAGGATGCAGAAGCGAATGTTAAAGCTCGTTTTGCTCAAACTGAGTTAACAGAGTTAAGTGAAAGTATGAAAGTAGAAAAGACTGAAGCATACGAGGCTATTCGAATTAATAGAAAAGAATCTGCACAAACAACACCACCAGAAGGAACTCCAGCAACCCCAGAGTCTACACCAGCAACGAATAAATAAGTAATAAGTAGGGCACTCTATCGTAAGATAGAGTGTCTTTTTTTGTGGTGAATGAAACAAAAACTTATTGGCAATAATTAGCTTGAAAAGATAATTCGTAAAAAAATAAGTGCATATAATCAGAAATTATGTAGCATAATAATTGTAAATTATAGTTAATGCTATATATCATTTAGACATTAAGGAGGTTGTTTTGTTTGAAAGCAACAGGCATCGTTAGACGAATAGATGATTTAGGTCGAGTAGTTATTCCTAAAGAAATACGCAGAACTTTACGCATCAGAGAAGGGGATCCTTTAGAGATATTTACAGACAATGAGGGACAAGTTATTCTCAAGAAATATTCACCCGTGGGAGAATTAAGTTCCTTCGTTAAAGAATATGCAGATGCCTTAGCGCAAGCCACTGGTCATATTACCTGTATTTCAGATAAAGACCAGGTTATTGCGGTGGCTGGTGGTTCTAAAAAAGAATTTCTTGATAAAGGAATTAGTAGTAATCTTGAAAAAATTATAGAGAGTAGGACTTTGTTTAAAGCAACTAAAGGTGACAATAAGTTTACACCTATTTTATCAGAAGGAAGTACGGATAGTTATTACTCCGAAGTTATTTCACCCATTATATGTGAGGGAGATGCTATAGGAGCAGTTATTTTCTTATCAGCTAATAAAGGAAATGCTATGGGTGAAGTAGAAGAAAAACTTGCTCAATCTGCATCTGGTTTTATTGGTAAACAAATGGAACAATAAAAAGGAGTAAGAAGCCATTAGCTCTCAAAAGTTATTGGCTTTTTTCGTTCTCATAGGGTACACTCATATTAAGAGAAAGGATGATCGGTAATGGAGGATAAATATACATATAAACAGTTAGTAGACATTGTAGAAAGATTAAGAGGAGAAAATGGATGTCCATGGGATCGTGCTCAGACGCATATTTCTTTACTTCCCCATTTAATGGAAGAAAGCTATGAGCTAATGGAGGCTATTAAAAAGCAAGATATTCCTAATATGAAAGAGGAATTAGGAGATGTATTCTTACAAGTACTACTCCATAGCCAAATTGCAAAGGAAGAGGGAAGTTTTACTATGGAAGAGGTTATTCATGAATTAGCCTCTAAATTAGTTTATAGACATCCTCATGTATTTCAAGATGTCCCAGGGGCAGATACACCTGATAAGGTATTAGTAACCTGGGAAGCACTTAAAAAGATAGAGAAGAACGAAAAATCTGTAACTGAGTCTATGGAGCGTGTTGCCAAAGCTCTACCAGCACTTATAAAAGCCCAGAAGGTACAGAAAAAAGCTGCTAAGGTAGGTTTCTTTTGGGAGGATGCAGAAGGTGTGATAGACAAGATAATGGAAGAACTTGAAGAGGTAAGAGAAGCTATGCGACTTGGTAATAACACCAAAGTAGAAGAAGAATTAGGAGATTTGCTATTTTCTGTTGTTAATTTATCTACCTTTTTTGATTTAAATCCTGAATTTGCCTTGACAAAGTCACTGGAAAAGTTTATAAATAGATTTAGATATATTGAAAACACAGCGTTTTCACAAGGTAAAGAGCTTAAAGACATCTCTTTTGAAGAGATGGACAGGTTATGGGATGATTGTAAAAAGTTAGAGTAACCTTACGCTAGTTTTCAATACATATATCATGTTTGTATATGTATAGAGGAGGAAAAATAATGAATAAGTCTGAATTAGTAGCAGCTATGGCTGCAAAAGCTGAAATTAGCAAAAAAGATGCTGAAAAAGCTCTTAAAGCATTTGAAGATGTAGTTATGGAAGAGCTTCAAGCAGGTGGCAAAATTCAACTAGTGGGCTTTGGAACATTTGAAGTTACAGAACGTAAAGCACGTGTAGGTAGAAATCCAAAAACAAACGAAGAAATGTCAATTCCAGGTGGCAAAGCACCTAAATTTAAAGCAGGTAAAGCTTTAAAAGATGTTGTTAAAGGTGAATAATCAATAAAGATATTTAAAATCTACACATCTGGTGTAGATTTTTTTTGTTTTTTACAAATAAGATAGACTAGAAAGGAGTAATGAAATGCGTATTGATAAATATTTAAAGCTGTCACGTATTATTAAGAGACGTACAATTGCCCAGGAAGCTTGTGAGAGTGAACGTGTCATGATTAATGGGAAAACTGCTAAACCAAGTTCAGAGGTAAAAGTAGGAGATGTACTAGAAATTCGATTTGGCAGTCAGACTATGAAATACGAGGTACTAGGTATTAAAGAACATGTGAAAAAAGAAGAAACAAATGACTTGTACCGTATTCTGTAATAAATCTTCAATCCTCTCATATAAATAGTTATAGAAAACTATTTGTATAAAGAGGGTGAGTTAGATGGATGAAAAAATATCTAGAAAGCACGTAGTAACGTTAACAGATCGACACAAATTAACTCTTACAGGAGTTACAGATGTCTTTTCTTTTGATGAGGAGGCAGTGGAGTTAGAAACGATTGAAGGCTACATTGAAATAAAAGGTGAAGATTTACACATTATAAAAATGAACATAGATGATGGTGAAATGATTATTGAAGGACTTATTGCAGAACTTATTTATCATGAAACCCAAACGAGTAACAAGAAAAAAAGCTCAATTATGTCAAAACTTTTTAAATAAGTTGGTGAGGATAAAATGAATCCAATTGTAAGTAGCCAGACTCTTTTGTTCATAACATGTATAGAAATAGGCATCTTAATGGGTACCTTGTTTGATCTTGTAAGGATATTTAGAAAGTTGATCAAGCATCCTAATTTTCTTGTTCAAATGGAGGATGCTATTTATTGGGTAGGATGTGCCTTCATTAGTTTTTATCTGTTATATATTACTAATTATGCTGCTATAAGGCCGTTTGCATTTATTGGGATGCTCCTTGGAGGTATATTCTACTTTTCTACCTTTAGTATTATTTTTATGAAAATTGCTACGGCGGTTATTGATTATATGAAGAAGCTTATGACCGAAATGATAAGACTCCTTCTTATTCCTGTTCAAGCTTTTATAAGATGGTTAAAAGGACCTGTAGGCTATGTGAATAAAAAGGTAGAAAACATACATAATTACCAAAGACGTAAAGTAAGGAAGTTAAAACGTCAGTGGTATCATAAAAAGGCAGATATTAAGACAGATAAAAAAGTAAGAAAGCAAATGAGAAAGGCAAAAGTAGAAAAGAAACTTTTAGAGAGATGAAAAAAAGGATTTACAACCTATTAAGGATTAGGTAATATAGTATTAAAAGGTATATAATTACCTGTATGAGGTTGAAGTAGGGATACAAATGAAAAAGAATAATCGCTTATTTTATATAGTAGTCATACTAAGTACATTGATTGTGACAAGCTTAGGGGTAAAAGGTTATCAAGTAAATAACCTTATTAAGCGTGTAGAAAGGCAAGTAGAAGAGGATAAAAAGATTCTGCAAGAAGAGCAAGAAAAACTGAGTGAATTGCAAAAAGAAGTCACAGAAATTGATACACCTGAATATATTGAAAAGGTAGCAAGAGAACAACTTGGTATGGTACGTAAAGAAGATATTATTTTTAAAGAAAAGCAATAGCCTTGACAGCAACATAAGAGTTGTTATACTAAAAATAGAATAATAGCGCGGAGTGGAGCAGCTAGGTAGCTCGTCGGGCTCATAACCCGAAGGTCATAGGTTCAAATCCTATCTCCGCAATTAAAAAACCATAGGATGTTATATACAACATTTCTATGGTTTTTTGTTATATACTTGAAAGATAATAAGATAGTTCTATCACATTTTCTTTAAAAAAGAGTTGAATAGATAGGGTATTTGCATATATGATAGGAGTATAAAGGAGTGATAAAAATGCTAGAGTTAGAACAATTACAAACGACGATTGAACCCTATAAAGCAAAATTAATAGAAATGGGGAACTCTCTTTGACATCGATCGTTTAAGAGAAAAAATAGAAGACTTAGAACATCTTTCTATGAACAATGCGTTTTGGGAGGATATAGAGAAAGCACAAAAAGTACTTCAAGAATTAAAGAACTATAAGGATTTAGTAGAAAAGTACGATAGATTATGCATAGACTATGAAGATATCCTCGTACTGATTGAAATGAGTAATGAAGAAGAAGACTTAGAGTTAGCACAAGAAGCCAAGGTAAGTGCTAAAGCCTTTGAGGAAGCCTATAATATTATGCGAGTGGCCACGTTATTAGATGGACAGTATGACAAAAACAATGCAATCTTAGAACTCCATCCTGGAGCAGGTGGTACAGAAGCCTGTGACTGGGTAAGCATGTTACTTCGTATGTATACAAGATGGGCAGAAAAAAGAGGCTACAAGGTAGATGTTTTAGATTACCTGGATGGTGAAGAAGCAGGTGTGAAGTCAGTTACACTTCAAATAACAGGTGAAAATGCGTATGGCTACTTAAAATCAGAAAAGGGCATCCACCGTTTAGTACGTATCTCACCATTTGATTCTTCAGGAAGGCGACATACCTCATTTGCTTCATGTGACGTGATGCCTCAAATTACAGATGAGATAGAGTTAGAGATACGAACAGAAGATTTAAAGATTGATACGTATCGTTCCACAGGAGCAGGGGGACAACACGTTAATACAACCGACTCGGCTGTACGTATTACTCATATACCTACAGGCATTATCGTTCAATGTCAAAATGAACGCTCTCAAATCCAAAATAGAGAAAAAGCTATGCAAATGCTACGTGCTAAACTCTATGAAAAACAGCTAGAAGAACGCCAAGAGACTTTAGATGGTATTCGTGGAGAGAAAAAAGATATTGCGTGGGGTAGTCAAATAAGATCATATGTTTTTCATCCTTATAACTTAGTAAAAGACCATCGTACTTTAGAAGAAACGGGGAATACAGGTGCTGTAATGGATGGGGATATTGATCGTTTTATGAATGCTTATTTAGGTTGGATAAATAAGCGGGATTAATAAGGGGGAAGCGGTTATGTTAACAAAGCAGATTGTAATTTTTAAATTATGTAATCAAGAATATGGTATTGACATCATGAAGGTTCTTGAAATAAGTAGCTATGAGCCAGTAAGGCAAGTACCAGATGTACCCAAGTATATTGAAGGGATCATTAATGTGAGAGGTACTATTTATCCTATATTGAATTTAAGAGAAAAGTTGCACCTAGCACCTCATCCGAAAGTAGAAGAATCTAAATTTATCTTGATGAATCTTGAAAGTTCAAAAGTAGGTTTTATGGTAGATAATGTATGTGAAATTCTATCAATTGCGCAAGAAGAAGTGGAAATGACACCTCAAATGCTTCGTAAATATGAAAGTAAATATATTGAAGGGGTTATAAAAAAGGGTGAGAGGATTATCCTTATTTTGGATGTAGATCTCCTCTTGAATGATCAAGAAGAAAAAGCAAAAACAACCACAGATAAAGCATTGCTAGAAGGGAAGTAAAATGAAAACATTAATAGTAGCTACACAAAACAAAGGAAAAGTATTAGAAATCAAAGAAATGCTTCGCGATTTAGACTGTGAGGTTATGACTATGGGCGAAGCAGGATTAGATAGAGAGATTGAAGAAAATGGGACAACTTTTGAAGAGAATGCAGTGATAAAAGCAGAAGCATTAAAAGCCTATACAGATGCTATTATTTTAGCAGATGATTCAGGATTAGAAATTGATTATTTAAATAAAGAACCCGGTGTTTATTCTGCCAGATACTTAGGGAAAGATACTCCTTATACGGTAAAAAATCAAATGATTTTGGAGAGACTAAAGGATGCTTCACCAGAAGAACGTACAGCAAGATTCGTATGCGCTATGGCTATTGCGGGTAAAAATATAGAGACACAAGTAGTAAGAGAAACCATAGAAGGTTATATTGGTTATGAAGCAAAGGGCGAAAATGGCTTTGGATATGACCCGATCTTTTATGTATCAGAATATAATATCTCTACTGCTGAAATGAGTAGTGAACAAAAAAATGCTATTAGTCATAGGGGCAAGGCATTAAGAGCAATTACAGAGAGATTAAAAGGAGTAATGTAAGTACCATGTCAAAAGTATTAGTAATCAGCGACACTCATAGAAATATAGCCCATGTAGTAGACATTATTAATAAAATACAGCCTCATGGTTTAAAGGCTATTATTCATTGTGGAGATAACAGAGAAGATGCCCAAAAGCTTCAAAGCCTCTATCCAGAATTAGCAGTATATGGTGTGTGTGGCAACTGTGATAGCATGGCTTATGGAGAGGAAGTATCTAAAGTTATTACACTGGAAAATGTGAATTTTTTTGTGACCCATGGCCATCGACATAGTATAAAGTGGGGGGATTATGAGGAGCTTGTTAGTGATACTTTAGCACATGAAGCACAAGTTGCACTATGTGGTCATTCACATAGTGCATATCTTAATAAAATTCAGGGGATACTAGTCATGAACCCGGGGAGCATAAGTATGCCAAGAGATTACCCGTATCCTTCTTATGGTATAATAGAAATAGGGAAGGGACAAGTTAAAGAGAGTAGTATTATGCAAATAACGTATACAGGACAAATAGCGATACATCCTGCAACTTATCAAAATAGATTCCAATAAAAAATAAAAAAACCACTAAAAAGTGTTGACGTATGCAAAGAAGTTATGTATAATACATTTTGTCAGTCGGCGCTGGACACAGTTAAATGCCGACAAACAACAAAGTAATCACATTTTTAATGTAATTGCGGGTGTAGTTCAATGGTAGAACTCCAGCCTTCCAAGCTGGCCACGTGGGTTCGATTCCCATCACCCGCTCTGTGTATCCATAGCTCAGCTGGATAGAGCAACGCCCTTCTAAGGCGTGGGTCCGGGGTTCGAATCCCTGTGGATACGGTATGGTGGGTGTAGCTCAGTTGGTAGTAGCACTGGATTGTGGTTCCAGGTGTCGTGGGTTCGAGCCCCATCTCCCACCTATACAGGGTTATCGCCAAGCGGTAAGGCACGGGATTTTGATTCCCGCATTCCAAGGTTCGAATCCTTGTAGCCCTGCTTGAAATTTTAAATTTCATAGTTACTCTATAAGAGTATGGGTCACTAGCTCAGTCGGTAGAGCACTTGACTTTTAATCAAGTTGTCCCGGGTTCGATTCCCGGGTGGCTCATTTATATGCGGGCGTGGCGGAATTGGCAGACGCACTAGACTTAGGATCTAGCGCCGCAGGGTGTAAGGGTTCGACTCCCTTCGCCCGCATATCTAATTGCATAACCTTTTATGCGGGTGTAGTTCAATGGTAGAACTCCAGCCTTCCAAGCTGGCCACGTGGGTTCGATTCCCATCACCCGCTTTTATGTATCCATAGCTCAGCTGGATAGAGCAACGCCCTTCTAAGGCGTGGGTCCGGGGTTCGAATCCCTGTGGATACGTATATAGGGTTATCGCCAAGCGGTAAGGCACGGGATTTTGATTCCCGCATTCCAAGGTTCGAATCCTTGTAGCCCTGATAAAAAACTCTCAAACACTAAGTTGTTTGAGAGTTTTTTAGTTTTATAATAATCGTTTTTTAAAGAGGCAAACCATAAATAGCTAAATGATTATTTTTATAACGATTATCGTGGGTGATATCTTTTCCAAACCAGCTAGGCACCTCAAAGTTATGGGCAGCTGCAGAAGAATTAAACTCGACCTCTACAGTAGTAAGCCCATGGAGTGAGCCTGTAAATACATCTAATTCAGCTATTAAATTATTTTCTAAGGGGATATAGTAGCGTACTTTTTCAATAGGAGGACACTCTAGTTTGCAAAGGAGAGATTCATATTGTTCCTTAGTAATAGGGAGGTCAAATTCTTCACGGATCATATGGCCTTGAGATTTGACGGTTAAAAAGTAGCTATCACCCATTTGGCGTACGCGAATAACAGGATCTGTTGAGATGTAGCCTTGAGTGAGTTTTTTATGTTTATAATGTGTTAAATCTGGTAAGCAATCTACCAAGAATTTGCGTTCAATTTCCATGAATAAACCTCCTTGATTCTCTTTGGTTTCGTAAACTCTATCTATTTTAACACAAATTTTCTGAAAAAAATATATAGATTTAGACTAAAATAATAAAAAAGATATGATACAATACTATAAAAGTAAATGTTAAGAAGTGATTTTAAAATAATAGAAAGGAAGGAATAGAGATGAAAATAGCAGTATTTTTTGGGACAGGTTATGAGGAAATAGAGGCCTTAGCTGTTGTTGATGTACTTAGACGAGCAAAGGCAGAGGTTGTGATGGTAGGTGTCTCAGGGCCAACAGTAGTTAGTTCGCGAAAGGTAAGCATCAATATGGATACAACAATAGAGGCTTTTGATGCTGAGGATGTAAATATGCTTGTCTTACCAGGTGGTGTACCGGGAGTGGATCATCTTTATGCTTCTGAAAAGCTTAGAGAACTAGTAAAGGCATTTAAAAAAGAAGGTAAATGGTTAGGAGCAATTTGTGCTGCACCAAGCCTTTTAGGAAGGTGGGGAGTTTTAGAAGGTGAAAAAGCAACCTGTTATCCAGGTTATGAAAAAGAACTAAAGGGTTGTGAGGTTGTTTCTAGTAGAACAGTTGTGAGCCATAAAATAATAACAGGGATAGGTGCAGGAGCCTCTTTAGAATTTGCTCTTACTATTGTAGAAGAGTTAATGGGTAAGGAAAAAGCACAAGAAATTAAGATGGGAATGCTTATTGGATAAATAAAAGGGCTTGTTGCAGGACTGAAAAGTTAAGAACTTAAGTCTTACAACAGGCCCCTTTTATGTTCCTGCAAAAATTATCTATGAAAAAAGTAAAAGAGTAGTATGTATTCTTTTAAAAACTTCATGAAGTCTATCAGGCTTAACATATTCAATATCCAGTTCTTCAAAAGCTTTAGTGACTTTATGAATATTAATTTGATAGATAGCCGCAATATGCTCAGCTGTATAATAATTTAAATGGCTATAACGCCACTGTCTTTTAATAAGCTGGCAAATAGGGCTAGATAAATGAACAATCAAATGAAAGAAACTCATTTGATTAAGCACAGGAATTTGAAATTTTTTCATAGTATCTAATACTTCACTTGGCTTTACAGAAAGTAAAAAGGCTACTTCGTAAGCATTATAGGGAGGTATGCTAGATTTTAAGTAAATATCTATTTCCTCTAGTTGAGGGCGTATATTTTGGTCATATATCTTGTCAAAGCTAACAAGGGATATACACTCACTGGAAAATTGATCCATAGGCATAAGTCCTTCCTGTGTAAAATCATATATTACAAACTATTAGATAGCTTCATTATAAGATACTTTACAAGATAAATACCATATGTAATACTTGGAATTAAAAATACATTACCTGATTAAGCAAAAAAACGTATTTTTATGGAAAGAATATTATAAAATACAATATAGCATTTAGAAAGAACCTGTGATATAATAATTGAATGTTAGCTTAAAATGCTATAGTTATGCGTAGGCATAGTGAACATAGACTGAAAAACTAAGGAGGAAAAAATGAGTACATTAGTAGAAAAAATGGAAAAAAGTCAAGTTAAAATCACAGTTGAGGTAGCTGGTGAAAAAGTAACAAAAGCTATTGATAAAGCTTATAACGCAATGAAAGGTGAAATTAAAATACCTGGATTCCGTAATGGTAAAGTGCCACGTACTATGATTGAAAAAACTTATGGTATTGAAATATTCTTTAATAAAGCTGCTGATTTTTTAATTGACGAAACATTATGGGATGCAATTGAAGAAAACAAAATAGAAATTGCAGCACGTATCCGTCCTAATGAATTAGAAGTAGTAGATATGACAAAAGAATCAATGAAATATACAGCAATCATTACTGTAAAACCAGAAGTGACACTAGGTGATTATAAAGGTGTAACTATAGAAGTAGAAGGTACAAAGGTAACAGAAGAAGAAGTAGATCAAGCTGTTGCAGCTGAAGCTGAAAAAAATGCACGTGAAATCACTGTTGAAGATAGAGCTGTAGAACCACAAGATAAAGTAACATTAGATTTTGAAGGTTTCATAGATGGTGTACCATTTGAAGGTGGTAAAGCAGAAGACTATTCTCTTGTTATTGGTTCTAAATCTTTCATTGATACCTTTGAAGACCAATTAATTGGTAAAAAAATTGGTGAAGAAAGTGAAGTCAATGTAACATTCCCAGCAGAATACCATGTACCAGAGCTTGCAGGTAAACCAGCGGTATTTAAAGTAGTTATTAAAGGGATTACAGTAAAAGAATTACCAGAAATTAATGATGATTTTGCAGCAGATATATCTGAATTTGATACATTAGCTGAATACAAAGAGAGCATTAAGGTAAAACTTGAAAAAGATAAAGAAGCAGCTAAGACACAGCAAGTAGAAAACAAAGCAGTAGAAACAGTTGTAAGTAATGCAAACATTGAAGTACCAGAAGCAATGATTGAAGAACAAGTAGATAAAAATGTAAAGAACTTTGCTAGCCGTATGAAAGCTCAAGGTTTAGAATTAGAACAATATCTTCAATTTGCAGGTCAAACAATGGATGCATTTAGAGATAACTTCAAAAAAGATGCTGAGATGCAAATTAAATCTCGCCTTGTACTTGAAAAAGTAGGAGAAGTAGAAAATTTAGAAGTTTCTGAAGAAGAAGTGGAAACAGAATTAAAAACTATTGCAGATATGTACCAAATGCCTTACGAAGAACTTAAAAAATCTTTTGGAGGATATGAAAAAGAAGCTTTAACAGCAGACCTTAAGGTTCAAAAGGCAGCTAAGCTCATTGTAGATTCTGCAGTAGTAGTAGAGAAATAATAAATGATTAAGGGAGGCTACTAATAATGAGTTTAGTTCCAGTTGTTGTAGAACAAACCAATAGGGGAGAACGTTCATATGATATTTATTCACGCTTATTAAAGGATCGCATTATTATCCTAGGTGATGAGGTGAATTCTGTTACTTCCAATCTTGTAGTGGCACAGCTTTTATTTTTAGCAGCAGAAGATCCAGACAAAGATATTATGCTTTATATTAATAGTCCTGGTGGGTCTATCACAGATGGTATGGCTATTTATGATACAATGCACCATATCAAACCAGATGTTTCAACTATCTGCATGGGTATGGCAGCAAGTATGGGAGCCTTTTTATTGGCAGGGGGAGCAAAAGGTAAACGTTTTGCTCTTCCAAATGCTGAGATTATGATTCACCAGCCACTTGGTGGAGCAAAGGGTCAAGCAACAGATATTCAAATTCAAGCAGAGCATATTCTGCGTATCAAAGACCGTATGAATAAAATGTTAGCAGAAAACACAGGGCAACCCCTTGAAAAGGTTAAACAAGATGTGGAAAGAGATAATTATATGACAGCTCTTGAAGCACAAGCATATGGCTTAATCGATAAAGTTATAGAACCACAACAATAGTAGAGGAGGTGTACAATGCCAACTAAATTTGATGACACAAAACAATTGAGATGCTCTTTTTGTGGGAAAACGCAAGAACAAGTAAAAAGACTTATTGCAGGTCCTAATGTCTATATCTGTGATGAGTGTGTGGAACTATGCTCTGAAATCATTGAAGAAGAGTTAGAGGATGCTTATGATGATGAAGTGATGGAAATGCCTAAGCCTAAAGCAATTAAAGAACATCTTGATCAATATGTGATTGGTCAAGATGATGCAAAAAAAGCTTTAGCAGTAGCGGTTTACAACCATTATAAAAGAATCAATAGACCTTCTAATAAAAACAGTGATGTTGAGGTGCAAAAAAGTAATATTTTACTTTTAGGACCTACAGGTTCTGGTAAAACGTTACTTGCCCAAACACTCGCTAAAATGCTGAATGTACCTTTTGCTATTGCCGATGCTACCTCTTTAACAGAAGCAGGTTATGTAGGTGAAGATGTAGAAAACATTCTTCTTAAACTGATTCAAGCTGCTAACTATGATGTAGATAAAGCTCAAATGGGAATCATTTATATTGATGAAATAGATAAGATTTCTAGAAAGTCAGAAAATCCATCTATTACAAGAGATGTAAGTGGAGAAGGTGTACAGCAAGCACTTCTTAAAATCTTAGAGGGGACTGTTGCTTCTGTTCCACCTCAAGGTGGTAGAAAACATCCTCATCAAGAATTTATCCAAATTGACACAACTAATATTTTATTTATCTGTGGTGGAGCATTTGATGGTATTGATAAAATCATTGAAAATCGTACAGGTAAGAAAACTATTGGGTTTGGATCTACTAATGTGAGTAAAAAGGAAAAGAATATGGGTGAGCTTCTTAAACTGGCAGAGCCACAAGACCTTATTAAATTTGGATTGATCCCAGAATTTGTAGGTCGTGTACCAGCCGTTGTTTCTTTAAATAACCTTGATAAAGAAGCACTTATTCAGATCCTTACAGAACCTAAAAATGCTTTAACTAAACAGTATAAAGAGCTATTTGAGCTAGACGGCGTATGCCTTGAGTTTGATAAAGAAGCACTTTTAGCTGTAGCAGATTTAGCTATTGAAAGGCAAACAGGTGCCAGAGGACTTCGTGCAATTCTTGAGTCAAGTATGAGAGAAATCATGTATGATGTACCCTCTTCTTCTGATACAATTGAAAAGGTTATTATTCATAAAGAGGTCATTAAAGAAGGTAAAGCACCAACTATTGTTTACAAAGATAAGACGAAAAAAGAAAAAAATAAAAAAACAGGCAATGAATCAGCCTAAGCTGTTAGTTTATACTAGCAGCTTTCTTTATTTAATAAGGTGTAGACAAATAAGAAAAAAATAACTGAAAGAAGTATCCTTTTGAGGAGTATAGGCAATACTTGGAAAGTATATGTAGAATACTCAGGAGGATAGATGATGATACAGTTTTTTTTGGTAGGAGTTCAACTCTTTTTTTCATTTGTTATAGGACTTTATTTTTTAATGCAGCTTAAAGGGCAAACCAGTTCTAAGAGTAGCATCCATAAGGATTCAGTTATTCAATATGAGAGGATGAATGCCCTGCGTAATATTTCTCTTACAGAGCCTTTATCTGAGAAGCTAAGGCCTAAAAATGAAGAAGATATTATTGGGCAAAAAGATGGAATGAAAGCCCTTAAAACTGCTTTATGTGGAGTGAATCCTCAACATATATTAATTTATGGCTCACCTGGAATAGGCAAAACAGCGGCAGCACGTATTGCCTTAGAGCTTGCTAAAAAGTCATCAGGTTCTCCCTTTAAAAGGGATGCAAAGTTTGTAGAGATTGATGCCACAACGTTACGTTTTGATGAAAGAAGCATTGCGGATCCTTTGATTGGCTCAGTTCATGATCCTATTTATCAAGGAGCAGGTGCCTATGGGCCAGCAGGTGTGCCACAACCTAAGCCAGGAGCTGTCACAAAAGCTCACGGAGGTATTTTATTTATTGATGAAATAGGAGAGCTTCACTCTGTGCAAATGAATAAACTTCTAAAGGTTTTAGAAGATCGCAAAGTGTTTTTGGAGAGCTCCTATTATTCAAGTAGTGATGAAAATATTCCAAAGCATATACATGATGTTTTTAAAAATGGATTACCCGCAGATTTTCGTTTAATTGGTGCAACTACTAAAATGCCGGAAGATATTCCCCCTGCCTTAAGATCACGTTGTGTGGAAATCTTCTTTAATGATTTATCTTATGAAGAGATTATTGCCATTGTAGATAATGTAGTAACAAGGGAGAATTTACCTATGACAGAAGAAGCTAAAGGATTTTTAGGTAAATTCTGCCAAAATGGGCGTGATGCTGTAAATATGTTGCAAACAGCGTATAGTTTAGCTACTTTAGAAGGCCGTCGAGAGATTTCTAAAAAAGATGTAGAATGGGTTGTTCAAACCGGTAAGTATTCACCTCGTTTAGAACAAAGAGTTAACCCAGAGCCTCATATTGGTAAAATAAATGGTTTAGCTGTTTCAGGAAGAGGAACAGGACTTCTTTTGCAAATAGAAACAATAGCTAATTTAGTGGGTAAGGATCAGGGAACTTTAAAGGTAACAGGCATTATTGAAACGGAAGACTTGCATATGAAAAACAGTACCATTAAGCGAAAAAGTATGGTTGCAAGTTCCATCGAAAATGTATTAACTATTCTTAAAATACGATATAATATAGAGGTGAATGATTACTTCATCCATATTAATTTCCCTTCAGGTATGCCAATTGATGGACCTTCAGCAGGTATAGCTATTTTTTCAAGCGTATATTCTGCTATTTGCAATAAAAGTGTGTCAGGAGAAATTGCCATGACAGGAGAGGTTTCCATACAAGGGGATGTATGTCCTGTAGGAGGCGTTTATGAGAAAGTACTAGCTGCAAGCAGGGCAGGTGCTAAGAAGGTCATTATACCTAAGGCGAATATGCAAGAGCTTCTTTTAAATCACGGAGTTGAGATAGTGGCAGTGGAGCGTATTGAAGAGGTAGTAGAAGCTGCCTTTGATGAAGCGTTAATTGATAAAGCAAACACTATAATGCATGCATAGTTAAGAAAGACAAGATAAGAGGGTGATAGGATTGAATAAAGAAATTAAGCGTGTACCTATACTTCCTTTAAGAGGTATTACAGTGTTTCCAGAAACAGTAATGCAGCTTGATGTAGGGCGAGAGAAGTCCCTAAAGGCTATTGAAGAATGTATGAAGGAAGATGAAAGATTATTGGTAGTTGCTCAGAAAGATGCAGATGTTCATGAGCCTACAGAAGAAGATATTTATACAATTGGTACTTTAGTAGAAGTAAAGCAAGTAACGAAGTTAAGAGAAGGCCAGGTGAAAGTCTTTATTAAGGGTGAAGCTAGGGCTAAGATTTTAACAGTGGAAAAGGATTTTGTATGGGCTGAAATTGAGCTTTTAGAAGAGCAAGAAGAAGTTTTAGATGCACATCATGAAGCGATGTTAAGGACACTAGGAGAAACCTTTGAGGAGTATGCCAGACTTAATTCTAGGATATCAGAAGAGATGCTACTTGGTATTTTAGGGCTAAAAAGCACGAGTCAGATGATGGATGTTATTATTGCCAATATGACACTTGAAGTAGATAAAAAGCAAGATGTATTAGCTTGTACGAATAAGCTTGAGCGTATGTATAAAGTGATTTCTATCTTGGAAAATGAGATAGAAGTCTTAAAGGAACAAAACAAAATCTATGCAAAGGTTAAAAAGAATATAAATGCCTCTCAGAAGGAATACTTTTTAAGAGAGCAGATTAAAGTTATTCAAGAAGAGCTTGGAGAAAAGGATAGTAATAGTCAAGAAATTGAGATTTATCGCAAGCGACTAGCACATCTTAATCCACCTCAAGAGGTTTTAGATAAGCTAGAGAAGGAATTTAGTAGGCTCACAAAACTACCTCCTACTTCTCCTGAAAATGGCTTTATTAAAAATTATATTGAAAGTGTCCTAGACATTCCTTGGGGACAGCTTACATCAGAGGAAGATTCCCTTAAAAAGGCGAGCTCCCTATTAGAAAAAGAGCATTTTGGTTTAAATAAAATCAAAGAGAGAGTAGTGGAGTATTTAGCTATTAAAAAGCTTTCACCAGATATAGAGCCTCCTATTTTATGTTTGGTAGGGCCACCAGGTGTAGGGAAAACGTCCATTGCACGCTCTATTGCTGAGGCAACAGGTAGGAATTATGTGCGTATTTCTTTAGGTGGCTTAAGAGATGAAGCAGAGATAAGAGGGCATAGAAGGACTTATGTAGGAGCTATTCCAGGGCGTTTTGCCTATGGACTTAGTCAGGCTAAATCCATGAATCCTGTAATGGTACTAGATGAGATTGATAAGATGATGGGAGATTTTAGAGGAGATCCAGCAGCAGCACTTTTAGAGGTTTTAGATAGTGGGCAAAACAGCCATTTCAGAGATCACTATATAGAATTACCTATTGATTTATCAAAGGTATTCTTTATAGCAACAGCCAACAGCTTATCTACTATTCCAAAGCCACTTTTAGATCGGATGGAAATCATCGAAGTAACAAGCTATACACTCCTTGAAAAAATGCAAATTGCTAAAAAATATCTTCTTCCTCGTCAACTAAAAAAACATGCTTTACAAAATGTAAAAATAAGTTCTGCTCAATTAGAATATGTGATTGAGCACTATACAAAAGAAGCAGGTGTAAGGAATTTAGAGAGAATACTAGGCAAGCTGTGTAGAAAGGCTGCTAAGGAACTTGTAGAAGCTAATCTTAAGCAGCTCACCATTACTCAAGCTAGAATAAGAGCTTACTTAGGTCAAGAAACGTATATGTATGAAAAGAAAAATGAAAAGCCAGAGATAGGAATTGTGAGAGGCTTAGCTTGGACTGCAGTAGGGGGTGATACCCTTTCTATTGAAGTAAATGTGATGAAAGGGAAAGGGCAATTAGAGCTTACTGGACAAATGGGAGATGTAATGAAGGAATCAGCTAAGGCAGCCATGAGCTATATTCGTTCTGTTGCCACTACGTTGCAAATCCAAGAGAATTTTCATAAGGAGTATGATATACATATTCACATCCCAGAAGGAGCAGTGCCTAAGGATGGTCCTTCAGCAGGCATTACAATGGCAATAGCAATCATATCAGCACTTAGCAAAAAACCAGTAAGAGCGGATGTGGCTATGACTGGTGAAATTACCATCAGAGGGCGCGTATTAGCTATTGGTGGACTGAAAGAAAAGCTTTTAGCAGCTAAGAGAGCTGGTATAAAGCTTGTGATTTTACCTAAGCAAAATGAAAGAACTATAAAAGAGATAGATGCAAGCATTTTAGAAGAACTAGAAATTGTTTATGCAAGTACGATGGATGAGGTACTTGAGCATGTATTTATTTAAAAAGGAGCTTTAAGATGAATGTAACAAAAGCAGAAATGATCATAACAGCTGGAAATAAGAGTCAATTTCCAGAACACGATTTACCTGAAATTGTATTTGCAGGTAAGTCGAATGTAGGAAAATCTTCCCTTATCAATACCCTTGTTAATCGCAAGGCTCTTGCGAGAACGAGTTCACAACCTGGTAAAACGCAAACAATTAACTTTTATAAGGTACAGGATCAGTTTATGTTTGTGGATTTGCCTGGTTATGGCTATGCCAAAGTTTCTAAAACAGAAAGAGAAAAATGGGGAAAACTTATTGATGGCTATTTACAAGATAGGCAGGAGTTACAAAAGGTCATCTTGCTTATTGACATCAGACATGAGGTTGGAGCTAATGATAAGATGATGTATGAATGGATTTCGCATTATCACAAAGGGGTTATTGTAGTAGCTACTAAAATGGACAAAATAAAAAGAAGTCAGGTTCAAAAGCATCTAAGTATGATTAAAAAAGGTCTGGGACTTACGCAAGCAGATAGCTTAATAGGTTTTTCGGCTGAAACGAAGCAAGGGAAAGAAGAGTTATGGGAAATAATTGAGAAGAATCAATTAGAAGACTAGTAAGAATAAAAAGAGAAGCTGCTGTGCATTCAATAAGTATCAAACTAACAAAAATTGTAAAAAAACATAATATTTGTTAGTTAGCTATTGAATTTTACAGCAGTTTTTCATTATAATAAAAAGAGAAGGATGAAAAAAGTAAGGAGGTGGCAAGAAATGAAAGATGGCTATTATTTAAAGAAAGGGAAATTAGAGCTATCGGTACTTGATGAAGAGATTGAAGAGGAAGAAATAGCTTCATTAAAAGTATCAGATGAAGTTTATAGTACTTTAAAGTCAATGGGGGAATTCCTTACTCAAGATACCATAGAAGTAACAGATGAAGAAAAACTTCTTTTAATAGGGAACATAGAAGAGATAACTTGTGAAAAAGAGATAGATATAGAAAGTAAAGATGAAAAGCATCTTTTAAAAGCCACCCAAGAAGTGCGTGGAGGAACAATGCAGCAACAAGCCATTGATCAATTATTAGATGAGCATTTTGGAAAGGTAAAACCAACCTTTAAATACGCAGCAGAGCTAAAAAGCAAGATTGATGCACGTATTGCATGGATAAAATCTTATTCTTCTCAAATAAAATAATCATTTCAACTTAATGGCAAAATTTACACATAAAGAGGTTGACACTCTATGTAATGTGTGATATCATAATTTTCGTCGGAATGGTTCGACAAGCATATTATAAGTGATATGCGCGAGTGGCTCAGTTGGTAGAGCATCTCCTTGCCAAGGAGAGGGTCGCGGGTTCGAGTCCCGTCTCGCGCTTATCGGGGTGTGGCTCAGTTTGGCTAGAGCGCCTGATTTGGGATCAGGAGGTCGCAGGTTCGAGTCCTGTCACCCCGATTTTTTTTGCTTTTTAAAAGGTATTACGGAGTATCTATGGTTTATATAAAGAAGATGTCAATCAAGCGATTGGCATCTTTTCTTTATGTGTTCATTTTTGCAAAAAAATGTATTGTCGATTTATAAAATTTATTGACAAATTTTAAATAAATGATAGAATGAAGGTGCTATGTAAGAGTATGCAGCTTATGCTGCTAGGAAAGTTGGGTGAGAATCCCACACGGTCCCGCCGCTGTAAATACATTGGTACCTTCATATGCCATTGGGAAAGCTTATTCCTGAGAAGGCGAAGGTATGTATCTGTATGAGTCAGAAAGCCTGCTTACACAGTTTGAATTCTAGTTTGCTGCGTGGAGACAGCTTGGCTGGAGACTGATTAAAATAATGATACTCAAAGATAGGATAAAAGACTTTTAAGTAAACATATCCTTTTTTGGGGTGTATTATTGCGACCATTCTTTCTGTCAAGATGCCCTTCTAGGGTTCAGTCAGAAAGGATGGTCGTTTTTATGATTTCAAAAAAAATTCAAACAGAGACTGGGAATGCATGGCGTGCTAAACTGAAACTTCCTGATGGAAAACTGACATTACGTGCGCAAAGTGAGGAGGTTGAAAAAGAATTTTGGCGTTTACGACAAAAAACAGGACAACTAGCTTTGGATTCTTATAGAGAGCCTATTTGTAAAGAATTACTCCAACTTCTTCAAACGTATAAGATTCATTCAGCCCTTGAAATGGGTCCTGGATGGGGTAATTATACCTTTTTTTTAGCAAAGCATTGTAAACAACTTACTTGTGTAGATATTTCTCAAGATAACTTAGATTATTTAAACAAAGAAGCTAAGGAAAAAGGATTATTAGTTCCTCACCTGCTATGTAGCCCTTGGGAAGAGGTGGATATAAGTGTACCTACCTATGACTTAGTATTTGGCTATAACTGTTTTTATCGTATGACACATATTGAAGAAAATCTCCTTAAAATGCATCAGGCTGCATCGCGTTTATGTGTAATTGGTATGAACTCTCCACCAGAATTACCTTGGTTGCCAGCATTAGAAAAAGAGCTTCATCTTCCTGTACGTTATACTCGAGTTGGATGTAAAGAGCTACAGAAGATTTTAAGTGAGCTAGGAATCCAGGCAAGACGAATAGAGATTCCTAATCAAAGGAACTATGTTTATTCTTCTATAGATGAACTCGTTGCTAATGCAGAAAGGATGATTTGTGGTACATATGACAGAGAAAGCTTGGAAACAGTGTTACTCCAATATCATGAACCACTTGCTGATGGAGCCTTAATATGTCGTTACGTATTTACATCAGAGTTGTTAGTTTGGGAAACATTCAAGAAGTAGCAAAAAATAACTGTAGTTTAAACATAAGAGGAGGAAAAGAAGCAATGAAATTTTTAAGAAAAAATTTATTAAAGTCAATAATGGCTAGCATAATGGTATTAATAATGTTATTAGGGAGTATAGGATGTAATAAAACTAACGTCAATAATAATGCATCCAAGGAAGCCGCAGAACAAACTCAGAAGCCAGCAGAGTCTAATGAGCCCCAAGTGGATAATGATACAGAGATTGTACTGGCAGGTTACCGTAATTTAGCACCAGGTGAAAAAGATGGTTATTATTGTAGTAAAATTCTCTATGTATGGGAGCCTTTAATTACTCAAGATGAGAATGCTGCTCCTATCCCTTGTCTAGCAGAAAGCTGGGAAATGAGTGAAGATGGAACAAGATGGACATTTAACTTACGTCAAGGTGTTCAATTTCATGATGGTACAGACTTTAATGCAGATGCAGTTATTGCAAACTTTGATCGTATGAAGATGGGGATCAAAAAATCCTCCTTTTACCCATTGGATATAGACTCTCACTATCCTAACTTAACAGGTTATGAGAAGACAGGAGAGTATCAAATCTGTTTAACCTTCTCTGTACCTTCTCCTACACAGCTTTACAATATGGTGAATTTTGGAAGTGCCATCTTTAGTCCTACTGGCTTTGATGAAGAAGGCAATTTTAAAGGTATTGTACAAGGAACAGGACCTTTTAAAATGAAGGAAAATGTGCTCAATGAATATGTTCTTTTAGAACGTAATGAAGATTATTATGGTGAAAAAGCAAAAGCTAAAACAATGCGTATAAAGGTAATACCTGATGCGGATACACGATTCTCAGCACTTAAAGCTGGAGAAATAATGGGAGTCATTGACCTTAATGCTATTCCGGCTGCACTTGCTGTAGAATTAGAAGGCAGTGAAGATTTTGCTTTAACCACCACTAAATCTACTATGATTCGCTTTTTAGCTGTTAATGGAACAACTTTCCCTTTCAATGATGTACGTATGAGACAAGCCCTTAGTCTTGCTCTTGACCGCAATATGTTGACAGATGAACTTTACTATGGTTTTGCTACACCAACTACTAATATTCTTAATTATGCCACTCCATTTTACAAAGAAATTCCAGTTAATGAAAATATGGAGCAGGCAAAAGCTCTCGCTCAAGAAGTTCTAGGAGATGAAAAGATAACAGTAACTTATCTGTATAACAGTGGAGAAGCTACCCAAAAGGCAGAAGCAGAGCTGATTTCTTCTTGGCTTTCTGAAATAGGTATTAACTGTGAGCTTCAGCCAATGGAAATGGCTACAATGAAAGAAGAAATGAAGAAAGGGGAGTATGGTTTAGCGCGTTTACAGCAAGGGTTATCTAATTCTGAGCCTGCTACCATTTTCCGCCGTTTTATGCTTACATCAGGTGATCATAATCAAAATTATGTATTAGGCTATCAAAGTGATGAAGTGGATGAACTAATGGCAAAAGCCTCAGAAGCCCTTGATATGACAGTACGCACGGAGTGCTATAATCGTATCCAAGAAATATCTACCAAGGAACTTCCAGTCATTCCATTGTTTAATGATACAACATTAATGGCTTATAGTACCAAGCTAACAGGTTATGAAGCTAAACTATATGGCATTGAATTACCACAAGTTACTTGGAGCGAATAAAACGATGAAACACTATCTCTTGCAAAAGTTATTTTCTTTATTTCTCGTGCTGTTTGGTATTTCTCTTGCGGCATTTGTTTTAGGTATACTTACACCAGGTAATCCAGCAGAATTAGCCCTTTCTAAAGGTGGCTATAGTCCTACACCAGAGCAAATTAAAGAAATAGAAATTGAAATGGGGTTAGATGTCCCTTATCCTGTGCAATATGTAAAATGGCTAAATCGCGTATTACATGGAGATTTAGGGACTTCCTATGCCAGTAGCCGTCCAGTTCGTCAAGAATTGATAGAAAGAATACCAATTACTCTTAAGCTGGGAAGTTGCGCTATGGTCGTTACTTGTATAAATGGGATACTAATAGGTTGCATAGCAGCAGCCTTTAGAGGAAAAGGGATAGATAAAATCGTTCAACTTGGTATTAACATTTCACTGTCTTTACCTGCCTTTTGGTTTGCACTACTACTTATTTTATTTTTTTCAGAAAGCTTAGGTTGGTTACCAACCAGTGGAAATGGCGGTATACGTTTTTTAATTATGCCTACTACGGTACTTGCTCTTCCAGCTTCTGCTACAGCAGCCCGTTTAATGCGCTCCTCCCTCCTAGCAGAATTTGGAAAACCTTATTATTTGGCAGCTATTGCAAGAGGAACAAATCGCTTTGAGCAGATTATAAAAAATGCTTTACCTAATGCTATTGTGCCAGTTATTG
The DNA here is from genome assembly GCF_002735925.1 of Sporanaerobium hydrogeniformans. Lineage (GTDB taxonomy): Bacteria > Bacillota > Clostridia > Lachnospirales > Cellulosilyticaceae > Sporanaerobium > Sporanaerobium hydrogeniformans. Next base: position 26,439 of record NZ_PEDL01000011.1, on the reverse strand, counting down.
CCTTAATGGGAAATACTTTAGGTGGCTTATTAGGAGGCTCTGTTATAGTAGAGACAATTTTTGCTTTGCCTGGAATTGGAAGCTATGCCATAGAGGCCATTTATGGGAGGGATTATCCTGCTCTGCAAGGCTATGTTTTAGTAACAGGTTGTGTTTATGTGCTTGTTTCCCTTTTGGTAGATGGCATAAGTCTTTTATTAGATCCTAAAGTTCGCGTGGGAAGGAGGAGGCTATGAAGAAAAGTGATTTTCAAATGAAGATAGCTATAACACTCCTAAGTTTTATTATATTATCTGGCTTATTAGCACCTTGGTTAGCTCCTTATGATCCCAATGAAATCCATATGGCAGTACGCTTACAGGGGCCATCTAAGGAGTATTTATTTGGAACAGATGCCCTTGGAAGGGATATGTTAAGTCGCATCTTGTACGGAGGACGGGCTTCTATTTTATTAGCCTTAATTGCCACAACATTATCTATGACATTAGGGATGATAATAGGTGTATGTGCAGGTTACTTTACAGGAGTATGTGATATAGTCTTAACAGTAGTTACCCAAATTTTTCAGGGCATTCCAGGGACATGCTTAATGATTGCTATTGCAGGTATTTTAGGACCTGGCATGAATCATTTGTTACTAGCATTAGTAGTCACTTCTTGGGCTGGATTTTCAAGGATTGTTCGTACTGAAACCTTACGTATTCGTGAACAGCCATACATGGAAGGACTTCGTGCTTTAGGGGCAGGAACATCTACCTTATTATTAAAGCACCTTATCCCTAACATGTTACCTAATGTGGTAGTTTTATTTACCACTCGGGTAGGTAGAAGTGTACTTTCCATTGCTTCTTTAAGTTATTTAGGACTAGGCTTACAACCACCTCATCCTGATTGGAGTGTAATGATTAGCGATGCACGTTTGCATTATCGAAGTGCACCTCATTTAATTATCGTACCGGGACTTTGTATGTTTACTCTGTTATTTGCCATTAATCTCTTGGGAGATGCTCTTAGAGATAGAATGGATGTGCGTGAGGAGGAGGTAAAGGAGTGGTAGGAAAGAGTTTATTCATAGAAGAATTATCTGTAGATTTTATGATTTCAACAGGTAAGGTACGGGCAGTAGATGGAGTGAGTGTAGTATTTGAATCTGGCAAGATTACAGGTCTAATTGGTGAAAGTGGTTGTGGTAAGTCCGTTTTAGGGATGGCTATTTTGGACTTATTACCAGCTTATGCTACGCTTAATGGAAAAATTGATTGGGGGGAGCAATCCTTAAACGAATATTCTATTCGAAAAAGAAAACTGTTAGGACGTGAAATCGGACTTATTCCTCAAAGTCCTTCAGAGTCTCTTAATCCCAGTCGCAAGGTAAAAGCACATCTTAATGAAGCGCTTAGACCCTTAGGGTTAAAACGTCAAGAACGCTATAAAAAGGCAGAAAAATTACTAAGAGATTTTGGATTTAATGAGCCTAAACGTATTTTAAAAGCTTATCCTCATGAATTAAGTGGGGGAATGCAACAACGCGTACTTTGTGCGATTGGGACAGCTTGCTCACCAGAGTGGATTATTGCAGATGAACCTACTAAGGGGCTTGACTCAGAGCTTTGTAAGCAAGTACAACAAACACTTCAATCACTTAGGATACAGGGGATTAAAAGTATGCTTGTTATTACCCATGATTTGCAGCTAGCAGAAGATCTATGTGATACCATAGCTGTTATGTATGGGGGGCAAATCGTTGAGATGGGAGATGTACTCCATCACCCTCTCCACCCTTATACAAAAGCCTTCTTAGATGCTTTACCTAAAAATGGGCTACATCCTATTTCACAGATAAATAAGGGAGTAGAACAATACTCCAAAGGGTGTTGTTTTGCAGCGCGTTGTTTAAAAAGCAGACCAAGATGTTTTCAAGAAAAGCCGCCTTATAAGGGCGATAAAATGCACTGGGTGAGGTGCTTCGATGCAGGATAAAGCTAAGATTTTAGAAGCCAAAAATATTACCAAAATTTTTCAAAACGGGTTTGGAAAAAAGTCTATATGTAGTTTAAAAAATGTGGATATCACACTGAATGAAGGAGAAATTTTAGGCTTAATGGGACCATCTGGCTGTGGGAAAAGTACGCTAGCACGTATCTTACTTAGACTCCTACCAACAGATAGTGGAGAAGTTTTATGGAAGGGAGAAGCTATTACTAAAAAGTGTGGGCATCAGTTATTAGCTTTTCAAAGAGGTGTACAATTCATTCCTCAAAGGCCAGAATCTTCCTTTGACCCACGTTTGCGACTAGGGAAAAGTGTGGTGGAGCCACTTAGTTTTTTTAAGGAATCGTGGTCAGAAAAAAACAGAAAGCGTTTACAAGTACTTCTTACACAGCTTTCCATTTCAGAGGAACTTTTAGGGCGTTACCCCCATCAAGTCAGTGGAGGAGAGATTCAAAGATTAGCACTTTGTAGAGCGTTGCTGCTACAACCTGAGGTTTTGATTCTCGATGAGTCTACTTCCATGCTAGATGTTTCTGTTCAGGCGCAAATGATACAAATCCTAGCTGATCTTCAAGAGAAGCATCATTTATCTTATTTATTTATTACACATGATAGAGAACTTGCAAATTACTTTTGCAATCGGATAATCGTTATGGAAAAAGGAGAGATACTTAAAAAGGGAATACTACAAAACTAGTTAACTGGTTTTGTAGTATTCCCTTTATTGTGATAAAAGCTCTAATATTTGACTGTATAAATCGCTGGCGTTATTTTGCCATTTGTTACAAAGCTCGATAGCTTGTTTTTTGGAGCCTACATTGATACTAAGCTCCATAAGAGTGGATTTGTTTTCTGTTACCTTACAATGTACCATGTATTCATTGTCTTTATGAGGTAAGTATTCAGCGTGAATATCTAATTCACTTCTAAACTTACGCCAATTATTTTGAATGAGTAAATCCAAATCTTTTTTCGTGAAGTCCGGTATTCTAGAAGAAAAGAATTCTAAAGTTTGTAAGCCTTTATCTGTAATCTCAAAGTAAGAGGTATTGTTTTGCTTAGAAGTCATTAATAAATTTGATTTCTCGAGTTCATTTAAATATTGTTGGAGAGAAAAATAGTTGGTATACCCTTTGTCTAACATAATCTCTGTAACCTGAGAGAGGGAAAGGGGCATTTTTACTTGAGATAAAAGATAAAGTATGATGAGTTTATTAACAGTAAAATCTTCATGGATATTAATCATAGCTTTCCTCCTCACACCATTTCTTTCATTGTATATTAAAACAGATGTAAACTCAATATTTGTTTAGAATTTCCCTTGATAGATGTCATGTAATTTTAAATAATGATTTAAATGATTAAGAACTTGTTTTTTATTTCTAGTCCATAAGGGAGCTAAGAGGTGATCACCTGCACCATCCCCTGTTAAACGATGAATCACAAAATGAGAAGGTAATAATTTAAGGATTTCTCCTACGGCAAAAATATATTCTTCTTCTGTTAAAAGGGGAAAAGGATTTTTTTGATAAATTCTACCTAGAGGTGAATCATCTAAGATATGGAGCATATGGATTTTCACACCCTGCAGAGGAAGTTGACCAATAAAACGGGCAGTAGCAAGATAATCTTCGAGCGTTTCACCCGGTAATCCAATAATAAGATGCGCTACTACTTCAATACCATAAGATGCCAGTTTAAAGACAGCATCTTTAAAGCAGTCTAAGGTATAGCCTCTATTCATTTGCCGAGCAGAAGCTTCATTACTAGTTTGTAGACCTAATTCTATCCAAAGATGTGTGCGCGTACTTAATTCTTGCAAATAAGCCACTGTCTCATCTTCTAAGCAATCTGGCCTAGTAGCAATAGCTAGTCCAACGAGCTGAGGAAAGGCAAGAGCTTCTTCATATTTAGCCTTTAGAGTAGCTAAAGGAGCATATGTATTGGTATAGGATTGAAAGTAGGCTATATATTTTGTAGATTGGGGCCATTTTTTACTGACCAGGTCTAAAGCCGAGTGAAGCTGCTGAGTGATGCTAAGCTGAGCACTTGGGGTAAAATCACCACTCCCTTCAGCACTACAAAAAAGGCAACCTTTGGTGGAGAGCTTTCCATCTCGATTTGGACAAGTAAAACCACCATCAATAGAAAGCTTAATGACTTTACTGCCATGAGCTTCCCTTAAAAAACGATTTAAGCTATAAAAGTGTTCAGTAGAAGACATAAATACCTCTTTTAATAACAAATGTTTCAATAGATAAATAAATATTCAAACCATCAATCAACGCAATAAAAAAGCTTATAGTGTATATAATAAAAAGTATAAGATAAAAAAGAGAAGATAATATAAGCTTAATAACTTATATTATCTTATAGAAGCTATTGGATTGCAAGGAGCATTTCTTCTTTTCGTGTACGAATTTCCTCACAGGTCCTAAGGATTTCTTCCCACCCTACATCTGTAGTCACTGTTCTTGTAAATTGGATAAAATCTTGGCGAAGTTTACCTGTATACTCCTTCTTTATAGTTTCTACTTCTTGGTCACTAGTAGCTGTAGATAAAGCATCTAAAAAATCTTTTGCACGCTTTGAAGACACAAAGGGCAAATAAGGCTGAATAGCATCAAGCTCTTGTTGAAGTGCTTTATACTGAAGTTGAAAAGGATTACCCTCTACATGATCCATATAGGCATAAAAGGCATCCAAATTAAGAAAACGAATATTGCCAAGTGAGGAGTAGTCAAAGTCACTTAAAATACTTCTAAAGCGTTGCAGATGCTGCTCAAGTTCTAGTCTAGTAAGCAAAGTTGCCATTTTAAAGTCCCCCTTAATAAGGAATTAAGAATCAATCTTGTGTATCTACAAATTAGTATATCCAGCATAAATTAAAAAAGTGTATGTAAATTTTGCTTTGAAAAAAATTTAAAATAGCATATATTATAGATAGTGCAAGTAAAAAATGCACAGAATCAAGGAGGAAAGTATGGAAAAAAAACATATTGTGGTTATTGATGATGAAGAGCATATTCTAGAACTTGTTTCCTACAATTTAGAAGCGAATGATTTTCACGTCTCTTGTTTTACTAGTGTAGAAGATGCGCTAGTGAGTCTAGAAAATGAAAAGATCGATGCAATACTACTAGATGTGATGTTACCAGGTATCAATGGAATGAATGCACTAGAAAGATTTAGAAAATCCTCTCACCTTAAAGATGTACCTATTTTATTAGTAACTGCTAAAAGTGAGGAAATAGATAAAATATTAGGTTTAGAGTTAGGTGCAGATGACTATATTACAAAACCATTTAGTGTGCGTGAGCTGATTGCTAGAGTGAGGGCTGCTGTGAGACGTAATGAAAGGCAAGCAGCACCTTCTCGTGAAGAAGCGACCTCTACACTTTCATTTAAGGGTTTAGCCTTAGACAGTGAAAGTCATAGTGTAACCTATGAAGGTCATCCTATAGAGCTTACCTTTAAAGAATTTGAAATGTTAAAGCTTCTTATGACCAATAGAGGGAAGGTCTTAACAAGAGAAGTTATCCTAGATAAGGTATGGGGATATGATTATTATGGTGAAACACGAACAGTGGACGTACATATTCGTTATTTGCGTTCTAAGTTAGATACCTATCATATAGGTGAGTATATTGAAACAGTAAGAGGTGTGGGTTATAAATTTATAAAGGAGTAAGACATGAAAAAGCAGATTATTCTTCCTGTTATTACGACTATCTGTTTAATTGGACTTATTATTTGTTGGGAGACCTTTATACTAGCCTTTAAACTGAGTAAGGGGGGAACCATTAATCATTTAGAAAGTAGTATTTATATACAAACGATTTATAAAATCATAGGAGTATTAATAGTGGCTGCTATTGCAATAGCCTGGCTACTCTCACGTATTATAGACCAAGTAATAGGGCCTATGAAGGAGCTTAGAAGAGATGCCGCTTCCTTTAGAGCAGGAGAGTATAATCATCAACTACGTTATTATAGTATTGAAGAGGTACAAGCTTTAGCCAATGCTCTGGATAATATGGGAGATGAGTTAAACGGAACCATTAGAAGGTTGAAGCATCAAATAAATAAAGCAGAGTCTGTTCTTGCAGCACTAGATGAGGGCATGGTTGTTATGGATACAGAAGGCTATGTTACAGAGGTAAATGCAATGGCTAGTGAACTTTTAAACTTAAGAATTGCTAAATACTATAAAAACCATGTAACAACTATTATACGTCAGGAGAAGTTAAAACGTCTTATTGACAATGCAGTAACTGCAAAGAAGTACGATGGGATGGAGATAACTTTAGGGGAAAAGATTGTCTATGCTACGATTTTACCAGTAGGAGAGGGAGAGCGTGTAGATGAATACCTCTTAATTCTAAGGGATATTACACAGATTAAGGCACTAGAAGAAGTTAAGTATCAGTTTGTGACCAATGTTTCACATGAGCTTAAGACGCCCCTTACTAGTATACAAGGCTTTATTGAAACGTTAAAGGATGGGGCAATTGAAGATAAAGTAGTTGCCATGCGGTTTCTCAATATTATTGATATTGAGGCTAGAAGACTTTATCGGTTAATTCAAGATATTCTGCTCCTTTCAGAAATAGAGAATAGGGAAAGGCGTGAAGTGGGAGATGTAGTGGTAGAGGATGCCATTAGACATGTTCTTAATATGGTTAGTGAACAAGCACAAGCCAAGGGACTTCAGCTCGTTTATAAGCAAACCGAACCCATTATTTTAAAGCAGATGAGTGAAGACCACTTTAAACAGCTCCTTCTTAACCTGATTACGAATGGGATTAAGTATACGGACCAAGGGGAAGTGAGCGTTGAAGCTTTTTTAGAGAGAGGCTCCTATATTTTACGTATCAAGGATACAGGCATTGGAATTCCTAAGGAAAGCATGAACCATATTTTTGAACGCTTTTATCGGGTAGATAAAAGTCGTTCGAGAAAAAGTGGGGGAACTGGCCTTGGGCTATCGATTGTAAAGCATATCGCTCAGCTGTATAATGCAAAGATAGAAGTGGAAAGTGAAGAAGGAAAAGGAACTTGCTTTACCTTAACCTTTAAATAATAATGCTTGTGCTTTATAATTAGAAAACTATAATGACCACAGTCTTGAGAAAAACAAGCTCGATGACTGTGGTCAATTTTTTGCGACAATAAGAGGTACAGATGATAAAAAAGAAAGTTAAAGTTATGAAGTTGCATCTCCTTGAGGTAAGGCTTTAAAATTTTCACCATCTTTAGGGGGTCTAGGACCAAAATATTGATAAAAGTTAACCTGTAGATTCCCATTAAAGAGTTTGCGGGTTTTATTTGCTTTTTTACCAAAGTCTTTTTCGAAATTAGGAGCAGAAGTTACTGCATAGAAAGACCAGGTAGGGTTGGTGTTCATCAGCTCCCTTAAATCCTTGTGAAGGCGTATAACCTGCTCTTTGTCGCTAATACGTTCACCGTAAGGAGGATTGGAGAGAACAACACCATAATCACCATGAGGAAGGGAGGTTTTGTGAAGGGGTTTAGCAAAAAATTGGATATATTCCCCAACACCTGCTGCCTTAGCATTTTCACGTGCACTCATAATAGCATTACGATTGATATCAGAAGCATAAATAATAGGGCTCCCTTTTTGGTCGATAGCTTCTCTTGCCTCTTGTCTTAGTTCCTCCCATAAATCTTTAGGGATCTGTGGCCAACGACAAGAGGAAAAAGAACGGTTAAGACCAGGCGCTATATTTTTAGCCATCATGGCAGCCTCTATAGCAAAGGTTCCAGAACCACAACAAGGGTCATAAAGAATACGTCCTTTTTTCCAATAGCTGATTTGAAGAAGGGCAGCAGCTAAGGTTTCTTTAATAGGTGCCTCCACAGAGCTGACACGGTAGCCTCTTTTATGAAGGCCATCAGGACCGGTGGTATCAATGGTTAAAGTAGCAATGTCTTTTAATAGGGCTACTTGCACGGTATAAGAAGGACCTGTTTCAGGGAACCAGTCCATATTGTAATGTGCCTGTAAGCGTTTAACAATAGCCTTTTTAGTAATGGCTTGACAGTCAGAAATACTAAAAAGAGCAGATTTAACAGATTTACCATTGACAGTAAACTTCCCATCAGGTGTAATCCATTCTTCCCAAGGTAAGGCAGTTACCTTATTAAAGAGCTCCTCAAAGGAAGTAGCCTTAAACTCTCCCATTTTAATATAAACGCGATCAGCGCTACGGAGCCACAGATTAGAAAGAACAATTGCCTCAGCATCTCCGATATAAGTAATCTTGCCATCAGATACAGAGGTAATCTCATAGCCTAAATCTTCCACTTCTTTCTTTACCATGGCTTCAAGACCAAAGGTAGAAGTGGCAATTAACTCAAAAGTTTTCATAAAAATCTCCTTATCTTTCATGAGATAAATCTATTTTACCTTATACCAAAGCTTATGTATAGAGGAAAGGACTTAACATAGATTTAACATGACTCCAATACAAACTCAACAATGAGGGTTTATGATAAGCCTGTAAGTAAGGTAAGCTCTTAATATTAAATAAGATAAATATATCAAAACAATTTAAAAAATGAGGAGGATTTAGAAATGAAGAAAAAATTATTAGCAAGTATCGCTATTTTGGCATTAGGAACAATGGTATTTACAGGTTGTGGCTCAAAAAAAGTAGAAGAAGCTTCCACTGCAACAGCTGAGACTAATCAGCCTATAAGCGCACAAGAAACTAAAAAAGAGGGAGTAAAAATCTCTATCGTAGGTTCTACAACAGTAGCAGAACCTATGGAAAAATTAGTAGCTAAGTATAAAGAAATGGGTAATACAGATAATCTAGAAGTACAAGGAAATGGTTCTTCAGCAGGGATTAAAGCAGCTATGGAGGGTACAGCAGATATTGGTATGAGCTCGCGTGAACTAAAAGAAGAGGAAAAAGCATCTGGGATAGAAGAAACAGTGATCGCTTACGATGGTATCGCAGTAGTTGTTCATCCTTCAAATGGTGTAGAAGACTTAACAAAAGCTCAAATTAAAGATATTTTTGAAGGAAAAATTACGAACTGGAGTGAAGTAGGGGGCATTGATAAAGACATTGTTGTTGTAACAAGAGAAGCAGGCTCAGGTACAAGAGGGGCATTTGAAGAAATTTTAAAGCTTCTTGATGAAAACAAAGCTTCTACTATTACAGAAGTAGCCCTCGTAGCAGAAGGTACAGGAACAGTTATGAAAACCGTAGCAACGAAAGAAGCATCTATCGGTTTTGTATCAGAAGGTTTCCTAGATGATACAGTAAAAGCTTTAAAGGTGGACGGCACCCCATGTACAGTAGAAAATGTAAAAGGTGGTACCTACGCTATTTCTAGGCCACTTATCCTTGTTAATAAATCAGATGTTAAACCAGAAGCAAAAGCTGTTATCGACTTTATCTTAGGCAAAGAAGGTCAAAGTATTATGGCTGAGAAATATATTCCTGTTAAAAACGATTAATAATCCTAACAAATCTTAACTTAAGGTAGATGGTGTGTAAAATGGAAAAGATAATGAAGAAAGTATTTTGGCTTTGTGCAGCTATTATGATTATAGTCATTGGTTTTATGGGAGCTTATATTGTTATAGGGGGGCTCCCCTTTTTCTCCCATACAAGCCTTATAGATTTTTTGTTAGGGAAAAAGTGGAATCCTTCAGGAAATCTATATGGAGTTTTCCCTATGTTAGTAGCAAGTCTTTATGGAACCATTGGAGCAACCCTCATTGGAGTCGTAGTTGGAGTAAGTACAGCTATTGTTTTAGTAGAGGTTTTACCTCGAAAAATAGCAAAAGTTTTTTCAGCAGCTATTGACCTTCTAGCAGGTATCCCTTCAGTTATTTATGGATTTTGGGGATTAGTTGTTATTGTTCCACTTATTGATAAGTTTTGGGGGGGAAGAGGTGCTGGTAGCAGTTTGTTAGCTGTCATTATCATTCTCTCTATTATGATTTTGCCTACTATTATTCGTATGACAGAAGTAAGCCTTCGCGCTGTACCACATGAGTACAAAGAAGGAGCGTTAGGACTTGGTGCTTCTAAATATCAATATATCTTCCGTGTACAATTAGGCGCTGCTAAATCAGGTATTTTAGCAGGGATTGTTTTAGGGATAGGCCGTGCATTAGGAGAGACCATGGCGGTGATCCTTGTAGCAGGAAATGCACCTATTATTCCAACTACATTAGTAGACCCTGTTCGAACACTTACAGCCAATATTGCTATAGAGATGAGTTATGCAGCAGGTACACATCAACAAGCCCTATTTGCAACAGGGATGATTTTATTCCTACTCATTATGTTTATCAATTTTGCACTTACTCAATTTGTAAAAAAAGGTGGAAGGAGAAGTAGAAATGAAAGTAAAGCATAAAGACAGTCTAACACGTACACTTTTAATAAGTATTTCTCTTTTAACCATTGGTATATTACTTTGGATTATAGCCTATATATTTGTAAACGGTATTTCCCATATTGATTTAGTCAAATTGTTTCCGCCTATGGTTTCTACGTTATTTATTGTAGTCATAGGGCTTGCGATTTCAGCACCTATTGGCATTGGGGCAGCCATTTATCTCAATGAATATGCAAAGGACGGTAAATTTGTAAGAGGAATTCGTTTTGCCACAGAAAGTCTTGCAGCAGTACCTTCTATCCTTTTTGGACTTTTTGGAATGATGTTTTTTCAAATTAATTTGAAGCTAGGTTTTTCCATGTTGTCAGGAGCACTTACCGTTTCGATGATGGTACTCCCAACCATAGTTAAGACAACCGAGGAGGCCTTAAAGACAGTTCCAACAAGTTATAGAGAAGGATCTCTTGCTTTAGGAGCCACGAAATATGCAACCATTGCAAAGGTTGTACTACCCAGTGCTCTTCCTGGTATTTTAACTGGGATTGTTTTAGGGATGGGAAGAATTGTAGGTGAAACAGCTGCTATTTATCTTACAGCAGGAACGATGTATCGTTTGCCACTTAGTGCAATGGAGTCAGGAAGAACCTTAGCTGTGCATCTTTATTTATTAGCTAAAGAGGGGATATCCTTTGATGAAGCTTATGGAACAGCACTTGTTCTGCTCGTCGTTATACTCTGTTTAAATTTAACCACCTATTTTATAGGAAATAAACTAAACAAAAGTAGTAGCAAATAATAAGGAGAAGCATAATGAATAAGATAATGACTATAAAGGACTTAAACTTTTTTTATGGAGACTTTAAAGCCTTAAAAAATATTAATTTAGATGTGGTAGAAAATGAAGTATTAGCCTTTATTGGGCCTTCTGGTTGTGGAAAATCAACACTACTACGTATTCTTAACCGCATGTGTGATTTAGCAGAAAACCCAAGAGTAGAAGGAGAAATCTCTTTTAAGGGTCAACCACTTTTTGAGATGGATACCATTGAACTACGTAAAAAGGTGGGGATGGTATTTCAAAAACCTAATCCATTTCCCATGAGTATTTATGATAATATTGCCTATGGACCTAAAATGCAAGGAATGAAGAAAAAGGCAGAGCTAGACGAGATTGTAGAAGATAGCTTAAGAAAAGCTGCTATTTGGGAAGAAGTAAAAGATAAACTAAGGAAAAATGCCATTAGCTTATCAGGTGGACAGCAACAAAGAATTTGTATTGCACGCTCTATCGCCATGCGTCCAGATGTTCTTTTAATGGATGAGCCAACATCTGCGTTAGATCCTATTTCAACCTCTAAAATTGAAGATTTGATTAGTGAACTTAAAAAACAGTATACGATTGTTATCGTTACACATAATATGCAGCAGGCAGCACGTATTTCAGACCGCACAGCTTTCTTTTTGTTAGGAGAGCTCATTGAGTTAGATGCAACGCAAACTATCTTTAACACACCACAGCAAAAGAAAACAGAAGATTATATTACTGGACGATTTGGTTAAGAGGGGGAACGAGTTAACATGCTTAGAAAACAATACGAAAAGAATTTAAAAGAATTAAATCAAAACATTGTAAAGATGGGACAGATTACAGAGCGTTTAATTGACCAAACCATTAAAGCAATTACACAAAACAATCAAGAATTAGCAAAAAAGACTATTGCAGAAGATGACATTATTGATGCAATGCAGTTAGAAATTGAGAAGGAGTGTGCTTTGCTTATTGCCCTTCAGCAACCTGTAGCAGGTGATTTGCGTTTTATCATTTCTACTATCAAGATGATTACAGATATTGAGCGTATTGCAGATCAATGCTCGGATATTTGCCAGTACATCTTAAAGATGGAGGAAGGTAGCTGGAAGCAGCAAGTAAGCTACCAAAGACACATTGAAAAAATGGCACTCAGCACCAAGAAGATGCTAGAGCAGACCCTCACAAGTTACGTAACAGGTGACCAGGATTTAGTAAAAGAAGTCTTAAAGTCAGATGATGAAATAGATGAAAACTTTAAAAAGATATGGAAAGAGATAAAAGCTGAAATGCAAGCACGCCCAGAATTCATTGAAACAGGCATGCAGTATATCATGATTATCAAATACCTTGAACGTATTGCAGACCATATCACCAATATTGCTGAGTGGATTCTTTACAGCAATACAGGACAATACCTTATTCACTATACTTCCCAACAACTAACGTAGGGGCGGATTCCATATCCGCCCTTATATTTTTCTATCCCTTCCCTATTAATAACGCCCAAATAACGCTCAAAAATATCTTTAAGGAAGTAATAAATCGAATATAAAGAAGAGCCCCAAAATCGCTGGAATATGTAATAGATAAATCAGTAAGGAATGTTTACCCATAAAGGTGAGTACAGGGAGTGGATAGCGGGGAACCTTGTTTTGACGAGGACGTTCCTTAAGAACAAGACCTATAAAGGTACCAGAAAGAAAAAGAAAAAACCACGGAATAAGTGGAAAGTAATCTGCACTTCCAAAGGTAAGAGAGGGAAAACCTAGTACGTTAAAGCTTCCCTTTTCCCATAGATGCTGCACCCAAGTATTTTGAACCATGTACTTAATATAGTAGCCCTTATAAATAAAAGGATAGAGAAGACTAAAAGTTAAAAGACAAAGAAAACTTCCTAAATAAGGTTGAACACGAACAACAAGGGGCTTAATGAGGCTATAGAGGATAATGGCTGTTCCTAGAAAATGGAGGATGCCAAACACAATACGTTCCTCGGGAAAGAAGGTAGAAGTAACAAGAGTAATGATAAGACCATAACCTAAACAGATCCCCCCTCTTTTCCAATTACTTTTGCTAAAGGAACAAGAAATACCAGAGATACTGATAAAGAGGAGCTGTGCTCCCAACTGGAAAAAGCGAACAAGAGGTAAAGCGAGCACATCTGGAGAAAGTGAAAACCAAATGACACGCTGATAAATCATATGATAGATAATCATAAAAATAATAGCGATACCTCGTAGCCAATCCAGCCAATAAATACGTTTATTCATAACAAGCTCCTTTTAACTATGTATTCTTATATTTATCATTTATTATAACATAGGAGTTATTGAAAATCTCTAAGTACCTATAGGCTATTACAGGGAAATAAGGTATAATCAAAAGGTAAAAAATATAAAATTCTAGGCCTTTAAGGCGTTTATGGAGGAATAATGGTTTTTAATTCATTTCATTTTTTGCTCTTTTTTCCAATTGTAACAGTGATTTATTTTCTCATTCCTCACAAGGTAAGATGGGCGTGGTTACTGATGGTCAGCTATTATTTTTATATGTGCTGGAATCCAGTCTATGCTTTACTTATTTTGTTATCTACGCTGCTTACTTATTTAAGTGGTCTTTTAATTGAGCAGGCAAAGGAAATAAAAAAAGAGAAAAAGGCAATACGTTTGCAAAAATTATGGGTGATACTGAGCTTTAGCTTAAATTTAGGAATTTTATTTTTCTTTAAGTACTTTAATTTCTTTATAGAAAATATTAACAAAATCATAGAGAGCTTATCCATTCAGCTAGTAGTACCTTCCTTTGATGTGCTTTTACCAGTAGGGATTTCCTTTTATACGTTCCAAGCGCTTAGTTATACCATGGATGTTTATAGGGGAGAAATCAAAGCAGAAAAACATTTTGGGAAGTATGCTCTTTTTGTATCCTTCTTCCCACAACTAGTGGCAGGACCCATTGAGAAATCCAAAGCTTTGTTAGGACAATTTAATGAGGTTCATTCTTTTGAATACGAACGGGCTAAAAGAGGACTCCTCCTTATGCTTTGGGGACTTTTTCAGAAGCTAGTTATTGCAGACCGAGTGGCTATAGTGGTGAATACGGTATATAACAACTATATGGAATATGCAGGTATTCCAGTGATAGTAGCAACCCTATTGTTTGCAGTGCAAATTTACTGCGATTTCTCATCTTATTCGGATATTGCTATAGGGGCTTCAGAGGTAATGGGATTTAAGCTAATGGATAATTTTAAGCGACCTTATTTTTCGAAGTCCATTGCAGAATTTTGGCGTAGGTGGCATGTCTCCTTAGGAAGTTGGTTCAGAGACTATCTTTATATTCCATTAGGAGGAAGCAGGAAGGGGACCTTTAAAAAGTATCGTAATATTTTAATTGTATTTTTATGTAGTGGGTTATGGCATGGTGCTAGCTGGAACTTTGTGATTTGGGGCTTTTTACACGGTTTTTACCAGGTTCTAGGTATGAGCTTAAAACCAGTTAGAGATTATATAGTAGCAAAGTTACATATTAAAAGAGGAAGCTTTTGGCATAAGCTTTATCAAATAAGTGTAGTGTTTATTTTAGTAGATTTAGCATGGATTTTCTTTAGAGCAGCTACCTTTAGTCAGGCTTTAGGGATTATTAAACGTTTATTTGTCTATAATCCTTGGACACTTTGGGATGGAAGTCTCTATCAGCTAGGTCTAGATCCATTAGATTTTATAGTAGGTCTCATAGCTATAGCTCTACTCCTTAGTGTGAGTTTGTTAAGAAGAAAGATGAGTCTTAGAAATTGGTTACTGGTACAACCAGTAGTGATACGTTGGACAGCTTACTTCACTTTTATTTATATGATTTTAATCTTTGGGATTTATGGGCCAGGCTATGAAGTCCAACCCTTTATCTACTTTCAGTTTTAAAGGAGAACAGCAGGGTGAAAAAGATTTTAGGAAAATGCATTTTATTTAGTCTCATATTCATTGTTTTTACTTTAATGCTGGGGCAGCTTTTTGGTGGAACGAAAAATGATACTTTAGATGGCTTTTATTATGAAAAAGAAAACACAATGGATGTACTTTTTTTCGGGAGTAGTCATGCTTATTGTGGTATGAATCCCCATATTTTGTGGCAGGAGGCAGGGATACCTAGCTACAACTTAGGGCAACCTGAGCAACAAATTTGGACCACTTATTACTATATGAAGGAAGCTTTTAAGCACCAGCGTCCCAAGGTGGTATTTTTAGATGTACTTACAGTTAACTACGACGAACCTTATCGACCTTTAGATAACAGTAATATTAATCTGGATGATTTAAAGTTAAACTTTACTAAGCTTGAAAATATAAAAGCCAGTGTAAGAGCCAGTGAAAGACCTTACTTTGTCTTTAAGCTTCTTAAAAATAAAGGAAATTGGAAGCACCTTAAAAAAGAAAATTTTACAACCCACTTCATTCACTTAAAGCATCCGAATAAGGGCTATCGGGAAGAGTTTGGTATTTATGAAAATAAAAAGCCAGAGCTTCCAACGACTCAGGAAATCGGTATACTACCAGAAAAAGTGGAGCACTATCTTAATAAGATCATTACCTTATGTGAAGAGGAAGGTATCCAATTGGTGCTCATGAAAACCCCTATTTATGTGTCAGAGGAAGCGCAGCTAAGATATAACAGGGTAAAAGAGCTAGCCAAGAATAGAGACGTACCTTTCTTAGATTTTAATGAAAAATATGAGGAGTTAGGCTTAAATTTTAAGGAAGACTATTTAGACGAACTGAAGCACCTTAATTTTAGAGGGGCCGAGAAGCTTACAAGGTATTTAGCAGGTTATTTAAAGGAAAACTTTAACCTTCCAAATCATAAAGAGGAACAGGCTTATGCTTCTTGGAATGTAGACCTTGAGCGTTGGTTAAGACGAGATGAAGAGCTACGTCTAAGGCAAGAAAAGGATTTAAAGACTTATTTAGAAAGGCTTATAGCCTCTCCTTATAAAGAAGACTATACCCTTGCTCTTACCCTTCAAAGGGGAGAAGGAGATACTTGGCAAAAGGAGCTTAAAGAGCAAGAGGGAATAGCGCAAGAACTTGAAGCCATAGGGTTTGAAGGTTTTACAACAAAAACAATCTCAGAAAGTGACTATTATATAGGCGTGATACATGCGGGTGAGCTTATTTATGAAGAGGGAGGAGACCAGCTGCTAAGTTTTGAAAAAGAACTAGGAGGCATTCCTTGGCATATTCAATTTCTAAATGAGCAAACAAGCATCAAGGTGGGAGAAAATGAAACAGCTAAAAATAAAGGACAGATCCAGTTAGTGGTTTATGATAAAAACGTAGAACGCATAATAGATAGTAGTAGCTTTGAATTACAAGGAGAAACGGTAAAGCGTTAATTAAAAACATATAAGAAAAGCGGATGATCTTTGCAACTTTTACGTTGTGAGATAATCCGCTTTTTTAATTAGGGAAAGCTCTTTGCTTTTTGTTAGAAGGATATGACAAAAGTCATAGTAGAAGATGACCTTTGCTACTAAAAGAGGAGTTTGTCCATTTGGCATACTAGAAGGAGAGAGAAGGGGGGATTAACCTTGTATAGTGTAGAACTGAAGGGACTCAAAAAAGCTTATGGAAAGCAAATAGCTTTAAAGGAACTTAATTTAAAAGTAGAACAAGGTGTAATTTTTGGTTTAGTAGGACCAAATGGTGCGGGTAAGAGCACAACGATACACATTTTAAGTGGGCTTTTAAAACCCGACAAGGGAGAGGTTTTCATTTTTGGAGAGGATCTTAAGACTCATGAAACTTCTATTAAAAGGAAACTAGGGGTTGTATCTCAAGAGCTAGCACTCTTCGAAAACCTAAGTGCATATGAAAATGTAAGTTTTTTCTTAAAGCTTTATGGTATAAGAGGAAAGGAAAACAAATTAAAAACAGAGCAGGCTCTAGAGTATGTAGGGCTATCAGATAAGGCTAAAAAAAAGGCTAAAACCTTTTCAGGAGGGATGAAAAGAAGGCTTCATATAGCTTGTGCTATTGCACATAAGCCACAGCTTATCATTATGGATGAGCCAACAGTAGGGATAGATCCTCAATCCCGCAACCATATTTTAAGCACCATAGAATTACTAAATAAAGAAGGAGCTACAGTGATTTATACGACTCACTATATGGAGGAGGTAGAAGCTATTTGTAATCCTATTGCCATTATAGATCATGGGAGTCTTTTAATAGAGGGAAGTAAAGAGACGCTTAAAGAGGAAATTTATGAAAAGCAACAAATTAGTTTAGAGATGAAGGAATGGGATGAGAATTTGTTAACAAGCTTAAGGGAAGTGAGGGGAATAGAAGAGGTTGCTTGGCAAGGAAATGTACTAGAGCTTACCTTTCCCAAAGAGATAAACTGCCTGCCAGAGATAATTAGAAAAATCGAAAAAAGTAATAAGGAAATAAAAATGCTTACTACTAAGGTGCCCAATTTAGAAGATGTTTTTTTAAAGCTTACCGGTCGCACCTTGAGGGACTAGGAGAGGATAGATGAATGTATGGGATATAGTACAAAACAGTCTCAAGCAAAAGTTAAGAGATAGAAAAGGTATTTTTTTTCAAATAGTTTTTCCTTTTATCTTAACAGCTTTATTTATTGTTGTTTTTTCAAGTGTAGACAACATGCAAATGAAGGAAGCTCCTAAATTAAGGGTGGCTGTAGTAGGGGATAGTGAAGATATTTTTACCCAAGACTATAAAGCCTATATGGAAGCAACTACTAAGATAAAAATAGTCTTGTTTCCACAGTTAAGGGAAGCACGTAGACTTTTTGAACGAGGGGACCTAGATGTGCTCATTAGAAATGAGAAGGGACAACGTATGACTTATGAACTAAGAGACAGCGAACAAAATTTAGGAGCCTTTGTGCTACTAAGTGAGCGTTATATGCAACAGAAAGCGCTTATCAGTTGGCACTATAAAAGAGAGGGACAAAAAAGTGCTTCTATAACACCTATAGATTTTATGCAGCTTCAAAGCTATAAAGCAACTAAGTTCTATAGACTCCTTACCTTAAAGGGAGAAGGAGGTAAAGAAAATTTCGCCTTATCCATAGGAGTGACCATGATTGCCTTTACCATTTTGTTAGCAGCTAGCTATGGGGCTGAACAAGTGGCATATATGAGAGAAGCTTTAGGACAGAGACTACTAACAACTCCTCTTTCTAAAAAGAATCTTTATTTAGGTGAATATTTAGGAGGAGCTATAATGGCTTTTTGGCAAGGCTGCTGTATTGTTTTAGCTATAGAAATATGTTTTGGTCTGGGTTTAACTAAGAATATAGGACAGCTTTTAGGGATTCTTTTAAGCACCAGTTTTATGAGTATTGCTATGGGCATTGCCATTGGAATGCTTATCCCTAATAAAGGATTAAGTAATGGTGTTGTTTCTATGCTGGTACTTATTTTTTGTTTTACTTCAGGGGGGATGGTTCCTACTTCAGAGGTTAGCCAGTTGGCAAGTCTTTCACCTGTTACTTTAATGAATGAAGCTTTTATCGCTATTTGTCAAAAAGGAGTTGTAGCACATTTTAATAGGTTTCTTTTGAAAATAGGGGGAATTACAGTGGGAGTATTTTTTGTAGCTTGGAGCATTCTAGGTTTACAAACGCTTAAAAGGAGGTATAGGGGAGTGAGCAAAAAACAGGTTATTTTAGGGGGAGCTTTTTTGGTAGGGATTACCGTGATTGGAGGAGGGCTCCTAGTTAAACAGCCTATAACCTTGGCAAGGACTCTTATAAAAGCTAATCAAGAAACCTCCCAACATCTTTTAATTTTTGAAAATCAATTAGCTCCTACCACATTGTATAAAGAACAAATACTTAAGGAATTAAGCACCTTATCAGAAGTAAGTAGTGTGGGAGAGTTACTAAATACACATGAAATCACCGTAAAAACTTGGAAGGATAAAGAGACAACTCTTTTTCTTACAGGGATGCAATATCCTTTAGAGGCAGAAAGCTATTTACCACTGGAAGCCGGGAGATTCTTTTCAAAAGAAGAAGAAAGGCAGGGAGCCAGTGTCTTAGTCGTTTTAGATACCTATGCTAAAATCATGTGGGGAGAAGAAGAACCTTTAAGTGTGCTTAATAAGCAAGTAGTACTAGAAATTGGTGGAGAAAAAAGACCCTTTCATATTATTGGTATTTTAGATACAGGAACAGACATGGAAAAGGAGTTAGGACCTGATGTGAAACTAGGAGCTTATATGAGTTTAAAGACTTACAGAGCAGTATTTGGGGAAGTTCGAGGGGGAAATGGTTATACAGTTCATCTCAAGGAAGGTGTGAGTATAGAGGAAGGGTATCGTGTGATTAATGCATGTCTTAGGCACTATGGAAAAAAAGAAGACTATACGATTATGCCTTATTTAGGAAAATTAGTGAGATAGAAGGGGAGAAGAGATGAAAAATATAGGAACGATCTTTAGTCAGCATTTAAAAGTTTTTTGTTATTCACCTCTAGCTTTTTTACTCCTTGTACTACCTATTATAAGTAATTGCTTTTTAATGGCAGTAGGACAGAAAGAGGAAGTAACCCTACGTCCAAAGGTTGGTTTTGTGTCACCTATTTTTTTAAGTCAAGATGCCTTAGATGACGTGAAAGCTATAGGGCTAATAGCACTTAAAGAAGAGCTTGAGCCTTTTTTGGATTTAAAAGTGCTATCCCTTAAACAGGCGCAGGAGCAATTGCAAAAAGGAAAGCTAGAAGCCTTTCTTTTTATAGAGGCAAGCTCCTTTTGGGAAGCTTTAAAGGAAGGGAAAAAGATGTGTACTCTCATGGTAAATGAAGAGAGCTTTTATAAAGGGAGCATCGAATTAAAAGTACAAGATGCTTTACAGGTTATAGGAGAGCTTGCGAGTGATGCAGGAACAGAAAGGCAATTTATAAAAGACTATAGGGCTTATACCTTGGAAAGAGGGCGTTTTACACAAGCTAAAGAAAAACTAAAAAATCAGTTAGATGCTCAAAATTTTGGCATGTTTGTTTATATTTTTATGTTTACCTGTATTTTTAGTTTAAATAGTGTTGTAGAGGAGAGAGAGAAAAAGGTTTATGAACGTATTTGTACAACACCTCTACAAAAAAGTCATTATTTAATGGGACACCTATTAGGTGCTTTTATGATTCTCTTTCTTCAAATTTTAATAGAAGCCTTTGTTTTTAGAATAATGGGCATTGAAGTGGGACTTACTCTATTTAGCTTTATAGTGCTCTCTCTTTTGTTTGGCTATATAGGGTTAGCCATTAGTTTTTTTGTTATGGCCTATACTCCTACTGTAGGAGCTTATACTCAGGTGGCTACCTTCATAGTCGCACCACTTTGCATGATAAGTGACTGTTTATTTCCGATGTCCTTCTTGCCAGATGGAGTAGTGAAGCTTTCTTACCTTTCCCCTATTCGTTGGGGAATGATGGTTTATCGCAGTTTGTTAGAAGGAGAAGCAACAGGTAGGGTTGCTTATAAGGTTTTAGGAGCACTTGTTTTAGCCAGTTGTTTTATTTTACTAAGTGTTGGAGATAAAATTTATTCTTATTGCTATTTACAAGTAAAGTTATCTATAATAGGAAGGAATCATAAAATAGAGCAAGACGATAGCAAGTGAGGTGGGCAAGAAAAACATAAAAGACACAAACAAAAGACAACACTAGTAGGGTAGAAAGGAAGCTGGAGAATAGACATGGGTAGATGGAAAGAGAAAGCAGCTGTTTGTCTGATGGCAGGTGCCTTTTTTATAATGAATGTAAAAGCCAATACAGGGGTATATAACGGAAAAATAGTAGATACAATAACAAAGGATATTAAAAAGATCAGTCAGGAAAAAAAGTTTACACAGTACATACAAGTTGGTTATAGTCAGGTTGAAAACAAAGAACTTGCAGGGATAAAAGTCGGAAAAGGTGAGAAGGCTATTTTGATTAATGGTGCCCATCATGGCAGAGAAAGCATGACAGGGATGCTGGTTTATGAACAAGCAAAGCGTATGATCCAGATGTATGAAAGTGGTGCTACTTATCAAGGGCAGCGTGTGAGAGATTTACTGGACCGAGTAGCCATTGTATTTGTGCCCATTGTCAACCCCGATGGCGTAACCATTGCCATGAATAAGGATTCAAAATGGAAGGCAAATGGGAGAGGGGTGGATTTAAACAAAAATTATCCTACAGCAGGAGCCACACAAAAAACAGTAACAAAGCCTGGTGCCCTTAATTATGCAGGAGAAAAGCCTTTTTCAGAAAAAGAGACACAAGCCATAAGAGACTTATGCGAGCAGTATCATTTTGAAACATCGATAGCCTATCACTCTGCGGGAGAGGTCATCTATTGGTGGTATTATCAAACTGGGCAGCTAGAAAAAAGAAGTATCGATCTAGTCAATAAGGTGGCTAAGGCCACACAGTACAAGAAGGTTTCACCTGCTAACTCTACAGGTGGTTTAGGAATGACGGATTGGTTTATACAAAAATACAAAAAACCAGCTATGACCATAGAGATTGGTAAAACGGTGAATGGAAAAACTCTAAGTATCAAAGAGTGGAATGCCATATGGGATAAGAATAAAGATATTCCTTTGCTACTTTGTAAAGATATATGGGATCAATTACCACAAGACATCCATTTAACAGTAACACAGAGTCTAAACATAAAATAAACCTCAAAGAGCAGAGTATAAAGCAACATAAAGACAAGTGGAAAAGTCATAAAGGTAAAGGAGTTTATCCCTATTTTTAGGACTTTTTCAGTTGTTCTTAATTTATTTTTAAATATTATGTTGACAAGTTATGAAATAAGATATATACTAAGTGAGTATTAAGTAGTTGTTTATAGCTTTAAAAGATAGTGATATTCACATGTTATTAGAGATTATATGCAGCACGAAATGTAATCTGTAATAGTATGTGAATTTTTTATTTGCAACCATTACAGAAATTCATATTAAATAGGAGGTACCGCACATGACAGGTACAGTTAAATGGTTTAACGCAGAAAAAGGATTTGGATTTATTTCAAGAGAAGATGGAGATGATGTATTCGTACATTTCTCAGCAATCCAAGGAGATGGCTTCAAATCTCTAGAAGAAGGTCAAAGAGTAAACTTTGATATTACACAAGGTCCTCGTGGCGCTCAAGCAGAAAACGTTACAAAAGCATAATTCTTAGGGGTTAAGAAAGAGCTGTTGTAGTAGTGATTACCAATCATTACTATAACAGCTTTTTTTGTTCCTAAATTTTAAGGGGGACTTATTAAAAGATTGTAGAATTATTGACAAAGCGTAGCATATCTGTATAATGAAGGTAGAATTACTTGTAGTATTTTGAAGAAAAAGCATATTTTTTGTACAAAACAAAACAACTAAACAGGAGAATGACGCTATGTTAAAAGGAAAAGTTGCAGTTATTACAGGTGGAACAAGGGGAATTGGGTTAGAAATTGCTAGAAAATATCTTCAGAATAATGCCACTGTCATTGTTTTTGGTTCACGTCAAGAAAGCGCAGATCAAGCTTATGCTTTGCTTTGTGAAGAATTTCCCAATGCATCCATTGGTGCGATGGCACCTAACCTTAGTGACTATAATAGTATGAAAGAAGCACTTACTGAAATCAGAGCTACATATGGTTCTTTAGATATTATGGTAAATAATGCAGGGATCTCTGCAAGTGATAACATTTATGAATACGACCCAGAAAATTTTGAGAACATAATGGATCTCAATGTAAATGCTGTCTTCTATGGTTCTAGAGTAGCAGCAGCTATTATGAAGGAGCAAGGGGGCGGTGTCATCCTAAATACAAGCTCTATCGTGAGTCTTTATGGACAGCCTAGTGGCTGTGGATACCCAGCATCAAAATTTGCGGTAAATGGCCTTACTCAGTCACTTGCCCGTGAACTAGGGAAAGATAACATTCGTGTTAATGCCATTGCACCAGGTGTCACTGAAACAGATATGATGAAGGCAGTACCACAAGAAGTCATTAAGCCTATTCTTTCAAAGATTTCAATGGCTCGAATTGGTAAGCCAGAAGAGGTAGCCAATGCCTTTTTATTTCTTGCAAGTGATATGGCTTCCTATATAACAGGTGTTGTATTACCTGTTGACGGAGCAACCATTATTTAAAGTCTCAAAACGCTCATCCAGTACCGAGTGTATTGGGTTGAGCGCTTCTTAACAAAGGTTGCATTATTTTTAAATATTATGTTGACAAGTTATGAAAAGTGATATATACTAAGAGAGTATTAAGTAGTTGTTTATAGCTTTTAAGAATAGTGAAATTCACATGTTATTAGAGATTATATGCACCGCTCAATGTAATCTTGTAATAGTATGTGAATTTTTTTTTGCAACCATTACAGAAAATCAAATTAATAGGAGGTACCGCACATGACAGGTACAGTTAAATGGTTTAACGCAGAAAAAGGATTCGGATTTATATCAAGAGAAGGTGGAGATGATGTATTCGTACATTTCTCAGCAATCCAAGGAGATGGCTTTAAATCTCTAGATGAAGGACAAAGAGTAAACTTTGATCTTACAAAAGGCCCACGTGGCGCACAAGCAGAAAACGTTACAAGAGCATAATCTGCCAGCTCTTAAAATCACTAATAGATATTAGCAAAAAAGTAGTACGCTCATGAAAGAGTGTACTACTTTTTTTAGTGTAATCATTAATAGGCATTTTCAAAAATCTTAATGATGTCCTCTAACGTACCCACAACTGGATTGGTTGCAGCACAAGCATCTTTTAAGGCATTGGTTGCTAGAGTAGTGAAGTCCTCTTTTTTAACACCCAGTGTGCTAAGTCCTACAGGAATACCTACAGAGGCAGAAAGCTCTTTAATGCGGCGGATACATGCCTTAGCACCTTCTTCATCACTCATTTCACTTACATCAACCCCCATAAATTTGGCGATGCATTTGAGTCTTGGACCAGCTTCCTTAGCATTAAAGGTCTGAACGTGTGGCAGCAAGATCGCATTACATACTCCATGAGGTAGATCGTAAAACCCACCCAATTGATGGGCCATTGCATGAACATAGCCTAGGGAAGCATTATTAAATGCCATGCCTGCTAGGTACTCCGCATATGCCATATTTTCACGGGCTACCATATCGCCTCCGTCATCAACAGCTCTTTTGAGGTAGCAACTAATAAGCTCAATAGCTTTAATGGCACAAGCATCTGTAATAGGCGTTGCAATAGTGGAGACATAAGCTTCTATAGAATGGGTAAGGGCATCCATCCCAGTGGCTGCTGTAAGGCTCTTAGGCATAGCTACCATTAAAACAGGGTCATTAACTGCAACAATAGGTGTCATATGCTTATCCACAAGAGCCATTTTAATATGCCTCTCTTCATCGGTTATGATAGAAAAGATCGTCATTTCTGAGGCTGTTCCGGCTGTGGTATTAATGGTTATTAGTGGGAGCTGTGGCTTTTGGGATTTATTAACGCCTTCATAGTCCCCAATATTGCCTCCATTAGTGGCTAAAAGAGCGATGCCTTTAGCGCAGTCATGAGGGGAACCTCCACCAAAAGAAATTACAAAGTCACAATGATTTTCTTTCAGCATAGTAAGGCCATGATTAACATTAGTTACTGTAGGATTAGGCTTGGTTTCATCATAAATCACATAATTTATTTGATGGGAAGTAAGGAGCTTTGTAAGCTTATCAACAAGACCAATATTTACGAGTACCTTATCCGTTACAATAAGACATTTGGTAAAGCCCCTAGAAGATAATTCATTAGGTAAATCTTGAAGACAGTTTTCACCCATTAAGCTAATGGGTGGCATATAAAATTTATAGGTCATAGATACCTCCTGCGTAATAGATAGTCATAACTAATATGTCTCATTTTTAGAGGGAATATGCACCTAGGGGATTACAAGCTATTTGCAGCACCTCTATTTTTTATAACATTATCTGAAGAGTGTGCTAAAATAGTATAAAGATGCTATAGTGAATGGTTTATTTCATACTATACGAATGGGAGGTTAACAGATGATATTTTATTTTTCAGGAACAGGTAATTCGAAATGGGTAGCAGAGCAGCTCGCAAAGAAAACAAATGACAAAGCTAGGGATATGATGAGTACTAATCAAGATAGTCTGACTAAAGAGGAGGTGATCGGCATTGTTTTCCCCATCTACGCATGGTCACCACCAGAGCCGGTTATAGACTTTGTGAAGACATTACAGGCTTCAGGGAAGTTTACCTTTGGGATAGGTACCTGCGCAGATGAGGCAGGCCTTGCTATGGAGCAACTTCAAAAACATTTCCCATTAAACAGCAGCTATTCCATTAAAATGCCCAATAACTATATTATTGCCTCCAATGTTGAAAGTGATGAAGTCATCAAAGGCAAAATAAAAAAAGCTGAGGTGCAGCTTGACTTAATTGCAGAAGAAATTCGTAGCAGAAAAAGTGTTAGCCGTATCACCAAAGGTAAAATGGCTACACTCAAGTCAAGTGTGATTGCTTTTGGATTTAATAAGTTTGGTAGAACCACTAAACCTTTTAAGGTAACGGATGCTTGCGTAGGCTGTAGCCAGTGTGCTACAACTTGCCCGGCTAAAACCATTGAGATGATAGATGGAAAACCTAAATGGCAAGAAAATTGCTACCAATGCTTAAAGTGTATTCATACATGTCCTGCTCAAGCTATTGAGTATGGAAAAGGAACAGTGGGCAGAAAAAGATATGATTTAGAGCGCTATTTGTAAAACTTAAGTCTATACGCTTAGAGGGTGTTAGCTAGTAAGGATATGGGGTATACTATATGCCACCATGTTTAATCGTGGAGGTGATTTCCCCTACTAGCATCAAAAGAGATAGAGAAACCAAATTTCATAAATATGAACCCTATGGTGTTTAGGAATATTGGATTGTAGATCCTCTTAATAAATCAATAGAACAGTTCATTTTACAAGAAGGAAAGTATAAACTTAATGGTGTTTGCACTCAGTTAGATAAAGTAGAAAAAGAAAGAGTTTATGACGAACAAGGATGGATAAAACAATTCAAAACAAGTATTTTTTCGGAGCTTACAATCAATATAGATGATATTTTTCAATCCTAATAAAAAAGCGATTACCGAGTATAAAGCATGATGTGACCCCAATAAGTTAGACTTTTTTGCGTAGTAGTTTTTAACTGCTACGCAATTATTTTATGCTGCCAAGAGACTGAGCCTATATTCTACAGGA
>NZ_PEDL01000010.1 GCF_002735925.1 Sporanaerobium hydrogeniformans | reverse complement strand
TATGAAAAATTTAAACTTTCGTGACACAGTGCAGAGCAAGAAAGAAGGCTTTTCGCAGGTTTCCTCCACAGACTTTCGCAAAGTCTTGGTGAAGGACTGTAGGCTGTTTTTAGGGACGTTATCGCAAGCGTTCTTCTTGCGATAGGTAGGACTGTTAGTCTACAGTACTGAGCCTAGAGTTTGCCAAGGCGAGGACCCAGAAACCGGAGAAAAGCCTTCTTTCTTGCGGCCGCGTAGGCACCCCTTCTTTTTCTTGACTTTTAAATTCCTAAGGGCACCTCAACAAACTGAAATTTTGCTACCATTATTAATTCTTCTATAAGTTTCCTTTAAAGATTTAGTAGTAAAAAAAGTTTGTCCTCATATACTTAATTGTAGGTAATTCATATAATGAGGAGGAATTCTTTTGAAGGAACAAGGTCTTATCGCCAGTACTATTTTATTAACTGCAACCTCCTTGGTGACACGTACAATAGGGATGATTTCTATTGTTTATATTTCTAATACTATTGGTACAGAGGGTATGGGACTCTATCAACTTTTAATGACTATTTATAGTGTAGGTATTATTGTGGCCTCTGCAGGTCTTAGCGTATCTGTTTCCAAAATGATTGCAGAGGAAATTGCTAAACACCATTTTTCTATGATCTCAAAGGTTATGGCAATTGCCCTCTTTATAAGTGCTTTGTTAAGTATTACTACTAGCTTTATGTTTTTTACTTTTACAGACACAATCATTCATCTATTTATTGCTGATGCTCGTATCCTATGGGGGCTTAAAATGCTTTCTCTTAGTATCCCATTTATTTCTTTTTCCTCTTGTTTTAAAGGTTATTTTTACGCGGTTAAGAAAGCTGCCTTTCCTGCAAGTGCTGATATTTTAGAACAATTTATAAAACTTGCTCTTATCATGACTTTAGTAGGTCTTTGGGCACCTAAGGGTTTATCTTACGCCTATGCAGCTGTAGGGATCGGCATGACTATTGGTGAAATGATCTCTTGCAGCTATTTATTGACTCTCTACCTCATTAATCGCAAGGGGGTTTCTTACCCTAAAGGTAAAGTTCCCTTTTATAGTACCACTCGTAAAAGTATTCTCTTTGGCCTTATTAAACTCATACTTCCTATTGCACTTATTGCCTACGTAGGTTCTGCCTTTATCTCTATTGAAAATATACTTATACCGATGAGCCTTAGAAAATTTGGAGCTTCTACAGAGGACTCGCTTAGTATTTATGGTATGTTAAAAGGCATGGTACTACCCATTCTTTTTTTTCCCTCTGCTTTTTTAACAGCCTTCTCTACCACACTTATTCCTGAAATTGCTCGCGCCAATGCTCTTGGACACAAAAAAAGAGTGGCCTATACTACTAACCGTGTTATTCAACTTACTTTTATACTCAGTATGCTTATTGTAAGCATATTTATTAATTACTCTACTGAAATTTCATTGATCTTCTATAAAAAATTAGAAGTAGGGCAAATGCTTAAAATCCTTGCCCTTATTGTTCCTTTTATGTATATTGAAGCTGTTACAGATGGTATCTTAAAAGGGTTAGGTATTCAAATGTGCTGCCTAAGGTATAGTATCATTGATTCCCTCTTTCGCATCCTCATGATTTACTTTTTAATACCCATTAAAGGTATTTCTGCCTTTATAGGTATTATGATTGCTAGTAATATTCTTACTTCTACTCTTAACTTTAATAAACTTTTAGATGAAACTAAAATTAAAATAAAGGTAAGTAATTGGCTTATCAAACCCAGTGTAAGTGCGACTACAGCAGGTATCTTTTCTAAACTACTCATTAATCAAATAATCCCCACCTCTATCTCTCTTAGTTGGCATTTATGCCTAGGTATTAGCTTATGCCTAATGATCTATATTGTTCTCCTTTTTTTAGTGGAGGCCCTTACTTCAGAAGATTTCAATTGGCTAAAAAAACATCTTTCTCCATGCAAGGAAGGGTAAAAAGTTACAATCTTCACAGATATAGCTTATAGCATGTTCTCCTTTCGAGCTAGGTGAAATCTCAAGATAAAAGCTGGGATACGATGCATAGGAGTTTTTAGTAATGCATTATAGTCTTTTTCCACTTCCCTATAGACCATGAGCTTGCTTGCCAATATATTTTGTGCTGCTACATCATACTCACCACCTCGTTCCTGCATATATAGTCTTCGGTGCATCTGCACCTGCTCATAGATGATATCAAGGCTCTTTCGCTTTGCGGAAAGCTCTCTGAAACTCAGCGAGAACCACAGTATAACAAACGCTACCGTACAGATTCCTGCAGCAAACCAGCCTAACATGTTTGATGTCATAGATTATTACTCCTTCCCGTGTAAATGTCATCTCTACACACTAAAAGAATAGCAAACATTCTCCCTAAAATCTTTTTATCGCACGAATTAGCACTCCTATGGCACGAATCGTAGTTTCTAATTCTTGAAGCTCATTTTGCTACATGCTATAATATGCTCGGATAGTTATACATAAATGGGGGAATTGAACATGCATATTGCAGTTTGTGATGATAGCATAGACGAGCTGTCTCGTATTTCTTTGCTGTTGGAAGATTACCGTAGGAAGCGGAATCGCCCAATCACATACGAAGTCTTTCAAAGTGCCACCGAGCTTTTAGAAACCTTGGTAGTGCGACAGTTTGATTTGCTACTTTTGGACATCCTCATGCCGGGCGTTACCGGAATGGATGCTGCTAAAGAGCTTCGTCGTTGGAATAACGAAATAGCAATTATTTTTCTCACCTCCTCCCGTGAGTTTGCGGTAGAGAGTTACCGTGTAAGTGCCGTGGACTATATTATAAAACCTGTGAGAGAGGATGAGCTATTCCCCACTATTGACAAACAGCTTATAAAAATTGCACAAGAGGAAGCTTATTTGACACTAAAAACAGGTAATGGTCTCATCAAGCTTCCCTTTTCTAAAATTGTATATGTGGAGGTCATAAATCGCATAGTTCAGTTTAACCTTATAGAGGGTGAGATAAGGGAAACATATGGCTACCTTGCCGATTATGAAGGAGCTTTACTAGCAACCTCATATTTTTATAAACCTCATCGTTCCTATGTGGTAAACTTACATCAAGTCACTGAACTTAATAAAAACGGTTTTTTTACTACAGTTTATAAAATTGTACCAGTTGCCCGGAACTCTTTCGCCAATGCGAAAGCGACTTATATGAAATATTTGCTTTCACAAAACGAAAGGAGTGGCAAGCTATGATAGTTACCATTTTGGAAATGCTCCGTTACTGCTTAGTTTTAGTATTTGGTGTGGCAGTGTCACTTTTATTTGCTGGTGTACGGATAGGCAGGCTGGTTACTGCTTTTTTTTGTATAGTTGTTATTCTCTTTCAAGTACTTACTTGGAAAATGATGGGTATAGTATTTACAACTCAAGTATATCCCTTAATTGTTCACCTACCGTTGATCTTATTCCTTGTCTTTTATTTTAAGCGCCCATGGTTAATTTCTATAAGTAGCGTACTTGCAGCCTACCTTTGTTGCCAAGTTCCTCGTTGGATTGGAGCAGTGATGATGGTAATTGTTGGTGACCTCCTTGCTAATCATATCAGCTATATTGCAACCATGGCTGTTGTATATTATTTTCTCAAAAGGCATATAGCCAGCTCGGTTCAAGAACTGATGGAGCGGTCGCTAAGCTCTTGTCTGCTCTTTGGTACCGTGCCGTTTTTGTATTACATATTCGACTATGTTACCACCGTTTATACAGATTTATTGTATTCAGGAGCTTATGGAGCAGTGCAGTTTATGCCCTCGCTTGTATGCACATTTTATTTCTTATTTGTCCTCCTATACTACAATGAGTCCCAAAAGCAGGCCCATGCTCAACGGGAACGAGACCTCTTTGCTTTACAACTTCATCAAGCTCAATTGGATTTTGACAACATGCGGCAAATAGAGAAAAATACTATAATCTCTCGTCATGATATGCGCCATCATCTAGCATTAATTGGAAGCTTTGCAGCGGATGGAAATCTATCAAAAATAAAAGAATATGTTACCAGTACAGAAGCTACTATTGATGCGCTTACCCCAAAACGTTACTGCGAAAATGAAACAATCAACTTAATTTTGTCTGCCTTTAATACACGGGCAAAAAAAATGGATGTAGCTATGAAAGTAGACGTCAAATTACCAGCCATACTTGGGGTAAATGATACTGAGCTTTGTGCACTACTGTCTAACGCACTGGAGAACGCCATAACTGCTGCTGCACAATTGGAAGATAAAAAGCTCCGTAAGATATATATCCATGCTATTGTCACCAATCATAAATTAGTCATTTCTACTGAAAATGCCTATGTGGGAAAGATCGAGATGGAGGGTGAATTACCAAAATCAAAAAACAAGGACTATGGACATGGCTTTGGAATTAAAAGCATGATAACCATTGTAGAGCGTCATGGTGGACTGTATTCCTTTGAAACAGAAGGTGGGGTGTTTATCCTACAACTTTTGTTGCCACTAGGCAATTTAATCTAAAGTACGAAAAAATGAAATCACTCCTTTCCTATACCGAAAGGAGTGGTTTCATTTTTTTCCCCCTATAAGTTTTCCGATACTTTCTATAAGTGTGTCAACTTCCTCTTCCGTATTGTATAAACCTAAGCTAGCACGAACCATCCCTGGCATGGTAGCATTAAAATCTTGCATCTTTTGGTAGCGCTCATCATCACTTATATTTAAGAGCCTTGCCACATAAGGCTGAGCACAAAAACAACCTGTTCTTACAGCAATACCACATTTCTTTTCTAAGAATTCTCCCACCTTATCATATGTTATTCCCCTTATATTAAAAGGAACTACTCCAACTCTTTCTCCCCTTTGATCCCCATAAAGGATTACCTCTTTATACTGGCTTAGCCCTGATATAAGCCTTATTGTGAGTGCTTTTTCATGTTTTTCTATAGCTTCAAAACCTATTTTTTGTAATACAGTAGTTGCTGCTACAATGGCCATAGCACCTAAAAAATTAGGTGTACCCGCTTCTTCCTTTTCTGGTGCTCTTTTATAATAGACATCATTATCAAATACAGCTGTTACAATGCCACCTCCTATCATATAAGGAGGTGCAAGATCAAAAATTTCTTTAGGCCCAATTACTACCCCACATCCAAAAGGAGCATACATCTTATGTCCAGAAAACACAATAAAATCAATATGATCTCCTTTACCCGTTCCTTTTACTTGAATAGCCCTATGTGCTACTAGTTGTGCTACATCCACTACAAGTTTAGCTCCGTACCTATGAACAATTTGAGCAATTTCATAAATCGGTGTGATATAACCTGTTACATTAGATGCACCCGTAAGACTCACTAGGCTAATAGTTCCTATACTCCGTCTTAACTTATTCTCTAATTCATCTAAATTAATTTTCCCTTCACTATCTACTTCTATATAAAAGGTTTGAGCTGCTCTTCGCCAAGGCAGATCATTGGCATGATGCTCCATACGTGTAACTAATACTTTAGTGGTTTTGTCTCTACAAAGAATATTGGAAAGTAAATTAATTCCCTCTGTAGTATTCTTAACATAGATCGTAGTATAACCATCCTCCTTGGATATTCCAAAGAAACTTAGAATTTCTTCTCTCGAAATCTCATAGGCCTGTGTACAATAATGTGATTTTTGACCTCCCCTTCCTACTGAACCATACATCAAAATATTGGTATAAATAAATTCATCTACCTTTTTTAGAGGAGGTGTTGTAGCTGCATTATCCAAATTAATAGCTACTCTATAGGAACCATCTTCCAACTGTATCTTTTCTTCAATTCCACTAAATAATTCCCTATAATTCATGATTCTTTTCTCCCTCATATATGTTTAAAAAAATATATTCTTACAAGTTATAGATTATGTACTAATATATTCTATGCCTTTATAAATAAATGTATATTTTATCCATTTTATTTGTAAATTAATTAATTCATTTTAAAAGATTATTAAATTTTAATATTAACTTTTATATTCATTAATTTTATTAAATTGTTTGTTAAAAACCTTGACATTAACAGTTAAAAAATAGATAATTATACTTGGGAGAAATTTTGATATTTCTCTCAATTAGCCACTTTTGTTAGGCTTATTTTGTCACATTGTGGCATGTAATAAATTATTTTAACCTAAGGAGGATTTTCAAATGGCAACAAAAGCAAGATTTCCTAGAACGGAAATAGGTGCTAGCAACCCTATTTTCAACTCAATCCGCACAACAATTGAAACAGGTTTCTATGGCAATAACGTAACTCTTGTAACCTCTTTAAAAGAAGCTTACAAATATGCTGTAAAGGCTCCTGGTACTGTAGTTACAGACATCCCTGTGTACCAACCAGAAATTTTAGGTCTTGATGAAGATGCTAAAATTCTTCTTTTCAATGACGGCGCAGTAAGTGGACGTGCTGCTGCTGCTCGTAAAATCATGGGAGAAGAAGGAATCAATGCTGGAGAATATGCTCTTAAAATTAGCGAAGCTATCTTCCAAGCTCGTAAAAAAGAAATGTGTCATGCGCAAGCTATCGTAGGTCTTGATAAGGACTTTGCTGTAAAAGCTCATCTTTGTATTCCTGCTACATATGCGAACAATATGTATTCTTGGTTACTTAACTTCCAAGCACTTAATGAAGAAGTTTCTAAGATGTACAATGAATCTCGATTATTTGATACAGATGGAGATATCTATATCTTCTCTGACCCAGACTGGTCTCACCCAGATCATCCAATGGGACTTACATTCTTTGATCCAGAGCATAACTGTGCAGCTCTTCTTGGTATGAGATACTTTGGAGAACACAAAAAAGGAACACTTACACTTGCATGGGCTATGGCTAACCGTCACGGATACGCTTCTTGCCACGGTGGACAAAAACGTTACAACCTTCCAAATGGTAAAAGCTTCGTAGCTGGTGTATTTGGTCTTTCTGGTTCTGGTAAATCAACTATCACACATGCACGTCATGGTGGTAAATATGATATTACCGTACTTCACGATGACGCTTTCGTTATTTCAACAGAAGATGGTTCTTCAATTGCTTTAGAGCCAGCTTACTTTGACAAAACACAAGACTACCCACTTACATGTGAAGATAACAAATACCTTGTTACTATGCAAAACTGTGGTGCTACAGTTGATGAAGATGGTAAAGTTGTTCCTGTTACAGAAGATATTCGTAACGGTAACGGCCGTGCTGTTAAATCAATCCTTTGGTCACCAAACCGTGTAAACAAATTCGACGAACCAGTTAATGCAATCTTCTGGATCATGAAAGACCCAACTATTCCACCAGTAGTAAAACTTAGTGGTGCTGAGCTTGCTTCAGTTATGGGGGCTACACTTGCTACAAAACGTTCAAGCGCAGAAAGACTTGCTCCTGGCGTAGATCCAAATGCATTAGTTGTTGAACCATATGCTAACCCATTTAGAACTTACCCACTTGTAAATGACTATGAAAAATTCAAAGCATTAGTTGCTGAAAGAAACGTAGATTGCTACATCATCAATACAGGTGATTTCATGGGTAAAAAAGTAACTCCAAAAGATACACTTGGTATCCTTGAAGCAATTGTTGAAGGTACAGCTACTTTCAAACCATGGGGACCATTCTCAGATATCGAAATTATGGAGTGGGAAGGCTTCGTACCAGACTTCTCTAATAAAGAATATGTTGAACAATTACAAAAACGTATGCAAGATCGCGTAGACTTCGTTGCATCTCGTGAAACAGCAAAAGGTGGATTTGATAAACTTCCAGCTGAAGCTCTTGAAGCATTAAAGAAAGTTGTTGCAGAAGCTCATAACGCTTAATAATTAAAAAATAAAGACTTGATAGGCTATTAAAGTGCCTTATCAAGTCTTTTATTTTTTTAATTCTATATTTTTATCTGCTTTTACCTTGCAAATGCTCATCCATAGCTGCTGCAGCTTTCTTACCAGCACCCATAGCTAGGATAACAGTGGCTGCACCTGTTACAGCATCACCACCTGCATAAACACCTTCTCTTGTTGTAAGACCCGTTTCTTCTTCTGCAATAATACAACCCCATTTATTCGTTTCTAAGCCTTCTGTTGTGCTACGAATAAGTGGATTAGGACTTGTTCCGATTGCCATAATCGCACAGTCAATATCTAATACAAAATTAGAACCTTCTACTACAATAGGTCTTCTCCTACCCGATGCATCTGGCTCACCTAGTGCCATAGATACACATTCAACACCTATCACACCTTCTTGTGGTGTTCCTAATATTTGAACTGGATTTGTAAGGTTTTTAAAGATAATACCTTCTTCCTTAGCATGTTCAATTTCTTCTCTACGTGCTGGCATTTCTGCATCGGAACGTCTGTAAACGATATACACATTTTCAGCTCCCAAACGTTTTGCACATCTCGCTGCATCCATTGCTACATTACCACCACCAAAAACAGCTACATTTTTACATGCTTTAACTGGTGTATCACTCTCTTTTTCATAAGCTTTCATAAGATTTACGCGAGTTAAAAACTCATTAGCAGAGTAAACGCCCTTTAAGTTCTCACCTGGGATATGCATGAAGCTAGGAAGCCCTGCTCCTGAACCAATAAATACACCTTCATAACCTTGTTCAAAAAGTTCATCAATAGAAAGCACTTTACCAATTACCATGTTTGTACAGATTTCTACTCCCATAGCTTTTAATGTATCGATTTCCTTTTGCACAATAGCTTTAGGTAAACGGAATTCTGGGATACCATAAACAAGTACTCCGCCCGCTACATGAAGTGCTTCAAAAACAGTTACTTTGTAACCCTTTTTAG
This sequence comes from Sporanaerobium hydrogeniformans, assembly GCF_002735925.1. Taxonomy (GTDB): domain Bacteria; phylum Bacillota; class Clostridia; order Lachnospirales; family Cellulosilyticaceae; genus Sporanaerobium; species Sporanaerobium hydrogeniformans. The sequence goes on along the minus strand of NZ_PEDL01000010.1, from coordinate 110,967 downwards.
CAAGGTCTCCTGCGCAGGTAAGCCCGGCAGGACCTGCACCAATGATAGCTACCTTACGCCCATTATTTTCAATAGGTTTTACTTGTTCTGTACTATTTGCCATATGATAGTCAGCCACAAAACGCTCAAGACGCCCAATAGCTACTGCCTCACCCTTAATTCCTCTTACACATTTAGCTTCACATTGTGTTTCTTGAGGACAGACACGTCCACAAACTGCTGGAAGAGCACTTGTTTCTTTAATTATTTCATAAGCTTTTTCAAATTCACCTTTTTTCACTTCTTCTATAAAAGCTGGAATTTCTACACAAACAGGACAACCACTTACACAAGGTTTATGCTTACAATTAAGACATCTTTCTGCTTCTTCCATAGCCATTTCTGGTGTGTAACCTAAAGCTACTTCTTCAAAGTTACTATTTCTTATTTCTGGTTCTTGTACAGGCATATCTAGTTTTTTAAGTGACATGTTTGCCATTTATTCCACCCCCATCAAATTGCAGTAATGATTTAAAGCATGTTCCTCAAATTCTTTATATGTAGAAGAGCGTGCAATTGCCTCGTCAAAATCTACTAAATGACCATCAAAGTCTGGCCCATCTACACAGGCAAACTTAGTTTCACCACCAACAGTTAGGCGACAACCACCACACATACCTGTTCCATCAATCATAATAGGGTTCATACTTACTGTTGTTTTGATATTATAACGCTTTGTTACTTCACATACAAACTTCATCATAATAAGTGGTCCAATAGTAATAACTTCATCGTATTCATTACCTAATTTGATTTGGTTTTCAAGAGCTTGAGTTACAAGACCTTTTTCACCATGACTTCCATCATCTGTCATAACAAATAAGTTATCACTTACTGCCTTAAATTCATCTTCTAAAATAACAAGATCCTTGTTTCTAAATCCAATAATAACATCTACCTTAGCACCTAATTGGTGTAATTTTTTTGCAATCGGATATGCAATCGCAGATCCTACACCACCACCTACAACAGCTACTCTTTTAAGGCCTTCCACATGAGAAGCTACTCCAAGTGGTCCTACAAAATCACATATTGCATCATTTTCATTAAGGAGACTGAGTGCTTTAGTTGTTTTTCCAACAACCTGGAAAATAATAGTTACTGTTCCCTTCTCTCTATCAAAATCTGCAATAGTAAGTGGAATTCTTTCTCCTTCACTATCCACTCTCAATATAATGAATTGTCCTGGCTCTGCTTTTTTAGCAATAAGAGGGGCCTCAATATCCATTAACACAACCGTAGGATTAAGAATTCTCTTGGTAACAATCTTATACATTTCTACACCTTCTTCTTTTTATTATTTAAATAATTATTAATTTAATTCTCTTCTAATTAACTTAATAATTTACTCTACTATTTGGATTATATAATTTTTCAAAACAAATAGCTATGAAAATTTTCTCATCTTGTGATAAAACATGTAAAAGCTTGTCTTTTTTATGGACTTAAGAGTAAGTTTATTTTGTTAATTAATTAACTATTTATACATTCATTTTAGCATTGTTAAAAGTGGTTTTCAATAGACCTATTAAATTTTCCAAACTTATCCTTGTATTATATAATCCATTAAAAAAAGTGCTCATTCTACTTCAAAACAGAAGTTTTATTCACACTTTTTTCTTTCATATATTCTATCTGTTATTTTCTTTTTCCTTAATAATATTCTGATCGATAATCTTTTCAGCTAGGCGCTTATAATAATTAGCTTTTTCTGTAAACATTGTGACAAGAAGCATATTTTTTATACCTTCCTCACTATATTCTTCTCTCTCTATTTCTTCCCCTTCTAATTTTTCATCCTTCAGTTGCTTTTCTACCTCTTGTTCTACAGACCGTACTTCTTCTGAAAACTGACGAACTATTTCCTTTTTAAGGGCAAGGTAGACTGTATAAACATTTTCTAATTTAGCCGCATCTACTTTCTCCTCACGAATAAGTATTCCAAAGAGAGTCTTTATATCTGAAATAGTTAAAATCTGCTTTAATCCATACAGAAGAATCATCAAGATAATGTGTTCTCTTGTATATTTCTTCTTAACAGCAGGCATTAAAAGTTTATCCTTTGTATAGTTATTAATCATGGTCTTTGTTAAAAGTTTATCTTCTTGGTATCTTTTTGTATGCTTTAACTTATCTTCAAAAAGAGTAATCACTTGATCCATATACAAGTCCAAGTTTGGAATACTTTTAAGAGAAATACTTTCTTGTAAATTCAGTTCCTCTATAATTATTTGTATATCTTTATCTTCCATGTGCTTCCTCCTATCTCTTAGTCTTATCATACACAGAGTCGTTTTAAAAATCAATGCAAAATATTCCAATAACCTTATTGACTTATATATGTATATTATGATATATTTTACTTATAATAATAAGTAGTATTGATAACTACTTATTGTATTGAGGAGATGATTTAATGAAAAACAATTTCAGAGAACCTATTAATGCTTTTACTCACTTGATTGGTGCAGGACTTTCACTGATAGGGACGGTCTTTATGTTACTTCTAGTTGATACCAATTCACCCTTTATGACAACTAGTATTATTTCTATTTGTATATTTGGATTAAGCCTTGTTTTACTCTATACTACAAGTGGTATTTATCACCTAGTGCAAACTACTGATGCTATTCTTGTAAAACTAAAAAAACTAGATCATTCTATGATTTTTATTTTAATTGCTGGTTCTTATACACCTTTTGCAATGCTTTCCTTAACAGGCGCTTGGAAATGGGGTATTATCATTACCGTATGGAGCTTAGCACTTATAGGTATTACTTTAAAAATACTTTGGATTGATATGCCAAGATGGCTCTCTACTCTATTTTATATTGGTATGGGTTGGATTGCTCTTTTTGCACTTAAACCACTTTATGCCTCTCTTTCTTTAGGTGGCTTTTTATTCTTAGTAGGTGGAGGGATCATGTATACTATAGGTGGGATAATTTATGCTATTAAAAAGCCTAATATATCTCCTAGCTTCGGCTTCCATGAACTTTTCCATATCTTTGTTATGTTGGGTAGTGCTTGTCATTACTGGGCAATCTTTCGCTATGTGCTCTAATTTCCCAAGCTAGAACCTAAAATCCCTCAAGCATCTTAACTTAAATGCTTGAGGGATTTCTTCACTTATTATAATTTTCAGTTTATGGAGTTGTTTTATACATAATAATACTAAAAGGAAAGGATAGGGGTGTTCTTAGGGACCGCAAGTAAGGGAGCTCTTCTCCAGCTTCTCGGTCCTCGGATGGGTAAAATCTAAGTTCAGTCCAATAGGCTAACGGTCCTACCTATCACAAGAAAGGCACTTGTGATAACGTCCCTAAAAGCAGCCTATAGGACTTCTCTAAGATTTTACATCCATCCTGTGGAGGAAGCTTGCGAAGAGCTCCCTTACTTGCTAGCCAATGTTTTTATCCTGTTCCTATTTTTTCTTAATTTCCTACTACAGTGATAATACTATACAGTACGGCATCCCATACACCCCATACTTTGGGACTCTTAATAAAAATTCGTGACTATTGATTTGCTACTCATGTCTTTAAGAAGGAATATGAAAAATTTAAACTTTCGTGATACAGTGCAGAGCAAGAAAGAAGGCTTTTCGCAGGTTTCCTCCACAGACTTTCGCAAAGTCTTGGTGAAGGCCTGTAGGCTGCCTTTAGGGACGTTATCGCAAGCGTTCTTCTTGCGATAGGTAGGACCGTTAGTCTACAGGACTGAACCTAGAGTTTGCCAAGGCGAGGACCCAGAAACCGGAGAAAAGCCTTTTTTCTTGCGGCTGCGCCGACACCCCTTTTTTTGACTTTTGAAACGACAAGAGCACTTCAACAAACTGAAATTTATATTAACTTTAAAAAAGTAACGCTTAATAGACAAACCTAGTTTACTAGAACTACTACAGATGCATAAAAATAAGCCACTCATTGCTGAGTGGCTATTATATACTATTGTATTAATCTTAATTAAGCACGAACTACGTTAGCAGCTTGTGGTCCTCTGTTGCCTTCAACGATATCGAAGTTAACTTCTTGACCTTCTTCTAATGTTTTGAAGCCGTCACCTTGAATAGCTGTGAAGTGTACGAATACGTCATCTCCGCCATCTCTTTCAATGAATCCAAAACCTTTTTCTGCATTAAACCATTTAACTTTACCTGTCATTTTAACGAGGCCTCCTTAAAAAAATCTTTTATTGCTAAAACACTGTTACGCAAAACGTATTCGGTCTTGCATGCTTTTTTGTTACAAGAGGCCTACCTATCGTTTTTGTTTCAATATTTTAACTTACATGATAAGATTATCATAATTAGCCGAAAAAATCAAGGCAATTTAAATATATTTTCTTTAAAATCATTCATTCTTTTTAATATTTATTTATAATTTTCAGACAATTTTGTAAGCATTATATCCTATCTTTTTGGTGAATTTACCAAGATTCTTTCTATTTTTATGGTATATATCCCATCTTTTCAAATTCCTTCCAAGTGGCTTCTTGACCATTAATATGCTAAAATATGTTCTATCTAACAAGCTCTTTTTCCTATAAAAAAGCTTTCTATTTTTTATTTATTTAGGAGGAATAATTCATGAATAATGCCGATAAGGTTTATTTAGAGATGTGTCAAACCATTTTAGATAAAGGTATTTTTAAAGAAGATCGTACAGGTGTAGGAACCTATAGCTTATTTGGTTATCAACTTCGCTTTAATCTTGCCGAAGGCTTTCCCTTGCTTACTACCAAAAGAGTTCCTTTCAAATTAATTGCAAGTGAACTCCTTTGGTTCCTAAAAGGGGATACCAATCTACGTTATTTATTAGCACATAATAATCATATCTGGGACGAATGGGGTTTCCAAAAATGGGTAACCTCCAAAGATTATAAAGGACCCGATATGACTGACTTTGGTATTCGCATTACTCAAGATGAGGCTTTTAATAAAATCTATGAAGAACAAATGAAATTTTATCAAGAACAAGTCTTAACAAATGATACTTTTGCAAAGACTTATGGTGATTTAGGAAATGTCTACGGCAAACAATGGCGTCACTGGGAAGGTAGCAATGGAAAGGTCTACGACCAAATCAAATGGGTCATTAATGAAATCAAGCACAATCCTAATTCTAGGCGGTTATTAGTAAATGCCTGGGATGTAGCTTCTGTTTATGAAGGCCTTATGCAGCTTCCTCCTTGTCATTTCTGTTTTCAATTTTATGTAGTAGACGGAAAACTCAGTTGTCTTTTTAATATGCGCTCTAATGATGTTTTCTTAGGACTTCCTTTTAACATTGCTTCTTATGCTCTTCTTACCCACCTCATTGCCCATGAATGTGGACTTGAAGTAGGTGACTTAGTCTATACAGGAGCAGATGTTCATCTCTACGCTAATCACTTAGAGCAGATTAAAGAGCAATTAAGTCGTACTCCACGAAAGCTTCCTACACTAAAGCTTAATCCTGCCATTCAGTCTGTATTTGATTTTAACCTAGAAGATATGGAAATTATAGGCTATGATCCTCATCCTGTCATTAAAGCACCTGTTGCAGTATAGTTTTATTAAACTAACTAGAAAGGAAAATACAAATGATTTATCTTATAGTTGCTACTAGTAAAAATAATCAAATTGGCATTGCTGGTCAAATGCCTTGGCACATTCCAGAGGATTTAGCTTACTTTAGGCGTATGACAAAAGGACATACTGTACTAATGGGGCGTAAAACCTTTGAAAGTATTGGGCGTCCTCTCCCTCATCGCCAAAATATTGTACTTACTCATGATAAGAATTTTCACGCCGAAGGGGTTACTACTCTCCATAGTATGAAAGAAGCTCTTGCCTTCTGCAAAACACAAGAAATTGTTTTTATCATAGGCGGGGGAGAAATCTATAAAGCTTTCTTACCTTATGCTAGTAGACTTTATATTACTTTGGTAGATAAAGATGTAGAGGGAGATACTACTTTTTGTGATTATAAAGATTCTTTTAGGTGTGTCTCTTCCGTCCCCAGCGAAACACCTGCCTCTGATGGCTCTCCTTTCTATTTTACTATTTGGGAACCTAAGTAACCTTATCTTCAAAACAAAAACATATTATAAAAATACGCTCTAGATAGTAAAAGGTCTATGAAGTTAAGCTTACATTTTTAACTTCATAGACCTTTAATATTTTACTTTTACTTATTCTTTTTATCAAACTGAAACTGATTTACTAAGTATTTTAGACTTTCAGAATGAGCATAAAGCTCTTGACTAATGGTAGAAGTTTCTTCTGCAGCTGCTGAATTATTCTGAACAATGTTAGATATCTGCCCCACTGCTCGACTCATCTCCTGCATAGTTTCCGCCTGTGAATCAGATATACTACTAATAAACTGAGATGTTTCAGCTAGAGTATTAATACCATTAATTATTTTTTCTAAAGTCTCTGAAGTATGTACTGTCACTTGATTTCCCTCTTCTATTTCTTGTAGAGACTTACTAATCAATTCCCGTGTATTGATAGCTGAAGCAGAGCTACTTGCTGCTAACTTACCAATTTCTGCTGCCACAACTGCAAAGCCTCTTCCTGCTTCTCCTGCCCGTGCTGCTTCAATAGAGGCATTTAAAGCTAATAGGTTCGTTTGTGAAGCAATCCGTTCTATTTCTCCAATAATACTTTCTATTTGTTTAGAAGTTGCGTTTATCCTCTTCATCGCTTGTATGAGTGCTTGTATTTCTTCATTGCCTTGCTCTGCCTGATTTTTGTAGCTTTTAGCTTGAATAAATGCCTCTTTAGCCTTTTTGGCGCTATCAGCTACTGTATAAGATACACTTTCAACAGTTGCCGTAAGCTCTTCTATAGAACTGGCTTGCTCAGTGGCTCCTTCTGCTAAAGCTTGTGCACTCTCAGAAAGTTGTAACGAACCTCTATCCACTTGTATAGAACCTTCATCAATCTGCCTTAACATATCACTGAGTCTACTGTTTAAAGCTATGATAGATCTTAGAATCTGTGAAAAATCACCCTGATAACTTTTTTCTGATTTTGTCTTTATATTAAAGTTACCTTGAGCCATCTCTTCTAGTAAGTAACCTACATCCTTAATCATACTACCCAAAGTAGTAATCATTGCTTTTGTAGTCTCTGCCATTACACCTATTTCATCTTGAGTATCTATTTCTGGAAAAGGTGTATGTAAATCTCCTCTACCTAATAAAACAATGCGTTCAGAACACAATTTTAACGGCCTTACCATGTTATCTACAATACGTACTACTATTATAGTAATCAACATAATACTCATTAGTGCAAGAACAATAATGAGTGCCATAACAAGATAAACACTACCTAAAAATTCTAACTTATTTCCTGATACACCTATCGACCAACCATTAACCCCTACTGGTGCATAACCCACAATTTTAGAGGAACCATTATATCTGTAACTACTAAAACCACTCTTTTCTTCAAGCATCTTCTCCTGTACTGTAGCAAACGCTTTCATACTTTTATCTGTTTTGGCAGCTTCAATAATATTTGTTCTTTCTAACACCTTATTACGATCCTCACTAGCTATTGTTGTGCCTATTCGGTCAAGCATGTAAGTGGTACCTGTTTTACCTATTTTAATGTTGCTTGTTAATTCTGATAAAAAGTTAGCATTGGCTTGAGCAATAATAATCCCTTCAAAAATACCTTCTTTAAGAATAGGTGCAGCCAAAACAATAGCCGTTTTTCCATCTGTTGGAGATACGATTAAATCTGAAATAACTGGTTTTCCTGTTTCTTTACAGCGCACAAAATATTCTCTATCACTAATATCTGTTCCTGAAGTTGTCATCCCTTCCTTACTAGCATAACTCGTGGTTGTATAATCATAGCGCTTCGTAAAAGCATCACAGGCTTGTATAGTTTCAAAATCTGTCCTAGAGTCAAGCACAAAAAACTCTCTTGATGCAAACTCCTCTACTGTTTTTAAATTTGCCTCTACTGTAGACTTTACATTGTTAGCAGCTAAAACGGCTGCTTCTGTTATAAAGGTCTTTACTGCCTGCATAGTCTGATTATAAAACAGTGTAAGAGCAATACTAGAAATAAAAAATACTACTAAAATAACGGAAGTAATTAAGATAATTAATATTTTGTTTTTAACCTTTGTTTGCTTACGGATATAAAACTTCTCTAAAATTTGTTGAATATTTTTCTGCCGCACACTCATTACCTTCCTTCTTTATGTAATAGGTTAAATGGGAATACCGAATATACAGAATATTTATTTCAACATTTTACTACAAAATATTCTATGTTAAAATGTAATTTTTTACTTTATATAGTTAAATTTTAACTTACATTATCATGTAAAAAAGGTGTTATAAGTTATTAACCACCGGGTTTTCTCCCTTTGTGAGAGTATACTTGATATAATTTTGTGTAATTTAATTCCTCCAGTATGTGGCTAAGGAACTTAGTAGAATCATCTGGTGAAACCGCAGTTTCAAAATCTATAGGGAGAGGGAGTTGATAAGCTCCTCTAAGTTCAGTATACTGTTTGTGTTGTTTTATGATGTTCTTCATAAACTTAGTATAACAACAGAGGCAGGGGATTATCCCCTGCCTTATTATTTTGTATAAAAGTAGGGCTGCCGTCCAACTAATCTAATTGATTAATTGCGCGGCAGCCCCTTCGAATGTATCTTTACTTTATGTGGTTGTATTATTGGGTAAATATTCCATTAAATCGGGTGAGAATAGCTGCTACCTCCGCACGGGTAGCTCCTGCTTTCGGGTCTAGAATGCTGTTTCCTTTGCCGGAAATTAGTCTGTTGGCAACTGCCCAACTCATAGCTTCTTTGGCATAATCAGAAGTAGCATCCCCATCGATGAAACTGTCAAGACTTGTGGTCTTGCTCACATCGTAACCCTTGAACTGTGCATAGCGATATAAGATAGCTGCCATTTGTTCACGGGTGATGTTATCCTGTGGACCAAATTTTCCGTTGCCGTATCCGCTTACGATACTGTTTTCCTGTGCCCAGTTCACTGCCTCTACATAGTATGCATCATTTGCCACATCCTCAAAGATAGAAGTGGTACTTGCGGCAGGTTCTTTTTCCATTCTCCAAAGTACGGTTGCAATCATTCCACGCGTAGTGGATAGATAAGGGCTAAAGGTAGTTTCGCTGGTGCCACTGAACCAATTGTTGTTCACAGCTGTATACACTGCATCTACAAACCAGTCGTTCTCCTTCACATCTTTAAAGACAACACCAGTCTGGGGATGGATAGGCGTAGTGATTGCCTTGAATATAACCTTTAGACTATGGTCTTTCAGTACATTTTCAAAGGTGTATTGTGATACGGCACCAACGCTCTTGTCGTCTATAAGAACATCACTTATCACATATCCCTTATCGGGGGTAAAGGTGAATGTTTTGTCAGAATGCTCACGAACAGATAAGGTGCTGCCTAAATCACTGTCAGAAGAGATGGTGCCATTGCCTTCCTTGGTGATTTTGATGTTATAGTAATGGTAGGAAGAGCCTCCTGTAGAACCACTACCAGAAGAACTGCCTGTGGAACCACCGCCACTATTTGTTGCAGTATAACCTAGGGCATAGAGTGAAAAGTTTTGAGTGTAAATCGTGAGATATTTACCACTTATTTTATAACCTTCATTGCCTGTAGCTGGATTTCCACGTAATGTTTCTGGTGTGCCTTTGTGTACACGATAAACGGTTAAACTGTCTTTGCCTTGCAATTCTGTTGGTATAGGTATCGTAATCGAAACAACATTTGGTAGTGAAGCAAGTGCTTCTTTATTGGTTATGATGTTACCGCTTGTATCTTTTACAGTTTTTAATATGCTTAAATCAATAAAGTAACCTAAAGATTTTCCAGTAGCAATTGACTGTATCAGAGCTTTGTCAGAAGAAACCTGGCTTGCCTCTTTTTTTATAGCTTGTAGTATGATGAGAGATTCGCCGCCGTTATTAATGGCAGTAATTTCTTTATTTGTAAGATTTGCATCGTAGCTATCATTAATACCACCTATGGCAATAGAAGGTGTGTCACTACCAAGTTCAACATTTGTGTTTCTTTGTCCTTTTAAAAAGTGCATATTCTTAATGGTATAAGTCTGAGATATAGTCACATTGTCAACAAGATAACTAGATTTATTCGCTGAGCTATATTGTATATAAAAGTAATAGGTTCCATAAGGAATATCGGATATTGTGTAGTTTCCGTTTGCATCCGTTGTTGCAGATTTAAATGTACCTACCTTTTCAAAAAGTACTACCCTTGCATTCTCAAGAGGGGCTCCTTCACTATTAGTAATGACACCGTATAAATTACCTGTATTTGCTTGAGGTATAGCAGTAACTGTAATATCAAAATCCTTTGTATAATCACTATTTGGACTGAGACCATTTGTGATGGTTGCCGTCACAGTTACAGTGCCAGCCCCTGTGGTTTTCAGCTTGCCATTTACAATGGTAGCCCCTGTCGTTGTCGCTTTTTTAACACGCCATACAATGATTTGGCTACTTGCATCAGCAGGAGAGACTGTACCTGTTAAGGTTAAATCGGTACCTACTGTGGTTGTGGTTGGCACATCTGTGATATTTGTTACAGGAACGTAAATTGGGACATCTTTCAACATAAGCTGCCCATCGTCTGCTACTGCCACAACGAAACGGCTGTTGTCGGAGATGAAGTTACTTGCATAGTCGCTGTTAGTCAAAGTGGTTCCACTGGTAAACACGCCACTTTGTGCTGTAAATAGGGGATGATTATCTGCGCCTATTGTCGCCTCAAAAATTGATACACCAATAGGTGTTGTATTGGTAAGTGGACTTAAAATTTTAATGGTGGGAGCGACTGGTGAGAGCCTTCTTGAACCGATGTCTCCTTTTGTATAAGTAAGCCCAATATTATTGTTAGCATTTCCTACCTTGTTTCCAGAAATAGTTACATCCCCGGAGAGCATTATATTGGTTGTACTTAAGATACCTCCACCTGCTAAGGACGCCCTATTATCGGTGATGATGCCCCCATACATAGTGAAATCTCCATTGTTCATTACGCCACCAAAGCAGCCTGTATTATTTGTGATACTACCCCCATACATAGTGAACGTTCCTTCATTAGAAACACCAGCAGTTTCTTCTGCAGTGTTCCCAGTAATGGAGCCCCCATACATAGTAAAGGTTCCAGTATTACTTACCGTATCGTTTGTGGTAGTATTTTGGGTAATACTGCCACTATACATTGAAAATACGCCACTGTTAGTAATTATAATTGGTGAATAGGAGTTATTAAGCCCTGTGATTTTACCACCACTATTTGTACCCTCTTTACAGTCGCACAGATTTAGGGTGCCATAAACATGAATCGCGGGAGCAATTTGTGACGCACTATTTAAGCCACTTGCATCCAACTTATAACCATTTAAGCAAAGATTAAGGGTTTTATTCTCCTCTATATAAATTTTTGCTGGCATTGTCACATTGTGGGTAAGGTAGTAGTTGCCCTCTAAGGAGGTACTGCTATCCCAGTCATCAGGGAATGGCTTATACGTTATATCATTACAACTTGTGTGGTCGCCTAAATGGACATCCCTATCGCAGACACAGTGCTTGTGAAGTGCCGTCCAAGCAGAGTCAAACACAGGATAGCTGTCGTTTGTAGAACTTGTTGTACTACCTATTTTCCATGTGTAGTAATCGGTGCTTTCTTGGGTATTTACCCATGCGTTCAGCTTTGTTATCAAGGCATCATCACCGCTTGCCGCTTTCATTTGAGTATCGGTTAAGGTGGTGCCAAGATAAGCATTTGTTCCAATAATTGCTAGGGTATCTAAGTAATAGCAATCCTTGATGGTATCGCCATATTTATTGCCTGCAATGCCGCCAGCATTACTTTCGTTGCCACCGCTGGCACTGACAGTTGCAAGACTGTAGCAATTATTTACAGAACTTGATGCAGAGCCAACAATTCCGCCGGCATTGACGCTTCCATACGTACTCACTCCACTAACTGTGCCGAGAGTGTAGCAGTTGGAGAGGCTACCTCCTGCCAAATATCCTACAATGCCTCCGATATAAACGTTGGCAGGGGTGGTGGTAGAGTTGCCTGTAGCTGAAATAGAGGTATCAACTACGCCTACATTTCGAACATGACCTCCTGAGCAACCTATCATACCAACATAGGTATCTGTATCTGTTACAGTGACATCTATAGTTAAGTTTGTAAGAATATGCCCCTTTCCGTCAAAATTTCCAATAAATTTATTGATAAAATTACCAACAGGGGACCATAGGAAATCCGACACGTTGATGTCGTTTTCTAACGTAATAGCATAGTCAAGATAGCTGTTGCCCTTTGCACTCCACCACGCCGCACCTTTGGAGGTTTTAATAGCAAGGGTTTTGTTGGTGGTATTTAGTATATAATCGGTGTCTGGCGTTGCCGGATTTTGTTCCAAATACTCGGTAACTGTGGGGATCTTTTTAGTAAATACTGCTGAGTAATCGTTTTTTACTGTGCATGTATAGGTTACACCATCATAGGTTGCCTCTGCCACACCTACAGGCAAATAGACATACCATTTTCCATCAATAGCCTTTGATTGATTTAAATCATAGGTGTATTCTGCACCAGCCGCTTTTGTTATCGTAAAGACTTTATCCTTGTTATCCGTGGGCTCTGTAAAGCTTGCAAGGTAGATTATATCACCTGCTGCATTTTTTAGCGTGCCTGAGTTTAATCCACCTGCACCTTTACCAATATTTTCAGCATTTTCACTTCCTACTGCCCTGATATTTCCACCGGTGATAACCACGGTACCGCCATTACTACCTACGGCTCCGCCGATGCCTGCGCCGCCACCATTGGTTGAAGTACTAGCGGTAACCGTACCACCCTTGATGGTTATAGCACCACAATGATCACTGCCTATACCAGAGCCATAAGAGTTAGAACTTGCGTAAAGGGTACCTTTTCCATCAATGATGACAGAAGCGTTCTGGGGCACCCCTAAGCCAGAATTATTGCTGCCCCCAACTAGAGTATTGGTAGTATTCTCTTCTAAGATAAGATTGACCACTGCAGTGTTTTGTAGTTTAAAGGGTGTATTATTTGTTGAAATATTTACCCCAGCAAGGGTAATGTTGACAGGAGCTGCACTTGTCCCTGCATTTACTACGATTTCGTTTGCCGTTGTAGTCTCTGTATTTGTTTGGGTAATTGTGAGCATATCGGCAGAGTCAATATTGTCTGCGGTTTTGACTATGCCCATTTCATCTGTATAGTCAACCTTTATTTTTCCTGCTATAGAGCTTTTTTCCACCGTAATATTGCCCTTTGCAATGTCAAAGGAGCGGATAGATGATGGTGGTATAATCTTGACATATTGGAAAGTAGTGCTGCTTTCCGTTAAAGGTCCCAAATAGTCTTCACTTGGTCCACACAAAACAGCAAATCCATCCGCCACAGTGATGATTCCACCTAAAAAAGTACCGTCATTAATGCCCATACCTGCCATGCCACTGCCACTTTTGGCAATCAATGTAATCCCACCAGAAACATCTACATTACCAGTGATACCATGGCCTGCTGCTTGGTCGTTCCCGCCACTTCCTCCTGTGGTAGTGAGGGTTGCCGTGCCAGTTAGGATAATGTTACCCTTAATGCCCCCACCACCTTTGCTGCCTCCAAAACCGGCATATCCGCCAGTAAGGGAAGAGTCTGCTATGACATTAAGAAGGGTTCCATTAGTAACGGTGAGGGCAGTAGGACCGTCACTATTTTCAGCCCCTTGTGGTGCACTGATAGTAATGCCATCAAGGTTTAGTGTAACATCCTCTGCAGTCACCTCAATACGATTAGAAGTTGTTTCTAAACCGCTTTTCATGGCAACGGTGTACTCTCCACTAGCGCCAAAGGTCAAGATACCGTTGTCGAAAGTTGGGAGCGTATTGCCTGCATCTGTGGTTATAATAAAGTCACCGTAGTCTGGAGGGGCGATTTTTACATATTTGTAGGTGTTTAGCCCTGTGGTGTTATCCCAAATGGCTACATTGTCTTTATTATCCCCAACACGAATAACTTTTGGAGCGGTATAGTCTGTTAAAACAGGTACAGAACTAAATGCCCCTGCCCTTTGTGCAGTACTGCTACTTGCTACTACTGTACCACCGCTGATTGTTATTAAGCCTGCTTTCATGCCGAAGCTTTCGCCCATATTATTTGACCCCACACCAGTATTGGCTATCACTGTACCGCCGCTTATTGTTATGGAGTCAGCTTCCATGCCGTAACTTGAGCTTGCCCAGCTACCTACATCAGCGGTATTACAGATAATAGTACCACTAGTGATGGTTATATTACCGGCTAAAATACTTGTACCTTGCTGATTGTTTCCTCCCCACATTGCTGTGGTAGTCACATTAAGTAAGCCCTCACCACTGATGTTTAGTGCAATATAATTTGCGTAAATGCCCACACTGAAATTACTACCACCGGTATGCTCTATGCTGTTTGTACCACTAAGAACAATATTCAGTGTGTCATACTCTTCAGTATTCTCGAATGGGTCGTAATTTCCCATACTATAAATAACACCATTTAAAGAGGAGCTCGTTATAGTTGCGTCACTTAAGGTTAGCGTTTTGGAGTCAGGGTCATAGGTCACTGTGCCTGTAATTCCTTCGCCTGTAATATTGTCCTTATTGTCACTTGTTACCTGTATTCCAGCTACCCAAACATTGTAGCTAGTGGTGCTTTCAGAGGAATTTAAGAGAGTGAGTTTTTCTCCATCTTCCATTTTTTGTGCACATTCCTCACACACATAACCACACGCTACACCCTCACTGGCAGGGGCATAGCCACAAGTCTCATTATGCTGATGATTGCATGGTGCACCCGTAACAGCAGGGATTTCTGGTATAGCAGGAGTATAGGCACAGTCTGCTACATGGTCAATCACACCATCACCATCTGTGTCTACGCAGCCCTTATCACAAGGAATCTCCTCTGTAGCGGGAATGGTTTCAACTGCTAGAATAAATCCGCAATGTTCATCATGTACGTGATTGCACGGTACTTCCACTGTGGCAGGGACATATCCACAAGCTTCATTATGTACGGTGTGATGTTCACACAGTGTTGCATCTTGTATACTGCTTGTTCCAATAAGGGTATTACCCGCTGTGGCAAAGGCACCCATTGGGATCATGGTAAACACCATGCAGAACACAAGCAGTAGGCTTAAAAGTCTTTTTTTCATTGTTTTTATCCTTTCAATCCAATATTTTTTTTGGCCAATAACATACACCCACTTCAAGACAGCGAGGCTTGTCCAGATGAAAGTCAGCGTAAACACAGTACCAACAGGTGTTTTCCGACGCACCGCCACGTGGGGTAAAGGCAGGACAGCGTTGTCTTGGCCAGACATTGCCTTCAGCATTGGGGGCAGCTAATTCCATGGTGCTGATTCGCTTGTTTTCCTGCTCTTGCATCATCAAATCACCTCCTTATTCCTAGTTTTATATACCCATTAACAATAGTATAAAAAATAAAAAAAAAGACCCATATTACAAAATAGGGTCGTTTTATTACAAATTGTTCTCACTTTTATCGAAAAAGCAGACTTGACAAATGGTCTTATTTGTGATTCTTAGCAGAAAATGCGCACGTTAAAAACGCCGTTATTGGTTTGATAAATCACATCGCCACAGTAATGCTCAGCAAAGATACGGATTGCTTTTGTGCCAATACCATGCCCTGTTTTTGTAGAGGTGGGAATACTATTTTCCTCTAAGAGAATTTCACCTTGGTATGGGTTTTCTATTTCTATGATGAGCTGTTTCTCGCAAATCACCGTCAGGTTGAGATAGCGTTTTTCTCCCTGTGGTAGCATAGTGCAAGCATTTATCGCATTTTCCATCAGATTTGAAAGCACCATGGAAAGCTCCAGCGAATCTACAAAGGGCTCCTTTGGTATCTGGGTGTGGATATTGCAGGAAATTCCCTTGCTCTCGGCAAGAACTACATAGTGACTGATTGCAGCGTTGGTGGCAGGATTTTCACAGTACATTTTTTGAGGGCTAACTGCGGACAGATTTTGTTGTCGGCGTAGCAAAATGCCGATTTCCTCCACATCACCCTTTGACAGTAGTTCAAGTAAGGTGTTGTTAAAGTGGCGACGATCGTGATTGAGTATACTCATTTTCTGCTGGGACTCAGCCATCAGTGCAATACGTTGCTCCATAGAGTGTGCGGCTTGGCGCAGGAGCTGGTGGCTATTTTGCATTCTTTGGTTTTCTTCCCGAGTAGCATACTCCCTTGTGAGGGTTTTGAGAGAATGAATAATGCCAATATAAATGGACAGCCCAAGCAAAACAAGCAGGATAAGCGGCAAAAAGTTATCGTATAGTCTTTCTTCAATATCACCGCCAAAAAAGTAGCCCAGAAAGCAGAGGAGAAGAGAAACCACAGGCAAAAAGTAGATGTGCCAATAATCAAGCACCTTGCGGTAAAGTTTAGATACCCATTTATGAAATACAAAAGCAATAACGCTAAAGAAAATAAACCGCAAAAAGGTAATGGCATAATAGGGGTTAGGGAAGAAGTCACAAAGAATATAGCTTAAAAATACCACGGCGGCATAAATGTTAAGCATGGTCAGATAGCTAAAGCACCACTGCATCATTTTATCCTTAAACAAGGGTTTTAGTACAATCCCGATGACTAGTAGCATCATTAAGTCAATATAAAATACAGCGGTGTAATTTTGTGCAAGATAGAAGTAGTAATTTGCCCCAATGTTAATTATCAGAAGCACTACTGTTACAAGCACATACACCCATTTGCTTTTGTATTTTGGTGTTGCCATGGTGCAAAGGAGCAAAATCAACATAACATCAGTGACAATGGCTCGCAGTAAATCGGGGAAAATATTTGTCATCGCTTTTGTCCCTCCCTTGCAAGCCGAAAGTCAAGGTATCTGTCACGGACAGTGGTATATTGCTTTTTGGAAACGGGCACAGAAATGCCGCCACATAAGCGTATCTCCTCGCGGGTAAGCTGTTCTACATGGCGCAAATTCACTGCAAATGAAATATGTGGCTGTAAAAAATCCGATCTAATTAAAAGAGGCGCTATCTGCTCGGCAAAGCTCTGGGTGGAAGAAAGACTATGTAGCTTTTCTCCACTTGCAAGCTGATAGGTAACGCCTCTTCCTATGTACTCGCAGCAGAGTATAATGCGTACCGAGACCACAAAAATACCTTCCTTAGTTTTCACCGCAAGCGTTTCGTCTTCTGCCTCTACCTTTGACAGGGCTAGGGTTAAAGTGGAAAAAAGCGCCTGCTGACTTACAGGTTTTACTAAAAAGTTGATAGGGTTTGCTGCAAATGCTTGCAGTGCAAACTGAGGTTCTGTAGTAGCGTAGATGATTTGAGCTTCTCTATCAAGGCGGCGAAGCGCTTTACCAAGAGAAATCCCATCCACCATAGGCATTACAATATCTAGTATATACAAATGAAACCGACAGCTTTCGCAGGAAGAGAGTAGCGCATCGGGGTGTGAGAACTCAAAAAGCTCTGCGGATATTTTATTTATAGTCAGATACTCACGAATCAAAGTAGTTAAAATGGACAATTCTTTTTGGTCATCATCGCAAATTGCTATTTGGAGCATAGAGATTCACCTTCTTGTCTATTTATTTTTTTAGGGCCGGTGGGCTTTTGTGTGTTGGCAAGGATACACCATGAACGCCCAAAGCGAAGCAAACCCGGTATTCGTCCCTCTTGGCAATATTGATTCACTCTCCGCTCCAATATGCCCCATTTATAGGAGGCTTCACGCTACTATAATTTTACAAAATACATTATATACCAATATCAGAATGTTCTCAAGTTGTATTTCCCGCTGAGAGTTGCATATTAAAAATGGACATTTGTCCGCTTGTGAACAAATGCCCATTTCTTATTGTATTCAGTTTGCGTTTCTTAGTTTTCCCCTACGACACAGTCACTTTTACTCATAACACCCTTTTATCGCTATATCTATTATCTAACGTCTATCTCTCTTACCACCACGGTCTTTACCTGAATTACCTTGTTTTTTATTTGCTACCTCAAGGTTTACTCTTCTGCCTTTTAATTCTTGATCTACAAGATTAGCCATGGCTTCCCCAAGAGTTACCTTTGGAATCTCAAAGAAAGAGAATTTATCTAACAAGTCAATACGACCAATTTGTTTACCTTTAATAGTTGTATGAGCAGCTATAAACTTTATAAGTTCACTTGCTGTTAAGTGGTCTTTCTTTCCTACATTAATGAAAAGTCTTACCATATTACTATCTTCATAAGAGTCTAAGTTGCTCGTACGATTCCTAGATAGCTCATCAATATTTACATCTTTAGAAGAGCCCATTACGGCATTTTTCATAGATAGTTTAAGGAAAGCTGCTGCTACTTCTACAGAAGTTGGATAGGTGTCCGTCTCTACATCATCTAACTCTTCTAGCATCTGCTCAATGTATTTCATATACTTATTTAATTTACCATCTTGAAGAACTTCCTTCACTTCTCCTAAAATACCGGATAGAATGTTTTCTTCGATATCTTCAATAGTAGGTGGTTTCATAAGTTTAATCTTAGACTTTGTATAACGTTGAATATCTCTTAGCTTATTCATCTCACGTCCTGCTGCAAAGCTAAAGGATGCACCCTCACGTTTGGCACGACCTGTTCTACCAATACGGTGAACATAATATTCTTCGTCACTTGGAAGATCGTAATTAAATACAGCATCTACATCATCTACATCAATTCCACGTGCTGCTACGTCTGTGGCAATAAGGATATCTACGAAGCCATTTCTAAAACGGTTCATTACACTATCTCTTTGAAGCTGCTTCATATCTCCGTGAAGCGCCTCTGCACTATACCCTCTTGCTTGAAGATCTTTACATAAATCATCTACACGCTTTTTAGTATTACAAAATACAACGGAAAGTTTAAAGTTATTCGCATCAATAAGACGTGATAATACTTCTACCTTATTACTTTCTCTCACTTCTAGATAAAATTGCTCCACTGTAGGAACAGTCAGTTCCTTATGCACTACATTAATTTTCACAGTATTGGTTTGATATTTATCAGCAATATCTAAAATGGCTTTTGGAAGAGTCGCGGAAAAAAGTACAAATTGTCTATTTCCTGGTACACTTTCTAAAATAATATCAATATCTTCTCTAAAACCCATGTTAAGCATTTCATCTGCTTCATCTAAAATAAGCATTTTAAGATTTTCTAATCGAAGGGTTTTACGACGCAAATGGTCCATCACACGGCCAGGTGTTCCAATGATAATTTGTGGTTTTTTCTTAAGTCCGGTGATTTGTCTATCAATTTGTTGCCCACCATATATAGGAAGTGAACGTACGCCCTCTTTATACTTACTAAGTGCCTTTAACTCCTCTGTGGTTTGTATAACAAGCTCACGTGTTGGACAAAGGATTAGGACTTGTACACGGTCATCATTACTATCAATTCCTTCAATGGCTGGTATACCAAAGGCACATGTTTTTCCCGTTCCAGTAGGTGCCTGTGCAATAACATCATTCCCTTTTAAAATAACAGGAATAGCTTTTGCTTGAATAGGGGTAGCTTCTTCAAACCCCATATCCTGAACTGCTTTTTTTGTTTCTTCTGATACATCAAGTTGGTTAAATAATAAACTTTCTATAATCATTACCTCTACAATCTATTTGAAATTTATAAGTGAAACGTTCTTCTCCGTTTACATCAACACATTACATCATACTACATATTCTCAGAAATCACAAGGAGCAATCTTTATAAAATTTTACTTTTTGTAAACCTCTGAAGTAGCAATGGCCTTATCATACCTTGCAACTTGCTTTACAACCACTTCTTCCGGTGGCTCTTTTACATAGTGGGCGATAAGCTTCGTATCACTTACAAACTCTGTTTCGACCTTTCTTCCATTCATAAAAATACGACTACTTGTTGTAAAATTTTTACCCGTAATGATGGCATCTGTTCCTTCATACTGAACATTATCAATCTGAACTTGTTCTAATCCTATCTGAATAATAGTAGGTGTCAGTATAGCTTCTTTATCTGTAATATACTTTTTCCCAAAAAGCATATCATATTGAACCTTTTGAAGCTTTTCTTGATAGTCTTCTCTTTTTGAATAGTAGCTTTGGAAGTCACTCATAATACCTCCTTGCATACCTACTAAATTGAATACATGCGTATAAAGCTCATAGGCTTCTATATCATTATTTTGGCTAGGTTCGATTTTGTTTTGATTATCTATAATATAGTAGAAGGTTTGATAACGCTCTTCTGCTGGAATAGTCTTTAAAACATCAAGTGTTGGATAATGGTCAGGATACATAACAACAATGGTATCTTCTTCAAGACTATTTACATACTCTACAAGCTGTGCAAACACTTCATCTGCCCTATGAACACGATCTACATAGATTTGCAACTGATTAAGTGCCTCTTCACTATAGTCACCTGTTACCTTAATAACGGTATCATTCTTTTCAGGATCATAATTGTACTGGTGAGCTCCATGAGTACTTGCCGTAATAGCAAAAATAAAGTCTTTTTCTTCCGTTTTTTCTAAAGTGCGTTTAATATATTCAACGAGAACCTCATCCTTTGGCCAGCCATTTTGCCTTTCAATAGGGTACATCGTTTCCATAGTAATGTAACGATCAAAACCTAAATTTTTATAAACCGTATCTCTGCTATAGAAATTCCCTGCATAGTTGTGTATACCCGTTGTAGCATAACCTTTTTCTTTTAAAACATAAGCAATGGTTTCCACAGGACCTAGAGAAGTAAGACCACTTGTATAAGGGATTTCTCCCGGTGCTAGGTAATTCATATTAACCCCTGAAAGTACCTCAAACTCTGTACGCGCTGTACCGCCCCCTATAGTAGGGACTTGAAGCTTACCACTATAATTTTCTGTCAGATACTTACGGATGTTAGGAATGGGATCACCGGAAAATTTTACATTAGGAATAGTAAGTGGGTCTATTACCCCTTCTATCTGTACAAATATCATATTAGGCATTCTCTTATCTTCTGCTTTAGGAAGCTCCTCAAGATTTTTCTTAATTTCATTCATTGCTTTTTGTGAATAGCCCTCAGGTTTCTTTCTAAAAGTAGCTAAAAAGGAATCCGAAAAAGACCAAACAAAACCATTTCGCTTGTAGGCTTCCATTGTATCCCATGGGTTACGTTCCATACCACCACTTTTCATCAAAACCCCTCTACCTAAAAGCCCTATTCCAAGCACAAGCACCATTGCTAGAATACGTTTCATTCTTGTAATAGGGTACTTCTTAAAACTTACCTTATAGCAGGTAAAAAGTACGATAAGACCTACTACTAATAAAATAACTAATTTAATAACCATTCGCTTCGTAATATATTGATCCGCAATAGACATACCATCCCCAAAGCAATAAAGGTCTGCCCAAATAAAAGGGACACTTCTCACCTTAACCAAAATATAACTCGCACAGCTAGCTACTACCCAAGGAATATTTAAAACAAGGGCTACCATATGCGTTCTTTTAAACAATAAAGCAGGTGAAGTTGTAATAAGTAGCACCATATAGTTAAGAAGTGCTGTTTTAGGATAGGTCTTCATATAGGTAATGGAGCCCTCCATCCCCCTTGTTAAAATTTCTATCCCCCAAAATATAAAAAAAGGAACTGTTATACAAATTAATAAATTAATAAAAAGCTTTATATCCTCTCTCTTTAAAAAACGGGTTCTAGGTCTGCCCTCTGACTGTCCCGTCACCTTACTAAGTTGTTCCTCCATTATTTGCCGCCTCTCTAAAAATAGCTTATTCTGCTTTCTTGAAAGCTTCTGAAGCTACTATCGCCTTATCATTTCTACCAAGCTGCTTGATCACTACAGGTTTATTCTCTTCTTTATCAACCTGTCCAATCAACTTGGTTTCACTTACAAATTCAGTTTCTATAAGCTTATCCCCTAAGAAAATATGACTACTATCTGTAAAGCCTTTTCCTGTGATGACTATCTGATTTCCTTCATAGGTGACATCCTCTATCTCTACTTGTTCAAGCCCTAATTGAATAATAGTAGGTTCATAAAGATTCTTTTTATGTGTACTGTATTTCTTACCAAATAACATATCATATTGAAGTTGCTCTAATTTTACTAAATAATCTTCCTCTTCACGATAAGTCGTATGGAAATTATTCATAATTCCACCAGACATATCAATAAGCTCTAGCATTTCTGTTCCTAACTGATAGGCTTCCATATCATGATGTTGCCTCTTAACAATATTATTCATATTACTCATAATGAAATAAGGTGTTTGATACTTGTCCTCACTACCTACATCTTCAAGTACATCTAAAGCTGGGTAATGATCAGAATAAACAACCAATATGGTCTCTTCTGTTAATGAATCAATATAATCTGCTAAGGCACCTACGAAAGCATCTGTCCCATGTAAACGATCTATATAATTTTGTAATTGATCAATAGCCCTTTTCTCATAAGCATTACTTATAACCTTAATAGGACTCTTCGTTTTCAACGGGTCATATTCGTAATTATAAGGACCATGAGTTTCTACAGCTATAGTAAAGATAAAGTCCTTTTCTGAAGTACTTTCTAATGATTTTTTAATATAATCAACTAATACATCATCTTTAGGATAATCTTTACTTCTATCTACATTATTCATCGTTTCCATTGAAATAAATTTATCAAAACCTAAGTTTTTAAAAGCAGTGTGTCTGCTATAAAAGTTTCCTTCAAAGTTATGAATACCTGTTGTAGCATAACCTTTATCTTTAAAAATATAGGCTAAAGTTTCTATAGGACCTTTATTCACCATGCCACTATTATAGGGAATTTCTCCTGGTGATAAATAGTCCATATTAATACCCGCAAGTACTTCAAATTCAGTTCGTGCCGTTCCTCCTCCTAGAGTTGGAACTTGAATACGCCCACTATAGGTAGAATTTAAATACTTCCTAATATTAGGAATAGGATCCCCCGAATAGGTTACACCCTTTAAAGTAGTAGGGTCAAAAACACCTTCTAATTGTACCATAATAATATTAGGCATATCTTCATCATCTACCGGTGCCTCATTCATGCCTGCCATAATCTCTTCAATAGTTTCCTTTGAATACTGCTCTGGCGCCTTTCTAAAGGTCGATAAAAAAGACCCCATAAAAGAATAGGCAAAACCATTACGCTTATAAGACTGCATCGTGTCCCACTCAATGATTTGCACAACTTTTTGGCCTTTAAGATAGCTTATACCACCTACTCCTACTATTATAAGTAGGAAAAAAATAAAAAGTTTTTTTGACCAATGAATGGTATACCTTTTAAATTTCAATTTATAAAATACAACAAGTAGGACACCGCCCAAAACAATTAAAGCGCCTAATCGAAGGATGATAGGTTTTGTCAGATATTGACTAGCAATAGACATTCCATCACCCATTGAGTAAAGGTCAGACCATATAAAAGGAACGCCTCTTACCTTTGAAAGCACATAACTCGCAAAACTGGCTAATGCCCATGGAAGTGCCCATAAAGCGGCTGCCAAGTGCGCCCTTCTAGCAAATATAGCTGGTGAGAGTAGTGCCATCATCAAAAAGCCATTTAACAGAAAGCTCTTAGGATACTCTTTTGTAAAATACATTGCTTCTTTTAGCCCCCTAGCTATAAATTCTAAGCCAAAGGCTACTATAAAAGGAACTATCAAACAAACCAGTACATTTACCCATAACTCCTTACTGTAATTTGTATGTTTATTTATCCTAAAATGAGATTGAGGTTTTATCTTGATTCCTAAATTACCACTTGCCATTTTTCCCTTCCTTCTTTCAATTCATTTTAAAAAGTCAAAGCTTTTTTGTTTTTTTACAAGCTCCAACAGTTATAGACTATTTCTGATTGATTATACCCCTTATGCCTACTATTTACAATGGTATCTGTTTACATTATCTCCTGTAAATTTTAGCATATATATAATAAATGAATAGATTATGTGGGAATTACTCATCTGCAAAACGATACCCTATTCCTACTTCTGTTAAAATAAAACGTGGTTTTGTTGTATCCTTTTCAATTTTTCTTCTCAAATTTGCCATAAAAACACGGATAGATTTTGAGTCTCCTGTCTCACCATATCCCCATACTTCTTTAAGAATAAAATTATGCGTAAGTACTTTACCCTTATTAGCAACCAGAAGCACCAAGAGCTTATACTCAATAGGCGTAAGATGAATTTCCTTACCATCTACCAAAACCTTACGTTTTTCATAGTCAATAGTAAGGTAGTCACAGCTGAAGACTTGTTCATTGTTCACCAACTGTTCTTTTTTGAGTTTACGCTCGATTACGCGTATACGTGCCATGAGTTCCCCCATATGAAAAGGTTTAGTTACATAATCATCTGCCCCTGCGTCAAGAGCTGCTATTTTTTCTGACTCTTGCCCCCTTGCTGATACTACTAGGATGGGTTTGTCAGAAATAAATCGAATGGACTTGATAATATCAATACCATCTTTGTCTGGAAGTCCTAAATCTAGAAGAATTAAATCTGGATTATGGCTATAAAATAGGGTCATTCCATCCATTCCTTTAGTAGCTGTAAGTATTTTATACCCACTTGTTTTAAGAGAAAGGGATATAAAGTTAAGTATGTATTTATCATCTTCTATCACAAGAATACTCATGCTATGTTCCATTATCTACTCCTCCTCTAAGGGTAATTTAAAGATAAAAAGAGCTCCTCCTTCTTTTGACTTGCCTGCTGTAATACTCCCACCATGTGCTTCAATAATACCCTTGCAAATAGCTAAGCCTAAGCCCATACCTCTTTTACCGTCTACAATTTGTCTTGATGATGTTACAAAGCCTTCGAACAAATTTTCCATAATTGCCTTATCAATTCCTGGCCCATTATCAGCCACCTCAAATACTGCCAATTGATCTTCTTTATAAACCCTCAAATAAAGCTTACACCCCTCGTAAGTATGTTTAATAGCATTATCTAATAGATTAATAAGTACTTGCACAATAAGTTTGCCATCCATCGGCAAAGAAATAACCTCCTCTGGCATCGTAACAATCATTTCCCTTTCTGTTACTAACCCCGATACATGGTGAAGTGCTTCATAAATGACATCATCTACCACTTCATCCCTTTTTTCAATTACTAGCTTTCCCTCTCCAATACGTGTCATATTTAAAATATTTTCTACTAAATTATTCAGCCACAAAGCTTCTTCATTAATGTCTTTTATCAATCCTTTTATAGCACTGGGTTCTAGCTCCTCCATATTTTCTATAATAAGTCCGCTTGCCCCCACAATTCCTGTAAGAGGTGTACGCAAATCATGAGAAATACCTCTTAACAAATTACTTCTCAGATGTTCGCGTTCCATGGCAATACGAATATTTTCTCGTTCATTATAAATCAGCTCACGATCTAGAGAAACCCCCATTTGATTCCCTACCATTTTAATAAGAAGCTCATGTTCTAAGGTAAGTTGCTCTTTTGAATAATAAACTTGCATTCTTCCTAATTCCTTATTTACTCCCTTTATAGGGATTTCTAGTTTATCAATATAGTTATTATGGACTAAGACAAGAGGCTCTCCGCCATACACTTCACCTGTTTTTAATAAAATAACTTGACTTCTATACCCCGTATGCTTATAAATGTAAGAAATTCCATGAAGCAAAATATTTTTTTCTCCCGTAATATTTAAAAAACTTTCAGTTACCTCATATAAAAGCCTAGCTGTATGCTCATTTTGCTTAGCTAGTAAAGTTTGCTTTTGAAAACGTGTAGTAAGCGTTCCCGATATAAGTGCGACACAAAAGAAAAAAAGCATAAGAATGATATCATTTGTATTATAAGTCATGAGTGTATGAAAGGGCTCTGTAAAAAGGTAGTTAAATAAAAGCACACTACAAAGAGAGGCTATTGTTCCATACACATAGCCTCTCGTTACTGTAATCACCATCAATACACCAATAAGAAATACCATAATAATACTTTCTTTTTCAATTCCAAAGCGTCGTAAAAACAAGGCTATAATAGTAGCAGTTAACACAATAATAATCAGTTCTATCGTGTAAAGTAGTTGAATTTTCTTTTCTTTAATCATAACATCACCTGCTTCTATTATACCATGATATGATGTGCCATGATTCTAATTTCTTGATCTATTTATAATTTTTAATACATCTTTTTTACGTCCTGCTACAATTAGATGCTCATTTTCTGCAAAAACGTGGTCCGCCTTAGGTAGTGGCATAACTTCTCCCTCTTTTTTTATAGCTAAGATACTAATGAGATACTGCCTTCTTACTGCTACTCCTGCTACTGTTTTTCCAATCCAATTCTCCAAAGGAGGAATTTCAAAAATAGAATATTCCGGTGTAAGCTCAATATAATCAAATATATAATCAGCACTATGACAAATTGCTGTTTTTTCTGCAACTTCTCTTTCAGGATAAACAACTTCATCTGCTCCATTACGAAGCAAAAACTTGGCATGGATATCCCGATTTGCACGAGCTACCACATACTTGGCCCCTAACTCCTTGAGGGTTGAAGTAATCTCTAAAGAAGCTTGAAAATTTTCACCAATGCATACAAAACAGCGGTCAAAGTTACTTACTCCAAAGGAAGCTAATACTTCTTCTCTTGTACAATCTCCAATTTGAGCACTGGTCACTAATGAAATAATATCCAGCATTCTCTCCTCAACTTTATCAACAATCATCACCTCTTTCCCAAGCTCCACAAATTTTCTTGCCAAATGTCTCCCAAAACGTCCCATTCCTATAACTAATACTGATTGCATCTTTTTCTTCCTTTCACTAGTGGTTTTATTTTTACCCAATTGTAATTTTTTCTACTGGTTGTCTCACAGGCACATAAGTTTTCTTAGACACAAAAGCAAGTGCAAAGGATAAGCTTCCTACTCGCCCGCAAAACATGAGTAAAATAATAATTAGCCTTGAAAGACTCGTTAAATCTCTTGTAATACCCTTTGACATTCCTACTGTACCAATAGCAGAAAAAACTTCAAAAAATACATCTGTTAAAGGTAAAGGTTGTAAAAAGCAAATAGTCATTGCTGCCATTACTGCACCCATTAAATAGATAGTAATAACACCATGGGCCCTTTGAGCAATATCATGTTCTAACCTTCTTCCAAAAATATTAAGATCTTCACTATGTCTTAGCGAAGCAATAAAAGAAAGAAGTAGTACAACAAGGGTGGTACTCTTTATCCCCCCTGCTGTAGACCCTGGACTGCCTCCAATCATCATTAGCACAATAGTTAATAAAGAGGTGCTTTCTGTTATGGCAGCCGTATCTATGGTGTTAAAGCCCGCTGTACGTGGTGTAATAACTTGGAAAAGAGTCACTAAAATGGTCTCTAAAGGTGACATTCCTACCAATGTGTTATTTCTTTCCATAATATAAAATAATATAGCTGCCCCCCCGATAAGTGCCCCCGTCGTTACAAGCACTATTTTCGTATGTAACTGATACTTAGAAATCTTAAAATGGTGTTTATAAATATCTTCCCATACGAGGAAGCCTATTCCCCCTATAACAATGAGACTCATAATAACGCCATTTACTAAAAAATCACTACTATATCTAGTAAGTGAACTGTATGGTTCATAACATCCCATTAAATCAAAACCTGCATTACAAAAAGCAGAAACAGCATGAAAAATACCATAATAAAGCCCTCTCCCAAAACCTTGCTCTGGGATAAAACGCAGGGTAAGTAGTAAGGCACCTAACCCTTCTATCATAAGCGTTCCTATAAGTATATGCTTTGTTAATCTTACGACGCCTCCTAGTTGAATAGTACTTACGGATTCTTTTAGAAAACCTCTTTCCTTTAGTCCTATTTTACGTCTTAGCATCAGTGAAAAAAGAGTCGCTATTGTCATAAACCCTAATCCTCCAATCTGAATAAGAAGTAAAATCACAATTTGTCCAAAGGTTGAAAAGTACTGATAGGTATCATAGACTACCAATCCCGTTACACAAGTCGCTGAAGTTGCCGTAAAAAATGCATTAATAAACGGTGTAATTTCACCTTCCCTAGAAGAAATAGGAAGCATGAGTAATAAAGTCCCACATAAAATAATTCCCAAAAAACTCAGTGTACTTATTTGAGTATAAGATAAGTTATATTTTTTACGCACAGGCATTTTTTATAATCTCCTTTAATATAGAAACTTGCAGTTCAAAAGAAAGTGTTTGTCTTTCTAACACTTTGACACCGTATTGTCTAAATATACTTTGATTGGCTGAGTCATTACATAATGCTAAACTTTTTCTAAACTCCCATCTCTTTTTTGCTAAAGAGCAAATCATTAAGTTTTCCACATCATCTTCTGAAAGTGCTAATAGGTATCCACAATTTTTACACTTCTCCACAGCTGTTATCTCTGTTATAAGTTCATATGTCATTTCTTTTTCCTTTAAATAATTCTCGATTTGATAGACAAGCCTTCCTTCTCCAAATAAAAGTATTTGAACAGGGCTTATTTTCTCCTCTACAAAACCACCTCTCATCATAAACCGGTCTAACTTATCCATAATTAAGTATCCTAATAAAATGATTATCAGAACACTACCGAGAATCAAACCTTTCATTTTATCATCTCCTTCATTTGCTAGTTTAGAAGAAAACTTATAAATGTAGTGTTAAGATAGAGAGCAACCGTGTTAATATTGTATTAAGATTACTGTATTTTATATTATTTTAAATCCATATTAACATTTCTAATATTTCATTGTATAATAACCAAATGTGTATAAATGACTAAAAGAAACTAGGTAACTAAAATGACTAAAAAATCGTATGAAATAGATATGTGTAGTGGACCTCTTTTAAGTAAGATTCTCATATTTTCTATCCCTTTAATGCTATCAGGGATTTTACAGCTTCTCTTTAATGCAGCTGATATCATTGTTGTTGGCCATTATTCAGGAAGTGAAGCCTTGGCTGCTGTAGGTGCTACAAGCACCCTTATTAACCTCTTAGTCAATGTCTTTATGGGGCTTTCTGTTGGTTCTAATGTACTTATTGCCCACTTTTATGGTGCACATCAAGATAAAGAGGTAAGTGAAACGCTTCATACTTCTATTTTACTAAGTATACTCTGTGGATTTATCTTACTTATCATCGGGTTTGTATTAGCAAAACCTCTTCTTTTAATGATGGGAACACCTCATGATGTACTAAGTGCTTCTACTCTTTATATGCAAATTTATTTTATTGGTATGCCTGCTATGCTCGTCTATAATTTTGGTAGTGCTATTTTACGTGCAATTGGAGACACAAAAAGACCCCTGTACTTTTTACTCGCAGCAGGGGTTGTAAATGTATTTCTTAATCTTTATTTTGTTATTGGACTTCATATGGGTGTTGCAGGTGTCGCTTTAGCTACCGTTTTATCTCAATGCATTTCGGCAGGACTTATTCTTTTGTGTCTTATGCATCATCCAGGTAGTTGCCACTTTGAGTTCAGTAAATTACGCCTTCATACTAATAAAGTAGGACGTATCTTGCGCATTGGTTTACCTGCCGGTCTTCAAGGTGCTATTTTTTCTATCTCTAATGTACTTATTCAGTCTTCTGTCAATTCCTTTGGTTCTATCGCTATGGCAGGTAATACAGCTACAGCTAATGTTGAAGGCTTTATCTACACCTCCATGAATGCTTTCCACCAAACTACCCTTAGCTTCACTAGTCAAAATCTTGGAGCAAAAAAAGTAGACCGAATTGGCAAAACTCTTATTTTATGTCTTATTTGTGTAGCCCTAGTAGGTACCACCATGGGACTTGGTTGTCTTACATTTGGCAGACAACTTCTAGGCTTTTACTCAAGTGATCCAAAAGTTATTGAATACGGTCTGCTACGTATGAATATTATCCTTACTACCTATGCTGCCTGTGGCGTAATGGATGTATTAGTAGGAAGCATAAGAGGAATGGGGTATTCCATTATGCCTATGCTTGTTTCTCTATTAGGTGCTTGTGGAATACGTATCCTTTGGATTTTTACTATCTTTCCACTAAATAGAACTTTAACAACTTTATATCTTTCTTATCCCATTTCTTGGACTATCACAGCCCTTATCCATCTTATTTGCTTTATCTGGTGCTATAAAAAGCTCAAAAAAGATTGTTCTACTGTATCAGTTTAAATACATTTATAAAGTCTTGCTTCATAAGGTCTAAGCTCTATGCTTTGAAGTGCCTCATGATATTCTACTGGGTAATTACTAAGAAGCATTTGGTTAGACGCTAATAGCCCATCATTCACTTGAAAAGTCCTTATATCCTCTGAGAAATTACAGATAATCATTGCTTTTTCTGTTTCCGTTGTTCGTGTATAGACAAAAAGGTACTGATCCTCCTTTAATAGAAGCTTATAGTTACCTTCCTCAAATACAGGATAAGTCTTTTTAATCTTAATAAGTTTTTTATAGAAATGAAAAATAGAGTAAGGGTCTTCTCGTTGTGCCTCAACATTTATTTCTCTATAGTTAGGATTTATGCTAAACCAAGGTATACCTGTTGTAAAGCCTGCATTACTACTTCTATTCCATTGCATAGGTGTTCTTGAATTCTCTCTGGTCTCATTCCATACTCTTTCTAAAGCCTCTCTCTGTGTTTTCCCCATTGCCAAAGCTTCTTTATACATACTAATGGTTTGAACATCTTTATACTCTTCAACGTGAGATAAATGAATATTTGTCATGCCAATCTCCTGGCCTTGGTAAATAAACGGTGTCCCCTGCATCATAAAATACATCATTGCTAGGGCCTTACTGCTCTCTTTCCAGTATTTTTTATCATTCCCTAACCTTGAAACCACACGAGGTAAATCATGATTTTCTATAAATAAGGCATTCCAACCCTTCTTGCAAAGTGCTTCCTGCCATTTAGATAGAGCCTTTTTCACATGAAGCATATCCACTCTAGAAGGATTATCTGTGTTGTCCCAAAGGGCTAAATGTTCAAATTGAAAAATCATATCAAAAACTCCATTTTCCCCTGCCCACTCTTCCCCTTCCTGTGCTACTACACCATTCGCTTCCCCTACAGTCATGATGTCATACTTTGCAAAAGTTTCCTGTGAGAGTTCATTAAGGAAGGTTAAAATACCTGGTTGATTCATATGACATTGGAAGGAAGGTACATATTCAAGGCCTTTTGGATTAGGAAGATCAGGAAAGCCTTCTGCCTTTTTAATATGACTAATAGCATCAATGCGAAAACCATCTATACCTTTTTCTAACCAAGTATTTATCATGTCATAAAGTGCCCTTCTTACCTCTTGGTTCTCCCAGTTTAAATCAGGCTGCTTTTTATCGAAAAGATGAAGATAGTATTCTCCTGAAGCTTCATCATATTCCCAGGCTGAACCGCCAAAGATACTGGCCCAGTTATTGGGCTCCTTACCTTCCTTTGGCTTTCTCCAAATGTACCAGTCCCTCTTGCTACTACTTTTAGATGCCCTAGATTCAATAAACCAAGGATGCTCATCACTGGTATGGTTAATAACAAGATCCATAATTAGCTTCATACCTCTTTGATGAACCTCCTCTAAGAGATGGTCAAAATCCTCCATGGTACCAAATTCCTGCATAATACTAAGGTAATCACTTATGTCATAACCATTATCTGCGTTAGGTGAAGCATATATAGGCGATAACCAAATGACATCTATCCCTAAATCCTTTAAATAATCTAATTTACTAATCACTCCTTGTAAATCACCTATTCCATCTCCATTGCTATCCATAAAACTCCTAGGATAAATTTGATAAGCTACAACCTTTTTCCACCATTTATCTTTCATATTCCTTTACTCCTTTACTCAGTCCATTCCCATTTTTTCATTTTATTTTGAATTTTAATCCACTCATTTATTGAGTTTTCTCACAATAGTAGTATACTAATAATGTGTAAGCTTTTCTTACAAATAACTGCTATTTTATAACACAAAATTGCTAAAGGAGTTTATATGGAGAATTTTAACCGTAGCTTTTTCAAAGAACAAGGTATTCATGGCGACCTCCTGTTTCCTATGAAAATTTATCCCACTCACCTTGATAAAAATTCCCCTACTATGTGCCTCCACTGGCATGATGAAATGGAGCTTATCCATGTACATTCAGGAAGCGGAAATCTTTCTATCAATTTGAAAAATTATCCTATAAAAACAGGGGATCTCATTATTATCCCCCCTCAGTGCATTCATTCTGGTAAAACTCATATTTCCTCCTGTCTTGACTATGATGCTATTGTTTTTCATTTAGATATGTTAAGAAGTGCAGCGATGGATAGTGTCACTATGGATTTCATCACCCCACTTATAGGAGGTGAATTAACCCTACCTATCGTCTTACATGAAGATTCCCTTCACTATGCCTCCATTCGCCATACGCTCATAAGTATTGTGGAAAGTTATCAAATCAGAAGCCCCGTTTACCAACTTGAAATCAAAGCCTCTTTATTTCAACTTTTTGCACTCCTATATGGTCATGGCTTTATCCAAAAGGTACCTGTTACTGAAAATATACATACTGTACGTATCGAAAAAATTAAGATTGCTATTCAATATATCCTTGAACATTATAATGAAGATTTACCTATTCAAACCCTAGCTAATCTACTCCAATACAGCGAATATCACTTTATTCGCTTTTTTAAGGAACAAACAGGCTTTACCTGCATTCACTATATCAATACCGTGCGCCTCCAAAATGCTTGTGAGCTGTTACTCTCTACTTCACTTTCTGTAACAGAAATTGCACTTGAAGTAGGTTTTCAAAATATTTCTTATTTTATCCGTACCTTTAAAGCTAAATACAACTGCACACCCAATGCTTATCGTAAAAAATACGTCTCTTCTACTTAATTGAAGAGACGTATTTTTTATAACTCCAAAGTTTTCCTTTTTAGACTAAGCATACCTGTATTTTTTTAGTAAATACTAATTAAAAACTGATTACTTACTAAGGGAGATTTCGCACATGTCCAATAAACCTCGCTACTTTGCTATTGTTTCTCATTGCCTTCTTAATCCCTCTACAAGAGTTCATATGTTAGGGAGGCGCTTTGCTGTTGCTCAGAAAATATGTGATTACTTACTTAGCAAAAATATCGCTATTATCCAATTACCTTGTCCAGAATTTACAGCTATGGGTTATTGGCGTAATCCTCAAGGTAGACAACAGTATGATAATGTCTTTTTTCGTAAACATTGTTTAAAAGAACTAAGCCCTTATATGGATATGGTAGAAGAATTAACACGTAATGCCAATACGCCTTTATGTTATATAGGCATTCAAGGAAGCCCTACTTGTAGCATCTACTGGGGTAAACACAAAACTAATCGTTACAAAACAGAATCCATGGAAGTAGATCTCAAGTCTCCTCCCATCCCTCCTGTTTATGGTGTAATGACTGAGGTTTTGAATAAGGCTCTTTTAGAAAAAGAAATTCAACTTCCTTTTTTAGAAGCTCCTGTTAAGGAAAGTTTAGAATCCCCTATCGCCCTTAACTTCTTTAAACAACTCGAAGATTTACTTCATATCCCCAAAGCTTATCACTACCCTCAAGAAAAGGAGACTCACTAATGGGACTGCATTATGTACAAGGCCAAGCTCTATTTACTCATACCCACCCTATACCTCGTCAATATCCTTACCTTACGGAAAATTTAGAAACAGATATCATTATTATCGGTGGCGGGGTAACAGGTAGTATCCTCGGTTACTATTTTTCAAAAGCTAACATCCCTGCTATACTTATTGAAAAACATCGTATCGGTCATGGCAGTACCAGTATCACTACTTCATTATTACAATACGAACTAGATAGTAATGCTAGGGAATTAGAAAAATATATGCCCCTAGAAAAGACATTACATGCCTATCATTTAGGTCTTAAAGCTCTTTCTGAAATAGATGCTTTTATTAAAGAGAAGGGCAATACGTGTCATTTTGAGTGGAAAGATACTCTCTTATACACAGCTAAACAAACTGAAGTCTGTGAGATGGAGGAAGAATATACTATTCGCAAAAAAGGAGGTCTAGAGGTTGACTTTCTAACTACTACTAATAACCCTTTTAGCTTTGATTTAAAAGGTGGCGTTTATGCCCACAAGGGAGGTGCTCAGTTAGACCCCTTTCTTTATACCCATCATTTACTAAAAGTAAGCTGTGAACAAGGTCTAAAAGTTTATGAAAATACTCAAGTTAGGGAGCTTCATTACCTACCTGATGGTGTAGAGGTTATCACAAGCTATGGCTATACTCTAAAAGGTAAAAAGGTTATTTTAGCTACAGGCTACGATACAGACTCTTTTACTACTCGCAACTTGGGTGTTAAAACGGTAACCTATAACATTGCCACTCAACCTGTCTCTAGCTTTGAGGGGTGGCATAATAAGGTACTCATACGTGATAACAATGATCCCTATCATTACTTCCGTACAACCTCTGACCATCGCCTCCTAGCAGGGGGTGAGGATATTCCTTTTCATACAGGTATATTTGATGAAAAAAC
Source organism: Sporanaerobium hydrogeniformans (assembly GCF_002735925.1). Taxonomy (GTDB): domain Bacteria; phylum Bacillota; class Clostridia; order Lachnospirales; family Cellulosilyticaceae; genus Sporanaerobium; species Sporanaerobium hydrogeniformans. Next base: position 76,251 of record NZ_PEDL01000010.1, on the reverse strand, counting down.
AGCTCATGAAAAATATACTATTTTACTTGCTCAATTAAAAACTATGTTCCCCCATATTCCTCATATTGAATTAGATTATGCCTATTGTGGTGCCTTTGCCTCTACACCAGATAATTTAGGTTTTATCGGTGAAGACCCTAAACATAAATCACTTTGGTATTGCCTAGGCTATGGTGCTAATGGTATTTTGTTTGCTATATTAGGTGGTATGATGCTCAGTAAACTGTATCAGGGAGAGGTAAGTAAGGACTTAGAACTCTTTAAAGTTAATCGTTTTGATGGCTAAATGAACTATTTGTAAATCCATTTTATTAGAGGAAGAAGATGCTTATGTTTATACCCAAACGTATTATTTTCGAAAAAGATGTGCTTCATTATCCTATGGCACAAGCTATTTTAGAAACCTTCAAAGATAAACCCCATACTCAAATCATTCAACTTAGCTCTAATCGGATTAAGGCTCATATTCCAGGAGATGAACTAGCTACTCAATTTCGGGAAGGAAAAAGAACGCTTGTAGTAGATACCAAAAAAAGCCTTAAATTTCAATCCTGTAAGCCTTCTGCTCACTACCAACTCCCTCTTGTTTCAGGTTGTATGGGACAATGTGAATATTGCTACTTAAATACCAACTTAGGAGATAAACCTTTTGTTAGGGTGCATGCAAATATCGATGAAATCCTATGCCAAGCAAATAAATATATTGAAGATCGATTACCTGAAATCACCCTTTTTGAAGGAGCTGCTACTTCAGACCCTATTCCTGTAGAACCTTATACTCATGCCCTAGCAAAAGCTATTACCTTCTTTGGCAACACTTCCCATGGGCGTTTTCGTTTTGTTACTAAGTTTAATGATGTAGATAGCCTAGTCCATCTTCCTCATCACGGGCACACCGAAGTTCGCTTTAGTATTAATACAGATTATGTAATCAGTGCCTATGAAAAAGGCACCCCTTCCCGTGATAAACGCTTAGAGGCCAGCCTTAAAATGCTACAAGCGGGTTATCCCCTTGGTTTTCTTATTGCTCCAGTCTTTATCTATCCTCATTGGAAAGAAGACTATCATGAACTTCTTGAATTACTTAAGGTACAGCTTCCTCAAAAGCTTAATTTCCCTATTACTTTTGAAATTATTTCACACCGTTATACCCTTATTGCTAAAAATAGAATCTTACAAGTTTTTCCTGAAACTACCCTCCCTATGATCGAAAAAGAGAGACAGTTCAAATACGGACAGTTTGGTTATGGCAAATACATTTATCCCAAAGAAACCATGGACGAGATTAAAGACTTCTTTATCCATGAAATTAATAATCTTTTTACTCATAAAGAAATCAAATATATTATCTAATAATTTTTAGTTTATTGGACATAATAAGGACGTATAAAATAAGTAAAGGAGTTAACTTATGAAAAAGAAATATTCTATCAAAATAGTTCTCACCTTAGTGCTGATGCTAGCACTTGGTCAGAGCAGCTTACTGGCACATCATGTTAGGAGTGTATCTACCACTACTAACCAAAAGCAAATGTCCGATAAAGATATCGTTACTATTGCTTCTAGTGATGGTCGATTTACCACTTTAGTTGCTGCATTAAAAGCAGCTGGACTTGTAGATACACTTAAAGGACCCGGTCCATTTACAGTGTTTGCTCCTACTGATGAAGCCTTTGCTAAACTCCCTGCTGGTACTGTTGAAGAACTTTTAAAACCTGAGAACAGGGGTACACTTGTCAATATTCTTACTTACCACGTCATTCCTGGTAAGATTACCTCTAAAGAAGCTACTAACCTTGTAGGAAAAGAAGTTGAAATGCTTAATAAAGGTAAAGCTAAAATAGAAATGAAAGATGGTTCTCTTTATATTGATGGAGCTAAAATCATCATGACAGATATTATGGGGAAAAATGGTGTGATCCATGTTATTGATACTGTCATGATGCCTTAAGTAAGGGCTACTTAGCAAGTAACCCTCAAAGCGTCGACAAAGTCGACGCTCTTTTATTTTCTAGATTTAAGGATATAATACTAATGATTGTAAAGAGTGTGGTTATCGCATAAAATGTACTAACAGTAAAAAGGCTCAAAAGCTCATTACAAGACATATTTGGGAAGAATACATAGAGGAGTCTAATCATTTAAGACATGTACCAATCATAAAAGGATATTATCTAATATGTACTAGGTATATTTTAAATACCTCGACAAAATCAATAATGCAATAATATTATTAAAGGATTTTTTATTTAGTTCAACTTCGTTTTACAATTAAGCATAGCATTCCATAACAATCAGCTTTTCACCAATTATTTCAAACTGACTCGCAATATGATAAGGCATAAAGAAGTAGTCGCCCTTCTGTACTAGTTTTTCATATTCTTTCCCAATCATTTTGCCTTTTCCTTCTATAATGACATAAATCCCACTGCCTTTAGACAATAGATAGTTCCCCCCATCTATTGTAACTTTATTAACCTTAAAATTTTTAGTCTGTCTCTCATCAACAAGACTTTCATAAATGATGCCATTAAGCTTAGACAAGAGGATAGGTACCTGCCTCACATCATAATGGCTGTCAAAGTCAAAACACTCTAGAGCTTCCTCCTTATCCAATCCAAGATACATTTCATAATCCGAGAGCCTATAGTCACCACACCAGCGCTCTGGCTGAATAGTAAAATCAGTTGGCTCCTGAATTTCTAAAATCAAGCAGCCTGCACCAATGGCATGTGCTACTTTGGGTGGAATAAAGATTACATCTCCCACGGAAACCTCATGCCGAACCAGTACCTTTTCCATGGCCTGCTGGTCATGCTCACCTTTTTGAATGGCTTCTTTAAAGTCTTCTAGCGTTATCCCCTCCTGAAAACCGAAGTAAACACAGGCATTTTCTCTTGTGGCTAGAATGATCCAACACTCTTCTTTTCCATAATTGCTCTGAAAATATTTTTTTGAAAGTATTCTGTCAGGATGTGCCTGAACGGGTAACCTAACGGCGCTGTCAAGTAGCTTTACTAAAACACCTAGTTTCTTCTTTTCTCCAAGCATTTGTTTTGGATATTTTTCTAACACCTCATCAAAATAATACTCAGTCCCTCTAATTTTTGAAACCCCTTCTTTTTTTGATGTGCAATTTTGATTGAGTGCCTGAACTGCTGATGCAATCCACTCTTCTGGATAGTTACCATCTATAGAATCATCACAAAAAAAAGCATCAAACATACTACCACCCTGATAAACACGAAACACTCTGTTTCTCTCAAAAAACATTGGTGTATCATACAACATAATTAATTATCTCCCTCGCCTCACTAAAATTCTTATACATTCCACTAGCAACCATGGAAAATAATGCTGCCCCAAACGCCGCTTCCTCACAATGCTCTGGAATGAGTAATTCTTTTTCAAATACTAAGCAAAAGATTTTCTGAAGTGCGGGGTTTTTTCTAATTCCATTTCCTGAACCAATCATCTTGCCACTTTTAGACGGCATAAGCCTATACATTTCATACAGCTCATTGGCTATACCATATAGGTTGCCAATGATAAAATCTTTAGGGGTAAAATTTGACAATGATAGATTTTCAATTTTGCCACGAACTGTTGGATTTCCCCTAGTTCCACAAAATTTATTATTAAAAACCAAATCTGTTTTATCACACTTTGTAATAACTTGATGCATCTGGGTATATAAACTACCACTTGCTTCACCTGTTGCCATCTCCACAACTTGTTCAAAAAAGTTTTCCAGTAGTGCAAACGACCTTCCACCACATAGAGAACTTCCTACCATAATATAGTTGTTATCATAAAGTGGTCTCACTTCTAGAAGTGTACTATCTATAACTTCAGTTGTCATAAGGGATACCTGACTACCTGTTCCCACATTTACTAAAATACTATCCTCCTCACAACCTGCACCAATAAAGCTTGCCTGATTGTCACCAATTGCTACTGAAACAGGAATGTTACGATAGTAGCCCGCTACCTGTACCTTATTCGTAAAATCCGGAAACAAATCATTATTAATTTTAAACTTATTTTCTTTAACGTCAAAGCAACCAAAGCTTGCTGCATCCGAGTTATGTATGAGTGGCTGCTTTTTTCCTACCAGCTTCATTACCATATAATCTTGAATGGTACATAGCCCGGCTACATCTTTAGGCACTAGATGATTTTGCTGATTATAAAAATCCGTTACACTACCATATCCAGTATAGGAATGCAAGTATTTTGCATAAGTAGAACCCTGATAGGGTAAATCTCCCCGACCATCTTGCCATGTATATAGTGAACTTACTGCATCACCATCTTTATTTACATATAGAATCCCATGCATCTGTCCCGTAACGCCTATGGACTTTACATCCTCTTCTAATAGCTTATTTAAAAGTTCCCATACCTTTTTTTCAATTTTTCTAGGATCCTGTAATTTTTCCCAAGGATTTTTTGTAAGTATAAAAGCGTCATTGTGAGTGGTAATAGATTTTTTGACAAAACCAGTAGTAGCATCCACTAAAATGCCACATATACTTGTTGTTCCAATATCAATACCAATACTTTTCATATCTCTTAACCTCTCTATGCTAAAGTAGTAGATTGTAAGTCCAAACGTTTTATAATATCCTGCTGTATTGCTGGCGCTAAATCTAAGAAGTTAACAAATGTGCCATGAATTCTCATAATATAAACACCACTTGGGGCATATTTTTTGGGATCTTTTAGTACTTTTCTTAGGATTTCAGGTGTAGTGACATTAACATATAAATAAAAAGGTGATACCTTACCCTGCTCTGGATTAAAAAATAAAGGAGTGATAATTTTGTTTTTGAATTCCAAACCTTTTTCCTCAACATCTTTGCTTCTAAAATACTTCGGATCTATCCCCAAATGGGAAGCGTATCCTCCATTCATTTGCTCAAAAGGCAGTTTCATTGTGGAAAGCATTCTAAAGCCCATTCCGTTAATTGCCTCCCCAAAAAGAGGATCTACTCCATAACCAAGCATTTCTCGTTGTTTTCTACCATCTGGTGTAGCTCCAACCCAGTATCCATATAGGAGATGTGTTGATGGGCTGCTAAAGTCAGGTCTGAAAGAATTTCCCAAATAGTTCTTTTGGCTTCTTACAAGCTCTGAAATTTTGTTAGTTAACTCTACAACTTCCTTATCTACATCTTCAATATTATTTCCAAACTTATGACAAGACAGTAAAAAATCTTGCAATTCTCTATCGTTTTCAAAGTTATTACTGAGAGCTACCAAAAGTCTGTCCGCGTCTTGAGGGCGTTCCTTTAACAAGGTATCAATAGCAATAAAACTATCAGCTACTACACTAACGCCGTGGATTAAGCAGCCACTTCCGTTATATTTTGTCCCTTGATTCTCTGTATCTCTCAAATCAATTCCATTTTCCATTCCTCCCATAAAACATGATAAAAAGGGCACTCTTTGATTTGACAAGGCACTAGATACACCATTAGCAGCCTCAGTCATCCTATGTACGAATAGTTCTGTATTACGATAAAAATCTTCTCTCACATTAGAAAGTATACCTTGGGGCAAATCGGCAATCTTTTCTCCTGTAATTGTAGAACGCCCCTTATTAAGTGTCAGTTCTAAAATTTTGGCCAGATTTAACCAGCTATTTGTTGTATTACCATTATCCTTACCCATAATAAGCGGTTCCTGACAGCCTGCAATTGAGATATCTGGTAAATCCTCTTCTGCTACACCATGGGCCCTAAGCACTTCAAACAAAGAATCATCATTAAATAATGAAGGTGTTAACATTCCTGGAGTGAAAAAGAACCTACCAAGTTCTCGGTAAAGCTTTTCTGGCGTGTTTTTATGCAGCTTTACTGATAATATGGGCTGTGGAAGATTCATATCATAGTAAGCATCCAGTAGGGCATAGGAGGTTTCATTTGTCAAATCCTCTCCGCTTATGTCCCTACCGCCAATAAGAATGTTTTGTGAAATAGCCCAACTTCTGTCTGCCACATTAAAAAATACTAGAAAATGCTTTAAGAGCTCTGAGGCTTTTTCCCTATCCATATCCTTACGATAAGGCTCGAAAATCCTATCTGCATTGCCCACAGAAAAAGCAAATGGATTGGGGGCTTGCTCTAGGCACATCACCTGCCATAATAGAAGAAACATCTGAATTGCCTCGTACAAGTTCTCGGCACCATTTTCTGGCACTTTATATAGTGTATCCAGCATAAATTTAATTTGTACCTTTCGTTCTTCACTGGCTCCCCTTAGCTTCTCCTTTAATATCTCCTGATAGCGTTTTGCTAATATAAGCACACTTTCCAAAGAGATTTTCATCGCCTCGTAATTGCTACCTTCTTTCAATTCGAGCGACTCTATCATTGACTTTAGACCATACTTTAGTGCAGCTCTAAAGTCAGGAATCAAGTGTCCTGTTACTTGTTCAACAAAATATGCCACCTCTTTCATATCATCAGCAAACTGGTCATAGACCTTCGTTAGCTGCCTAACATAATCTGTTTCTTTTGTATGATTTCGTACCTTGTCTATTCTATCCTGTGTAAACTCGTCATTAGGCTCGATATCATTAAAAACTACTGTTGGGTCACAATACCCGCTAAATTCTTCTACTTTGAAAGTTGGGTTAATGAGTGCATAACTTCTGGCAAAGCTATCTCTTTGGGTACCCACAAAAATAGCATAATCACTTACGCTTAGTGGGATTGTCCTGACGATTTCTTTTAGGCTTTCCGCTGCCTTTATTTCTCTATCCTTATACTTTCCCTCCATTTGCATCTGTATTTCCTGGGCTAAAAACCAGCCATCTAAACGTTTTATCTGTCTTTCTTCTTCGAAAAGTTTTTTTGCTAATCTTGTCATTTCTCCCTTTTTATAAATACCCTTCATTGTACCTTCCCCCTTAAGTTTCTATAATCTTGAAATGATGTGCATTGAAAGCTCTTTTAAACTGCTCTAAATCTTCCGATGTAATAAAGCCATGTTGTATCTCATATGGCTCTTCCCACTTTTCTTTACCATATTCATGATAAGGCAAAAATTCAAATGTTAAACTACTTGTATCCCATTGATTAAAATAATCTAAAAATCCCTGGGCATCATTGTTAATGCCATTAATTATTGGAATCCTAATCAGTACTTCTCTTTGAAGCCTACACAGTTTTTCTAAGTTGTCTCTTATCTGCCTATTGGATACCCCTGTATACTTCCTATGGACTTCATCATCGTAGTGTTTAACATCCATAATGAGAAAGTCAATATAGGGAAGTACCTCTAAAAGCCTCGGATGTGACCCATTTGTCTCAATTACCGTATGTATTCCAATAGATTTTAACCTTTCAAGCAGTACTATCATTTCCTCATATTGCATGGTAGGTTCCCCACCCGTCAATGTAATACCACCACCGTCAAAAAACATCCTTTTACTTCTCATAATTTCATCCACTAGCTCATCAACTGTACAGTCAATACTCAAGGCGCAGCTCTTTCCTATACTCTCTGGATTTGAACACCATTTACATCGAAAATTACATGACTGCAAATGATAAACTAACCTATTTCCTGGACCATCTTGTGAATAATTAAAACCCTTGCGAAAAATTCTCATTATACACTCCTCTCCCACTTAATCAAATGATTTAACTAAATAAACAAAGTTTTTATTTAAACACTTGATTCAGTGCAATAGATGCTGCAATTACTGTTTTATCAATATTTTTTGAAATACATACTCTCACTTGATTACTCACAATAATTCTTGCATTTACTATATGTGAGATTTCTCTAGCAAATCCCTCTCCACCATAGGCAATATCACCCCCTAAAATAACCTTGCTAAGATCAAATAGATTAATCAGATTTATAATTGCACACGAAAGGTAGTCTGCCTCTTGACCAATAATGCGTTGGTCATCCTCCTCTATTACTTCCTTCCAACTAGTATAGGGTGAACCTTTTAGCAGATTTGGTATTGAAGCATATTTTTCTAGACAACCTCTATTTCCACATTCACACTCTATGCCTTGAAAATTGATAGAGGTATGTCCCAATTCGTTGCCATAGCCACTTTTACCTCTATAAATTTTTCCACCTACTACAATTCCTGAACCAATCCCCTCATCAACTATGATATAGCCGTAGTTCTCTTCATTGGTACACCCTCCAAAATAGGCTTCAGCAAGGGCAGAAGCATTTGAAATATTTTCTAACCAAACAGAAAGTCCACAGAGCTCTGATAAAGTTTTTCCTAGTTGGAAGTTATGCCAGTTTGTAAAATTGGGTGGAGTAAGTATTGTGTTTGTTTTATAATCCACAGGTCCCGGCGTCGTTACACCAATACCAATGATCTTTTCTGGTGGGATTTTTTCTATCAAAGAAGTGATAGTTTCAGTAATCTTTTCAAGCACTAACTGAGGGGGCTCGTTCATATCACCGCCATCCTTAGCCCCTATTAAATTCCCTGCCAAATCCACTACACCAGCTCTCCAACTATAACGTGATATGCTAATTCCAACTGCATACCTAGCGTCAGCACAAAGTTTTAAGTGGATTGGCTTTCTTCCTATCCCACAGTAATTAGTTTCTTCCTCCGAGACCAAACCTTCCTTAATTAATTCCTCAACAATAATCGTAATGGACGCTTTTGTAAGACCCGTTTTCTGAGCAAGCTCTACTCTAGAATAGTGTTTCTGCCTAATTAGATTCAAAATCAACTTCTTATTATTTTCTTTCATTAAAGATGAATTCGTACCACGCTTCATTCTATTCCTCCATAAATTATAGCCCAATATATTAGTTAAATGATTTAACTAAATTTTAATCTGTTTTATTATAATTGTCAATAATTTATAAATAATATTTATATAAATATTATTTAATCATTAATATTGCATATAAGTATTAACAGATTTACCCTAAATGCATCCTCCTTCTTATTTACTTATACCCATAATTTAATAGGTTCCTATTATGATTTAAAACCATAAAAAATCGGAATATCAAAAGATGATATCCCGGTTCAAAATAGCTATACCTTGTAATTTACCTTTACTATCGAAAGAAAAGCTCTTTCATATGATGAATCCATTGATTAGCCCCCAGTAAATCTTCTTTGTTACCTACGCCAATAGCATACATGTCAGCCCTCTTAGCAGTTTCAATCCCTGCTTTTGCATCTTCTAGTACGATACTGTATTCCCAAAAAACTCTTATCCTATGGGTTAATATCTAATGCTACATCATAAGGTAAGTACATGTTCTGACTGGCTTTTTCCCATTCTTCAACTTCTCTTTGTGTTACCCCAACCTTTTAATTATTTCACTCTGTGCTTGCTCTTTTTTAAATAATTCATAGCATTTAGCTGCCCATTTAAGGTTATATTTAGCCATCACATTCGTATAATAAATTAACAAGGTAAGTATATTCATCAGGCCCTGTCACCTCTTCTAGCCGTCTCAAAAAGTACCTCTTCCCCTTTCGTGAGGAGCCTATCTATGATACTGAACTTCTAGCTTAAGGTATTCATTTTTTCTAGTTTTTTTCGCGTTTTCCATTCACTATTGATGTCTGTTAAAACCAGTAAATAATCCCCTGCTTTGATTTGTGTATCCCCTTTGGGTAATATTTCTTTATCTCCCCTCTTAATACTCACAAGCAAACATTTTGAAGGCCATTTTAACTCCTTAACCTGCTTCCCCTCTAGTGCTGCTCCATATTGTACTAATAACTCTATCATAATTTTTTTGCTATGTTCTTCTTCTAATTCTTCATGATTAGATGCTTTTAATAGGTTATCCAGTAAGGATTCATAAATAGGCTGACTCTTCAGTAAATCCGCTACTACATAAGCAGTTAAAGAAACCACCGTTAGCGATAAAAGATGACTAAATGAACCTGTCATCTCTAATATAAGTACAATCCCTGTAATAGGTGCCCTTACAATAGCAGTAAAATAACCTGCCATGGCAACGATGACAAAATTGTAAAATAACGTTTCATTATAACCAAAATAGTGAACGCTAATGCTAGCAAAAATACTTCCTAGGGTTGCTCCTAATATAAGAAGTGGAAAAAAAATACCTCCTGGTGCCCCTGATCCAAAGCTAACCATGGAAAAAAGAAATTTAATAACAAATAAGGCAAATAAAAAGAAAATCCCACTGGATAAATTAAAATATTCTATCATATGATGACCTCCTCCTAACACAGCTGGAAAGGTCAAGCCTAATAGTCCTGCACCTATAAAAGGAATAATCAATTTTACCCGTGAATTTAAAAAGTTTATTTTACGATAAAGTTCTTGAGACTTTAAAAGAATGCTATTGTAGAGTACCCCCATTATGCCTAATAGAATCCCTAACAAAATAAGCATCCAATAATCCTGTAGAGGAATACTCCCTTGTATATCAAACTGAAAAATAGCCTCCATACCAAAAACTTGCTTAGAAATAAAGTCTGCTATAATCGCCGAGGACATAGTAGAAAGTAAAATGATGGGTGAAAAGTATTTAAATACTTCTTCTAGTGCAAATAGTACGCCTGCTAACGGTGCATTAAAAGCTGCTGCTAATCCTGCACTTGCCCCACTTACCATCAATATTTTTCTCTCTAAACGATTCTGTCCAAGCTTTTTCCCTATCCCTTCGGCAACGCAAGCTCCTAGTTGGATAGATGGACCTTCACGACCTAAAGATAAACCACTTATAATCCCTAAGGTTCCTCCCATAAATTTTGCCCATAAAGTATGCAGCCAATCATTTTTAAGATATCCCATTAATTGTCCTTTTAGTTGCGGGATACCACTTCCACTAATCATTTTATTCTTAGAAACTAAATAACCCACTACATAACCTACTATACATAAACCTATAAATAGAAATGGAATAGCTATGATATTTTCTCGAAAAAAATCATATATGCCAAAAGCTAATTGCTCAGCATAGGTTAATGTCATACGATATAAGATAACAACTATGGCTGTACATATGCCCACACATATACTTTTTAGTAACAAGGGAATATTCATCTTATCACTATCTGTAAGCATATTATAATTATTTTGCAATTCTTTTTCCCCTTTCTTCCTTATGTTTGAATAAAAACCGTCCTTTTATTCTAACTCCAAACATACCGATTTGCAATTCTTATATCTTTTCTGACTTTTATTACGTAGCCTTATGTTAGCTATTCTAAGCTACTCATTCGTGAAATATCATAGTTAAAAAGTTCTTTAGCAACTTGAGTAAGATTTCCCCCTCTAGCTTCTAGCTCTTCATTGCTATAATCACCTATTACCCTTCCAAACTTCAGAAATATTGCTCTATCAATAAAGTGTTCAATCTCATTTAAAAGATGTGTCGCAATGACGATGATATCCCCCTCTTCTATAAAGCTCGCCATAACTCCTAAGAAATCACTACGTGTAAAAACATCATTCCCCAAAAAGGGCTCATCCATTAAAATATACTTAGCACCTTTCGAAAAACCTACCGCAATCTCTAGCTTCGCCTTTTGTCCTTTTGAAAAGGCTTTGAGCTTCTTTTTTCGGTCAAGTTGAAAAAAATCAATCAATTTTTCAAAACGTTCTTCGTTAAATCTTTTAAAACAGCTCATAAAAAACCTCTTATGCTCTTCAATGGTAAAATCATTGATAAGACTTCCTTCCTCACTAATAAAAGCTAAATTCTCATAGGTTGCTGGATGAATAGGCTCTCCATCTACAAGTACTTCTCCTCTCTGCAAATCCAAAAGCCCCCCTATACACTTAAGAAGTGTCGTTTTACCCGCTCCATTTTCTCCAAAAACACCGATAATTTGTCCCTTTTGAAGCTTCAAGTTTACCTTCATAATCCCTACAGATTCTCTGTAGTTATAAGTTGCCTCCTTCAGCTCAATCATGTTCTCCACCCGCCTTACTAAAGGTTATCTCACTTAACCTTCTCTCATTTATGATTTCCATATAGCCAGTTGCCATCAAATCTTGATAAATATCCGTTATGAGTTCTCCTTTATAAATACATACATTGTTCTCAAAAACACGTATTTGATTTCTTTCATTTCTACCTATTAAAGAAGTGGGGAATTCTTCTTCTAAGCTTCCCATACGATCTGCTGCGCCCACATTCATATATTCTAGTAGGTAAAGCTTTTCGCCCGTGCTATAAATCTCCATCATTTCATAGCCTTCTTGATCTATCGGGAGCTTTAGCTCACCACTTAGTGTTAAGCTTTCTCCCTTCAGTTCTAGGCTATAAATATCTACCTTCTGCTGTCCTTGAAGGGCTACATGAAGAAGCTTTCCTTGAGGTCTTAGTATGACACGACTACTTTCCTTAGCCTCTACCTTTCCAAGGGCTATTTTATCTGTAAACTGCTGCTTTTCTTTATTATAAAGCCACACTTCAAAAGCTAAGCTTTGCCCTTGTTTTTGAGGACGGTAAACGATTACACCTAGTTTGTCACCTATCTTACTCATCCCGAAGACACATAAGTTCCCTTCTTCAAGAGGAATGTCTACAAGCTTCTCATACCCTTTAGGCTCTATAGGCAGGGGATTTTCCTGATCTCTATTCCAGTAAGCCGTTAATTCACTCGGCCAATTCCCTTCAAAAAATGTATCAATACGATAGATCCCACTATTACCCCTATAGGCCGTTGTCGTAGGTAAGGTGCAGTAATATTTGCCATTTTGTAACACGAGCGCATAGCTTAACGGCTGATAGATCTCCTGTTTTATTTCCCTCTCATGACAACTAGTCTGAGACAAATACATCTTGTCTTCGTCCATATACTTTGTGTACACCTCTTCATATTCAAAGCTTCCCTCCTCGTCGTAAATATAGTAATCAGGAATAATAATATTCTTTTTAACCTTTTTATGATTAAAGTTTTCAAAAGTAATTTCAAACTTAGGAGTTATTTTATCTACACTATAGTGGAAAACAAATTCCTTTATTCCTACGTCTTTCTGTCCTGGCCATGTCCTTTCTTCTTTACTTTTTAAAGTCTTTATTGCATCAGTTCTTACACTGCTTTCAAGAAAAGCTCTGTTATTAATACGGTAAGGCTCTTTTACTTCCTTTAAGTAACTTCCACTATAACTAATGCTTGAAGTCCCTCTCCAAAGGTGCTCTAATTCCTCCTGAGTGAGTACCTCCTTTACATTAATCACCGTTTTGCCATTTTCTATCTCAAAGGCTTGATTGCGATAACTCTCAAATAGGCTCCCTGTTATCTTTACTTCTTTCATAACTTCAGGATTTCCATCTAATGTTTGTAGGGCAATTTTACCTTGCCTCCTTCCATAGCTTCTTAAACAATTAAGTCCTATCATACCTATTAAAAGACAAGCTATAAAAGCCCCTATCATCCCATAATATTTCTTTTGCATCCTCCCACTCCCCTTCTACGCGTTTTCACTATAGAGCTGGTAACCTTTTTTTAACATAAATACACAATAAATAATAAGTAAAAGACTCCAAAGGGCTACCTTTAGTAAATACTCTTTATAAATCACAAAGTTACCACTAGCAGTCATTAAAAAGGTAGGTATGTTACTAGCGGTAAAACTGTTTACTAGCAAAGCTAAAATCATGCCAAATCCCAGTAAAAGAAGTAAGCTTTTCTTATCCTTTAAAAAGGCAATACCGCCATACATAGCTGCTACGGTTATAGCAATAAGGAGTAGTCCATTCCACCCTTCTAATCCATTAAGTGGTAGGGTGTTGTAAAGAAATTTGCTTCGCATCATCCCAATATATAAACCATTTGTCATAGGCTTTACATACCTTTGCAGACTAAAAATACCATAGGCTCCTAATACACTGATCCACTGACTTATATAAATAACTGCAAGGCTCAATACGCCCATTACTAATTTTGCACTATAGCTTATACTCCTTTTTTGAGGGAGTGTCATAAGTGAATAAATACTTTTAGTAGGCCAATAATCCTTTACAAAAAGGCTACCCGCTAAAATAAACCCTAAGCCCAAGCTAACACCAAAGCTTAGACTATAAAAAGGATGGTTTACTACTTGTTCAAAGGGATAATACGTAATTCTGCCTATATATAAATCTCCTAACGTTATATAAACGGTAAAACATTGTAAAATAATAAGTCCTAGACTAATGGCTATTACCTTTTTATACAAATAATGCATTTCAAATGCCATATGAAATCCTAATTGTTTAAGCTGCTCTCTCATCTTTAATCCCCCTATAACCTTTTTCGTTTACTTACTCTCTTCTACTCTTCGTTCCAAACTTGCGTAACGAGTGCTATAAACTCTTTAAAATCCATATTGCATGTCTTAAAGCTAGTTATCAAATCTTTTAGTTCATCTTGAATGAGCTCTTTTTGAAGTATCTGCCTTTTTCCTTCATCCATAGTAACTATTGTTTTTGAATAAGGTGTCGTCTGAATCAGTCCTTCTTCCTCTAACTGCCTATAAATCTTTTGAACCGTTGTAGGATTAATCCCTAAAAGTGCCGCTAAATGTCTTCTGGATGGTACTTCTTCTGCATTTTTAAGCTCTCCTAAAAGCATACTTTTCTTGAAATATTGTACAACTTGTCTATATAAAGGACCCGTAGGTCCCACTTTAAAATGCGAAAAATCAACAGGCATGTAATTTCCTATCCTTTCCTCCAAAACCTCAAAGTGTATGATTCACATCATACACTTATTACTATATTAAATTTTTATGCTTAAATCAATATTTTTTATTACTCTTTAAAAAGGCAGGGTGTTACTCGTCACTTATGACTCGTAACACTCTGCCTTTTTTACTTTGTTACTATTTCTTATCCCTTCTACTCTACCGCATAAACAGCTTCTACCATTTCTAGGAGCTGTTCTTTGTCTAACTCATACCCCATGTCTAGAAGCGTATAGGTTATCCCCTCTTCATACCAAGTTATAGCCTGTGTATTTATAACCTGAATCGTATCTGTACCATAAGAAATATCTATTTTCCCAGCTTCCTGATCTTGTTTATCCTGCTCTGTAAGTTCATAATCCACTGGTACGAATTTCATAGTACGTGCTTCATAGTAGACCTTTAAATCGTCTAAACCTATCTCTTCTGCTTCCCCACTATTCATCCATTCCTCAGCTAATTGTTTGGTGTCTAAGCTCAGGATCCTACCCTTGCTTCCTTCTATAGGTTCGTAGAAAAAGCTTATGCCTTTGGCTTTAACTACTGTATTTTCATCTGCATCTTTCCCTTCTATATTCTCCGTCGATGCCCTTTTAAACACAAAGCCTCCTGGCAACTCATCTATATACTTAGGGGTATAGTCTACCTCCTTTTGTACTTGTGCTAATGTTGGAAAGCTTTCAAAACTAGTTCTTCCATGACTTTCCCATGAATTTAACGCTGGAAGTATAATAGGTGCTGCTATACAGGTGATTGATAATAAGGATGCTGCTCCCACCATAATCATTTTTTTCATTTTTCTATTTTTAAAGAAACCTCCCATCTTATTTTCCTCCTCTTTTTGAATAACTTGTGCTTTAATCTTTTGGAATAATACCTCTGATATTTCTATCTCTTCTGCTTTTCTATTTAAACTTTGCTTAACCTGCTCATCAAATACCTCTGTACGCCTCATACCCTTCACCCTCCCCATTCTCTACTTTACTCTCTTGCCTTGCTATGAGCGCCTTCTTTAACTGGCCCCTTGCTGTATGCAAGCGTGACTTTACTGTTCCTTCTAGACATCCTACTACTTTAGCAATTTCTTTAACAGACAACTCATTGTAATAATACAAAATAAGAATCATTTGGTGTTCACTACCTAATTTTTCAATTTCACCCTGAAGAAGTCTTTGCGTTTCACTCTGCAAATAAATATTCTCCAAAGAAATTTGGTCTGCCTTCTTATTCATAACTTCCATGATATCCTCTGTAGGTACCATTCGCTTCGCCCTCACATCATTTCGCCATGCAAGCCGAGTAAGTATTCTAAAAAACCATGCTCTAAACTGTTCTGGATTCCTTAACTTATGAATACTCAAATAGCACTTCACAAAAGCCTCCTGAACAATGTCCTCACTTCTATATTGATCACCCGTTATCAGATAAACCGTACGGATTGCTTGTACCTTATAGCGTTCAAAAAGGGCTCCAAAGGCTTCCTTATCACCTTCTCTTACCTTTCTTATAAGTTCTATCTCTTCCATCTTTTCCCCTCCTTATTGGTGCACCTATTTATAAGAGACTTCACCTTCCTAATCGGTTCATTTTTATTTAAAATATTTTCGTATAACAAAAAAAGCATATCCTTCTCACTTGAAAAGATATGCTTCCTTAACTGAGCTGGAAGGATTCGAACCTTCGAGTGCTGGAGTCAGAATCCAGGGCCTTACCGCTTGGCGACAGCTCATCATTAAAATATTTAATGTTATTTTATATAATTTGGACAAGATTTTCAATACCTTTCTAATAAATGTTTTTATTTTACTTACTTTTAAACCTCATTCTCCAATTTTCTTGCGCATTGCCTCATGATTTATGCTATAGGCAATGGCATTGTCCCCTGTAATTTTGCCTTCTTGATAAAGTTTAATGATACTGCCATCCATATTACACATTCCTTCTTCTTTAGCCGCAAAAATAACTGAATCTATTTGATGCATCTTAGATTCTCTAATCATATTACGTATAGCACTATTGACAAACACTATCTCAAAAACAGGTAAAACCGCTCCGTCTTTTCCTGGTATAAGTTGCTGTGAAACAATGGCTTGTAAAACCATAGAAAGCTGCGTCCTAATCTGTTGTTGTTGATTCGCCGGGAAAAC
The DNA here is from genome assembly GCF_002735925.1 of Sporanaerobium hydrogeniformans. Classification (GTDB taxonomy): domain Bacteria; phylum Bacillota; class Clostridia; order Lachnospirales; family Cellulosilyticaceae; genus Sporanaerobium; species Sporanaerobium hydrogeniformans. The sequence goes on along the minus strand of NZ_PEDL01000010.1, from coordinate 59,432 downwards.
GTCTATGATACGATCCACTGTATTAGCTGCTCCTAATGTATGTAGTGTGCCTAGTACTAGTTGGCCTGTCTCTGCTGCTGTCATGGCAATATTAATAGTCTCAAAATCTCTCATCTCACCTAGCAAGATAACGTCAGGCGCCTCTCTCAGTGCTGCCCTTAAACCTTGTACATAGCTTGCTGTATCTGTCCCTATTTCTCGTTGACTAACAATGCTTTTATTATGTTTATGGATGAATTCTATAGGATCTTCTAGCGTAATAACATGACTTGTCCTTGTCTTATTAATCTGATCAATGATGCAAGAAAGTGTGGTCGATTTCCCACTCCCTGCAGGTCCTGTTACAAGTACAAGCCCTTTTGTTCTCTTATACAAATCAATTATTTGCTTAGGAATACCTAATGTTTCAATATGGGGTAATTCAAACTGAACGACTCTTATAACTGCAGCTTGTGAACCTCTTTGTTTATAAGTATTTACCCTAAACCTGCCTACCTTTGGAATAGAAAAGGAAAAATCATCATCTCCCTTTTCTGATAAATTCCTTGTATCACGCTCTGCAAGTATATAAATAGCCTCAATAAGCTCCTTTGTCTTTTCAGGCATTAATTTATTATCGTCTCTTAAACCGATGTTTCCTCTAATTTTAAAAGCAAGTGGTGCCCCTGCCACCACAAATATGTCTGTTACGTCATGTTCTACTGCTTCTTTAAAAAGTTTCTTTGCATCCATTTCCTTTCCTCCTAATCTTGTACCCTAATATCACCAAAACCTAAGCCATTCTCTTCGAGCTGCCATTCCTCTATATTTTCAACATGCCAATCTGTTTTTTTATATTCCATTATCCCACTCTTTTTTGTTACTTCTACCTGTACACATAGTTTCTGTTTTTCTCCCATTGGCACCTCATAAGTTACCTCAAAGGAGGTATTTTTCTCTCCCTCTATAAATGTATCATCGGCTATCTCTTCAATACGACATGCTAATTGCTCCTCTGCCTGACTGTCTGCCTCATAAAATAGCTTGATGCTCTCCCCTACCCTTTGTGCTAATCTGTAATCTGCTTGAGCCGTTTCTAATGCCAGTATCCCCAATGTGACAATTGCTAATAGCACAAAAATCATAATCATAGAGGAGGTACCTATACCTATAGCACCCTTCATTTTTCTTTTCATGTCTTATCGCCCCTTACTATGCCAGTATAATATTTCTTTACTTGCAGGTTGTAAATAGACTCCTCTTTGTTCTTAGTAGCAATATTAATGCGTATACATTCCCCACTCTTTAGAGACTCTATCTGCGTTAAGACCTCTACCACATAACAACTTTCTTCTTTCCAAGATTGTAATTGCCATTTTTCATCATAATAAAAATGAATATTCTCTCCTACTTCTATACCACCTAATGCAATAAGACTTTGCTTATAGTCTTCTTTAGAATAACTAGCTTTAGCATACTCCGCCAAAGTTTGTACTTTTGCCACAGCCTCTGTTAAATCAGAAGCCTTCTGCCTTAAATTATGAGCAGCTGCAAAAACCCTACTCATAAGGGCAAGTGCCACCGAAAAAAAGAGCACAACACTCATCAACTCTACCAAAAAAGCTCTTAAATGGGATATCCTACTATTCTTCATAACTCCCTCCTTCTTACTGCTTTGCCTTGCTCTTTAAGCATAATGACAGTTCCAATTCCTTGCTCTCTTTATCTTTTACAACAATATTTAGCATTTGATTTTCTAATTGTTGCATTTTTAAATCATGTATCTCCATAATACGCATCCCATCTGACAATTTAATAGTTGTTCCTTTCTCTATAAAGGCTTCATAAAGGGCTCCTTCATAATTATAAATCCATGTCTCATACCTTGTTCCCTCTAAATCTTCCGTTATGACTAAAACATTTTGTCCTTCTTTTTGCTCAAGCTCTATCTTTCCCACTTGATCATTTTGCCTAATCTTGGTTGCTATATAGAGAAGGGGTGTGCTTCTTTCAAAATGACTTTCCATATCCTGTACAATCTTCTTATAAACATCAGCCCCTACTTTCACTACTATAAAAGAAGTACTTACAAATAGAAGAAGGATTGTTAACATAAGTAACGTTTCAGAAGTGTATTCATTCCATCTATATTTTGCCTTCACTCTTTTTCCCCTCCCCCTCTTGTCAATACAGTAATATCTGGCATAATATTTGAGGCAAATATTTCATAGTGCACAATGTATCTGGAAGTATCAATCATAATGCCATAATTATCCTCTATATACCCTATATTTCTGGGGTACATCCCTTCTATGGCATAGCACTGTACGACTGCCCTTCGAATAGCGTGATTTAATGTGTCTAGCCCCTTATCTTCTACACTTGTTGTAGTAATTTGTATCCCTCTCCAAACAACACCTATCATGATAAGAAAAAATAATAGGGTTCCTATGCCTTGCCCTAAATGATACCGTTTCATACTACCCTCCTTTAACCTATAGATGCCATGATCCCCATTAACGGAAGCATAACAGATAATAAAACACTACCTATCACTACTGCTAAAATTCCCACTAAAATAGGTTCTATGAGAGAAACCACTTTTGCAAGAGCTTCCTGTACCTCCTCATCATACTGGTTCGCTACTTGTACCATTACTTCGTCCAAATTACCAGTACGCAAACCTATACTTAACTTCCTAAGCGTAAGACTCGAAAAAAAGTTACCTTCTCTCAATGCTTCTATAAACCCTTTTCCACTTTCCATAAGTAGAATACTCTCTTCACCTCTTGCTTGTACTTTTTTATTTTCAATAGCCATTAATGCTGTTTTTAATGCCTCCTCTGTATCCATCCCACTTGCTAACATTAAAGAAAGAGCAGAAGCAAAACGTGAAATAGCTATTTTTTCCGTTATCTTTAAGTGATTGATTAGATTTTTGATGAAAGTGGTTCCTTTTTGAGTCTTTAACAAAAGAATGACACTAATGAGAACAACCCCCATTATTCCTACTACCCCATAAATATACCGGCTAAGTAATTCACCAAACCTCATAAAATAGTGTGCAAGTCCAACCAAGCTTCCCCCTAATGTATTAAATACCTTCTCAAAAACAGGGAGTACCTTTATAGAAAGAAAGAGCATGACTACAAACATCATAAAACAAAGTAGCAAGGGATAAAAAACAGCTCCTCTAACACTTTGTCGCAGTTGATCTTCTCTGTCATAATAGTGTCCTAATGCGCCCATAACCTCTTCCATTCTCCCCGATAAACTTCCTATCTTGACCATATGAACCATATAGCTCGGAAAACTTCCCTCTTCTTCTAAAGCATCATGTAGCGTTCTTCCCTCTTCTAAATATTTTTCTATTCGTTTAAAATGGTTTGCTAATGTGTGCTCCTCTATATCTTCTGCAATCATCCCTACCCCCTCTGATAGAGTAATCCCTGCTTTTAAAATCATTTCTATTTGAGTACAAAAAATGGCTAATTCCTTTTCTCTCATTATTCCCACCTCCATTATCTTACTGTATGACCTGTCTCTTCACTCTCTGTTTTTTCTCCTATGACAATTAAACGGTGTGTTGCCTTATAAATAGGATGACAAGTAATCAAGGTAACTTTTCTCTCAGTAAGAGGTTGCTCCAGTGGCGATAAATCCTCTGGTATGACTACTTTTATCTCTGTTACCTTATAGGTATACGCCTTATCTCCTACTTCTAAAATGATTACATCTCCCTCTTTTACTTGACCTAATCTGTTGAATCTTGAACCGAAGGTATAGTTTCTATGACCTGCAATGGTGCAATTCCCTTTCTGCCCCGGCCAAGCTGTCCCTGTCATATGCCCTGCTCCTTTTGAAAGACTTTTTTCTGTTATCCCTTCTAATAGTAAAAGGTCAAGTTTAATAGCAGGTATTTTGATTTTGCCAATCACTTCACCTTCTTCCTTATGAATAAGAAGCAAGCCTTCTTCTTCTTTTTCAACAAGCCTCTCTTCAAAAGTATCTATCTCCCCTACCCCTTCAGCCCCTTCCTTCTGCTCTACTTCTACAGCTTGTTGCTCTTGCCTTTGTAATTGCTGTTCTTGTAAATATGCAATATAGAGGCTCTGCTCTTCATATTGAATCCAAAGAGTGCCTATAGTCGGAATAATCATGATGATGAGCCCTAATGCAATCAATCCTCTACCTATATATTTCATTTCTCCCTATACCCCATAGCATGATTAATATTCATTTACCTTTTGATAATCTTTCTCTGACTTTGTCATTTTTACATCTGGTTTTTTAGCAATCACCTGTAAATCATAAGTGGTATCAATAATCAACCACTTCTTCTTCTCCTGGTCATACACCTCATTCCATGCATGGTACCCCTCTGCATTAGGAGTGTAACCTTTTATGAGTTTAGCTGGAATCCCTTGACTACGTAACATGGCACCATAAAGTGAAGAAAAATCATAACAAATCCCTGTTTTATCTTTAAAAGTCTGGTCAATAACAGGTATATATGTAGATGGAAGCTTCGCTAATTTATAATAATCATACGTGTAACTTTGTACCATATGCTTATAAAGTATATTTGCTTTTTCTTGCAAATTTGTTGTAGTGTTAGTCATTTCTACTGCTTTTTTTATGGCATTAGAGTCTTCTGACCATTTCATATTCTGAATGGTATTTAGGTAAACACTATTTTCATTCTGTAACTTAACCTCTACTGTTTGTGAACTTACTATATAATAGGAAGTTCCTGCTGTATTTTCTAAAACTTTAATCGTATACGTTCCATTTCCCATTTGCAAAGGAAAATCTTCTACTTCTCCTGTGTTTTTTAAATCATATGTATATTTCTTGTTTCCCTTTTCAATGATGACCTTTACCTTTTTTGATGATGCTTCTTTATAGGCAATATGTACAACCCCTTTGTGACTATCTCGACTATCAATAGAGGGTTGACTCGCAGCATAACAGTTACAAGCAATCAGTAACCCCATAAAAAATATTATTTTTTGGTAACTTACTTGCCATAAACTCATTTTTCTCCTCCTATCCTAATGGTTGCTAACTTATTGACTCTTCTATTTGCTCTTTTACGTATTCTCCATCATTAAACGCTTCAAGTTTATAAATATAAGTAACCTTTTCTTGCTCTACATAAAAAGTGTCAAGTTCTAATAGCTTATTATAACGTTGGTAAAAAACTGGTTTTTCTATCTCATCTGCTATTTTTATGAGGTCTTCTAGAGAACTTACATAATATCCCTCACTAGTATCTATAGGTCTTAGAGTGTCTATAGCTACCATACGATTCCCATAATTATTAAGTAATCTCTTAAGTTGCCTAAAACGTAAATCTCTTGCACTCAAAGGTTCTGTAAGTAGGATAACTCCTCCTAAAAGAATTACTCCTAGTATCATCATAAATACCCCTAGTATAATGATTTGAATATTGATTGGAATAGGAACCGTATAAGTCTCCCACAAAGAATCCTTTACTTCTGCTCCTCCCTCTTTCTTAATGCTAAAATAAGCTGTATTAAGTGGAATGGTAATCGTTCCTTGTATCTCTCCCGGCACTATTCCCGCTTGTGTAGTAATGGTTTGCTTTCCTTCTAACTTAATCACTAACTCTACCGGTGTATTCACCTGGGAGGCTTCTATAATATCTCGTGCGAACTGATTATAATAAGCAAAATCTACTTGTATAGTAGGCTTTATATGGTGTTTATCGGTGTGCTCTTTAAAAGATTTAGAAGGAAGTATCTCAAAGGTTTTACTCCAGATAATTTGCTTTTTCTCCTCTTTCGTCGTATAACCCTGCACAGTCCCCGCAATCTGATACTGACCCTGTATATCTGCTACCTCACTTCCTTCAAAAACACTCTCTAGACCTATTTCAATCTTATCAACAAATTCTGCAAGGTAGGTTTCCTCCTCCCCCTGCTTTCCTTCTTCATAAAGTTTATTTGGCAATAAATAGACCTGGTAGTTAAACGCCGACTTCAATCTATAGTCATAAAGTGAACGTTGTTGTTCCTGAATATGCTCAGCCCTAACCTCTTTTACTATAACCCCTATACCTACTAGACTTAATACACCTAGCCCCCCTATAAGTATCATTCTTACCCACTTATGGAGTCTTATTCGTTCAAATCTCTTCATCCTGCTCCCCCTTATTTTTTGTCTTTTTAACGTGCCGAAAAGGGCTACCCGGTTGGAGCCCTTTTCACCTAATCATTCTTGTTTTTTTGACATCCTATAAATACTTATGCCACTACCTAGCATAACTATTCCTATTCCATAGATAAATAGTGTAGGTAAGCCGCCAGTCTGAGGTAATTTTGTTGGACCTACTGGCAGGTCCTCCTCTTCTATCTGAGCAGGGCCACCTGGTACAGCCTCTTCTTCTATAGTAACCGGTTCACCTGGTACAGCTTCCTCTTCTATCTGAGCGGGGCCACCTGGTATAGCCTCTTCTTCTATCTGGGTAGGTTCACTTGGCACCTTTTCAAGCTGTGTCGGATCTGTATTTGGAGAGTTATTGCTAGTTGTGTTACCTGTGCCTCCTTCTTCTATAGTAGGTAGGTATTGTTCATATATGAGGCTAATTTTAAAATTAACTCTTTTTCCTTGCAAACCTATTTCATCTGGTGACATTCCTATTGTTAAAGGTAATAATGCAGCCTCCCCTGACTTAAAGATATTATCTTTATAACGCAGTTCCATAGCTTGGGCGAGGTGACTTTCATAAGTTTCTAGACCTACAAACTCTTTATCCTCTTCATAGATGACAAGGCTATTATAAAGTTCTTTCTCTCCTTCTACATAAGCAATATCTATACCTTTAAATAATACATCCTTTGCACCAGTATTTCGGATGGTATTATTGACTGTAAACTTCCCACCTGGATATAAATTACCTACTGTTATCTTGGCCGTCCCATTTCCTATATCTTCAATAGTAGGTTCTGTAATATAGTCATCTTTTGCACCTGCACTACATTCTAATACCACCTTGTAGTCTGCTGTGCCATTTATTCCCTCTATATTGACTGTAGCTGCATAACCTACTTGTAATAAAATGGCTCCAATAATAAGTGTTAGGCCTACTATTTTCCCTTTCTTTCTTCTCACGATTATCACTCCCCATCCCTAGTAGTGTTCAGAATTCTACCTCTTCTAAGCTACTTAAATCCTGACTCTTTAATAGAATCGTTAAATACCCCACTTTAGGTACTATGCCTTTGAGGATACCTTTCAAATTCTCTGGTACAACAACCTGCCTATCTTCTACGGAATTATTATCCCCTTTCGTTCGAAAGACGAATCCATTTTGCTCTTCTACTACTTCTATAATCCTATGGGTAATCAATATATCCCCTCTTTTAAATTGGATAACATCTCCTACCTTTAAACGCTTCACATCTTCCATATCTTTTATCTTCTCTAAGAGGATGACATCTCCTGGATCTATCAGGGGTTGCATACTTCCTGTCGCTATGGCTGAAGGATAGATAGGGAATACTCCTGCTACAAACCATATAAAACTAATAGTGATTAAAGTAAAAGGTACCCACTCTATTAATTTCTCTTGCTTTTCCTTATACATTTTTATTTTTTTGGTAAGGCTTAGATACTGAGTATGGATATATACTAAACAAAGTAGGGGAATGAGCATCCCTATGACCCCTTTACCTAACCAATTGATATTAGGTAATATAGGTGAAAGCCACATGACAGCTTCAATCATCCCTAAATAAAGGATAGAGGCAAGTGGTCCTGCGTACATCACTAGATAAGTTGCTAATAGGTTATGACATAACTCTGGTATTAATTTTTCTGCCATAAAAATAGTCCATGTCTCTAAATCACTTAGTCCTTTTATTTCAGCTAAACGTATATTCGTAAAGGTCATAATAAGAACAACTACTCCAAAGAAAACCTTAGACTTTAGGCCTTTATGACTATTTATCACATAAGCGCGTATCATTTCTCTTCCTATTAGTACACTACCTACTGTCCAGATGTTGGTTATCATCCCTAGTGGGGTTAGGTTATAAGGACTTTTCCCAAAACCTTGAATAACCCCCCCTAGTATATTAGCTACTATATAAATAACACCACAGTTAAAGGCCCAGGTATACACTGTTGATTGATGAAGCAATTTACCACATGAACGTACTTTAGGTACCTTCCATGCCATTATCATTGCAATGAGGATATAAAAAAGTGGCTTTACTCCGTATACAAACAGTGTCCCTCCTATATACTTTGCTACAAAGGAGTTTTCCAGAGTATAAAAAAGGAGAATAATTAACACCAAACCATTCGCTATTTTTTTATATTGAGTATTAGTAAGTTCCCCTATCACACGCTTCTCCTTTTATTTTTCATCAATCACTTCTTGCGCATTGACTACTCCAGATACTTCCTTTACATTCTCAGCTTCTTCTACTTTAGGTTCTCTAAAAATACCTTGAAGTTTCTTTGTCATACTGTATCCCCAACCTGCTTCATCGTTTACATCATAGCCTTCTTGCTTTAAAAATACTTTTAACCTCACCATACATAGAGAAGTTGAATTTATTCCTTTGGCTTCTAGGGCAGTGGCTAATTGTTCCCTATCTATATTCAATTGTACTTGCAAATTAACTGCTCCTAGTTCATAATCTTGCACCTTACCTCGCGTCATATCTCTATTTTCAATAAGTAAACAATCTGCCTCATGGGCTGCATCTGAAAAATAACCACCTTCACCTATGGTATAAATTTCATACCCTGCATAGGTAAGGGGTATTTCAATACCTTCTTCTTCCTCTGCCTCTATCACCAGCTCCACTGTCTCCTGATCATAATTGCACGTTAATAAACTATCCCATTCCCTACTCCTTACCCTGCAATTGGACTTAAGTGATCCTGTCTCTGCAGGTGTAAACTTTGCTGTTTTAACCTCGGAATGGATGATATTAGCATCTGTCCAGTAAGCATAGCTTATTCCTAAAGTACTACTCACTAGTGTGACCAGCAAGGCGAGTACATATATTTTGCTAAATTTTCTAGCACACATTCTCCTCCCCCTTTCGCATTAATAAACCAGTAAATCCTACTGGTTATGTTGTTTATACATCAACTTAATATCAAAGCTTGCTTCTTTACCTTCACATTTATTTTTTCCATTTTTAGAAGTCAGCTTTGGACTAAGCATCACTTTCCCCTTTAAAAGAATACTTTGCCCTACTTCTATCCTAAAAGCTTCTTCCTCTTGTAATTTCTTATTGATTTGGGTTGTGAGTGTCATGAGTGGCATCTCACCTTCGATCTCCAACTGACGTATAAGTTCTCCCTTTTCATCTTGTAAAACAAATACCATTTCCGAACCATAAAGTGCCTCATAACTTTCTGTATCTGCATCAGTAGATGGTGTAATCATTATTTCTTCTAATACAGCTGGTATTGTCCCTTGATTAATAAATGTTGCCTCAAATTCATAACCACTTCCAGGTATAAGCTTTTTATCTAATCTATAACAAAAGCCACTGTATCCTTCTATGACTTCTGACGTGATACATTTTTCATTTTTATCTCTACTTTCCTTTTGTTTAGAAACCACTGCGACCATCTTTAACTTTCCCGTTTGCACTGTGGTATTAACCGTTAAGCTATCATTCCAGTAGGCATATCCTGTGCCAAAAAAGGCTACGCCTATCATTGCAATTCCTATTAAGAAGTTTTTCTTCTTCATTGCATCTCTCTCCTTGGATTACTATTCCATTCTCATTTTATATTCTTATTCCTTTCTCTCATTGATTATAAAGTATAATCTCTTCTACTACTAAAGTAGTATACAAATAGAAGAGGTGATTCTCACCTTAGAATCTCCCCTTCTATTTTGTTAGCTTTTATTTTAACGTCTATTTAGTCTCTTATTACTCTGCTTTTGCTGCAGTAGTTAAGGCATTGTGCTGAATCCAGTTTGTCTTTACTGTGATGGTTGAACCATTTTTTTCATAATCATCACCAGAAGCTGCATTACCTGCAAATGTAACCTTCATAGTAGTTGTAATAGTCTTACCAGGCTCCAATCTTGCATTACCATAAAACTCACTCATAACGCTTGCTAAGTTCACTAATTTTCCTGTTTTGGCAAGTTTTTGAGTTACACCATCTTTATCTATATAACTTCCTGTTAATTCTACATCTAAAATACCTAAGAAAGCTTTATCTGCATCTGTTAAACCTTCTGCAACTTCTACATAGTCAATAACTGCTGGAATGGTTCCATTGTTTTCAGCTGTAAATGTAGCTGTAGCAAAACTACCTGGATACATATTGGCAACACCAAATGATATTTCTTTTTCACTTGTTTGTGTACCTGTTGGATTGATTATAATATACCCCTCATTTTCTAAAACTTGATCACTTGCTGATGAATAGCATTCTGGGCCATGTTTATGTTCTGTCTTACCACATACAATTCTTCCCCACGCATCATAGCAATCAGTAAAACTAAAAGGAATTCCATAATGTTCATGTTCTTCTTTTCCGCATGTCAGTACACCACCCTTGCCTTGTTGCAATTCCCCTTTAGCAAGTGTAGGTGCTGCTGTATAAATGACATTCAATTTTCCTGTTTCTACTGTGGAATTAAGTGTTAGTTGATCTGTCCAGTACGCATAACCTGTGCCAAGTAATGCAATGGATACAACTAATACGCCTATCATTAATTTTGATTTTCTCATTCCTAAATCTCCCCTTTTTATTTTTAAACCCTTTACGGTTCTTCTTTATAATCTTATTATAGAGGGGATTTAATTTCCATACATTACCAATCACAAGTATTTATACTACTACTTTTTGACCAATTGGTCTTCTACCCTTCGCCACCTCTTTGCAGCAAAAAGTGCTACTTCTGTACGATGCGCTAGCTCTAGTTTACTCATTAAATTGCTAATATGCTTTTTAACCGTATTCTCTGTAATAAAAAGAGTCTCTGCAATCTGACCATTGGTTAAACCTTTGCCTAACTCCACGAGTACCTCATATTCTCTCTCTGTTAGCTTTTCTTTTAAAGGATCCTTATGCTGCTCTACTTGTATTTCAATTTGTGCATCATAGAATTTACGTCCTCTTATCACAGAACGAATACCATAGATAATATCTTCCATATCTGAGTCCTTCAAAATATAACCTTCTACTTCTAATGTCTTAGCTCTTAAAAAGTCCCCTACTCTTGAAGAAGATGTGAGTACAATAAACTGAGTGATTAACTTTTTCTCTTTAGCCTTTTCTATAAGTGTTAAGCCATTCTCCTTATTCCCTAAATTGATATCTACAATAGTCATATCTGGTTTATTTAGGATGAGAGATTTCATCCCTTTTTCTATGCTATCTGCCTCATCTATCTCATCAAATAGCTGTTCTATAGCTAAGCTAGCAATAAGTCCCTTCCTTACAATCTCATGGTCATCTACAATCAATAATTTCATCTTACCTCTCCCCTATTTACCTAGACTTTATTCGGTATACTTACTTTTAGCAAAGTTCCCTTTCCCTCTTCTGAATCAATCTCCATCTTTCCTGCTAAATCTCTCGACAGATGCTGCATATTTCTAAGCCCTAATCCCATTTGATGACTTTGTTCTACCTTTGTTTTATCAAATCCTCTACCATTGTCTTTTATACATAGCTGAATATGGGTTTCCTTTATAGCTAGATCGATCATTATAGAGGTAGCTTCTCCATGCCTTATCCCATTAGATATCCCCTCACAGATAATACGGTACAAAGACGTTTGCTCTTTGGCTGTAAGCCATTGAAGTTCCCCTGTCCATTGAAATTGAATAGGAATGTGATACAGTTTTTGCATTTCTTTTATGTATTCTTCAACACGTGTCTCAAAACTGCTTTTTCCCTCCTTATCCCAGCTTAATCCATAAATTGTCTGACGTAATTCTGTCATGGCTTTATGAAGTATCTCACGATTAGAATTAATTTCCTCTCCAATTAGCTCCTTATCTAGACTATAAGTTTTTTTTGCCAATGCAAAAAGGTTACATGTTACACCAAATAACTTTTGTAATACCTGATCATGGATCTCATTGGCAATACGATTTTGCTCCTCACTAATGAGTAATTCTTCATTGATAGCTTCAACTTCAAATTTTTTAAAGAGCATCCCACTTAGCTGAATAATACTATTCAGCTGCTCTACATCCTGTATCCCTTCTATAAGTAGCAAACCAAATTGCTTATAGGTATACCCTATTGGCACACAGGTAAAGTTTTGATCTTCGACCTCTAAAATCCATTTGTTATTTGGTTCATCTTGCCCTTGCCATACAGCAAAAGCTTTATTTATCAGTAAATCAGTCTTTATCTTGTCAACTTTATTCCCATAAAATTTATAGTGTTTTTCATCTTCTCCTATCTCGATAAAAAATACTTCGTTTACTTTAAACATTTTAGTAGTATAATCCAGGATAAGCTGAATAAGATCCTGCCTATTGTTTTGCGTACTAAAAAGATGAATAATCTCATAAATTTTACACATATAAGTCATCGTCTCTTCAACCTTCTTATTGGCACTACTCAGTTTCTCGTTGAGTATCAATAACTCATCTGTCTTATCCTCTATTTTTCTCACATGCTTCATAATAACTTGAAAAGCAAATGTAGCCATTATTAATCCTACTGTAATGTTCATATCCGCAAAAAAGGTATTTGTCTGCACAGGATGCAACAAACGATCATAAATAGTTGTCATTCCTAAAAGGCTTATATAAATAGCCAGATCTCCCCAACACATATAACTCTCAAGTCCAACTACTGCCATAATCACTGTATTTAACCCATACCAAATATAAGGACTTTGAAAATTACCAGATAGACTTAATAAAAAAATATTGCCTAGTGTTTCTGCAAATAAAGCAACTATAAGCCCTATCTTATTTATTCTTTCATTTAAGTAAATAAAATTCATTATTATCCCTGTAAGCACTAGCCCAACTACAACTAAAATTTTTGTTTGCCACGAGTGCTCATTCACTATAAACATATAAAAATATGAAGTTAAAAAAAGTGAGAGATACCTAAAACTCGTGAGTATTCCATTGATGTTAATGACTCTAAGATACTTTCTTTTTTCCATTTATTTTTACCTTCCGTTGTGAACTCGTTTTATATAGTTATTTTATTTGAGATATTAATAAATATTATTGTTTTAAATGAAATTTTTAATAATATACTTCTTCTTGAAGCAATCAAAAAACTACCAGCCCCCTTTATCTGAAGTCTAGTAGTTTTTATTAGAGTAACATTTTGTCAAGTACCTTTCAAGGTGTTATGAACAAGTGGTTTAAAATTTGCACAAGTGGTCATTATCACCCTCATCTTTATGCTCTTCTATTTAGTGGATTAGTGTAACAATATCGCCAGATCTTAGTTTTACTTTATTTTTATACAACAAAGGGCTATAGTCTAACTAATCTAAATGATTAATTTGACTATAGCCCTTTTCACAAACGGAGAGACTGGGATTCGAACCCAGGGAGGTGTTACCCTCGCCGGTTTTCAAGACCGGTGCCTTAAACCAACTCGACCATCTCTCCTTATTTAATTATATGCCCGAGACCGGAATCGAACCGGTACGAGGGGTTAGCTCGCAGGATTTTAAGTCCTGTGCGTCTGCCAGTTCCGCCACTCGGGCATGTGAACAAGCTTTAATTACTTGTTACCTAATGAATTATAATACCTTCTTTGACGTAAGTCAATACCTTTTTTCAAAAAAATATCTATAGCTACTTCAAGTTTTTGTCGATATAAATAGAAGAGATTATAAAATGTGAGGCTATACCAATGATTGTACCTAACTATCGATTAACTCAACTTATTAATTTTATCGGACAAAGAAAACTAAAGCAGGTAGGTTTATTAGCCTGTACTACTTGTGCGCATCTTTTAGAAAACACATTAGCATCAGTTACTCCTCAAATGACCCTTCCTCAGATTCCTCTTTTAGATAGGAATTATTTTATACCTTTTACTGCTATCAATCCTGATGAGGCCTATGAAAAGGAAGCTGCATATGAACAAGATCCTTCCTATAATCTTGCTGTGCTCTCTACTACTAATCTTTCTTCTTATGCACTTGTTTACCATGCTCTAACTTTACCCTCTGGTGAAGTCCTTGGCTCTAACTTAGAAGAAAATGTTTCTGACCTTCCCATTCCTCTTGGTCCTCAAAACCATTATGCCCTCCAGACTACTGGACCTTTATTCCATTACTCTGACCCACTAGGTATTGGTTTTTCTTATTTCTATCCTCAAGTAAATCGCCAGCCAGAAGCCCTTATCTGTACAGAGTGTGGGCGTATTTATCTCCCTCATCCTGAATCACACACCCTTACACCACTTCCAGCCTTTTTATCCTATGCACAGCAGGAAACTCTTAAGGGATTTGTGGTAGATGTTTACCTTTAAACTAAACGCAGCATCCACCTTTCCCTTGAAAATCTAACCTAACATGCTTTATTACTACGCTTCATCCCTACATTAGAAACCTTTGCAACAACCTTCCAAACTGCTATAGAAAGTGTATAATCTATCATACTATGCACAACTGTTCCTAGCCCTACTAAACCAAAAAGAACATACCATGTATTTGAACTAGCTGTCCCTGACATATAAAATGGAAGAACAATAAGTACTTCACTAACTGCATGAATAACAGCTAATATCATCCCAAAGACTGTCATGTTTACAGGTTTACTCATCGTCTCAGGGCGCTTAGCTAGATAAAGAGCTCCACCTACTGCAAATAATACATGACTTAATGCACGAAGTACAACTTGAGGTGGAAATCCTGCTAAAAAGAATCCTGCTGTAGTTCCTAATGCTACAAATAGAGCTGTCATTGGTGATATAAATAATGCAATAAATATAGCTACATGACTAGCGAGTGTAAAAGAAGCTGGCTCAATAATGACCTTTATCGGTGAAATCATAGGAATCATAATCCCTATTGCACATAACATTGCTGCAACTACCATGGTACGAATATCTACTTTTGTTTTCACTTTTAAATCCCCCTCAAAATATGTGTAAAATTATGTGTAAAGACACTTGTGGTTACAGTATACTCTTTTTTATTAAAAAGTCAATCCTTCTTTTTTAGAAGTAACCCACTACTTTTCCACCTATAAATCTAAAGACAAGCTAACTAGGTTTTTAGCTCTTAAAACAAAAAAGCTAAAATCCTTTATTTGAATCTAAAGGATCCTAGCTTTTGTTTTAAGACTGCCAATGGGTTTCAATAAGCTCACGTATAATCTCTACATATCTTCTTACTTTAGGAATATTGCCCTCTAATGTATAGACATCTCTTTGCGTAATTTCTAGCTTACATCCTCTAGCTAATTGAAGCGTCTTTGTAATATGTTCTCTAACCGCTTCTTCATCTAACTCTTTTCCTACCCCTAAGAAGTTCGGGCTAGGTTTGCGATGATAAATCACCTTACTTCCTCTTAATTGTTCTGCCATAAAGGCTTCATCACACCAAGGAGAGATAGATACCTTACTTAGCCTTGGAAGTTTACTAATACATTGTTCCCAAATAGCATGTACAGGTTCACAACATCCGTAAGAAAGTCTACCATATAAGTTTGCAACTTTTTTATAATAAGGAAAGATAAACTCATTAAACATAGCAGGTGATATGCCCACTGTTTCTTGTGAATCCATAAATCCCCATACATCAAAAGTAGTCACTTTCTTACCTTCTAATGCCTGCGCATTAGGAAGCTGCTTGGTATAGCATAATGAGCCTTGCCCTAATATTTGATTACCCGTTGTTGGAAGAATACATCCTTCCTCCTCTAAATATTTAAAATAGCTTATATAATCATCAGCAATACGATTCATAAACACTTTAAACTCATCTGGATAATCATACATACTAAAGAGCATATTTTCCATCCCCATCATATGTACAACCTCTTGTGTAGGTACGGCATAAAGACAGTCAAAGACTATTTTAACAGGTAAAATATCCCCTATTATTTCTTCTACTTCTGCCTTATAAGCGTAAGTTGCTTCCTTATCTACTCCAAAATCTGTAGCTCCTAAAGTAGGTAATGCATCTCCTAAATCTGAAATATGGTAATTAAAGTGATGACCTATACTTCTTCCTTTTGCATCTTTTGTTTCTACTTTAGTTGTCTCAAACCCGAATAATTTAAACCACGATTTCCACCTTATAGGGTAGTGATCACGCACAATCTGATCATCTCCTACAACTTCATGATTGAGCATATTGTGAAGTAACTGTCTTTCTATTACTCTTGCTTTTTCACTTTCACACTGAAGCCTATCTTTTATAATTTCTTCTTCAAAAGTGTCTACTTCTATATGAATCATAGGTTTTTGACCTTGTAAATCATTATGTAGCTGCCACTCTACCTCTCTTTGTTTCATCAGAGGAAGCTGTGAATATTCATACTGCTTTTTAGCTAGTTCCCTAAGTATTGCTCTATCCCTTTGACTCATTGCATAATTGCTCATATAACCCCTCCATATTGATAATAATAGTATTGTAGCATTATAAAATATATTGTAAAATAAGTATAGTTGCCTAGTATCTACACAATATTGCCCTTTGGAGGAACTTCCTATGTCACGTGATTTATCTTATATTATCCCTGATAAAATATGTCTCTCTTTTGAGAAACATCCTATTTTACATCATCTTTTTATCACCTGTTGTGGCTATTATAATCATTCTGAGGGGCACTTTATCAAACGTGAAGGTATTGCCGAGTACATCCTTATTTACTGCACAGATGGGCAAGGCTATCTTCGTTTAGAAAATAAACATTTCTCTATAAAAAAAGGAGATGTCCTCCTCATACCTAGTTATACAGCCCATGAGTATGGTGCTCTAGAAGAAAACCCTTGGTCCATCTACTGGCTCCATTTTAAAGGTACACATGCCCCTTTATTATTTCAAGAAAGTCTCCTATGTGTAGGTGAACAACCTAGGCTTATTCACTATTTTAATCAGCTCTACCCTTTATTTAAAATAGACTATCTTGAAACAAATATGCTTAAGGCTTCTTCCTATTTACAACTGTTACTATGTGAACTTAAAGAATTAAGCTTAAACTATACCAAATCAAAAAAAGGCTTTCAAGACATTGAAAGCACTATTGAATGGATGCGAAATCATCTTGATGTTCGCTGTCCTGTTAACACCCTTGCATCCTCTATTAATCTTTCTAAATATTACTTTATAAGAAAATTTAAATCCTATACTTCTTATACACCTATTGAATATTTTAACCGTCTTAAAATACAACGAGCTTGTGATTTACTTATTGAAACCAACCAGCTTATAAGTGACATTAGTGATCAGCTTGGTTTTAGCAATCCCTTTTATTTCTCCGAACGCTTCAAAGAAGTGACTGGTTATTCTCCTAATCAATTTAAAAAGATTATGCGTACTAAACGTTAATTCATTGTTAATAAAAATAGGGTTGTTCCAGAGCTAATCACTTAATTAACTCTGGACAACCCTATTTTATCCCCATTTATTACAAGCGGGTGATGGGAATCGAACCCACGTGGCCAGCTTGGAAGGCTGGAGTTCTACCATTGAACTACACCCGCAAAAATTTGGCAACCACCTACTCTCCCAGTTCGTCTCCAAACAAGTACCATCGGCCGCTTAAGTCTTAACCATCGTGTTCGGTATGGAAACGGGTGTTTCCCCTAAGCGCATCATCACCAAAAAATGTAATCTCATTATATCCAATATCATTCTTTATGTCAAGCATAAATATTAAATACTGGTAAACATTTGGAAACCTTCTACCATTTTGTCTGCAATACTCTGTGTTTCTTGCACTTCTATTTTAATACGATCCATAGCACCTACTAAATCAGTAGAGTTTTTAGCCACATTCCCTACGGCACTGGTGCTTTCATCAATGGTTACTGCAATGGACTCTATAGATTGGGTAATCCCTTCAAGTGTTTGCTGAATATGAACGGCATCGTTTACAAGTGCCGTCAAAAAATTACTATGCATAGCGGTCTCTTGATTGTAATCCCCTGCAATAGATGCCAACTTTTCATAATCACCTAATACTTGGGAATTAATAAATCCTAATAATTTTTCTGAGTTACCCGCTAAGGCCTCTACTGCCTCCACTACCAACATACTGATTTTTTGAATTTGGTTAGCTGCTGTCTTTGTTGTATCTGCCAATGTTCTAATCTCATCTGCTACTACAGCAAAACCTCTACCCGCCTCGCCTGCTCTAGCTGCTTCAATAGACGCATTTAAGGCTAAAAGATTGGTTTGAGATGAAATAGTAAGAATATTGGTTGTAAGCTCATTGATCGTTTGTACTTGTTTACTCTCTAAAATTGCCTTTTTAAGTATCTCACTTATACTTATAACAATCCCATGAGCTACTTCTTTACTTTCTAGTACCTCTAACTTAACTTTTTCTACCTCTTCTTTCTTCTCTCTTGCTACTTTAGCTCCTTCCTGAGCCCTATCAACTGTTGCTACCATCACATTATAAATCTCTTGAGATGAGCTACTAATTTGCTCAGATGTGGCAGATACTTCTTCCATGCTAGCCGCTAATTGCTCCATTGCAGCTGATGTGTCATGTATCGTTTCATTAACAGCATAGACATTACCAACAACTCTATGTACATTTTCTTCAATATGTGTTGAGGTTTGCTTCATGCCTCCAACAGTTTGCTGAAGAAAATCTATAAATGTATTGATTCCTTTTACTAAGTCAGCTATTTCATCATTGGTTTCACATGCTATGCGCCCTGTTAAATCTCCTTTACCCTTATGTATATCTTGCATTATTTGATCAAGATGTTTACTTGCACGAGTTAAAGGCCTAACAATCGTCTTTAAGCTTATTACAATACAAGTAATAATCGCTAAAATGGCAATTAAATAGATAATTACATTTATAACTATAGATTTTTGGTAGATGCTTGTTTGTTGTGCCACTACCTGCTCCATTTGCTGTAAATCTTTAGCTGCTAACTCTTGATCTATTGTGCTTAGCTCTCGTATTACCTTTTCATACTCCTCAGTTATAGTCTTGACGGCTTTTTGAGTGTTTCGTATATTTTCTCCATTAATAGTCATTCCTATCAACCCGATACTTCCTAAAATGATAATCATAGTAAAAAGTTTAATTTTAATACTTTTCCTCATATAATTCCCCTCTTTATGTTTGCTAAATAATAGTCTTATTTAGATATCATTATACTCCTATTGTCTTTAATTACAACATTTTTTCACTCCCTTTTACCTTCTATTATTCTAAGATATCCTGAGTACTAAATAAATAGTTTTCCTCATACAAAAAGCTGCAGATAATCATTTTATCCGCAGCTTAGAAAGCATTCTTTTGCTCTTTATTTTAAAAATCTCTATTTTCTCTATTAGTTGGCATTATTTCTTCTAGCAAATAATGCAAGCTTACAATAGAAGTCTTCCAAAATCAAACGTGAATCAATCTTTCTATAAACGCGAATGGGTCGATTAAGGCCTGTATGTATATATGTCATATCTTGAGTAATTTGAGGTGCTGGAATGTAATCAAATTCAAAGCGGTGTTCATAAAGGATAAGACCTACTGCTGGTGAATCACCTAACACCCAGCTCTCTCCTGTTCTAAATGGACTCTTTCTAGGAATATCTGCGTGTGAATGTTCTATTAATTGATTAAAAACATATTTCCCAATCCCCCCGCAAGGTTCCACACGGCATTCTAGCTCTGCTAAAGATACAGGCATCATTTCGTAAACATTTTTGGGCACTTGCCATACTGGTATGGCTGAACCAAATACAATGTTTGCGGCATGAATGTCATTTGATAAGTTAAACTCTACCCCACCTACTGGATATTGCCCTCCACCAATCCAAATAGCAGTTAAACGACTAGCAATACGTGGCTCTATAAGGTAGGCACTTGCAAGATCTGTAAGTGGGCCCATAAAGGTTACGAAAAGAGGTCTAGTATCATCTGACATTGCTTCTTTTATGATAAGCCTCGCTCCTTCTGAATCCACTGGTGTCACCCTATCTTTTAAAGGTTTATCTGCTCCTTTAAAAATCATCCCTTCTTTTTCAAGGTTCATGGCATCAAAAATCCTATTTATTTCTTCATAGCTCTTTTCCATACTATCTGAATCTCTCTCTATTCCGTAGTGTGCAGCTATCATACCTACATTATCTAATTTGGGACTTAAAAGAGTCTGCACAATAGCAAATTGATCATCAGCCTCATTGTAAGCATCCGTATTAGTAATAACTCGTACCTGTTTTTCTTTTGGTACTACAAATTTATACTTATCATAAATCATACTTCTAACATCCTTTCTCTAGCCTATAAATGAGCTTTTACTCTACCATTTCCTTATTTCTCTTTAAAAAATAAGTTCATACATAGATGACTTCTGCTCTAATTCATCCATCATATTAATAACGAGCATATTCCAGTTCATAAAACCGGCATTCATAATAGGCTCTCCCGTCATAGGATGATAAAACTCATGTAAGGTTCCAGTTTTTTGTATATCTTGGCTTAGTAGCTGTATAATTCTTTCGCAAAGAGCCTTGGCTTCGGCTGTATAGCCATAGTTCATCAAACCTCTAAAAACTAAATATTGTGTCACCATCCAAATAGGTCCTAACCAGTTAGAAGGATTATTGGTTGCTTCTAAGTTATACATCTTTTCATCCATCGCTAAAGAAGTAATCCCCCATGGACTGCCAAAGGTAGTGGGATCTAGTAGATGATTTTTGATAGCCTCTGCTTGCTTTTTACTCGGAAAGCCTACATAAAGTGGTACTAAGGAAGAACAAGACCTAATCTTTATAGGTAACGTATTCCAAAATACACCTAAACCTTTATGAAACCAATCAAATTCTCGTGTACAAATGTCTACATCCACAGAGTAATAAAAGGCATCTCGCTTATCCCAGCACTCTTTATTGATGTTTTCTATAAGCTCATTTAATTCTCCTTGCAAGCTTTGAACACTTTCCTCCTCCTGCCAGGCTCTAAAAAGTTTAATGGCAGCTTTTAATTCACTGACCATAAAGCTATTAAGATAAATATTGGCTGTAGAAAATTTAGGTCTTCCGAAGCTCGAAGGATCATTATCTATCCCTATCATGATATCATCTGCCCACACATAGAGTCCTACTTTGGGGTTATAATAGTATTTCTTGTAGCAATCAAAATACTTTTTAATCTTTTCTTTATAGGGTAATACCCATGTATAATCTTCAATAAATCCACTAATAAGACCAATCTGTTGGCATAAAAAAGGCTTACACATATTCATTATAACCCCTTCTTTATGCTTTATATTTAAATAAGGTTCTTTAAGCTCTGTCTTTTCAATCATCATAGGAATATAGCCATCTTCTAATTGATTATCAAAAAAGTTATAAATGTTACCCTTTGCATGCAAAATAACTTTTTCTTTTAATTCCACAGCTATTTCCTTTGTCATATTTAGTAGGGCATAGGTTGCCCAAAAAGAATCCCAATCCCACAAGTTCCCATCATAAACAGAGCCAGGATCTATAAAAGGATATTTTAAATAGTCATTGGCTTCTTTCAGTGTCCTTTTTAAATTCTTCAAAATATAATCTTTAATCTGCTGCTTTTCCATTTCCAGATATGCCATTATTCATTTCTCCCCTCTCTTCATTAAATACCAAATTTCACAAAGCAATAATCATCTCGCCAATAAGACCTACTTCTATCTACTTCTTGGATTTCTACACCTTCTGTAGGACGTTCACACCAACTCCATTCCCCACTAAAACTAAGAGGTCCTACATTATAGATTTCTCCGTTTATATGGTGATGAGGACCTAATAGATTTCTATTGCTAGAGTAAAGCTCTATTCCTACCTGATTTATTCCCTTTTTTACATAAGCTGTAATATCTACTTTAAAAGGTGCCCATAACTTTTTATCTACATATTCTCCATTAATAAACAACTTAAATAAAGGTGCTTTAATACGTCCAAAATCTAAATAAATAGCCCCTCCCTCTTCTTTATTTATTTTAAGATTACATTCTAAATGTAGTTTCCCCGAGAAGAAGCATAAACCTTGGCTTGTAAAGTCCCCTCCTTTTAACATTTTAGGCTCTTCTACTATTTTAAAAGGTCCTGCCGTACGCAATCCATCTCTCTCTAATATTTCATAAGCACCTTCACTGATTACTCCAAAATCACCTAATAAATAAATACTTTCTAATTCTACATCATAAGTAAGTTGATTGAATTCTGTTTCATAGACACCTTCATCAAATAGCACATGATATACATGGGGTGATTGATAAAAGAATCTTTTCATATAAATATGGTTTTTTCCCTTTTTTAAAAAGGGACGTATCGTTACTTTTTTAAAAGCCGTATCTTTCCACCAGCCTTCTTCTTTATAAGCTATAACGTGATCATTGATAGTTATTTGAAATGCTTCTGCTTCCTCTGCTATTAGATAAAAACTTTCTATCTTTTCCAAAGAAGCATGGATTTCAAAGCTAAAGTCCATCTCTACCTGACAAGGTCTTTTAAGGGCTAGTAAGTGTTTCATGAGATGAATAACAGGAACTTCTTCTTGCCACTCTCCTTTATCTATTCTGTAACGACATTTATCTAAAGTAAGAGCATTCAAATCCATATTTTTAACAGACCAATCAGTCTGTTGCATATCCATACAATATACAGATTCCGTCTCTTGCTCTAACTGCATGACCTCCTCTACCTCTTTAGCAATTAAAAGATAAGATTGCATAGGAGCAAAGCTTAACTCTACTTCTGTATTTTCTAGAGCATAAGTTATCTTGCAAGGCCTTGTTTCCATCTTTTCTAAATCTAAATAATCCACTTTATAGCACCCTTTTAAAGTAACTTGGGTAGAATAATTTTTTTCTTTACTCAAATTAGCTAGGAAAAGGACTCTGCCCTCTTCTGTATTTCTTTCTGTATAGCGAATAGCACCTATCTCCTGCTGATTGGCCCTTATATAAACAGCCTGAGTATCTGCCCTTTTTATCCTTGCACTCAAGCCTTCCTTATGACTTAATGTCTGTATCACCTTACTCAGTTTTTTTAGACGCCAATCTGGTTCTCCTTCACAAAGCATCGGAAACTCTCCTGCTGAAATAACTACTCCGCCTCTTTCTATAAACTCTTCAATTAGAGTCACTGTGTGATTTTTCAATGTATAGCTACTAGGAATAATCACATTGTGGTAGCAACCATTGCCAACTCTAAAAGTATTCCCTTCTACCTTTGCATACTTTTCTAAGAGTGTTTCATCTCCAAAATGATAGTCTATGTGCTCCTCTATCAAATAATCAGTAAGGGTTATTAAATCTTTATCTAGCTTCTTAACTTCTTCATTGTTGGTACCATCATAGCTAATCCAACCACTTTGCATCGGATGAAGAACGAGCGTATCCACCCTTTTTGTCCCTTCGGTTAATAGAGCACCTAAACGGGCTAAATAATCATTAAAAGTCTTATACTCCTCCCACCATGTTTGTTGAACAAACAACGAAGGGGGGTAATCCCTTTTACGTAGTCCTCTTAGCGTATATCCCTCTAAGTGCTGGCACATGAGGTTCACTCCATTTACAAATTGCCATTCAGCAATCCATTTGAGTTCTTCTAGCGTAACATTCCAACCACAAAGGGCATAGCTTTCCGTTAATACTTTCGTCTTACCTAATTGCTCTGCTACCGATGCTACCTGTTTAGCTATAATAGAGTTTCCAATGGTTCTTCTTAGCCAATCAATGCCCGGTATATGCATGTATTCATAAAAAGGCATACTTCCTGCTGTACCTGTCATTTGACTATAAATACTCTCTTCCATCATCACATGCCCTGTTAACTGACAGTTATGATCTTCACACCAATCGTAAATTTGTTTCATGAAGGCTTTGACAAATAAGTCACTTATCATCCTCCAAAAATCATACCTCACCTTGGCATAGCCCTTGCATCTAATAAATAAAGCAGGTAGCTGTTCTACTAAATTATAGCCATAGCGTCTTTCAAACTCTTCTGGCAAAAGATGTGACCAAGGCACACTGCCTTCCGAAATACGTGGTTCATCTGTAAAAAAACCCTCTAAGCCTTTACCAAAGTTTTCTTTAAATCGTTTATAATACTCCTCATGTGTACACTCTATAAAATAACGTACAACTTCTTTGTTTAAAATATCAATGTAATCCGGACATACGGTATAGCGCATAGCAAATAGTTTAGTATGCGCTTTTTGATAGTTGCCTTTTTTCTGCTCCTCATTTATTTTTTGCAGCTGTCCGTTCTCTTCCATTAAGACATAGAAACCTAAAAAGTATTTATCTTTTTGGTAACTTGCTAAATCCTCTATTTCATCTAGCACTAATCCCTTAGCATGATACAGCTCTCCTTTAGCCGTCACCTTACCGCTGGCAAAACCACTTGGCCAGCCACACTCATCATATACCCAAGGATGTACATCTGCTTTTATCCCTTCTTGAATACCAAGCTCTATTTTTTCAAACCACTCTTCTCCTAGATAATCAGTTTGGATACCTCCCCGGGCATGCATGAAATAACCTCCACAGCCAACCTTTGCCATTTCCTTAATTTGCCATGTCATTACTTCTTTTTCAAGCTTATCATTCCATGACCAAAAAGGAATAGGGCGATACGTCTCTAATTTAGTTTGTATTTTTTCAAATAATTTTTGCATCCTGCTCCTCCTCTATGTAAGCTGTTCTTTTATTCTAAGGATTGAACTCCTTCTTTATAAGTTACTTCACGCATAGGTACTTCCTCATAAATTTTACGTTTACTATAAAGAGGATAATAGGTTCCTTCTGGTGAAACACCTATTACATCATCCCCACGCCATTTAACGACAAATTCATTATCTACTGCTTTTTCAATGGTCGTCCGTTCTTTCATAGGGAATATTAAAGTGATTCTTTCGCCTGCCTCTGCTTGTTTTAAGTTTATAAAGTAAGTTTTTACCCAGCTCAAGGTACGTCCTGTTTCCTCTTTTTGGGTCCCATCTGCTTTTTGCCTTATAACCCTTACTGCTCCATAAGGTACCCATTCTGGTATTCGAACAACAAGTTCCTTCAATCCTTCTTTGATTTCAAGTTCTACTTTTCCTTGGTGTGGTAAGTAGCTATTAATATTCATCTCTTTAGCTGTTCGATTCAACAAAAGATTGACACTAAGGCGCTCTCTTTCCCACGTCAAAATATTATTCCAACCTTGGTATAATCCTCTTACACCAGAAGCCACGCAACAAGTTTGAACATCCATCATATGCCCTCTTCCTGCAAGACCATCATAAACAAAGTCATTAGGAGCTGCATAACCTGCAAAAGTTCCCCTTAACCTTTGTGCCACTTTATAAAAAGTCTTATACTCAGGAATATCTTTATCCTTTTTATCATATTCCTCAATCCAGCTCACATCCATTATCTGTGCTTCTGTTAGGTGATTGCGAATAAATTTTTCAGCTACACCCCAGTATTCGGAGTAACCACTTTTAGCGAGCCAAATACTCGTATTGATAGCATCTACTAAAGTACAAGTTTCATGCTCATAGGCTTGGTCATGCATATCTCCTGGTGTCCAACCAAAGGTAGTACACTTTGTTCTCGCCCAATCAAAAGATTTTTTAACCCAAGCAATCAGACTTGCATCTCGTGTGACATAACCAAAACGTGCAATAGAAGCTAGTGTCCCCATACGCGTATGAAAATGTCCATTTCGGTACTCTAGAGCGCCATTAAAACTTCCATCTTGATGAAAGGCGCCACTTCGATAAATAATATTATGAACAAATTTTTCTGCTAGTTCAAAGGCATCTGGATTACCTGTTACTTCATAGTAACGAATAATGGGCATCACCTGCCTCCCCCACATAGCACAGGGATCTACTGCCAGTCGTGTATGTACTGCATCAAAAGAAGGCCATCCATGAGTAGTGTATTCAGAAGCAGGATAGTACCAAGAATCTCTTTCTTTTCTAGCAATTTCTTTAAGCGCTGCACAGTGGCGGTCAGCATAACCTTTTACACGTTCATCCCCCGTTGCTAAATACCAAGTCGTTAACCCTAATAAAACTGCACGTTGGTCAATCATACTAGCACTTTCCTCAAAAGTACAATGATAATCTTTTAAATCTTGATGCTTAAACGTATCCCTACGGTAACTAAGACCATCTTCTCTAAAGAAGGAGAGGAGATTCTCCCTATAACGCATCTCTACCTGCTTCCCTAAATCACTACCTGTCATTTCTCGTGCTAACACAATGGAATCGACTAAACGGCCATGACTTGAGCCGTAGTCCCAATTGCCGTGCATCATATAAGCAGGCTTTGCCTTAAAATTTGCCATAAAAAAAGGAATATATTCATAATCTTCATCCGCTACATTAATCATAGCATTTAAAGCTACTTCTGCACGCTCCTCTAACATAAGGGTATCTGGTACCCAACGTGATTTCTGCTCACTCATCTTATTACTCCTTCCCAGTATAAGTAAATCTTTTAAAAGTTGCCCAACATTTTTGTTCTTTTAAATCCTGTACACACAGCCCTACAAAAGCCCCTGTAAAGCACATAGGGATGGCATGCTCATCTGACAAGATAGTAGTATCTAGATTATCTGCTACCAACTGATAGCTTTCCTGATCTTTTTCTTTGTAATAAAAATGCGTTTTCTCTTTCTCTACTTTTACTTTTAAAGTGACTTCATCTGCTTGTATAGCTTTTGTCGCAAGAAGTGTATAGGTTCCTTGATTCACACAAATTAAACAAAGCACTCTACTTTTTAAATGTTCATCATGGCTCATATATAAATAATAGAGATTCTCTTCATTATATCGATAGATAAGACCTGCCATCTGCATAAAATGGGAGGGCTCAAACTGCATCACTACTTCAGCCTCAAAAGTTAAATCCTCTTGCCTCCTAGCTAATAAGCTTTGATAATGCCTTGAGTAGATACTTTCTCTCCCTCTTAGTGAGAGGTATCCCTTCTCTCTATCTATGTGTATGTCTTCTTTATTTAAAGGTACCCTAAGACTTTGAAAATCCTCCCAAAAGCTTTCTTCATTAAACAAATAGTGTTTAGTACCCTGCTCTCTAGTAGCAAGTTGTAGTGACTCATTTCTTTTTACCTCAACTTCAACAGTAGTACGAGGGCTATTGCCCCCGCCTTTTAGAAAAGGCCAATCTTCCTTATCCCATTCCAGCTCTTGCAAACAAGTTTCCCTTCCTAATGGGCATTTCCCTTGTATCGGTCTAGCACCTAAATAAGCTATATACCATTTCCCCTCCGGCGTTTCTACTAAACTGGCATGCCCAGCCTTTTGAATAAGAGTTTCTTTACCATAGGCTGTCAATATAGGATTTCTAGGATGCACAGTATAAGGTCCTAGAAGCGTCCTACTTCTTGCAACGGTTACAGCATGCTCATAGGATGTTCCTCCCTCTGCTGTTACCAGATAATAATATCCGTTTCTTTTATATAAGTGAGGCGCTTCCGTTAACCCTAGTGAAGTTCCTGCAAAAATTTTATAGCTTTCTCCTACTAACTTTTTTTGTTCTGCATCATACTCTTGAAGTAAAATACCTGTAAATTTCTTTATACCTTGCTTCCTATAATCCCACTCCATATTTACTAACCATTTACGCCCATCCTCATCATGAAAAAGCGAAGGATCAAATCCACTACTATTTAAGTAGCTCGGTTTACTCCACTCCCCTCCTACTTGTGTGGCTGTTGTTACATAGTTATAAACATCTTTAAAAGGCTCTACAGCATAGGCTTTAACATCACTAAAAATAAGATAAAATAAACCGTTATCGTAACTTAGACAAGGGGCCCATACTCCAGCTGATGGCAGATTGCCTATCATATTCAAGTGTTCTATTGTACAAAGAGGTCTTGCTACTAATTCCCAACTGACCAAATCTTTAGAATGATGAATTTGCACACCTGGAAACCACTCAAAGGTAGAGGTTGCAATATAATAATCTTCTCCTACTCGCAAAATACTCGGATCAGGATTAAATCCTCTTAATATAGGATTTTGTATACCTACCTTCATCTTCTTACCTCCATTTCCTAGCCCTTAACAGCTCCTGATGTCATCCCTTCTATAACCATTTTATTGAGACAACCATATAAAAGGAGGGTAGGCATCACACTAATTCCGATAGAAGCAAAAATAGCCCCCCAATTCCTATTGCCATACATATCTGAAAAATATAAAAGCCCTGTTTGGATCGTTTTAAGTTCCGTTTTGCTTACAAAAGTCATGGAAAACATTAAGTCATTCCACTTAAAGAAAAACTGAATAACTAGGACTGTTACAATACCTGTCTTAAGAAGAGGAAGGATAATTTCCAGAAAAACCTGATAAATATTAGCTCCATCTATAACAGCTGCCTCAATTAAATCATCTGGAATATATTTAAGATACGTACTCAGTAAATAAATAGAGAGAGACAACCCAAAGGCAACATATGAAATAATAAGGGCTGTACGTGTATTTAATAACCCTACATTTTTATAAACCGTAAATAAAGGAATAAGTACAATAACTGTAGGAATCATAATGCCACTTAAGAAAATTTTTAACACTAAATCCCTCCCTTTCCACTTCATTTTTGTCAAAGCAAAAGAAGCCATTGTACTAAATGCTAGGATAAATATTAAAGAAACTAAAGTATTAATAGCACTATTCGTAAAGAATATATTCATCTTTCCTGCTTTCCAAGCTGTCACATAATTCTCCAAATGAATAGCTGTTGGAAGGCTATAAGAAGGTGTCATATTAAACTCCTGAGTCGATTTAAAAGAGGAAAGTATAATCCAAATAATAGGATAGATTTCAATAAGGAGTATAAGTGCAATTCCTAATTTACCTATAAACGGCAAGGTTTTAGACTGTATCTTTCTTTTATGCGCTATTTTTATTTTCTGTTGTCTCACTATCTCTTCCATTTCTATACATCCCCTTTCAGCTTCTTAGAAATAAGTCCAACTAAACATGTAGCTACTAAACACTCTATTAATATAAATACAGCAACCGTACTGCCATAACCATATTCACTATAGGTAAAGGATGTATTGTACATAAACATAGAAAGTGAACGTGTTGCTACACCTGGACCTCCCTTTGTTAAAGCCGTTGCACTTTCGAACATCTTGAGTGTCCCCGATAAACTAAAAATAAAGCAAGTGGTCAAAATAGGTTTTAACAAAGGAATAAGTATGCGCCTAAACAGCTGAAAACTATTAGCCCCATCTATTTGAGCTGCTTCAATGACTTCTCCCGGTATATCTACTAATGCACCATAGATAATAACAGCATAAAAACCAATTGCAGTCCAGATATCCATGATACAAAGTACACCAAAAGCTGTTCCTCCTTGACCTAACCAAGGCTGTATAAGTTCAGTTAAACCCATAACTTCTAATAAAGCATTTATAAGTCCATAGCTTGGTGTAATCTCAAACATCTTTGAAAAGAGCTGAGCTACAGCTACACTAGGAAGTACAACAGGAAAAAATACAATCGTACGTACAAATACTTTATATTTTTTTATAGCAAATTGAAAAATCATTGCCATCAGTAGCCCAAATAATATTTGTCCCGATGTTACAATACCAACATAGCGCATATTCATCCAAAAGGCTTGCCAAAAGGTTTTATCTTGCATCATTTTTGTATAATTAGATAAACCCACAAAATCAAACTTAACCCCTGGCATCCCTGAATAAAGAGAATACACAATAGACCATATAATAGGTATAAAGACAACACCTATAAAAAGTAGTAAAGGTGGTACTATAAATAGCGCAATTGCCTTTTTATCCCCTAATACTTTCTCCATCTTATTCACCCCTCTTCATATTATTTAACGTTTATATTCTAATTTTTGATACAAAAAGAGGAGCAAGCCTCTTTTCATTGTTGCTTTGCTCCTCTGGCTTTTAATCACTAGTAGTTGTTCTTCTTATTTTCCATCAAGTGAGTCTTGAATAGCTGTCATATATTCTTCTGGTGTTATTTCACCATTAAATAGTGTTTGAACATAATCTTGTGCAATTTTACTTGTCTTCGCATCAAAACGTCCTTCAAACCACAAAGAAGAACCTTTTGCTGCCTTCAAGTTATCCGCTACAATATTGGTATAATACGTTAAGCTAGAAGGCATATTGTTGATTTTAAAGCCTTTAAATGCGCCATAATCAGTAATCGCTTTGTCACCCATTCTAGTAAATACATATTTTACCCAATCGGCTGTTGCTGCATCATATTTTTTAGAAGAGAATGTTAGGATATTTCCACAGTTCATAGAGTATTCATCTAATTTGCCTGGACCACCTGCTACTGTTGGTATATTAAAGTATCCAATTCCTTCTGGACCTGCTGCATTATCTGCACTGTTCAAGTTTTCTGTTACCCAGCTACCATTGTAGTGCATAGCTGCTTGCCCATTAAGTACCATAGAAACTGCTGTACCTTGATCAACTGTTGTTACACCTTGCCCAAAATAACCTTTTTTCACCATGTTTTGAATAACTTCAGCAGCTTTTACAAATTCAGGATCTGTCATCTTCCTTTTACCTTGTTTTACTTCTAACATAGCATCTACCCCTATGCTTCTCATAATATAAGCATTGAGAAGACGAGTGAGTGGCCATTTATCCTTTCCTCCTCCAGCAATAGGCTGAATACCAGCTGCCATCAATTTATCACATGCAGCTTCTAATTCATCCCATGTCTTGGGCGCTTCGGCAATACCTGCCTTTTCAAATAAGGCTTTGTTATACCACATACCTTCAATGTTGAGCCCAAGTGGCAAATCATAAAGGCCCCTGCCATCTACTAAAGTTTTTAAAAGACTCTTTGCCCCTTCATCTACGCAATCAGCAATACCAAGATCTTGAAGTGCTGCCTCCATATCTACTACTGCGCCTGCATCAATAAGCTCAGCAAGTGGTTCCCCAGACTCATAAGCAAATACATCAGGTAAATCATCACTGGCAAGAAGCACCTTAATCTTTGAAACCAGGTCATCGGGCGCTATGTACTCAAACTCCATATCAAAATTAGGATTTTCTTTCTTATATTCTTCCGTTAGTTCCAAAATAAGTTTGGAGTTATCTTTATCTTCTGGCCAAATAGATAGGAATTTAATTGTCTTTTTTTCACCTGCTGGTTTTTCTGCCTCTTTAGCTGTCTCTTTAGGTGCTTCTGCAGCTTTTTGCGTTGGTTCACTTGCTGTACCTTTTCCACTTCCACACCCTCCTAATAAAGATGTGCAGAGTGCTAAACTTAATGCCCCCATCAATAATTTAGATTTCATTTTTTCAACCCTCTCTTAATGATTTGATAATTATATATTATCACTATTTTTTGTATATTATTAGCGTCATATTTTTTATAAAATGTCATGTTTTTTTATATAATCAAAAATATTTATATGCATTTTATCCAATTATCAATAGCTTATCTCTTGTTTTCTCTATACTGACTAGGTGTAATTCCTTCATATTTCTTGAAGGTATCACAAAAATATCTGTAGTTGAAATACCCTACCTTTTCACCCACTTCTGCTACCTTATAACCTTGATCCAATAATTTTTTAGCATACGTTAAGCGCATTTCAGTAATATACCTCACATAGGAGATGCCCATCTTTTCTTTGAAAAGCTGACTTAAATAAGCTGGATTAATTCCTACCTTTTCTGCTACCTCATTTAGACAAATTTCTGTGTTGTAATATTGATCTATATAATCCTTAGCCCTGTCTAACACATGATGAACTTGCCTTGTACTTAGTTTCTCAAATTCTTCTAAAATCGTTTCAAAACTTATTCTCATCCATTCCTTCATCTGCTTATAGCTACTACCTATAGCAAATGCTTCATGAGGTAACATATTCCCATTTATTAAAATTTTAAAGTTCTTATTACGTTCCTCTACCATTTCACTTCCTAAATAAATAAGTCTTAAACACTCCTGTTTAAAAATCCTTATATCTGTATTACTTGTTTTAAGCTGCTCTAAATACTTTTCTATATTTTTTAATACTTCTTCCTTTTTCCCACGTCTAATAGCTTGGATAAAGTAGGTTTCATCAAATTTTTCGAGCTCAACGCCTCTCATATCCCTTATAATATCTTCATAAAAAACCACTTCTTTTACTTCTTTAAAAGAGCTATAGTTTAAAGCACTTTTACTTGTCCTATAGGAATTTCCTAAGTTTTCTAATTCTACCTTCATTTCACCTACTCCCATATAAAGCTCACCATACATCCCTTTTAACTGCTTATAAAGCATTTCAAAAGCATAGTGCCACTTAGCCTTAGGAATATCTTCCACTCCTATGAGTATCCCAATAAAACTAGGTTTGGATTGGATAATAAGGGGTTGTAGTACATTATCCTTCAGTTTATTTTTTATCACATTTTCTAACTCTTCATTTTTTACAGTAAAATCACCTTTTATCTTTCCTTTAAAAACAGCAAATACCTCTTCTGCTTGAAAAGGAATCCACTCCTTGATGTGAATATCTACCATGTCACTATATAGATATTCAAGTAAATTCTTTCGAAGCGTTACTTTTTCTAATGACCGGCTTTTTTGCTTATCTATTCTTTGCTCATTTTTTTGATTGTATAAGATTTTTATACGTTCTAATAAATGATTCATATTAGGTATTGTAATAGGTTTTTCTAGGTAGTCTACTACACCTAATGTTAAAGCTTTTTTCGCATATTCAAAATCCGAATGTCCACTAATGATTACAAAAAGTATATCTTCAAATTCTCTCTTCAAGGTATCAATAAGGCTTAACCCATCTAATCCTGGCATCCGTATATCTGTTATGACTAGATCTGGCTTTAACTTTCTTACCTTTTTTAATCCGTCCTCTCCATCTACTGCACACCCCACAAGCTCAAACCCTAACTCTTCCCATTTAATTAATTTCTTTACTCCTTCTAGCACAATCATTTCATCATCTATTAATACAAGCCTAATCATCCTTCCCCCCCTCTCAACTTTTCTAGTAGGATTCGCACACAGGTTCCCTTATTCCATTCACTTGTCACCTCTATATTGCCATTTTGACCATAGTAGAGTGCAATACGCTCCTTTACATTTTTAAAACCATACCCTTCTTCTAGTTGCTCTATATCTTTTATCCCTACCCCGTTATCACTAATACTAAAAATGAGCTTTTCACCTTCTCTATACCCCCTAATAACTACCTGTCCCCCTCCTATTTTAGGTTCTATCCCATGCTGAATAGCATTTTCTACTATAGGTTGGAGTAATAACTTAATGATCTTACAAGATAATATACTCTCCTCTATATCTATAACAATATCTAAACGCTTTCCATAACGCATTTTTTGTATCTTTGTATAATAGGTAATATGTTCTATTTCTTTTTTCACTTCTGTGATAAGCTCTCCTTTATTAAGAGTGAGCTTAAAGATATTGGAAAGAAGAATTGTTAAATCCGCAATTTCTCTTTGTTCATTTATTTCCGCTTTCCAATATAATAAATCCAATGTATTGTACAAAAAATGAGGATTAATTTGTTCTTGAAGAGCCATAAGCTCAGCTTCTTTTTGTTTAATCGTTGTATGCATTAAGTCATCCTTTAGCCGAATATTATTATTAACTACCTCTAAAAATTGATGACCTATCTCACCTATCTCTGAATCATCAAAATCCTCTTCAACAGAATAATTCCCCTTCCTACATTGAGCAATCACACGTTCTAGCTTTTCTAAAGGTCTACTAATAGCTCTACTAATAAGGATAAAGGCCATTGTAATTAATATAAATTCAACGATAGCAAGTCCAATAGATTTTAATGTAATCGCATTACTTTGACTTTCTAACCATTGACGTTCTACTATGTTATAAAGCTCCCAACCTGTTGTCGCATTGCGCGCACTACTTATAACATAAGTTGGATTTTTATAAGTTTTATGTTCTTTATAAGCTTTAATAGCTTCTATTTTTTTATCAATGGTAGCTACTTGCCCTTCTGCGTTCTCAATTAAAAAAGCATTACTTGATAAATCGTAGATACAATGAGCACTAGGTTCCTCCCTACTTGTACCTGCAAAAACACCATTTAATATTTCCTTGCGTAAATTAATAACTAATACCCCCCTGATACTATAAGGTGCTTCCAAGTCTTTTACTAATTTTACACAGCTTACATATTTATTAATATTGTTAGCGTCACCAATGATATTCGCAATAATATTTTGGCAAATAAAAATTTCTTTACCATTTGCATCTATAGCTCTCTTATACCACTCTAGATTCTTCATATCTTTTATATTGATATTTTGGAGCTTACCACTAATATCTGTCGCCTTATGCCTATAAACTAATTGATTATGCTTCGTAAAAAAATACACAGAATCAATATAATTATTTTGTGCCATAATACTCACCCATTCTTTTTCTATATAGGCCATATCTTTGGCACTTAGCTTTTGAATTCCTCGTTCTCTTAAAATATTTTGTAACTGTGCATTTCCGATAATAGTTCTACCACTATTAATAATGGGCTCAAGCAAAAGATCTAAGTTTTGGCTAGACACATTTAAACTTACATTATAGGTACTAATATAATTTTCCTCTATAATTCGCCTAGAAGTTGTAACAGATATATTTGTTTGAATAACAATGGGAACTAAAGTTAGTATTAACATCGCAAGCAAAAATTTATCTCTAAGCTTTTTTATAGGAATTTTGATATATTTCAAACCGATTCTCCTTTATTCTTGCTATTTTTAACACACTTTTATTATGTATTTCCCCTAATAATTATCGAGATTTATCTATGCCAATACACCCCTCAGCCAAATTGTATTAGTTCCATAAGACCTATTTTTACATTGAACTGTAGTTACAACAGATATTTTGTAAATAATTAAAAAAGTGGAGTATCACAAACTAGTTATCTAGTCCTGTGACACTCCCCCGTTGCTAAACTATTTGCCCTAAAATCAATTGCCACGCAAGATAAAATATATAAAACAATTTACTTAAGCTTCAAAGGCAACCCCTGCTCGCAAAATCACATTTGCATAAGGCGTAAACTCACCTGTCCGAATAGCAAACTTCACTTCTTTACTCAGCCTTTTAAGCTCTATATGTGGTATCCTTTCTCCTTTTATGCCCTCTAGAACATCATAAATATACTTTTCAATTAGAGGATTCTTATCTTGGATTTCTTCTGCTAAATAATAATATTCAAGCTCTGCTTCTTCTAATACAGCATCTAATACCTGCTTAAAACTAGGTACGCCTCCACATAAAGCTAAGTCTACAATAGGAACTCCCTGTGGGATAGGCATCCCCGCATCTCCAATCATAAATAAATCTTTATGTCCCAAAGCCGCAATACAGCTAGCTAGTTGTGTATGTAATATGCCTCTCTTTTTCATCTCATCACCTCTTGTTATTTGTTTTCATTTCGTGCTTGTAGCGCCATTTTAGCTTGAAGGTTTCGCTGAAATTGATCAATGATTACTGCAAGGATAATAACTACCCCTTTAATGACCATTTGCCAGAATTCAGATACGCCGCACATAACCATTCCATCATTAATGACACCTATAACAAATGCTCCTACAATTGTTCCTCCAATGGTACCAATCCCACCTGCCATAGAGGTCCCTCCCAATACAGCGGCTGCAATCGCATTCATTTCCCACGATTCCCCTGTTTTTGGGGTAGCAGCTGCCAGCTGTGAAGAGGCAATAATTCCAACCACAGCAGCACAAATACCAGATATAATATAAACTAAAATCTTTACCTTATTAACTTTTACACCTGATAACCTAGCTGCTTTTTCATTTCCTCCAATGGAAAAGACATGCCATCCAAAAGAGGTTTTCTTTAAAATAACAGAAAAGACTATTGCCATGATAACAAGAATAACTAGGCCTACAGGGATACCTACTAGGTTAGAGCCAAAGAATTTCCAGCCTTCATTCCCTAATCCTTCATAACCTTTTAAATCCGAATAGGTTGCGCCGTTTGAGTGAATATTTCCAAGGCCTCTAGCCATATACATCATACCTAGAGTAGCAATAAATGGTGCCACATTAAATCTTGTAATTACAAAGCCATTAATGGCTCCAATCAGTGCTCCTAGTAAAATCGTAATACATACAATAGCAGGTATACTAAAATACAAGGTAACTCCTAACATTTTTAACTGTAACCCATTCTGAATCAATCCTCCCGCTACCATTCCTGCTAGCCCTACAATAGCTCCCACCGAAAGGTCAATTCCCCCTGTAATAATGACATAGGTCATACCGATTGCCAAAATCCCATAGAGTGCAACATGTTTACCAATAAGTAGGGCAGTATTCATACTAAAAAAATTATCTGCAGTTAAACTAAAAAACACTAATAGAATAATGAGTACAATAAATGTCCTTCCTTTTAAAAGAGTCATTCCTAATTTATTGTAAGTACCCTTTTTATTTGTATTCATTTTTTAAATCTCCTTTTTTGACTATTGACCATGATGGCCTTTATAAGATTCTAGGACAAGCGTCTCTTCTTTAATCTCATCTCCCACTAATTCTCCCGTTTTAATCCCATTGGAAAGAACAATAACACGATCAGCTATAGAAATAATTTCTTTTAACTCAGAAGAAATAACAATAATCGAGAGCCCTTGTTCTGCATATTGGTTAATAATGTCAAATACTTCTGTTTTTGCACCAATATCAATGCCTCGACTAGGTTCGTCCATTAACAAAATTTTAGGCCTGGTTAAAATTCCTTTTCCAATGACTACTTTTTGTTGATTACCGCCACTTAAGGATAAAATAGGTAGCCTCTTATCCACTACTTTAATATGTATATCCTTGATTTGTGATTCTACATGCTTATCTTCTTTTGCAAAATCCACAAAACAGAATTTTTTATAATTCTTTAGTGCCGATAAGGAACAGTTTCTACCAATATCTAGCGTTTGAACAAGTCCCTCTCTCTGACGGTCTTCTGGAACCAAAGCAAATCCTCTATCAATTTGTTCAGCTATAGATTTAACCTCTATTTTTTTACCATCTAAGAAAAATTCACCGGTATGCTCAGGTCTTAATCCCATGATGCACTCAAATAATTCTGTACGTCCCGCACCCATTAATCCATATATCCCTAATATTTCTCCTTTTTTTAGGTCAAAGCTTATATCTTTTAGCAAATAACCTCCACCTTGCTTTGGCAAAGTTAATTTTTTAACTTCTAAAACACTTTCTTGCTTGCACCACTCAATGTTACGGTTTTTCTTAGGATAAGCCCTCTCTTCACCTGTCATTTGCTTTACAATCCAAGGTACATCAATGTCACTTACATCTGCATCAGCCACATATTTCCCATCACGCAGGATGGTTACATGATCTCCGATTTTCATAATTTCTTCTAGTCTATGTGATATATAAACGATGGAGATGCCTTGAGCGGTTAACTCACGCATAATTTTAAACAAAACTTGCACCTCTTGCTCTGACAAGGAAGACGTCGGCTCATCCATAATTAAAATTTTCAAATCGTCTTCTAGTAAATTACGTGCTATCTCTATCATTTGTTGTTGCCCTACTCGCAGCTCACTTACCAAAGTCTCTACAGGAATGGGATGTTCTAAGCGTTCCAATATCTTCTCTGCTTGTTCTTTATGATAGACGTTATCCACCCCTAAACCTTTCTTTTTTTCTCGTGCCATAAATAGATTTTGATAAACTGGAAGATTGGGAAATAGATTTAACTCTTGATGAATAATACCAATCCCATGTTTTCTAGCTTCAGAAGTATCTCTAAAGTGTACTTCTTCTTCACCCATATAAATTTTACCTTCACTTGGCTGCTCAATACCTGCAATAATTTTCATAAGTGTAGATTTTCCAGCCCCATTTTCACCAATTAATACATTTACTTTCCCTGTAAGAAGATCAAAGTCTACCTGATCAAGTGCTTTGGTACCTGGATATATTTTACTAACACCTTCTGCACGAAGGCATACCCCTTCTTTACATATCTTTTTCATTTCCGGTTAACCTCCGCATTTATTTTACTGTTAATTTTATAGGTGTAATTAACAATTCATCATTTCCACTTTCTGTAAAGCTTCCAATAAAATCAATAGTTTTTCCAATTAAATTTTCTGGCTTATTTGCTGTTATGACATTCGTATGAATCATTGTATGCAGTTCCTTAGAAATAGCTGCCCATTCTTCTTGATTGGTATAATCACCAAAGTTAATAATATCTAGTACATCTCTCGTAGAAGAGCCTTTATAAATACTCCCTATTTGAAGCTTAATGACTTCTTTCCCCTCATAACCAACTAGCTTAACTACCATATAGCCTGCTTTCTTTTCTTGATTAACTTCTTCTACAATACCTGTACCTTTCACAGCATAACTAATACTCCCACTTGTGCCCATAGAATATTTGCCATACTTGTCTGCTAAGGATTTTAAATCCCCATTGGCCTCTTTTAAAAATGAATTAAGATCCACAGCCTTTTCTTCAATATTAGCTTGTGCGCTTTCCCAAAGCTCTGTTACACTCTCACCTGCATCAAACTTTACCTTACCCGTTAATTTACCTTCTTCACCTATCTTTACAACTTTTACACATCCTGTTAGAGTAGTTGCCATTAGCACTAATGCTACAGCTACAGATAAATACATCCTTCTCTTCATTCTGTTCTCCTA
The DNA here is from genome assembly GCF_002735925.1 of Sporanaerobium hydrogeniformans. Classification (GTDB taxonomy): domain Bacteria; phylum Bacillota; class Clostridia; order Lachnospirales; family Cellulosilyticaceae; genus Sporanaerobium; species Sporanaerobium hydrogeniformans. The sequence goes on along the minus strand of NZ_PEDL01000010.1, from coordinate 20,581 downwards.
CCTATCATTTATTTTTTAAACACCTTGACTTTTATTTATTATTAATTTCTCTATGGACTAAGAAATTTCAGACAACAAAAAGCCCTCGCTCTCTGTTGTCTGAAAAATTGTTATTCCTTATACACAAAAGCTTTTAAATTATCTACATTATCAGCTGTAATAGCAAGACAATCTACTAATTGCTTTTCTGGTAAACCTGTGCTACCTTCTTTTAGATATTTATCCGCTTGCTCTACTGCCATCTCTGCAATGAGTGCACATTGTTGTAAGGCAGTACCTGTCATTTTTCCTTCTTTAATCAAAGCTGCTGCTTCATCAGAGCCATCTACACCAATAATTTTAATATCGCTTCTTCCAGCTGCTGCACAAGCTTCAGCTGCACCTACAGCCATTGTATCATTACCACAAATAATACCTGTAATATCTGGATTAGATTGAAGAATAGTTTCTGTTTTTTCATAACCTTGAGTTTGTTCCCAATTAGCTGTTTGAACTGCAACCATCTCAAAGGTATCATATTGATCAATCACTTCATGGAATGCTGCTGAACGCACACCTGCATTTGTATCAGTCTCCTTGCCTAATAACTCTGCATACTTCCCTTTTTCACCCATTGCTTCTACCCAAGCTTCTGCAATTGCTTTTGCTCCTTGATAGTTATTGGCTACAATTTGTGAGATAGCTACCCCTTCTTTATTGATTTCACGGTCAATAAGAAATGTAGGAATACCTGCATCTTTAGCCTTTTGAACAGCTTCTACTGTAACATCTGCCCCTGCATTGTCACAAATAATAGCAGCAGCTTTATCTGCGATTGCACTATCAAATAATTCAGCTTGTTTGGTTGGGTCGTCATCATGTGAAGCTGTCTTTACTTCATACCCTAATTCTTTTGCTTTAGCACTGGCTGCATCTGCCTCTGTTTTAAAGAATGGGTTGGAGTGTGAAGGTGTTATAATATAAATAAGATTAGATTTACTCGCTTCTGGAGTTTGAGGTGCCTTCTCTTCAACCTTTTTTTTCTGCTACTGTTTCTTTTGCTACTTCTCCCCCAGTTGTTTTTTCCTGCGCGGTAGAACCTCCACATCCTACTAATAACATGGAAATCATAACCGTACTCATTAATGTCCCTAGAACTTTTCTTAACATCTTTTATTCCTCCTCAATTAATATATAGTTTCTATAGGATTGCTTCTTAATTAGGAAACAATCCGGATTACGGGAAAACCCCGAAATACCCTTTTTTATACCCTTGGAGAAAGTCTTTATAGTCTAGTATCTTGTCTATATACAGCACATTAAGTTAGTTGTTTTTTGCCCTTATTAATACTGATTGCACTGCTTGTTGCCAACCTAAATATTTTTCTTTTCTTTCAGCAGTATTAAAGTAAGATGTAAATTGTGTTCTTTCAATATTATTAAAAATGGCATTTTTGTCATAAAGACCCAGCTCAGTGCCTGCCATGTAAGCTACACCTATAGCAGATAACTCTTCCCATTTAGGTACTTGTATCTTTAGGTCTAGGATATTACTTTGAAATTGCATCAGATATTGGTTCCGTGTAGGTCCTCCATCTACTCGCAGTTCTTGAATATCTATCTGAGCTTCTTCTTTCATCAGATAAATAATATCTGCTATTTGATAAGCAATACTCTCTAATGCTGCCTTCACTACTTCATTTTTTCCTGTTATACGTGTCATACCACTTATCTGGGCAGTTGCCTCACTGTTCCAATAAGGAGCTCCTAAACCTGTAAAGGCAGGAACAAGATAGGTTTTATCTGCTTCATTGGCTGCAAAAGCACAAGTCTCGGACTCCTTTGGTGAAGAAATAAGCTTAAGGTCTTCTGTCACCCATTTTAAAACTGCTCCTGTATAATTAATATTGCCTTCCAAAACGTATTCTGGCTTATCGCCTATTTTCCAAGCTAAAGAAGTAACTATTCCTTTTTTACTAAAAATAGGTTTTTCTCCAATGTTCATCATAATAGAGGAACCCGTTCCATAAGTTGCCTTTACCATACCTTTTTCCAAGCAACCTTGACCAAATAAAGCTCCATGAGAATCCCCTAGTACAGCATGAATAGGTATAGGTCTATCAAGATACCCCTCAAGGTCTGTTTCTCCGTAACTTGCATTCGAATTACAAACTTCTGGTAAAATAGCTGGATTTATCTTAAATAAACTTGCTATTTCTTCATCCCATTTAAGATCTAAAATATTAAATAGTTGAGTACGTGAAGCATTGGAGTAGTCTGTCTTAAAAACTTTACCTTTTGTAAGCCTATAGATCAAATAGCTGTCCATAGTCCCTGCACAAAGCTCCTCTATACTTTCTTCATTTGTTTCTAAGTATCTTAGTACCCAACTTATCTTAGCTGCTGAAAAATAGGGAGAAAGAGGAAGCCCTGTACGAGACTGAATACTTTCAGCTTGCCCTTGGTCAGCTATTTCTTTGCAAATAGCTTCACCCCGATTACACTGCCATACAATGGCATTATAACGTGACCTCCCAGAAAACTTATCCCATACTACAGCAGTTTCTCTTTGGTTGCTGAGTCCTATACCAACGATACTCTCTTTATTAACCTCTGCTTCATGTACCACTTGCTTCACACATTCAATTAAATTGTCATAAATTTCTTCCGGATTATGTTCAACCCATCCTCTATTATTGGTGATTTGTTTATGAGGTTTATCATATCTATGAGCAATATTACCCCCCTCATCAAATAATAGAGCCTTGGTCCCTGATGTACTTTGATCTATTGCTAATAGGTACTTTTTATTTTCCATCATTTATCAACTCCATAGCTGTTTCGATCAAGCCTTTTGCATTTAACCTATAATAGTCAAATACTTCTTGAGATTTTCCTGCCACAACCGCTTCATCTGGTAGTGCAAGATTCTTCACCTTAACAGGATAATGTTCTGCAACAACTTGGCTCACCATAGTGCCTAATCCCCCTATTGGAGAATGTTCCTCTATAGTAATAATTCTCTTAGTCTCTTTTGCTGCTTTGATAATCACTTCTTTATCCAGCGGTTTAAGGCAGTACATGTCAATAACCCTTACGTTAATTCCTTGCTTTTTTAACTCAAGTGCTGCATCCTGAGATGGCTTTACCATTTCACCACAAGCAATGATAGTTAAGTCATCTCCATCTGTTACTATAGAAGCTTTATCTAATTCAAAAGGAATACTACTTTCATCATAGACATCCTCTACCGGATTGCGTCCTACTCTTATGTAAGCTGGCTTCTCATCTTGACCAATTTGCTCAATTAGTTTCCTGGTCTGATGCCTGTCACTCGGTAAGTAAACCCTCATATTGGGGATAGCTGCAAGTGTGGCAATATCCTGCGCAGAGTGATGTGTCATACCAAGTGCCCCATAACTTATTCCACCACTGATACCAATGAGCTTTACATTGGTGTTGGAATAGGCTACATCTACCTTGCATTGCTCCATACTACGTGTTGATAAAAAACAGGCTGGAGAAGCCGCAAAAACCTTTTTTCCACATCTAGCAAGTCCTGCACTAATAGATACTAAACTCTGCTCTGCTATCCCCACTTCTACAAATTGTGAAGGATAGGTATTTGCAAACTTTTCTAGTGAAGCAGACCCTCTTGAATCGCTGCAAAGCACTATAACATCTTTATCTATTGCAGCTTTTTCTAGGAGCACTTCACAAATCACTTGACGATTAGGAATGTTATTCATTGGCAGCTCTTCTCCTTTCTTCTAGCTCTTCCAAGCCTTTTAGATATTCTTCTGCATTCGGTACCTTATGATGCCATTCTCTTTTTCCCTCTACAAAAGAGATGCCGTAACCTTTCGTTGTTTCAGCTATAATCATAGTGGGTTTACCTTTTACTTTTTTAGCTTCTTTAAAAGCATGATCCAAGGCATCATAGTTATTTCCATCAGTAGTAAGCACATGCCAGCCAAAGCTCCTCCAGCGTTCCTCTTGGCTGTCTTGCGTCATTACTTCTTCTGTTGTACCAGATATTTGCAGTCTATTTCTATCAATAACAGCAATCAGATTATCTAATTTATAATGACCTGCAGCCATAGCTCCTTCCCAAACAGAGCCTTCAGCCAGCTCACCATCTCCCATCACTACATAAACATTGTAAGGTAGGTGATCCATTTTACCAGCTATAGCCATACCTACACCCACTGATAAGCCGTGACCTAATGAACCTGAATTCATCTCAACTCCATTTACTTTATTATTGGGATGACCAATATATTTGGATTTAAACTGTGAAAAGGTTTCTAAGTCTTCCTTAGGAAAAAACCCTCTATCTGCAAGTACACTGTAATAGGCTTCTACGGAGTGTCCTTTACTCAAGATAAATCGGTCTCTTAGAGGACTATCTATTTCATCAGGCTCAATATTCATATGTTTATAGTAAAGGCTTACTAGAATATCACATACACTAAAATCTCCACCTACATGACCTGCTTTAGCCTTATAGATCATGTTCCAAATAGACTTTCTAATTTCAAATGATTTTGCCCTTAAATTCTGCATAATTCCCTCCTACTTAGATACTCCCTCTTAACCACGCTTTTATCTCGGGTTCTTTTGGATCAACGGGGTCTGGTCTAAGTCCTTTAATGTATTTACAAGCTTCATATAAAGCAGGTACTACATCCTCATGAATCCCGCTACAGTGATGGATATAAGGTCCTGTTACTAATTTATCTTCCCACTCAAGCCAATCATTTACTTCAACCCATACATACGTTCCTCTTGTAAATTTACCTTCAATTCCTCTTGCTTTTCCTAAAAATAATTGATACTCACCATGATCACCATCAAATCTGACAATCGTCATTTCACCACCTATAATTTCACCTTCGTGGGTACCTGGTGCATGGTCATCAAACAAGAAATGCTTATTAAAGCTTGTTTTACACTCACATTTTGTGAGACTTACTGGGAAATTGCCACAGTGGAACAAGAGCTCTCCATTCTCATTACTGGTATGTCTTACTGTAATATCTGCAAAAAAAGGAGACTTTTGATTCATGGTTGCCGCATAAGCCATAACAGATGAAATCGCACCGTGAATATCTGTTTCACAAGCAACTGGTATGCCTTCATCCGTTAAAAGTGCATTGGCAAGACAGGGCATGATCCCTAGACTTTCTTGAAGTGCTGACCAACACTGAATGGCTGCGCAGGTACAAAGTTCTTTATCAATGTAATAACGCATTGCCAGTTTAAGGGCTGCTACTCTCTTCACACTACTTTCATCAGCTGCCGAACAATCCACTAAGCCTTTAATTTTTTCTATCTCTTTTGCTAATGCTTCACTATTCGATGCTTCAATTTCTAATGTTTTTAGTTCAATTTCCTTTAAGCTAATAGGGTAGATTTGAATATTAAACTTTTCTAAAAGTTCCCCTTCATTACAAATAACTGACCAGAAATCAGCAGGACGTGTCGATATCTGTAGTATCCTAATGCTATTAAATGCTTTTACAACATTTGCTGCCTTTAAGAAGTTTTCGAAGCCCCGTTTAAAAATAGAATCTTCTATAGTTGTACTAGGAATGTATGTAAAAGAAACATTAAATCTTCTTAAAACTGAACCTGTCGCAAGCACACCGCATTGACTATCTCTCAATCTTGTACCATCCTCTAAAGGATCTTCATCTCTTGGAGCCCATAACAAAACAGGCTTTCCGACTTCTTTACACATTTTAGCTACTGTATCTTCTGTTCCAAAGTTACAATGTGGGACAAATACTGCATCTACTTTTTCTCTTATAAATTTATCTGCTATCTTATAAGCCATTTCAGTATCATTATATAAAAGTCCTTCTTCGTTCATGTCTTCAATATCTATGACTTCAATATCATACGTATCTATGTACTTTCTTATCATGTTTTTATATTTATGTGCATCTTCTTTACTAAAGGTAAATCTCCTAGTAGGTGCAAAACCTAATCTTAACTTATTCATACTCATCCTCCATTACTTTTTTTTAATTCACACACACTATCTCTTTCTATAAATTCTGTTCCTATTTCTGTTTTCGTGTTGATCCCTACACCATTTTGAATACGGTCAATTAATTTTCTAACAGCCAATCTCCCCATGTCCTGTTTAAATACCCTAACTGTCGTTAGACTAGGTGAAGATATATTACAAAAAGGTAAGTCATCAAAACCAATAACAGAAATATCTTGAGGGACCTTATATCCATGCTGCTTTAATGCTTTGATAGCAGCTAAAGCTATAATGTCATTATCCGCTACAAAAGCTGTTGGAAGCTTGGGTGATGTGCGTAAATAAGAATCCATATCCCTATAGGCACCTTCTGTAGTAGGTGTCAATTTCACTTGAAATTCCTCATTAATTGGTATTCTTCTTTGCAAAAGGGCACGCCTATAACCTTGAGCTCTATAGGTAAAATTTTTAATCCTTAATTGACTTTTTAAATAGCCAATCTCTCTATGTCCTTTCCCTATAAGGTACTCTACTGCAGCTGTTACAGAGTCTGTATTATTAATTAATACAGCATCAAATTTGCTCTTGGTATACCAGCTATCTACAATAACCAATGGACTCACTGCACGTTCAAAATCCTTGATGTCCTCCTCACTAAGCTCAGTAGCTAGTAGTAAAATACCTGATGCCCCATCATTTAAAATTCCTTCCAGTATGCTTTCATATTCCACACTAGATTGATCGAGCTTTTGGATAACTGTGCGATACCCACATTTCCTACTTTCCATTTCTACACCCTCTATTAGTGCTGAAAAGAAAGGCGTATCGGATATAATATCACCACTTTTCTTACAAATCACAAAGTTAATATTTGTGATTTTCCTTTCACTAAGGTAACCATGCGCCTTAGCAACCTTCAAAATTTTTTCTGCAGTTTCTTTGTTAACACCCTTCTTACCGTTTAGTGCATTTGAAACGGTTGCTATAGAAAATCCTGTAATTTGACTAATTTGTCTTATGCTTGTTTTCAAAATTTTATATCTCCTTTGTAATTAAATTATATTCTATTCTTTAAATTATAAACAACTGTTAACATATAATATTTAAATTATATTATACTTTTTGTTTATTTTGTATATTTTTATATTTAAAGTTCAAATTAATAAAACTTTTTACCTCTATTTATTGGTTATTTTTTATATTCCACTTTATATAAACGTTTATATAAAATTTTATATATATTTTTACATGTTTTTAGGAATTACACATATAAAAAAAGTGCTATAAAATTAGCTTCCTAACCTTATAACACTCTTTTATCTATTTATATTTTATTATTTTTACCTGCTATATATTTTTTTAATCTCTATTTCTTATGAAGCTCTTATTTCCAAATAACCTTATTCCTTATTTTAAAAAAGAGATTGGTACTACATTAGCTGGGTACATTGCTTTTTATTTGCCAAAGTATTTTTTGCTTCTTCTAATACCTCTATAACATAATTACACCATGCATCAAATGCCTGATCTTCTTTTTGACACTCTTCATGAGTAAGTACATAGTCAATGGTTTCTTTAATACCTTCTTCAAAATGTTTAGTTGCCACAAAATCAGGTACTAATCGCTTTAATTTACTATTATCAAATACAACGGAGTTGGCTTTATCCCCTATTAATCCACCTATAAAATCATACTTACTTACTGCTGCTAAAAATTCAGAAGCTACATGATAAGCATGTAGTTCCACTCCTAAAGCATTTGCAATGCACTGATAAATTTGATTCCATGTCAAGGTTTCATCGGATGTAATGTGTATAGTTTCTCCAATTGCACGGAAATTTCCCATAAGTCCTATAAAGCCTTTAGCAAAATCACACGCATGTGTCATCGTCCAAAGTGAGGTCCCATCTCCATGAATAATAACTGGCTTTCCTTCAAGTATCCTTTTAATAACTTGCCAGCTTCCTTTTTCTCCTCGCACCCCAACTGGTACCGAACGTTCATCATAAGTATGGCTTGGACGGATAATCGTTACTGGAAATCCTTCATTACGGTATAATTTTATCAAATAGTCTTCACAAGCTATCTTGTTTCTAGAGTATTCCCAATAAGGATTAGAAACAGGTGTTGCTTCTGTAATCCTATAATCATTTAATGGTTTTTGATAAGCAGATGCAGAACTTATGTACATAAATTGCTTGGTTTTACCCTTAAATAAACGATAATCTCTTTCTATATGTTCTGGCAAATAACCAATAAAATCAGCTACTACATCAAATTGTAAGCCTTCTATTTTTTTTGCTATCTCAGCCTCCTTATTAATATCTCCTTTTATAAAAGTAACTTTATCTGCAAATTCCTCACTACGTGAACCACGATTAATCAAATAAAGCTCAATCTTTGGATTCTTAATTAATTCCCTAGTAATCCCTGCACTAATAGTACCCGTACCCCCAATAAAAAGTATTTTCATCCTACTTACCGCCTCCACACTTTCTATTTTATTTTCCTATACTACTAGCATACCATTTTCTCTTTGAGCATACAATTATATACAAAAAGACCTTAATAAAAAAGCTCTACTTGCTTTATTTTTATTTTTTGTATAGGTTTCTTAGTGCATACTGCCAGTTCATATCCTTCTATCTGTTTGCTTTTCTTATAATACCTTTTTGTAGATTTCTGATTATTAAATAAGGCTACTTCATTTTTTTTTCTCATTAATGTTTATCTGAGAAAAAGGTATTGATAATCCCCTTCCTAAGCCTTTCGTATAACTTTCTTTAATAGTCCACATTTCATAGAGTTTTGCTTGATAATTACTTATCCTTTTTGAGTAAAATATCTTATATTCCTCTTGATTACAGATTATCTTAATCATATCAAGATCTATCTCTTCAACCTTCTCAATATCTATACCCATTTCACTTTTATCTATAGCACATACCACCCATTCATGGGAATGACTAATATTAAAATAGCAGTATTTATATCCTGATATATATGGTTTACCATAAGTATTATAGACTATCTCAAGTTGTTTAGGTTCTAAGCCAAATTCTTGATATAGCCCATATTGCATTAATAAATCACCTGCTAATAGCCTTAATTGATCCTCTTTCTTTCTCAGCCTTACAAGTCGCTTTCTTTTTGCTGGCATAAGTTGCTCTTTATATTTTTCTATTATTTCATCAGCCTTATGGAAAGATAAATAAATCCCATAAATCTCCATATTAGTGCCTCATATCCTTAGTATATTTTTTAAAATTAATACCCTTATCTAAGAATGCTTTAATAATAGGTTCAAAAAATTCCAGAGTCTGATCATGATCATGGACTACAATAATTTCATTTGATTTTTTATTATTAAGCCCCATCCAACGTTCAGGTAAATCTATTTCCATAAGCTCCAATATATCTTCTAATGTTTTTATGCCATAAGGTGGTCTTTCTTGAAAAATACACCATTCCATTGCATCATAAGTCCAGTACCAATCAATGTGCTTCTTTTCTTTTAGCCTTTGAAAATACCCATAATGAATATCTTTAAACTCCAAGGTTTGATACCCTAATTCTTTTAAAAAACCTTGAATAGCTTCAACTCTCTTCTTTTCTTCAAAACTATAATCTAAATCATAAAATGCTTTTTCAACTCCCTTATCACCATAAGGAAATCTAAATGCTTTAATAGGTCGTTCCACCCCAGCTTCTTTATAAAGCGCTTCAATAATTTCATCTGTTCGTTTTATTTGCTGATAACATTCTTCCAACACTACAGCAGAAAAATGAGGATGGTTATAGGAATGATTACCTATAACCCCTCCATTTTTTATGGTATAGATAGCTTCTTCTTCCCTCTTTAAAAGATACTCTCCCGAACTAAACCAAATAGCTTGAATGTCATATTTTTTCAAAATATCTACTCGCTCTTTTCTAAATGCTGAAGGCCCATCATCTATGGTAAGATATGCCTTTTTCATAGCATTTCCCCCTTTATCTTTTTACTCTTAGCTCACTGCACGATCAATACTTGCCTGAATCTTATCTTTATCTTTATAAATAACAGGTCCTGGAATAGCATCTGGTAAATAATCTTCCATATTGCGTAGCGGCTTATAATTAAATCCTAAAATGCTCCAAATAAATAATACTAAGCCTACACTAACAAATAAAAGCCCCATCCCTCTAGTATCTCCCGTTCCTATTATCAGTTTAATGCTCTCTACAATAGGCGATTTACTCATCATCATAGGCTCAAATATTTTTTCACATAAAGGTGCTGCTAATAAAAATGCCATAGGTCTAAAGACAGATACTAACATTTGATTAATGGAAAAGACCCTTCCTTGTAATTCTAATCCTACTTTGGTTTGAATCATAATCTGCCAATGTGTATCTACAAAAGCTATAGATATCCCAAATAAAAATAGTCCTATTCCAAGTAATAAAGCAGATGGCCTAATTCCCATTATTATAATAGAAACTCCACTAAGTATTAAAAATCCAACCATACCATTAGCTCTTCTTTTAGTTCCCCCCCATAAACTCATAATAATAGATCCTAACACAACTCCAGCAGCATTAGCTCCTAATACAAAGCCTAGCCCTTTTACTGTAGATAGTGCAATAGCTAATGGGGTAAAAAGCACCGTAACTAAACTCATTAGAAAGTTAGCAACTACAAAGAATGCTACCATTACTACTAAACTATATCTTTTCATAATATAGTACCAGCCACCAATAAGCTCTTTGATAAATGGTTCTTCTCGCTTCTTGAAACTCCTATTAGGGAACTTTATACAAAGAAGTGTGCCTACTGTAGCAAAACAAGTAATGAAATCCATAAACAATACGCCTTTCATACCTAATAAATAAAGTGCTCCTGCTCCCAAAATAGGTCCTAGCATTTGTCCTCCAGATGTAACAAACTGCAAAATTCCATTTGCCTGACCTAAGTAACGCTTGGGCACAAGAATAGGAATGGCTGATAAAAAAGCTGGGCTTTGAAATGCACCACCTGTAGATGAAACAACAACTGCCAAACAAATATGCCATACTTCCAATCTGCCTAAGCTATACATGACCAATACAAGCAGGGTTCCTAAAACAGAACATAAATCACCTAATATCATAATTTTTCTCTTATCATAGTAGTCTGCTACAACACCTGCTAAAGGAGCAAAAATAATACTTGGAACCAATGCACATACAGAGATAGCACTAAAGTTGCCTATTGAACCTGTCTGATTATAAATCCAAATACCAGTAGCAAAGCTAGACAGATTTGATCCTAAGATAGAGATAACTTGTCCCAAAATAATAATGAAGAAAAGTTTCATACTTCCTTCGTCTTTTATGCTTTTCTTTCCTCCCTCTATTAGTTCAAAGGAAGTTTTTTCTTCTTTCTTATTTTTAACAACTAGAAGTCTTTCATCTTCCATGTATTGCATTATTTTTTCAGTCATAATACCACATAGTTGTTTAGGTTGGTGTTTCTGAAAAAAGTGTCCTGCTTCTTTAATTACATTCAAACTCACCTGATCGCTGTATCGCTCCCATTCATGGTATCTTTCCTGATAGTACTCTGTACTACGATCCTGTTCTCCTATAATACAACAGATAGGTACATCTACTTTTTCAAACGTTGAATCATAGTAAGTTTTAGAGAAAAAATCTTCTCCTAATCTTACTTCATGTCTAATGCCTGCAATAAGAAAATTCTCCTCCTCTACATTTCCCATATCATCTTCATTACCAAGACTTCTTAGAGTTTCTCTATAGACGCGATTAGACATCCATCTATCTGCTGGGAAAAGTTTTGACCACCATTCACTTATTTTTCCTGGAAGCCTTGGCGAGGGAAAATTAGCCGCTTCAAATAGTGTTACTACTTTTATGCCCTGCTTCCTCAATTCATAGGCAAGAAGCAGTCCCCAAGCTCCTGCTATACATTGTGCATAAATACTGATGGGTCCTTGTACTTTCTCCTGAATTTCGGTAACACATTCATGTACAATGCTCTCTATAGTACCTCCTATATCCTCTGGTTTTGAAAAGTCTCGCCCCGGCATGCGAACACCGTATAAAGCACAATTTTCAGGTAGCTCATTAGCTAGTGGCTGAAAGGAAATAGCACTTCCTGCAGCAAAAGGAAAACAAATATAATTCATTAAGATGTTCTTTTGAGTATTAGGTGTCAATTTTATCAAACGCCCTTCTTCTTCTTGAACTTCTCCCAAAAGACGATGACTTAGCTCTCTTATAGTAGGAAACTTAAAGAGGTCAATAACACTAACATTCTTTCCTATTTTTCTAGTTATCTTAATAGCTTTAAATGATTCCCCTCCTAAGTCAAAAAAATTATCATCTATTCCAACCTTTTTGATTCCTAAGACTTCACACCATATAGTTGCTAACTTTTCCTCCCACTCATTTCTAGGTGCCACATAAGCTTCACTTTCTTCTTGGCTTCTATCTGGTATAGGAAGTGCTTTGTAGTCAATTTTACCGTTAGCATTAATAGGTATACTTTTTAGAACTACAAAAGAATTTGGTACCATATAATCTGGCAACTTATTTTTTAAGTACTTTCTTAAAACTGTTGTATTAAAGGTTAATAACTCTTTATGTAAGGTTATATAGACAATTAGTCTACTGCTTCCATCCTTTTCTGTAGCCACCTGTGCTATAGCTTCTTGTACTGCTTCATGCTCCTGAGTGACTCTTTCAATAGCACCTAACTCTACTCGATAACCTCTTATTTTAATCTGCCTATCTGCCCTTCCAACAAATTCAATACTACCATCCTCTAGACATCTTACCAAGTCACCACTTTTATATAACTTTCTTTTTCCTTCACTATCAAAAGGATCATATAGAAATCTCTCTCTTGTCAAGTCCTCCCTCTCCAAATATCCTTCAGATACCCCTTCTCCCCCAATATAAAGTTCTCCAATCACCCCAAATGGTACGAGCTGTTTATTTTCATCTAGTACATAAACATAACTATTTTCTAAAGGAGTTCCTAGTGGGATGGGGTATCCTTCTCTTACCTTATCTTTCTTTACCTCATAAGCCAAAACAGATACTGTTGTTTCTGTTGGTCCATAGTTATTAAATACTCTACAATTAGGATTATATTCCCATACCTTTTTAGGTATCTCTTGCCTTAAAGTTTCTCCTGCAAAGATAATCATCTTTCTAGGCACTATACTTTTGGCATCTTTTCCTACTTGGAGTGCTTCATAATGACTAGGAACCATCTTAATGACATCTATAGGATGAACCTTAAAATAAGCAGCTAGCCAATCAGGGTCAGTAGCTCGTTCATAAGCAATAACATGAACACATCCTCCAGTTAGAAGGGGAGCAAAGATATTAAAACTACCTAAATCTGCAGCAAAGGTAGTAACAATTGCAAAGCTAAGAGGTTCATTCATTTCTAACCTTTTAGTAATTGCTTTTATATAGCTCACATAATTTCTATGCTTAATCATTACACCTTTAGGTTCACCTGTTGAACCAGATGTAAAAAGTATATACATCAGTGCTTCACCAGATAACTCTAAGTCAGGATTTTTCATCCCATTATTTCCTTCTAATAAAGTATCTATGCCTACTAATTGTATTTTATCCATTTCAGGAAAACTAGCTAGTAAATGTCTTTGAGTAAGTATATGCCTAGTTCTAGCTCTCTCTATAATACTGCTAATACGGTTTGCAGGATAAGTAGGGTCTAATGGTACATAAGCTCCACCTGCTTTTAATACTCCTAGCATAGCTATAATCATTTCTATAGAACGATCCATAAAGAGACCTATTTTAGTACCTGGTGTTATACCTAAATCTAACAAATAATGGGCTACTTTATTAGCATTCTGATTTAATTCTTCATAACTTACTTCTTTCCCCTCAAAATAAACCGCTGTATGTTTGGGCGCTTTGTTTACCTGCTCTTCAAATAGGCGGTGTATAACTATACTGGAATCTACTGATATCATTTGCCTTTTCCCCCTACTTAACAGGCATTCTCTTTCGATGCTTGTTAATAAAGGCATTTTATCAATTGTTCTTGTACTATCTTCCACTATACTATTAAGTAGGGTAATATAATGTTGCCCTAAACGTTGTATAGTAGACTCTCTAAATAAATCTGTACAATATTCAAAGTTAAAGTGAATACTATCTTCTTCTTCCCATGCAAATAGATTTAAATCAGTAGTTGCTTTACTTCCTCCTAGTCCATACATCTGACTATTTAATTCTTTCATCTCAGAGTGATCTCCTGCTGCACTTAAATAATTAAACATAACTTGGTAAATAGCTGTACGGCTTAAGTCTCGTTTTAAATGTAATGCTTCTACCACCTTTTCAAAGGGTACCTCTTGATTCTTATACATAGCAAGCGTTTCATCTTTTACACGTAACAAATAGTCTTTAAAGGATGGTTTATCACCAATATAGGTGTTAAAGGTTAAATTATTAATAAAGAAGCCTATTATTTCCTCAGTCTCTGGGGTTGGTCTAGAGCTAGCAGTCGTTCCTACTACTATTCGTTCTTGATGAGTATAATGATAAAGGAGAATTTGAAAAGCAGAAAGTAGTACCATAAATGTTGTACAATCATTTTCACTTGCCAACTTTTTTATTTGTTTTGCTAATTGGGGAGAACTATTAAAGCTATGGGCTGCCCCCCTAGCTGTTCGTATAGGTGGTCTGTTAAAATCTGTTGGTAACTTTATATCCTCGATATAATCTTTTAACTTACTGACCCAATAGTCAAGTTGTTTTGACAACTTTTTGCTGGTCATGTTTTTCTGTTGCCACAAAGCAAAATCACCATATTGCACTTTAAGAGGAGCTAAAGGAATTACGTCTTTTGATTGACATTTACTTTGATAGATAACTTGAAATTCTCTCCTTAAAATACTTAGGGACCATGAATCAATTACACTATGATGTGCTACTATAACTAAAATATGTATATTTTCTTGTTTTTTTATCAATAAAAATTGTATAAGAGGACCTTTTTCCAAATCAAATATACAATTAGTAGCTTTCTTTACCTCTTGATCAATAATTAAATCTTTTTCTTTACCTTCTTCCATTGGAGAAAAATCTAGGTATTCAAAAGCTGATTTTTTATGAGGATGAACAACTTGCATAGGTTCACCTTCAATTTCTCTAAAAGTAGTCCTAAGTACCTCATGTCTTGAAACAATTTCATCAAATGCTTCACGGCAGTGAACTAAACTAAATTTTCCTTTTATAATATAAGCTTCTGGCACATTATACTCAATACTATTAGGTTTTAGTTGGTACATGAACCATATCCTTCGTTGAGAAAAAGAGGCAGGAAAGATATTTTCTCCTGGTTTTCGGCAAACACAAGAAATATCCTGTAAAGCTTGTTTTTTCTTATTCTTTTCAATAAGCATACGCCTTTGCTGTAAAGATAAAACTCTTTTTTCTTGCTCTTCCACGTCAGCATCCCCCCCTATTTCTTATATGGAATAAAAGTTTCATTTTTTGCTCTTTTGTTAGATCTTTAAAAATTTTATTTTTTTTACTCCTTTCTTCTTCCTCTTTTTCTCCTAATTCATAATCATAGCCATTATAATCATGGTTAAATCTATAGATATATTGGGGTTCTTTCATTAGGCTTTCCACCTTATCAGCTGCAATAGATACCCCATTATTTTGCTTCATTTTTCCTGCATATATAAGGCATCTTTCTTTTATCTCTGGTACCATCAACTCCTTTACAGCCTTAGCAATAGTTTCTGGCTTCCACTTAGGTCTATAAAGATAATTGCCTACTCCGAGTTCTTTTATTAAAGCAGCATTATAAGGCCTATCCACAAAACAAGGTAGGATTAATTGGGGAACCCCTCCTCTAAGAGCTCCTGATAATGTCCCCATCCCCCCATGATGAATCAAACCTCCTAAATAAGGCATAATTTCATCTAAGGGCAAATAGGAATACCACCTCACATTAGCTGGTAATTCTTCTGGAAGTAATTCTTTATATCTGCTTAAGACAATGGTTGGTTTATTTAAAAGCTCAGCTGCCGCTATACTCATTGGATAAAAAAGTGGATCAATAAGCTTTGTAGTACCTCCTGAAATAAGTAAAGGCTTCTCATGTTCCTTAAGCCATATCTTGAAATCTTCAGGTATCTCTCTTTTTATAGCTTCCTTTCCTTCTTCAATAGGAAAACCTATCGTTTCTATAGGACGAGGCCAATTTTGTTCTGGCTTAGCATACCAGCTTGGCCAAAAAGCAAGAGTCATACTAGGGCTGCTCTCCCATTGTAGCCAACTTTTAATAGGAGGTAATCCTATCTCTTCTCTTAATTTATTACAAAGAGGTATATCTTTTTTTCCATAAAGTCTATCAAAAGAAATCATACTTACTACTTCTGTTGGGTTCATCATTACAGAGGCTAATGGTAATTCATACTTCTCAGCAACCATATGAGCTGCTATACTTGACCTATTCTTACATAAAATAACTGTATTTTCTTCTTTACAGTATTTCAAGATCTTGTCATATTCTTTCATCCTAACTTCAAAGCTTTCATGCTTTTTTTTAAAATCCTCATTGTTTATCCCTAATACAATCCCACCATTCATTTCTTCTACTAACTGTTTGTACTCTTCTGGTGTATCCCATGGTTCAAAGTCTAAGCCTGCCTCTTTAGCCATTTTCTCAAAATGACAATGTGTAAGGAGTGTTACCTTATGTCCTCTATCTCTAAGCACTTTTCCAATTCTTACAAATGGAATAACATCTCCATCTAACCAATGTGTAACGATCACAACATTTCCCATAGTTCTCATCACTCCTTTCTTTTTCTTTTAATAATGGCAAGTAACTGCTCACGTCTGTTGTCTTCTTGTAAAACTTCTTTCTTTTTAACTAGCTGTACTTTTTCTAATGGTTCCTGTATTATTCCTTCATAGGGCTTTATCTCATTAATCAACTTCACCCAACGTCTTTGCTTATATATTTCTTCATTCTGTTCTTGATAATATCTGCATTTTTCTATAACCTCTGGTTGTAAAGAAGTTACAATAGCTTCAGCTATTAAGTCACTATCCCATCTTGCTTTAGCAAAGGATTTTGCTATACCTAATTTAACAAGTCTTTCGGCATTATCTGGTCCATCTGTCAAATGCGGCATAATAATTTGTGGAATTCCTGCACTAATGGCCTCATTTAGTGTTCCCATTCCTCCATGATGAATAATGATATTTACTCTCCTCATAAGACTTACTAAATGTATTTGTTTTACCCATAGAATAGGACTTGGTAAATCCTTTGGTACAAGCCTTTCATATTTCGTAACTAATATGCCCCTAAAACCTGCCTGCTCACATGCCTTAACCGCCACTTCATAAAACCTAGGACTTACCATCTCACTGCTTCCCCCAGAAATTAAAACAATAGGTTCAGTAGTTTCTAATAGCCTTTCAATTGTTGGATCAAATAATTCATTTTCATCTATCTCTTGCTCAAAGAATCCTATAGTTGATACACCTTGAGGCCAATCTTCAGTTTTACTAGCAAACCATTCCGGCCAAATCCCCCACATGGATTTAGGACTATATAGCCAGTTTTTCCAACTTTTTATCTGTGGTAAGTCTAACTGCATTCTAACTTTATTAATTTCTTTTATTAACTCTTGTCCAAATATTTTGTCATGTAGATCCATATGTGAAAAGTAATTAGGTGCAAGTACTACAGATGCATAAGGTAATTTTAACTTTTCTGCTACCAATAAACCTGATACACTTGAACGGTGCCTAGCTAGGATAATGGTTTCAGGCTTATTACAATAGGGTACTATCTTTTCATATTCAGCTAATAACCTTTCTTTGCCATGATATTTAAGCTGAAATTCTATACATTCTTCTCTCTTATTGATAGGATCTGCTAATTGGTATAACTCTTCATTCATTTGCTTATAAAGTTCTGGGTTATCAAGAGCCACAAAGTCTAATTTTTTTTCTTTAGCCTGCAACTCATATTCACAGTGAGTAAATAAGGTGACCTCATGTCCTTCATTCTTGAGATGATAACCTAGCTTAATAAACGGAATGACGTCTCCCCCTGTCCAATGGGTGACTAAGATAATATTAGCCATTCTCCTCCTCCTCTGCTACTTCACTTAATAATTCTTCCAATTCTTCTTCAGAAAGATTACTTAGTAAATTATCTTCCACTATTCTTGCCATATCTTCTATAGTGAGCTTAGAAGACAAGATATCTAGTAATGTTAGAGTTGTTCCAAAGGACTTATTCATACGAATAATAAGGCGATTAGCCATTAATGAGTGACCACCCAGCTCTAAAAAGTTTTCTTTAATCCCTATTCCCTCTATATCCAACAATTCTTCCCACAAATTAGCTATTTCTTGCTCAAATTCTGTTCTAGGCGCAACATAATCATTTGTTTCTATACTCTGTACCTCCTGATTCATAAGTGCTTTGCGATCAATCTTACCGTTACTCGTTTGGGGGAATTCTTCTAATGCTATAATGAAGTTAGGAATCATATAAGGTGGCAATAACTTTTCTAAGTTATGCCTTACCTCAAGAGTATTTAATGAATTATTTATTAATCCCTTAACATAAGCACACAATCTAGTATCTTTGTCCTTTGTAACTGCTACTACAACAGCTTGACTTACTCCAGGTTGCATCAGTATGGCTTTTTCAATTTCACCAAGTTCAATACGAAAACCTCTTATTTTAACCTGAAAATCCTTTCTACCAATATAAGCCAGTGTTTCTTTATCTACACGCTTAATAATATCTCCTGTTTTATATATGCGTTCTTGCTCTTCTCCAAAAGGATTTTGTATAAAACTTTCTCTTGTTAGTTCTTCATTATTTAAATAACCTTTAGCCACACCAACTCCACCAATATAAAGTTCCCCCTCTTCACCTACTTCTATAGGATTCATTTTTTCATCTAATACATACAATGTTGTTTGGTCAATTGGCTGACCTAGTGGTATAAAGGTATTCTCACTAGTTATTTTTGCTATAGTAGAATAAATGGTAGTTTCAGTAGGACCATAAACATTCCATAGTGATTTAATTTCGTCTTCCATTAATTTCTTAGCTAACTGAATATTCCAAGCTTCTCCACCTACTACTATGCTTAGTCTCTGATTACCTTTCCAGCCTGCATCTAAAAGCATATATAATGTAGACGGTGTAGGCTGCATAAGCGTAATACCTTCTTCATCTATTAAAGCCTTAAGCTTCATGCCATCTTTTACTTCTTCACTCCCAACAAATATTAAAGTTGCTCCACTTATTAAAGGCAGAAATATTTCAGAAACTGAAACATCAAATGTAATAGTTATTGTTGCAAGTGCTCTTTCATCACCTGACAAGTCAAGTGTCTCTCTCATACATAATAAGTAATTCGCTACACCCTCATGCCTTATAGCAACTCCTTTAGGTTTTCCTGTAGAACCAGAAGTAAAAATAACATACGCTAAATCACTCTCTTTATAATTTATATCTAAATTTTCACAACACCCTTTTTCAATAACTTCCCATTTTTGATCTATACATATCTTTTGCAGGCCTTCATGAGTAACATCACCTTCTAATTCAGTATGTGTCATAAGCCACTTCATAGCTGATTTTTTGATAATATAGTTATTTCTTTCTTGTGGGTGGGTAGGATCAAGAGGTACATAAACAGCTCCAGCCTTTAATATTCCTAGTAATACAACAATCATTTGTTCTGATCTTTCAAGATATATTCCTACTAGCTCTCCATTCTTAACCCCTATACTTCTCAAATAATGTGCCACTTGATTACCCTTCTGATTAAGTTCTTTATATGTGAAGGTTTTATCCCTAAACTTTAGTGCCATTTTATTTTGATTTTCTATAGCTTGCTTCTCAAAAAGTCTTACAACTGTAAGATTCTTAGTGTCTCTTTTTTTTCCATTTAATACATGATTTATCATCGTAATATCCCCCTTTTATTTACAAAAATGAATTTATTTTCTATTATATAAATAACTCAATAAATTGTATATAATTTTTATACTATTCAGCAAATAATTCTACCATTTATTGCATAATTTTTCACTTTTTTCTTTTTTTGACATTATCAACAACAAAAAAGTAACCAAATCATACGTAACCGACAGCTTTTATTAGTTGATAAATAGTAAAAATAGACAAAAAGATAAATTATAATAAATCAAATGAATACCTTTATATCAATCATAGGTAGATATCTGAAAATAAAAAACACAAAAAGCCTTATTCAAAAAGCAGTTTTTCTGCTTTTAATAAGGCTTTTTTCACTTATACTCTCAAAAACAAATACTACGACATACTTTGTTTTAACCGTTGTGATGGTCATACCATCCTATTTTAGGTCAAACCCTCGAACCGTTAGTACTTAGTACCTACATGCATTACTGCACTTACAGCCTAAGCCTATCTACCTCATAGTCTCTAAGGGGTCTTACTTCCTTTCGGAATGGGAAGTCTTATCTTGAGGGGGGCTTCACGCTTAGATGCCTTCAGCGTTTATCCCTTCCAGACTTGGCTTCTCTGCTATGCC